>NZ_WCJE01000017.1 GCF_016743335.1 Streptococcus suis | reverse complement strand
AATGCTTTTTGTCTTATTAAGATTGTTGTGAAATAGAAAGACGGATGAATTATTCTCTAATAGTTTGCTTGAAAATATTCTCTTTTTTCTCCTTGTCAATAGCTAAAAAATAGGCGTAGATAATATCTAGCATGATGAGCAGGGGAATTTGGGGTGAGATACGATTGCCGTAATTGAGGTGGCGGACAGAGGCGACTGGAATGATTTGGTCAAAAGTCGGATGGGGAAAACTCTTAGTTGTTAACAGGGCGGTAGGAATCCCCTTTTGAGCAGCCAGCTGGAGATGCTCCATGACCTCTTCTGTCTGACCAGACAGAGAAAGACCGATAATCAGGCAACTAGGGTCTAAAATAGTAGTTGTCCAAATGAGGTTGTTTTTATCTGTAATAGCATCACAAACGACTCCCAGTCGCATAAAACGGGACTTGAATTCCATGGCCACTAAGCCAGAACTGCCTATTCCATAGAAGTAGACACGCTTGCTACTGTCAATCAGTTTAGCAATTTCTTCCAATTTTTCCTCATCTACCAGATTATTAGTGGCAGTTAGGATTTCCTCATAGTCTACCAAGACTTTTTTTGTTAGGCTCCGCTGTAATTTTTCAAAATGTTTATCCAAGTATTCTTGGTTATTCTGAAAGGCAAAGACAAATTCTCGATAACCGGAAAATCCACATTTTTTGGCAAAACGGGTAAGAGCAGATGGAGAAATGTGGAGTTGCTGTATAGTGTTTTCTTGGCTAAGATCGGCGCTAGATGGGTCTAACTGAGTAAAATAACTGGCAATCTGCTTTTCAAGTCTAGTCATCTGATCCAGATGAGACTCAATGATGGCAGTGATGTGTTTCGGTGTTTGTAACATTTTCCATTCCTCTTGATAGCTTCTGAGGACATTATACCACTAAAAACCCCTCATTGATAGGTTTTATGATATAATGGAAACGTAAAAGGAATGTAAGATTATGTATATTGAAATGATTGATGAAACAGGGCAGGTTTCTGCTCAAATGCAGGAGCAGATTACGGAATTGCTTCAGTTTGCTGCCGAAAAAATTGGCAAGCAGAATAAGGAAATGGCTGTGACTTTTGTGGACAATAAGCGTGTCCATGAGGTTAACTTGGAGTACCGAGGAATTGACCGTCCGACAGACGTTGTTAGTCTAGAGTATAAGCCAGAGTCGGAGATTGTTTTTGATGAGGAAGACTTACTGGACAATCCTGAATTGGCTGAAATGATGGAAGATTTCGATGCCTATATTGGTGAATTGTATATTTCTATCGATAAGGCGCGTGAGCAAGCTGAAGATTATGGTCATAGCTACGAGCGTGAAATGGGCTTTTTAGCTGTACACGGTTTTCTGCATATCAATGGCTATGATCATTATACGCCAGAAGAAGAGGCAGAAATGTTTGGTTTACAAGAAGAAATTTTGACGGCCTATGGACTTACAAGAGAATAATTCAAAAAATCGCTGGAAAAATCGAGAGCTGATTGCTAGTCTAGAATTTGCAGTAACGGGTTTGTTGACGGCTTTCAAGGAAGAACGCAATATGAAGAAGCACCTTGCTTCAGCTATTCTTGTAGTGCTTGCGGGACTTATTTTCCAAGTATCTGTGGCAGAATGGCTCTTCCTCTTGCTCAGTATTAGTCTGGTTATCGCTTTTGAAATTGTGAATTCGGCTATTGAGAATGTGGTGGATTTGGCGTCAGACTATCATTTTTCTATGTTGGCAAAGAATGCAAAAGATATGGCAGCAGGGGCAGTCTTATTTGTGTCAGGCTTTGCCTTGCTGACAGGATTGATTATCTTTGTGCCGAAAATTTGGGACTTTATTTTTTAGAATATAAGGAGAATACATGTCATTTAAGTCAGGTTTTGTGGCGATTTTAGGTCGTCCAAACGTTGGGAAATCAACCTTTCTCAACTATGTAATGGGGCAGAAAATTGCCATCATGAGCGATAAAGCTCAAACAACCCGTAACAAGATTATGGGCATTTATACGACAGAAGAAGAGCAGATTGTCTTCATTGACACACCAGGAATCCACAAGCCTAAGACGGCCTTGGGTGACTTTATGGTGGAATCTGCTTATAGTACCCTTCGTGAAGTGGACACGGTCCTCTTTATGGTGCCAGCCGATGAAAAACGAGGCAAGGGTGACGACATGATTATGGAACGCCTTAAACAGGCCAAGGTTCCCGTTATCCTCGTTGTCAACAAGATTGACAAGGTTCATCCAGACCAGCTTTTGGAACAGATTGATGATTTCCGTCAACAGATGGAGTTCAAGGAAATTGTGCCTATTTCTGCTACCCAAGGGAACAATGTCAACCGACTCATGGAAATTCTCAAGGAAAACCTGGACGAAGGCTTCCAATATTTCCCTGCGGACCAAATCACTGACCACCCAGAACGTTTCTTAGTATCTGAGATGATTCGGGAGAAGGTTCTACACCTGACTCGTGAGGAAATTCCGCACTCTGTGGCCGTTGTCATCGATTCCATGAAACGTGATGAGTTTACTGACAAGGTCCACATTCGTGCTACGATTATGGTAGAGCGTGATAGCCAGAAAGGCATCATCATCGGTAAGCAAGGAGCCATGCTCAAGAAAATCGGCTCCATGGCTCGTCGTGATATTGAACTCATGCTAGGTGACAAGGTCTTCCTCGAAACCTGGGTCAAGGTCAAGAAAAACTGGCGAGACAAAAAACTCGACCTCGCCGACTTTGGTTATAATGAGAAAGAGTATTAAAAACGTCCGAGGGACGTTTTTAACCCGAGCTTGAAAACCAGAGAGCGAGGTAGTCTGGGGACTTTCTTCAACAGAATAGAATGAATTAATTTCAAGCGTAAAGCACCACTTTTGTGGTGTTTTGCGTCGTTACGGTGAGATATAATGACGATTAGAGCAGTTACTGAACGATCTCTTCCTACTTGGACTCTCTTTGCAAGTCAGGTTTGGCAGACAAGTGAGCAAGTTTTGATAGAGAAATTTTCAAATAATGAGTTTCCTTTTGAGTTTTTGTACTATTCTCAAAGTGAGGAGCCGATAGCGTGGATTAATTTGTCGCTTCGCCACGACTATGTAGAAGGATGTCAGGCGAGTCCAGTTGCCTATTTAGAAGGGATTTTTATTAGCCCGAATTACCGTAGTCAAGGGATTGCGAAAGAACTGTTGAATTTTGCTGAGCATTGGGCTAAAAGTCAAGGGATATGCCAACTAGGATCTGATGCGGAACTGGATAATCTACTGAGCCAGAATTTTCATATCAAACATGGCTTCCGAGAAGTTAGTCGAACCGTTCACTATGTTCGAGATTTGAATAGTGAATAAAAGTATCTCTATCAAAAATTTAGTTAAGAAAGGAAAGCCGATTAGGCGTTGTCTTGAATTCGCCTAGGCCTCTTTGAAAATCACAACCGTGACCTAGGTGTCGAAGCACCGTCGGTCAGGTTTCTATTTGCTTTGTAATTTTGTTAGAAAGGACGAGTGTTTGCGTACTTGAACCCGAGCTAAAAGCTCGGAAAATAGATAGAGCTTCTTGTGTGCAAGTCACACAGCGTCGCTCTCCTAATTTTCAGTCGCTTTTTACGCTCTTGGTATCGTACATTGCCAGAATTGCCTGAGGTTGAGACGGTTCGTCGTGGTTTAAATCGGTTGGTTAAGGGAAAGGTTATTTCCAAGGTGGAGGTAACCTATGCTCCCATGATTAAGACAGGTGTGGATGCCTTCTGCCAAGACTTGATTGGTCAGGAGATTTTAGATGTGGACCGTCGTGGCAAGTATCTCTTGATTTACCTGACAGACCATGTCCTCATTTCTCATTTGCGGATGGAAGGTAAGTACAATTTCTTTCCTGACCAGGTGCCTGCCAACAAACATTTCCATGCCTTTTTTACTTTTTCAGATGGCTCGACCTTGGTTTATCAGGATGTCCGCAAGTTTGGCACAATGGAACTGCTGGGCAAGGCAGATGTGGGTGCCTATTTTATCAGTCGAAAAATTGGTCCTGAGCCGACGGAGGAAGATTTTGTCCTAGAAGAATTTGCACTCAAGTTAGCTAAGTCGAAAAAGCCCATTAAGTCGCATCTTTTGGACCAGTCTTTGGTGGCTGGTTTGGGCAATATTTATGTCGATGAGGTCTTGTTCAGGGCTCAAGTCCATCCTGCTCAAACGAGTAATCAGCTGTCGGCAGAGCAGGTAACTAGCCTTCGCCAAGCTACCATTGAAGTCCTGCAACTGGGTATCGAAAAAGGAGGCTCAACCATTCGGACCTACAAAAATGCCTTGGGCATGGACGGGACCATGCAGGATTATTTACAAGTTTACGGAAAGACAGGACAGGCTTGTCCCCGTTGCCAGACAGAGATTGTCAAAATCCAGTTGGGCGGACGGGGGACACATTTCTGTCCCAAGTGTCAGGTGAAACATGGCTAAAGTTATCGGAATAACAGGTGGCATCGCCTCTGGAAAATCAACCATTACAGCTTTTCTGAGAGAACAAGGTTATCCAGTCATCGATGCGGATGCGGTCGTGCATGAATTACAGGCTAAAGGCGGCAAACTCTACCAGGTTTTGCTTGCTGAGTTTGGGGAAGCAATCCTGTCAGCTGATGGTAGTCTAGATAGGACTAAGCTGGGTCGGGCTGTTTTTGCGGATAGCAAGTTGCGGGCTCGTTTGTCTGTCTTGCAAGACCAGATTATCAGGCAAGAATTGCTGGCAAGAAGGGATGCTCTCAAGCAGACTGAAGAGGTAATTTTCATGGATATTCCTCTGCTCTACGAGGCGGATTATAGCGGGGAAGTAAATGAAGTCTGGCTAGTTTATGTCGATAGAGCGCAGCAGTTGGAACGGCTTATGAAACGCAATGGCTTAGCTGTTCAAGATGCGGAAAATCGTCTGGCTGCTCAGCTTTCTTTAGAGGAAAAACGGTCGCAAGCCCAGGTGGTGATTGATAATAGCGGAGAGGTTGAGGCGACCTTAGCACAGGTTGCGCAACTTTTGGAGGAATTAAAGGATGGACGACGGTAGTAGTTATTGGAAGCAGAATTTGAAGGTGGCTTGGTTGGGAAATTTCCTAACAGGGACGAGTTTTACCTTGGTTATGCCTTTTATCTCGGTCTTTGTAGAAGAGTTGGGAGTGGGACCTGGACAGGTGGAATACTATGCAGGGCTGGCAGTGTCGGCCAATGCCTTTGCAGCGGCAGTTATGGCTCCTATCTGGGGTAGTTTGGCAGACCGCTACGGTCGCAAGCCCATGATGGTGCGGGCTGCTTTTGCGATGATTTTTACTATGGGTGGGATGGCCTTTGTACCAAATGTTTTTTGGTTGCTTGCCTTACGTGTCCTAAACGGGGTATTTACGGGGTACATTCCCAATGCGACTGCCTTGATTGCCAGTCAGGTTCCAAAGGATAAGACGGGGTATGCTCTGGGGACCTTATCAACAGGTGCGGTAGCGGGGAATTTGATTGGTCCGACCCTGGGTGGTATCTTAGCAGAGATGTTTGGCGTACATATGGTATTTTTGCTGGTGGGACTTCTTTATGCTATCGTTGTGTTACTGACAGTTTTCTATATTCGAGAGGATTTTGTTCCAGTCAAAAAAGGCGAAGAAATGTCGGTTAAAGAGGTATTTGAGCAGGTGAAAGATCGGCAGATGCTGGTTGGGCTTTTTGTGACTTCTATGATTATTATTGCAGCTGCTCAGGCTGTCGTTCCTATATTGACCCTCTATGTGCGGCATTTGGGACAGACAGATAATCTGTTATTTGTTGCTGGTTTTATCATTTCCTTGCCTGGTATGGCATCGCTAGTGACATCCGGTTATTTAGGGAAAATTGGTGATCGTATTGGCAACCATCGCCTCCTGTTAATTGCTTTAACTTACAGTCTGTTGATTAATGTTTTCTGTGTTTTTGCAGAAGATCCTTTCCAGCTTGGTTTGTTGCGATTCATGTATGGTTTTGGGACAGGAGCATTGTTGCCTTCGGTCAATTCTCTTTTGACCAAGTTGACCCCAAAAGAAGGGATTTCAAGGATATTTTCCTACAACCAACTCTTTAATAATCTAGGTTCTGTTGTTGGTCCCATGATGGGGTCTGCGGTGGCTGCTCACATGGGTTATGACTGGGTTTTCTATCTGTCGAGCGGACTTGTCCTCTTTAACCTTATCTGGTCTTTGACCAATTTTAGAAACTATTTGAAAGTAAGGGATGTTTAGTGAGAGTTAAAATCAATTTACAATGTTCAGAATGTGGTAGTAAGAACTACTTGACTAGCAAAAACGCCAAGACTCATCCAGATAAGATTGAAGTCCTTAAATACTGCCCAAAAGAGAGAAAAGTAACCCTCCACCTTGAAACTAAGTAGGTTTTATGGTATAATGTCATAAGTTATTGTAGAAAGTGAAAAAAATATGTATCAAGCATTATTAGCAATTCTGTTGATTTTATCTGTTATTTTGATTGTAGTGATTTTTATTCAACCGGCTAAAAACCAGTCTAGCAACGTCTTTGACTCTTCTAGTGGAGCCTTATTTGAACGTACAAAGGCCCGTGGTTTTGAAGCGGTGATGCAACGCATTACAGCTATTCTTGTTTTTCTTTGGATGCTGGATGCGCTGGCGCTTGTTATCATTTCAAGTAAGTAGATAAATCAGACTGGGACTTGTTCTTGGTCTATTTTTTTGGGAGTGGGCCAGAACTCGACAAGTATAGTCGAATGAATTAGCTTTCAGACAAGGAACTGAGGCGCAGGCTATACTAAAGTATGGCAAGGCGAAAGTGACGATGTATCAAAGATAATTCAAATGACTATATAAAGAGTTCGTCTGCCCACCCCCACATAAGTTGAATAGGTATGGTTCGGAGCGTTATTCGCGAACTATTGAGATTTGCTTTGCAAATCCTATCTCCCACCTCCAACAATCATTTGATTGTTGGAGCAATCAACCACTGCGTCTGGATATAACGCAAAATACAGTCTTTTAGTTTGCTTTTAGTACTAGGCAACGAGCTGCAGACTGTACTGAAGTACGACAAAGCGAGTTCAAATAATGATGAAATTATTTGAAGTTGGAAATAGGGAAACGGAGTTTCCTCGTACGTCGCAGTAATAAAAGATAAACTAAAGGACTGAAAGAGAAATAGTGCTAGGTTTTTATCCTGCACTCTGGTAAATACAAGATGAAAAACGAAATTATAAACTATATTAAAGAAGTTGGTCCTGTGACCATGGACCAGCTGGCAGATCAGCTTGGAGCTAGTTCTGCTAAGAGTTTTACAGACTTGGTCAAGCTGGTTTCGAGTATGGAAGGTAGTCGTCAACTTGTCTTTGACAATGCGGGTCGAATTGCTCTGCCAGTCCCAAAAGTGTCCAAAAACAAGGTAACCTTACAGGGTATTTTCCGTGCCCACAAGTCAGGCTTTGGCTTTGTGACCATTGACGAGGAGGAAGATGATCTCTTTGTCAGCCGTGACGATGTCAACTTTGCTATCGAAGGTGACAGAGTTGAAATTGCAATCAAAAAGGTTGCAGATCGTCTCAAGGGAACGGCTGCAGAAGCAGAAGTCATTGATATTTTGGAACATAGCCTGAAAACAGCGGTGGGCTTGATTGTTTTTGACGAAGATAAGCCTGAATATGCAGGCTACATCAAGTCTAAAAACCAGAAAATCGCTCAGAAGATTTACATCAAGAAGTCACCTCTGGTATTGACCGGAACGGAAATCCTAAAAGTTGATATCGAAGCCTATCCAAGCAAGAAACGGGACCACTTTGTTGCGACCATTCGGGACGTGGTGGGCCACAAGGACGATGTGGGAATCGATGTCTTGGAAGTTTTGGAGTCCATGGATATCGTGTCGGAATTCCCTGATGAAGTTTTGGCGGAGGCCAACCGAGTACCAGAAAGTCCGTCTGAGAAGGACTTTGAAGGACGCTTGGACCTGCGGGATGAAATCATCTTTACTATCGATGGTGCAGATGCCAAGGACCTGGACGATGCGGTCCATATCAAGCAACTCAAGAACGGCAATCTGGAACTGGGTGTCCATATCGCTGATGTCAGCTACTATGTGACCGAAGGCTCTGCCTTGGACCAGGAAGCTGTCAAGCGTGGAACGTCTGTCTATGTGACCGACCGTGTGGTGCCAATGCTGCCAGAACGTTTGTCAAATGGCATTTGTTCCCTTAATCCAAACGTGGATCGCCTGACCCAGTCGGCTATTATGGAAATTGACCGCAAGGGCAAGGTAGTCAAGCACTGGATTGGCCAAACGGTCATCAAAACCACCTTCCGTATGACCTATTCCGATGTCAATGATATGATTGCAGGTAACAAGGAAAAGCTGGACAAATACAAGGCAATCGTGCCAAGTGTAGAGCTTATGGTCAAACTCCATGAAACCCTGGAAACCATGCGCTACAAACGTGGGGCTCTCAACTTTGACACGACAGAAGCCAAAATCATCGTCAACAAGGATGGTCTACCAGTCGATATTCAACTACGTCAGCGGGGCATTGCCGAGCGAATGATTGAGTCCTTCATGTTGGCGGCCAATGAGTGCGTTGCCGAGCATTTTGCCAAGCTGGATCTGCCTTTCATCTATCGGATCCACGAGGAGCCTAAGTCAGACAAGTTGCAGAAGTTCATCGACTATGCGACCAGCTTTGGTCTGACGGTTTACGGTACGGCTAGCTCTATCAGCCAGGATGCCCTTCAAGATCTTATGGAGCGGGTCAAGGATGAAGCCTATGCGGATGTCCTCAACATGATGTTGTTACGCTCCATGCAGCAGGCACGCTACTCGGAGCACAACCACGGCCACTACGGTCTGGGTGCGGAGTTCTACACTCACTTCACCAGCCCTATCCGCCGCTATCCCGACCTGCTGGTTCACCGTATGGTACGGGAATATGGTCACAATCCTGCGGAAAAAGCAGAGCATTTTGAGCAGGTTATTCCTGAGCTTGCCAAGTCTTCGTCCAGTTTAGAACGCCGTGCCATTGAGGCAGAGCGGGAAGTCGAAGCCATGAAGAAGGCAGAGTTCATGCAAGAATTTGTTGGGCAAGAGTTTGACGGTGTCGTGTCTAGCGTAGTCAAGTTTGGTCTTTTTGTCGAGTTACCAAACACGGTTGAAGGTCTGATTCATATCACCAACCTCAACGAATACTATCAGTTCCACGAGCGAACTCTGACCTTGCAGGGTGAGAAATCCGGTCGGGTCTTCCGTGTCGGTCAGCCAATTCGTATCAAGCTAACGCGGGCGGACAAGATGACAGGGGAGATTGATTTTGCCCACGTGCCGTCCGAGCTGGATATTGTGGAAAAGGCTTTGAAAGCCAAGCGGAGAACGGCCAGTCACTCCAACCGTGACCGTGATGATCGGTCAGGGCGAGGACGGGGCAAGCACCACAAGCAAGAAGCTGCTGGTCGCGACAGCAAACATCACAAGTCTGGGAAAGACCACAAGTCAAAAAGTGGTAAAAAAGACAAGAAAAAGAAACCATTTTACAAAGAAGTAGCTAAAAAGAACAAGAAGAAAAGGAGATAGGCATGGCCAAGGGTGAGGGCAATGTGATTGCACAGAATAAAAAAGCCCGCCACGACTATACCATTGTCGATACAGTGGAGGCGGGGATGGTCCTGACGGGGACGGAGATTAAGTCGATTCGTGCGGGGCGGATTAACCTCAAGGACGGCTTTGCCCAGATCAAGCAGGGCGAGGCTTGGCTGGTCAATGTCCATATCGCTCCCTACGATGAGGGCAATATTTGGAATCAGGAGCCAACACGGACCCGCAAGCTCCTCTTGCGGAAGAAGCAGATTGAATCTCTGGGTAATGAGGTCAAGGGAACAGGGATGACCCTGGTGCCCCTCAAGGTCTATATCAAGGACGGCTTTGCCAAGGTCTTGATTGGGCTTGCCAAAGGGAAGCACGACTACGACAAGCGAGAGTCAATTAAACGCCGTGAGCAAGACCGTGACATCAAACGAACCATGAAGGCTATCAATAGTCGCTAAGACTGGGAGAAATCCTGGTCTTTTTTGTTGGTTTTTATATATAAATTTATTGATGAATATGTTAACTAGGATAATTCAAAATTTCAATTTGAAATTTTGAAACGATTTTTAGAAATAAACCAATAATAACTTTATTTTTTAATCCATAAATGTTATAATAATATTGCGAATATATAAATAATATAGCATCAAGCTAGGAGTTAAAATAACATAGGAAACTATAATGCTGATGACTAGACTGTTTATTTTATATGAAAAATAAGGATGGTGGTTTTTATGAAAAATAAAAGGAGTCCGGATACATTATTTTTAAGTGGCATAATTTTAATGTGCTTTGGATACTTAAATTATATGATAAAACCAACTTGGATTGATACTAGTGGTGATTTTTGGAATACACTCATACTTTATGTATATCAATTATTCTGGAGGCCTGTAGAAACCTTAAGTTTTTCAATAGGAGCTATATTATTTTGCAAAAGTTTTAAAAAATAATATGGAATTTCTGTTAATTTAGAGGGTTTCTCATAATGTACCTCTATACACTTATGGACATATTATTGTAAAAGCTAATTATAATTTGAATGAGTACGATCTTAAGGTGAGATATCTAGGTACGAATAGTATGTCAACGCTGGAAAGACTTATACTATTAGTAATGCGATTGGATGGACAGAATTAAGAACTTGGAAATAATGTGTCTTAAAATATGGAACAGTTCAGTTTGTTTACTGAACTGTCTTTTTTTATTTTGATTTTCATTGAGTATCAGTCACAAATTTCAGACATTTTCTGATTCTTTATAGTTGAATACGTGTAATACGTATGGTATAATAATCTTGTCAGGAGGTAAAAGCGCTATGCCTATGACACAAAAAGAAATGGTTAAGCTACTTACCGCCCATGGTTGGACAAAAACCAAAGGCGGTAAGGGGTCACACGTGAAACTTGAAAAAGCAGGCGAGCGACCTATAACCATTCCCCACGGTGAAATAAACAAATACACCGAAAGGGGTATCAAAAAGCAAGCAGGGCTGTTATAACAACAGCCTACCGCTTGTTTTCTTTTGGAGGTAAACTATGCTTGTCACTTATCCAGCTTTATTTTATTTTGATGATACAGACGGAGCTAACGCCCCTTACTTTGTAACTTTCCCTGATTTTGAGCATTCAGCAACTCAAGGCGAGGATATGGCGGACGCTATGGCAATGGCTAGCGATTGGTTAGGCATAAACTTAGCTGATTATATCGAGAATGGAAGAGACATTCCTACCCCGTCTTCTATAAACACTTTGTCATTAGTAGATAATAACCCTTTCCGTAATGAGGATTTTGAGATGGTTTACGATTCTAGCAAGTCTTTTATCTCCATGGTGATGGTGGACGTTGCAAAGTATTTGGGCAGTCAAGAGCCAGTAAAGAAAACACTCACTATCCCACGCTGGGCAGACACTCTAGGACGTGAACTAGGATTGAATTTCTCACAGACCCTCACGGATGCAATTGCAGATAAAAAAATTCATGCTTAACACTTGCTTCTGTTATTGCAAATGTTGAAACTGGACCTTTCTACTCCCGTTGAGTATTAGTAGTTCTAATGAGTGGGATGGTTCCGTTTTTATCTTTCTATAAATTATACGAAACCCCAGAAGTTTATGTAATGAACTTCTGGGGTTTTGTTCTATTTTCTTAATCCACCGTAATCATTGCTTTAATCGTTTTACGGTTGGCCATGTCTTTGTAGGCTTGGTCGATATTCTCTAGGGAGTAAGTTTGGGTGAAAACTCGACCTGGGTTGATGTCGCCTTTGAGAACAGCATCGAGCAAAATTTCCTTATCATAGGTTGTGACAGAAGCAGAGCCACCACCGATAATGATATTTTGAGCAAAGGTTGAGCCAAGGGCGTGGTTGTTGTAGTGTGGCACACCGACAAAACCGATACGACCACCATTGTGAAGCACGCCGAGGGCTTGGTCAATAGAGGCTTCTGTACCAACACATTCGAGGGCGGCATCAGCTCCGCCACCTAGAATTTCACGGACTTTGGCAATTCCTTCCTCGCCCCGTTCTGCTACGATGGCAGTAGCCCCTGATTCCAAAGCCATTTGCTGGCGGTCTGCATGGCGGCTCATCATAATAATCTGAGAAGCTCCGCGCATTTTTGCAGCAATGACGGCACATTGACCCACTGCACCATCACCGATGACAACAACCTTGTCACCAGGTTTGACATCTGCTACGCGGGCTGCGTGGTAGCCAGTTGGCATAACATCTGCCAGAGTCAAGAGAGATTTGATCATGCCTTCTGAGTAGTCACTTGGCTGACCAGGAATTTTGACCAAGGCCCAGTTGCCGTAGTGGAAACGAATGTATTGAGACTGGTAGTTGTTGCCCCAGTTGGTGTAGCCTGGATGGTTGTCACAAGTACCATCAAAGCCAGCACGACAGGCATCACAGTGTCCGCAACCATGTGTAAATGGAACGATAACGAAGTCACCAGGAACAAGTGTTGTAATGTCTTCGCCTACCTCTTCAACGATACCGATGGCTTCATGACCAGAGTTTGTGTCACCGTGGTCATGGTGAATGTCTTCTCCGTAGCCCCAAAGGTCAGACCCACAGACACAGGTTCTAACGACCTTGATAATGACATCGTCCTTAGCTTGAAGGCTTGGTTTTTCGATTTCTGCAACGGTCATCTTACCGGCTTTTTCATAAATAGCTGTTTTCATATTCATCCCATACTTACTTGTCAGTAAATATCCTTTCTAATTGATATGAATATTATATACCTTGGAGTTCACTCCAAGTCAAGAAAAAAATGGGTTTGAATTCATATTTCCTTTGTGATAGACTAAGTGTATCGGAAAGAAAAGGAGAGATAATGACGGTTTTAGTTCCTTACAAACGCATGCCCATTTGGAATCAGGATACGGTTCCCCAGCATTTTTTGACCAAGCACAATACCAAGGTGGGTACTTGGGCCAAAATCAAGGTCTTGAGAGGTCAGCTCAAATTTGAGCCGATTTCAGATGATAATGAGATTTTGGGAGAATATGTCTATGGTCCGACAGATGAGATTCCCTTTGTTGAGCCACAGGCTTGGCATCGGGTGACTTTATTGACAGAGGATACGGAGTTTTTCTTGGAATTTTTCTGTCAACCAGAAGACTATTTTGCCAAAAAGTATGACTATACACGGACGCATTCGGAAGTCTTAGAGGCCTTGAAGAGAATTGAGCCTTGTAAGGTCTTGGACTTGGGCTGTGGTCATGGCAGGAACAGTCTCTACTTGGCTCAGCAGGGATTTGAGGTGACGGCAGTTGATAAGGATGTGCCAAGTATTCGGACACTCTTGCAGGTCAAGGAAGTGGAGGACTTGGACTTGCAGGCTGGGACTTACGATATTAACTCAGCTAGTCTGGAGCAGGATTACGACTGGATTATCTCAACAGTGGTCTTTATGTTCTTGGAGCGGGATCGGGTGCCAGCCATTATCCACAATATGCAGGAGCAGACACGACCTGGTGGCTATAACTTGATTGTGGCGGCTATGGATACGGAAGATGCGCCCTGTCCTATGAATTTCTCCTTTACTTTTGGAGCAGGTGAGTTGAAGGAATACTACCGTGACTGGGAACTGGTCAAATACAATGAAGATTTTGGTCAACTTCATAAGCGTGATGAGAATGGCAATTTCCTTAAGATGCGGTTTGCGACCATGTTGGCTAGAAAAAATGTGTAAAATATATCTGAAAGCACTTGCAAGGCAGGTGCTTTTGCGTTACAATATATGTGTAAATGGGTATTTTATTATATGAAAGGAGAAGTCTATGAAAAAGACTTTTGTTCGTATAGCCACATTTCTAATGTTGGTTTGCCTATTCCCTGCTCAACTTGTTCAAGCTTGCTCAGGCTTTATCATTGGGAAAGGGTTGACAACGGATGGTTCTATCCTTTATGGTAGAACGGAAGATTATCCCTATCCACCAGATAATGGAGCGCACAATAAAAATTATATTGTGGTTCCTGCAGCAAGCTATGCTGAGGGAGATATGTTGGTGGATGAGACATTTGGTTTTACAGCACCACACTTGGCAAATGAGTTCAAGTACACCTCTACGCCTGATGCGGCGCGTGGGGATGGTTCAAATGGTAATTATGGGGCGCATGGTTTTAATGAAAAAGGCGTATCCATGACTGCTACTGTAACAGCTATTCCAAATGCTAAAGTCTTGGCAGTTGATCCTCTAGTTGAAGCTGGAGGGCTGGGAGAACCAATTTTGATTGATTATGTTCTTCCTAGGGTCACTAGTGCGCGTGAAGGTGTTGAGTTGATTGCAAAGACAATCGATGAAAAAGGCTCAGCAGAAGGGAATATTGTTATTATTGCTGACAAAAATGAAGTTTGGTACATGGAAATCTTGTCAGGACACCAATACGTAGCCATCAAGTTCCCTGAAGACAAGTATGCAATTTTTGCAAATACTTACTATCTAGGTCATGTTGATTTTACCGATACAGAAAATGTGATTGCTTCTGCAAAGGTTGAAGAAGTAGCCAAGCAAGCGGATAATTATGTGACAGTCGATGGGCAGTTCCATATCGCTAAATCATACGGTCCTGCAACTTATGCTGAAGCAGACCGTTCCCGCGTGTATGCAGGTATTAAATTGATGGATCCAGCATCGCCTGTAACCTATGAAGATGCTGTGTATGATTTGCTACGTCAGCCAACAGATCCAAGTCGTCGCTTTAGTTTACAAGATACCTTTGCCTTACAACGTAACCGTTTTGAACATCTTCCAGAATTTCGTCCAGACGATGAAGCAGGCAAGGTAAAACAAGGGGATAATGGTGCGAATGACCAAGCGGCAGATACGACTTATAAATACGCTCTTGGTAATGAAAACGTCATCGATGCCCATGTTTATCAGATCAATAGTAGCTTACCATCAGCCTTCGGTGGTACAGTGTGGTTGGGCTTGGCTCAGACAAGGAATACACCGTATGTTCCATTCTATGGTATTGTGACGGATACTTATGAAGCCTTTAAAAATCGCTCAGCTTCTTATGACACGAATTCATGGTACTGGACGGTACAAAATATTGATAAGATGGCCATCTCACACCCAGAGTTATTTGGTACATCGATTCAAGAAAAATGGATTGCTCTTGAAAATGACTGGATTGCTGCACAGGTCGCTCTTGATGCTCAATATGCTGGACTTTCAGAAGATGCAGCTGTAGCCCTGGCTCCAACTGTAACCGAGGAAACCTTGGCTCGTTCGGCAGAGATTTTTGCCCAACTAAAAGCTGTTGAAGCTGAAATGATGGCAAAAATTGAAGCAGCAACAACTCCGTCATCCAGCAGCACCGACTCATCAAGCAGTACCGAACCATCATCAAGTAGTACTGCCCCATCGACCAGCACTGAGCCATCATCAAGTGGTACCGAAACCTCAACCAGTACAAGTCAGTCTACAAGTGCTTCTGACACAGGAGGAGCTACGGATACTTCCTCCTCCAGCGGAACAGTAGTGTCTTCAGATAAGAAAGTAACACCTACCAATAAAAAAGGTAAATCAAGTCTTCCTAGTACAGGTGAGCAAGTCAGCCTCTTGTTGGTGGCGCTAGGTGTTGCAGGAATTTTAACAGCAATTTTTCTTCATCGGAAAAAATCCAGTAAAGAATAAATGAATATGTAAAAGTAGGTTGGATTGAATTCAATCTACTTTTTTGAAACAATTTTGTTTACAAATGTAGTCGTATATTGTATAATTTGTTTACAGATGTAGTCAGAAAAGGAGTAACCTATGAAACAAGCAAGCTATCCCATTCAAGGTATGACCTGTGCTTCCTGTGCTCTGACAGTTGAAAAGGCTGTTGGTAAATTAGCAGGAATGGAAGAAGCTAGTGTCAACCTAGCGACTGAAAAATTGAGTGTTAGCTATGATGAAAAGCTTTTGGGACTAGAGGATATTCGTCAGGCAGTTGAAAAGGCGGGGTACCAGCTAGTCGATAGCTTGGTGACCGAGTCTTATGATATTGCAGGTATGACCTGTGCTTCTTGTGCCATGACGGTTGAAAAAGCTCTGGGAAAACTAGAGGGTGTAGAAGAGGTCACTGTCAATCTGGCAACAGAAAAGGCGACTATCCGTTATAGCCGTCATAGGCAAAATCCAGCCAGTCTTGAAAGAGCAGTTGAGCAGGCAGGTTATCAGCTAATTCGACCAGAAGAAGTAGAAGAGGCTGCGGACAAGGGACCGAGCAAGGAAGAAAAGCTGTGGCATCGATTTGTCTGGTCAGCAGCATTTACTCTTCCATTGCTCTATATTGCTATGGGGCCTATGTTGCCTTGGGGTGGGTTTCCATTACCAGCTTTGCTCCACCAACCGCTAGTCTATGCGATCAGCCAAGTCATCTTGCTCATCCCTATCCTCTATATCGGACGCAGTTTTTTCCAAAAAGGCTTTAAAACTCTCTTGCAAGGCCATCCAAATATGGATTCCTTGATTGCTGTTGGGACAGGGGCAGCCTTGGTTCAAGGTCTTTTGATGATTGCGTTTCTTCTGATGGGGAAAGAAGTGGCCATGCACGGTCACCATCCAGAACTGTATTTTGAATCAGCCGCCGTTATCTTGACCTTGATTACCCTAGGAAAATATTTTGAAGCTAGAGCCAAAGGTCAGACTTCTGAGGCCATTAAGAAATTGATGGATCTGGCTCCTAAGACGGCTCAGGTCTTGCGAAATGGTCAGGAAATACAAGTGCCGATTGAAGAAGTGGTGGTCGGTGACCAGGTCATTGTTCGTCCAGGTCAGCAGATTCCTGTTGATGGTCAGGTTCTCGAAGGCCAAACACGTGTGGATGAGTCTATGCTGACGGGTGAGAGCCTACCAGTGAAGAAAGCTCTAGGCGATAATGTTTTTGGCGGCACCCTTAACCAGCAAGGCGCCATTACCATGCAGGCTACCAAGGTTGGTCGTGATACGACTCTAGCTCAGATAATTCGCTTGGTAGAAGAGGCTCAAGGGTCTAAGGCACCTATCTCCAAATTGGCTGACCAAGTTTCTGCCATATTTGTACCAGTCGTCATGGGCTTGGCTCTCTTGTCCGGTCTGGCCTGGTACTTCTTGGATCAAGAATCATGGATTTTTTCATTAAGCATCATCATCGCCGTCTTGGTCATCGCCTGCCCTTGTGCTCTGGGTCTGGCAACCCCTACGGCTATCATGGTTGGGACTGGAAAAGGGGCAGAAAACGGTCTTTTGTTCAAGTCTGGTCAAGCTATTGAAACCCTACAAGGCGTGAACACCATTGTCTTCGACAAGACTGGGACTATTACTGAGGGCAAGCCCCAGGTGACAGACGTTCATCTCTTATCTACTAAAAATCGTGAGCAGGTCCTCCAGTTGGCAGCAAGTAGCGAGCAATTTTCTGAGCATCCATTGGCTCTGGCCCTCCTGCAAGCAGCTCAGACAGAAAAGATTGATCTCTTGCCTGCCACCGATTTTCAGGCACTTTCAGGTCGTGGTCTTTCGGTGACAATAGCAGAGCGGACCATCTATCTGGGAAATGAACGGTTGATGCGGGAACAGGGAATTGATGTTTCCAAAGGACGTGCAGTTGCGGAAACATTTGCCCATCAAGCTAAGACGCCTGTTTTCCTAGCCAGCCAGCAAGAATTACTAGCAGTCATTGCCATTGCTGATAAAGTAAAAGAGACCAGCCGTCAGGCTGTCCAGGCTCTGCAAGCTATGGGATTAGAAGTGGTCATGCTGACAGGAGATAATGAAAAAACTGCCAAAGCCATTGCCAAGGAAGTCGGCATTGAGCAGGTGGTCAGTCAGGTCCTGCCAGATGACAAGGCCAACCAAGTCAAGCACTTACAAGAACAGGGCAAGACAGTCGCTATGGTGGGGGATGGCATCAACGATGCCCCAGCTCTAGCTCAAGCCCATATGGGTCTAGCCATTGGTTCAGGGACTGATATTGCTATTGAGTCTGCCGACATTGTCCTCATGCATAGTGATATTTTGGATGTGGTCAAGGCTGTCAAACTCAGCCAGGCAACCATGCGGACCATCAAGCAAAATCTCTTCTGGGCCTTTGCCTACAATGTGATCGGTATTCCAATCGCCATGGGTCTGTTACATGCATTTGGTGGACCCCTGCTCAATCCTATGTTTGCAGGTGCAGCCATGGCCCTCAGCTCAGTGTCAGTCGTCTTGAACGCTCTGCGATTGAAAAGGGTGAAAATAGACAATTAGTTTTCTGACAGATATCATTGCTAAAAATCCCTACAGACTGGAGAGCCTATCTTCTATCAGTCTACAGGGATTTTTTCTTAGATTAGTGTTTTTATTATCTTTGCAGGAACGCCTGCAACGAGCGTATTGTCAGGTACATCTTTTGTGACAATTGCACCAGCAGCCACCACCGCATTCTTTCCAATTGTCACTCCAGGTAAAATCGTCGCATCTGCGCCTATCCAGGCATTTTCTTGGATGCGGACAGACTTGAGTTCAAGCTTGTGACGATCCTCCGCTTTCAAGGGATGGTTGACGGAAATCAGTTTAGCACGGGGACCAATCAAAACCTGATCTTCAATAAAAATACCTCCCAAGTCTACCATAAAGACATCTTTGTTGATGTAGATATCCTTTCCGAAATGAATATGACGGCCAAAATCTGTTTGGAAAGGGGGATTGATGATAACGGATTCGTCAATCTTTTCCAATGTGAGCTTTTCAACGAGTTTTCGTGTGCTGTCAACGGTTTGAATGGAAGTATTTAATTCTTGAACAAGGGGCTGATTCTCTCTTTGAATATCGGATATGAGCTGGCGTAGGCCAGCTTTTTCTGGCACCAAGCGATCTCTATCAATAAACTCCTTAAAAACTGCTTCAATCATAGCAACTTTTCCTTTTCTTATGCAAAGTGTTGGCGGATAAATGCCTCGATTTCCTCGAATGGAATAATTTCCATTTGATCATAGAGGTCTGTATGGCTTGCACCTTCGACTGTTATCATCTGCTTGTTGCCACCTGTCAATTGTTCAAAAGCATCTTTGCCCATATAGTAGGAATGCGCCTTGTCACCATGAACAACAAGGACTGCATTTCTAGTTTCTCCAATGCTATCTAGTAGATGAGTGTTTAAGAGGCTTGTACCTGCTTGGATGGCCCATCCTTGATTTGAATTGAGGCTACGTTCATGGTAGCCTCGTGGTTCTTTATAGTAGGCATAATAATCTTTGACAAATTGTGGCGCATCATCTGGTAGCGGGTCAATCACGCCCCCTGCAAGTTGATAGTTGTGATTTTTGAAATCCTCAGTCCGTTGTTTGGCAAGTGCTAAACGCATCTGATAGCGAGACTCCTCTGTATCGGATTCATCAAAATAACCCTTTCTAGTAACGCGAGACAAATCATAGAGAGTGGATGCTACGGTCACCTTGACACGAGGGTCAAGGACTGCGACATTTAGGGCAATTCCTCCCCAACCACAGATTCCGATAATAGCAATGTTTTCCGTATCAACCTCATCTAAGGTAGATAGATAGTCGATCGCTGCTTGAAAATCTTCTGTATTGATGTCAGGTGAGTTCATGTAGCGTGGGTTACCACCGGACTCTCCTGTATAAGATGGGTCGAAAGCAATGGTTAAAAAGCCGCGTTCCGCCATTTCTTGAGCATAGAGACCGGAAGACTGTTCTTTAACTGCTCCAAATGGACCTGCAACAGCAATGGCGGGTAATTTCTCTTGAATCTGTTTTGGTTTGTACTGATCTGCCACTAAGGTGATACCAAAATGATTTTGAAAGGTCACTTTTTGGTGTTCAACCTTGTCACTCTTTGGAAATGTTTTATCCCATTCTTCTGTCATTTTTATTGATTTCATGTTTCTTCCTCCATTTCTTGACTCTTATCATATCAGGGAAACAAAGATATTACAAATACCTATTTTATATGTTTTATATGCCTTATGAGCATGGTATAATAAAGTAAAAAAGTTGGAGGTAGATGATGGATATTCGTGTATTGACCTATTTTATTGCCATTGTACAAACAGGCTCCATATCAAATGCGGCTCAGAGCTTACACATTACTCAGCCCACCTTATCACGGCAAATAAAAGAATTGGAGCAAGAGTTAGACACCATTTTGTTTTATCGTGGGAGTAGAGAAATTCAGCTGACAGAAGCAGGGCAATATCTCTATAATCGCGCATTGGAAATTACCAGTTTGGTTAAAAAAACAGAAGATGCTCTTCGCCCAACGGAGATGATTTCTGGTGACCTTTACATTGGTGCAGCAGAAAGTCAGTCTTTGGAGCCTATTGCAAGAGCAATCGAAAGCTTAACCAGTCGGTATCCCAATACGAGAGTGCACATCCAAAGTGGAAATGCAGATTACATTTTAGAGCAACTACAGGATGGAATCCATGATCTTGGAATCACCTTTGGCCGTTTTTCAACGAAAAAATTTGACAGTCTGCCTTTAGTAAACCGAGATAGTTGGGGGATTCTAGTCCCACGTTTTCATCCTTTAGCTTCTAAAGAAGAGCTAGTGCTGAGCGATGTTCTAGCCTATCCCTTGATTGTTTCCTCCCAAAGCAATGTTGATAAGTCTATCTTTGCTGGATTAGGCGATTATCGAATAGTAGCGACTTATAATCTCCTCTATAATGCCTCTTTATTGGTGAAAGCAGGGGTTGGGATTGCTCTTTGTTTGGACGGAATTGTTGAAACAAGCTATGATGGAAGTGGACTGGTCTTTCGTCCTCTAGATTTGTCAACGGATAGCTTGCAGCTTCTTTGGAAAAAAGGAGTGGTGTTGAGCCCAATAGCCAAGCGTTTTATTGAAATTCTTGAGGAAGACCTAGAGAATGCAAATTTTGATAGATAACTTACTAAAATTACCAGTCAAAAAACTGGTATTTTTTTACAGAAACGCTTACAATAGTTTTATTAAGTGCAAGGGAGATAGATATGACAACCTTTATTGGAAAACCAGTGACCTTGGTAGGTCCGCAGTTACGAGTGGGAGATACGGCTCCTGACTTTGTCCTCATGGCAAATGACTTGAGCCTGAAAAGTCTGAAAGACTTTGGCAAGCAGACCAAGGTGATCAGTGTGGTGCCTTCTATTGATACAGGGATTTGCGATACCCAGACCCGTCGCTTTAATCAGGAACTGGCTGATCGTGACAATACGGTTGTCATCACTATTTCAGCTGACCTCCCCTTTGCTCAAAAACGCTGGTGTGGCGCCGCAGGTTTGGAAGATGCCATCACCTTGTCTGATTACTATGACCATGCCTTTGGTAAATCCTATGGTGTGCTCATGCGAGAGTGGAATTTGCTGGCGCGTGCGGTCTTTGTCCTTAATGCCGACAATGAAATCACCTATGTAGAATACCTGGACAATGTCAACGAACATCCAGATTATGATGCGGCTTTGCAGGCTGTTAAATAAAAGAATATATAACGGTGTCTGAATGGGCATCGTTTTTTGCATTCAAAAAGCCACCATTTTCGAGGTGGCCTATTTTCGCTTGTATGTTTGTAGGACTTTAGCAGTTGCTAATCGGATAAAGGTCAGATAGAAACCTGTCACACCAGCCATTACCAGCAGGAGTTTCTGTAATTGTTCCCTGACAGATATGGTAGATAGAGTATTTGTGCCGACTAGTAGAGGATAGTTTTCTTGGAAGGTAAATTGGAACTGATGTGCCAATAGAAGTAGCATGAACAGGATGAGAGCATAGATAGCAACTTGGAGGAGAAGAGCAAGTAAGGTCAGGCTAGTGGCATATTGGCTAGGAGTTAGTCCATTGATAAAGAGGAGGCCACGATGTTTAGAAAGGTCAGTCATGAGGAGCCAAGCTAAGAGACAGCAGATGACGAGAGGAATCATGTAGTTACTAGCTGGAAGAAATTGTAACAAGGTCAGATAAAAATCCTTGGGAGCAGTAGGGTAGTGAAAGGTAAGAGTTTGCTCTAGAACTTTTTTATGGACTGTGATACGTTCTGCCAGTTCGCTGTTCGTAAAATGGTTGATATTGTGCCCGTTTGCCTCCCAGTTTTGCATGGTCTGGTAGAGTTCTAACTCCGTTTCCAAGACCTCCTGACTTTTTCCTTGGATATGTTCCTTTTCTAAGTAGGTGGTCGTCAGTTCCAAGAGTTTTTTATAATAATCCATGCTTTCCTGGTCTAAGGCTTGAGCTTCCTTATCGTCAGCATACAAGACAATTTCAGCTTCTTTTTTGACTTGTATGATACGGGATCGATCCTCAAATCGTAGGTTTTCGGCCTCTAGAACATTCCGATAGGACATGGCAAATGGGATAAGGGCGATAGCGGTTATCAGGGATAGAAAAATAGCATTGCGTTTCAGTCGTAGAATGAAAAGGAGCAGTAGATTCATAGTCAGACCTCCCTATTCAAATAGTTCTTTATAGATTTCTTCGGACTGGTGCTCCTGAACGCTAATATCCAAAATTTCTACCTGACACGTCATAACTTGGTCTAGGTAGAAATGCAGACTATGAACACTGGTGTCTACCTGAATGCTATCATTGACCAAAGTCAATCCATTTACTTGTCTAAGTTTCTGATAAACTGTCTGATTGTCACTAGTCTGAATGGCATATTGTCGCCCAACCTGTTCCAGTTTCCACTCAATGATTTTTCCCTGTTTAAGAAAGAGCAGTTGGTCGGTTAGTTGGTCTACTTCGTTTAATTGGTGGGAAGACACGATAATGGTTGAACCATTTTTGGCTAGTTTCTGGAGCAATTTTCGGGTTTGAATGTAGCTGGTCGGGTCCAAGCCGTTCAAGGGTTCATCCAAGAGCATGACCTGGGGCTTGTTCATTATACCGATAGCCAGCAGGAGATGTTGCTTCATTCCCAGGAAATAATTTTTGACAGGGATATTCACATAATCACGGATACCGATTTCTTGGATGACTTCCTCAATCCGCTCTTTGGGTAAATCTTGGATAGTCTGGACCAACCGCAAGTGTTCCAGCCCCGTCAATTCAGGGTAGAGGACACGGTTGTCCTGCAGGTAGGCAAAGGTTTGGTAGACATTTGTATTATCGTGCTTTTTGCCATTTATTGAAATCTCTCCCGAATCAAAGGATTGCAGGTTGGCAATGCAGTCTAGGAGGGTTGTCTTTCCAGCTCCATTTGGTCCAATCAAGGCCCAGATTCCAGGCTCCATCAGTTCTAGGTTTAGCTGGTCTAGTATTTTCTTTTTCCCGTAGGATTTGCACAAATTGTGTATGGATAATCGCATGGTTAGACCTCACTTTTTCTTGTCAGGAGATAGAATTGCAGGCAATAGATGAGTAGGTTACTGATGAGCAGGACTGTGAAGACTTTTGGAATGCTGTATCCTGTCAATTGATGGTAGATGATAGCACTTCCGTCTGCCAGATTGCCTGCATTCCAAAGGCTGAATGGATTTAAGATATGGGGATAGAAGTTGGCACTGATAGCTATGCCTAGTGTGACAACCAGTCCAGCCAGTCCATTTTTTAAGACTCTAGCCAAGGTCTGTGCCACTCCCAGCAAAAATAGAAGGTAGAGATAGTGCATGCCACAGGCTAGCAAGATGACCTGGTAAATAGGTTTGATAGCTGTTTGGATCAGGCTGGAATCAATTCTCTTACTAATATAGGTGGTGACGGGATAAATCCAGCTACTATTGCCATTTAGTAAAAAAGCGATGAGCAAATGGCTCAGATAGAGGGTTAGAAAGAGGGCAGTATATAGTGTTAGGAAGGCTAGGTATTTATTGGTTGTAATTCGAATCCTAGTTAGCCCTAGGGTCTGTAAAAGGTGAATCTGTCGGCTAGTTCCCTGCTGGTCCTTGATGAAAAAATTGGTGAAAGCCAGGAGAAAGAGGGGAAGGGAGATGATTAGTCCCAGTTGTTTTTGCCCCTGCCAGATTTCATGACTGGTACCTTTTAAGGCCTGCTGGCCCAGGCTCTTGACGGTTTCTCTGTCTGTTGGTGTTTTGGGATGTTCAAAGGCTGTTAGGTAAAGCTCAGTTGGAAAGGCAGAGGGTATCTCCTTTTCTAACAGATACTTGGACATCAAGAAGGTATTTTCGATGGTTTGTGGGGTAAAATCATAGCTTTGGTAGGAAAGGCTGATGTATTGACCATCCTGCTGATAGTGCTGGATATTTTTCTCATAAAAATAGGTCCAGTCCTCCTTCTTGACCGCCTCAATCTCCTTTTGGAAGTTGGCGATATAGTCTGTAAAGAATGTTTTTTCAGCCTGATAATCTTCTTCGCTGAGGGCTTGATTCTGATATTGTGTTTCTAAATCTTGAATGATGTTTTCAAAATTTTGGATAGACTGTTCATAGTGTTGGTTGACCTTTAATTTAGCTTGCCGATTGTGGTAGCCTGCTAGAAAGGAACTAGCTAGGATTGCAATCAGCATGATCAAGATAGCGACTAAGTTTTTTTTGCTACGGAAAAATAGCTTTCCTTCAATTTGAAACATAGATACCTCCAAAAGAGAAGAGATTGTAGGGGAAGATTTTAATTTTTATCTAGAGATAGTACCTGAATAGTAGGCTAAGTAACTACCGTCACTGTTTTTTTTGATAATCGGTTAAGCGTAAAGAGCCATCGTACTTTACACCGTGTGGATATTCAGCGTAGTATCTAGTTTGAGTTAGATTACGAACTACAAAAAATTTTCTGTTAATGTAATAGGAACGAGGGATTGCTGCAACTCTTAGCGAGGTTTCAGCATTTACAGATAGAGTTGTAGTTGTTACTAGCATAGGGCTAATGATAGATAGTAGCAAGGCTGAACACAAAACAATCTTTTTTATGTTATATTCTCCATTCTTTTGTAGAAAACCTCTTTTCTGTATACTATTATATTAATCTTTTTAAATATAGTCAATATAAAAATGAAAATTTTAATATAAAAATGAATAAATTCATTTCGAAATAGTGTATAATATTCTTAAATAAATTTGGAGTATGTTATGAATAGTATAAGTGGTAGTCGTTTTAAGCAACGAAGAAAAGAACTTGGACTGACTCAGAGTGCCTTAGCTAAGGATATTTGTGAACAGAGTTTGATTAGTAGAATCGAAAATACCAACCTTTCTCCCTCATCGGAAATCCTTTTCCTATTGTCTAATAGGCTGGGTGTGACCATGAATTATTTTTTTGAGGAATTTGTTCAAGAAAGTAGACATAGTATAGGAAAAATACGAACTATTTTATCCCAACAATTGCTTCTCAGAAATTATGAAATTGTAGAACAATTGTATGTGAAAGAGGTGGAAAGCAGGCACTTATTGAATGAGGAAGATAAGGCTTATTTAGATTATATTTTTATCTTGGTTCAATTTTACTTATACAATGAAAGGGATTTTGCGACAAAAGAGTTTGATAGACTAAGTGCCATTATCGCTCCTCATTACTATTTTTATTTAGATTTTTTGAACAGTTACACTATTTTTCTAGGTGAAGTTGGTGAAGATGACAAATATATGGAGTTAATCAGCAATGTAAAATCAGAGGTGAATAAGCTTGATTTATCAATCAATGCCGACTTTCAAGCCTATATAAAGATTGGTTACAATTATGCTAGATTTCTTCTAAAACGAAAACAGACGAACTTAGCTTTAGATGAAGTGACAGAGCTGATCAACCAATTGAATGCTTATAATAGTAGTTTTTTATTGCCAGATTTACTATGTTTGTTGGGGAATATCAGCAAAGGCTTATTGAGAGAAGATGAAGTTTTAGATCTGTATGAGCAGGCACTAGTTTTATACAAGTTACAAGGAAATACAAAGTTATATTTGTCATTGAAGAATTTTTTAGTAACAATGGGTAAGGAAATATAGTGAAAAATTAGTTATATTAAAAAGGAGGTATGTATGAAACGGATAATTAAATTCGTGTGTCTGTTTCTCGCAATTGCAATAGTAATCATTCCCCTTAAACGAACCGTTACGAGAACTTCTGATGGATTTGATCCTGGGGTCATCAATATTATGAAAAAGTAAGGGACTTGAATATTTTTGTCTAATTTGATATACTAAATTTATTAAAAACAAGGAGGGTCTTTTATGGAAAAGACACAGATTATTCAAGACGTTTTGGCCCTCATTCAAGACTTGAATCAGGCCTTTCAAGCAGATAAGCGGGGGACAGCTGATGAGCAGCGATTGCAACATAATCTGACAGAGACGACACGCATATTGTCGGAGGCTAAAATGGTCACCAATACAGAACTGATTGCGATTGAGAAATTTTATCGTTCGACCAGTTTTCTAGTTGGACTGGGCGACCTGCGGTTGAGTGAGACTAGCAGGCAGGCTTGGCAGGCCTTCGATCGCTATTACTACCAAACGATCAGAGAAGAACTCAAACTCTATGGTGGCTCTGCCATTGCCCAAGTATAATAGATGTTAAGGGAGTGGGACAAAAATCGGTAACCCGCAGGGTTCGATGAGTCGTTAGCCCACCCCCGCACAGTTGAGTAGGGCTGTAAAAGCTGATAAAATCAGCTAATTAGAGCCCACTCAACCACTGCGTCAAGTTTAACTATTGAAAAAAACTAAGGAGGCCAGGACTTTTGTCCCAGCCTCTTTATGTTATAATATTACTAAGAAAAGCGAGGTGTACCATGTCCTATATCCAAGTAAAGAATTCTTCGAAATATTATCAGATGGGGGATGCGACCATTGTGGCCAATGACAGCGTGTCCTTTGAGATTGAACAGGGTGAGCTGGTCATCATTCTTGGCTCATCTGGTGCGGGTAAATCCACTCTGCTCAATATCTTGGGAGGCATGGACAGCAACGATGAGGGGGAGGTCTGGGTGGACGGTGTGGACATTGCCAAGCTGTCTAGTCATGAACTGACCAATTATCGTAGAGATGATGTAGGTTTTGTCTTTCAATTTTATAACTTGGTTGCCAATCTGACCGCCAAGGAAAATGTGGAACTGGCAGCCGAGATTGTCAAGGATGCCTTGGATGCTGAGGAAGTCTTGGAACAAGTTGGACTCGGTCACCGAATCAATAATTTCCCTGCTCAGCTTTCAGGTGGTGAGCAGCAACGTGTGGCCATTGCCCGTGCCGTTGCCAAAAAGCCTAAAATTTTACTTTGCGATGAACCAACTGGCGCTCTGGATTACCAAACAGGTAAGCAGGTCTTGCAAATCCTGCAAAATATGTCCCGCAAGCGAGGAGCTACGGTGATTATCGTGACCCACAATAGCTCACTGGCCCCTATTGCAGACAGGGTCATTCGGATGCGGGATGCCCGAGTGCATTCGGTAGAGATGAATGCAGATCCGCAGGACATTGCTAGTCTAGAATATTAGTGGGTGAAACTATGAAAAAGAAAATCTACTGGAAGGATATGAGACAATCTCTGCTTTCTTCCAAGGGACGTTTTTTATCCATTTTTAGCCTGATGATGCTAGGAGCTCTAGCTTTGACAGGTCTGAAAGTAACAGCTCCCAATATGGAAAAGACGGCCCAAGCCTATATAGCCAGTCATCGAACGATGGATTTGGCGGTAATTTCAGGTCTGGGACTTAGTCAAGCTGACCTTGACGAATTAGAAACGATAGAAGGTGCTACTCTTGAAGCGGGCTACTTTAAAGATGTGGTTACTAATGAAGGCCAGACTGCAATTCGGCTGTTTTCAGCTCCCAAGACCCTATCGACCTATAAGCTAGTAGAAGGGGAAATGCCCAGTCAAAAGGGGCAAATAGCCCTATCAGCTTCTTTCAAAAATCGGTACAAATTGGACGATACTGTTCAAGTGATGGAGTCTGATAAGGATGGAAAAATCTTGACACAGACGAGTTTTACTCTTGTGGGCTTTGTCGCATCAGCAGAAATTTGGGACAATGAAACCATGGGCATGGCTGCAAGTGGTGATGGGCAGTTAGGTGGCTATGGCCTTGTTAGTCAGGATACCTTCAAATCAGAAGTTTACACTATTGCCCGTATTCGCTATGATGATTTGGTTGATTTACCATATTACAGTCAGGCCTATCAAGAGAAACTGGACCAACACCAAGAAGACCTCGAAAAGTTATTAGCAGATAATGATGAACAGCGGTTGGAAACCATTCAAGCAGAAGGGCAAACGGAAATTGATAAGGGAGAAGCAGAGATAGGCCAAGCTCAATCTCAGCTGGATCAAGCAGCAGGAGAATTGGCATCTGGGAAAGACCAGCTCGCAAGTGGTCGCAGTGAATTTGCGCGTGGTAGGGCCAAACTAGTTCAGTCGGAAATGGAATTGCGGACCGTCCTTGCTCAATTGTTGCAAACCAAGTTTCAATTGGATGAAAGTAAAAAAGAGTTGGACAGCCAGAAGGATAAACTAGACCAAAGCAAATCTTTTTTGGATGTAAGTCACGAGGGACTACTTGAAACTGCTCAACGCTTGGAAAGTGCCAAACAGCAACTGGATTCCCAAAATGCCCAACTGAGTCAGACCGCATCTCAGATTTCCACAGGGCGAGCTAGTTGGTTTCAAGCTCAGAAAGAGTTAGACCTTGAAATTGCCAATCACTTGCAAGAAGGCCAAACCCTCTCAGACTATCCTGACTTATTGGCTAGACAGGAAGGTTTGGATGTTGAGAAAAGCCGATTAGACCAAATGGAATCTGCACATGAGCAGGCCAACCAAGCCTATTTACAAGGTTATGATTACTATCAAACCAAACAAAATGAATACAATAGCAATCTAGCCCAGTACCAAACTTGGAATCAAGACTATCAGGCAGGTTTGGCCCGTTATCAAGCAGGTTTGAGTCAGTATGAACAAGGCATTGTAGCCTACAATAAAGGAGTAGAAGACTATGAATGGGGACTGAGTCAGTTAGAGTCTTCAAATCAACTGCTCCGTCAGGAAGAACTCCGTTTGGAGGAGGCTGATAAAGAGTTAAGTCAAGCTCAATCCCAATTTTCTGATAAGAAAGCCACGGCCGATCAAGAAATTAGCCAAGCTCAAACTGAGATTGCTCAGGCTAAATCCGACTTAAGTAAGCTGGAAAAAGCGCCCTATCAGGTCTATACTCGATCAAGCCTACCAGGTGGGGATGGCTATACTACCTATAGCAATGCGACTAGGTCTATTGCTGCAGTGGGCAATGTCTTCCCAGTTGTTCTCTACCTTGTCGCAGCTCTAGTGACTTTTACCACCATGGCCCGTTTTGTCGATGAAGAGCGAACACAGTCAGGTATCCTCAAGGCCGTTGGTTATACGAATAGACAGATTATGGCTAAGTTCATTCTCTATGGTTTAGCGGCAGGTCTGGTAGGAACAATAGTCGGTATAATAGCAGGTAATCTCCTCTTGTCTCCACTTATTTCCGACATTATTACGCAGACAACCGTGATTGGACCAGCTAAACTTCATTTTTATCCCCTTTGGACAGGTTTAGCCTTGCTTCTGTCTTTGGCTTCCTCGGTCCTGCCAGCTTACTTGGTGGCTCGTCGGGAGCTGACAGAAAAACCTGCTCAGCTACTTTTACCTAAGCCACCGGTTACAGGCTCCAGCATTTGGCTAGAAAAATGGCCAGCTATCTGGTCCCGCCTGAGCTTCACCCACAAGGTGACAGCCCGCAATATCTTCCGCTACAAGCTTCGTATGCTTATGACCATCTTTGGAGTAGCAGGGACCGTCGCCCTTCTTTTTGGAGGACTGGGTATCCGTTCCTCTATTTCAGGAGTTGTCCAACGACAGTTTGGGAAGCTGATCCATTATGATATGTTGGTGGTGGAAAATAGCAGAGCTACTGAGGAAGAGTTGGATAAGTTAACACATTTTCTTCAGTCAGATCAGGTTCGGCAATCCTTGCCAGTGGCTTTTGAACAGCTCCATCAAACGGTGGAAGAAAACGGTCAGAGAAAGAATTTATCGATTAGTCTCTACATTTCAGACCGTCGGGATTTTGGAAATCTAGTCAGTCTTGAAAATTCTTCTGGTAAAGCTATCCAGCTGAGTGACAGGGGGATTGTTCTCACAGAAAAATTGGCGCAAATCTACGGGGTCTCTGTTGGTGATAAGTTATCACTGACCTTGGAAGATAAGGAAGTTTCAGTCAGGGTAGAGGCTGTGGCTGATATGTACGCAGGGCATTTTATCTATATGACAGATAGCTACTACGAACAAGTGACCGGCAAGCAGAAGACTGCCAATGCCTATCTGGTTCAGTTGAAAGACAGTCAGTTGGGGCATATTCAGACTCTTGCAAGTCAACTCCTAGCGATGCCAGCAGTCAGAAGTTTGGTTCAAAATACTTCTCTTATAGACATGCTTACCACGATTGCGGGCTCGCTTCAGACCATCATGACCATTCTAGTCATTCTATCCATCTTGCTTGGCTTGGTTATTCTTTACAACCTTACAATTATCAATATGTCCGAACGGATTCGTGAATTATCCACTATCAAGGTACTGGGCTTCCACAATAAAGAGGTGACCATGTACATCTATCGTGAAACCATTGCCCTTTCGCTGATTGGTATGTTGGTTGGACTGGTTGGCGGTATTTATCTCCACAAGCTCCTTCTTGCCATGATTGGCTCGGACAGTATCCGCTTCAATCCATCTGTCGGACTAGAAGTCTATCTCATTCCTATCTTAGCCATTAGTGGAATTTTGGCTGCTCTTGGTTGGTATGTCAATCACCATCTGAGAAAGGTGGATATGCTGGAGGCCTTGAAGTCAGTTGATTAGGGAGCGGGAAAGAACTCGACTGGTCTAAAAAGAGTTCGTCAACAAGTCCATATTTCTAGTTGTTGAGCTGAAACAGTCTATTCCCAGACTGTTTCACTCCCACCCCCGCATAGCTCCAACAGTCAGAGTAGTGACTGTTGGAGGTTGGAAATGAAGCGAACTCTGTTCGCATCAGTCGTAATGGTCAGATTTGGAGTGTAAAACACGAACAAATCCGCCAATCAACCACTGCGCTGAGATGTTGACACGAACTCTAAGAAGTGGTGCTGGGCTTTTTGCCCAGCCTCTAACCCGAGCCATAAAACACGGAAGCGGATAGTTTGTATTGTGAACTAATTTGAAATATGAGAAACACAGCTATAAAGCAAAAAAATCCTAGTGCATCTAGGATTTTTTTGCAAACATAAGTCTAGAAATATGCTATAATCATCTCATGAAAAAAATAAGTGATTTAGGATTAACAGGTCGAAAATTAGTTGGAGAAGGTCTAATCTTAGTCTTCATTGGTATTGGATTTTTAATTGCTGGCTGGCAATTTCCGGGTTTGATTCTTCGGTTCATTCATGCAGGTCTATTCTTTTTAGCTTTATATGAATTGAGCATGATATTTTTCAGAAAGAAGAATTCGAGTGAAAGTGTCATTGCGCTAGTTGGGAAGGCTGTTCTTTTCGGGATCCTAGCCAGTCTCGACTTAGCTGTTCAAATTCCCCTCTATTTCGCGGCTATTTTTGTTGGGATTTATCAGCTTTTTGCGGCAGTCATTAATTTTATTACTTTTTACCTATATCGAAAAGATGGGGTACAGCCACGGATTCGCTATTTAATAGATGGAATTTGGTTATCCTTACTAGGTTCAGCTTCCCTATTTGTGTCAGGCACACAGCTGGTTGTTCAAACCATTGTCATCGGAGGTTATCTGGTCTTGTACGGACTAACTAATCTGCGTGATGGTTTCTTGTTTGAGGAGGCTATTGAGCAACAAAATCTTAAGCGCCATGTCCGTTTGCCCCTACCTTTATTTTTAGCAGCTTTGATTCCTCGTATGACCCTGCAAAAAGTCAATGATTATTTGGCGGATAATAAGGGACAAACGGCTCAATCTATCTATAACCGCCACAAAGAAATTGCGGAGCTTCCAGCATTAGAAGTCTTTGTACACGTTGGAGAAGAAGGGTTCGGAGCTGTTGGCCATGTTGATTTGAGTTACAAAGGGCAGGTCTACGGTTTTGGTTCATACGATGTCCTGTCAGAGCGTTTGGGTGGTGCGATTGGTGATGGAGTCTTGTTCAAAGCAGAGCGCCAAGCCTATATTGACTTCTGTAATCAAGAAGGAATGACTATGTTGGGTTATCAGCTAAGCCTGACACCTGAACAGGAAGAAGCAGTTGAGGCTCGATTGGCTGAAATTGATAATCTGCTCCTACCTTGGAATCCAAGTCCTGAAAAAGTATCGAAAACGGCAGACGGCCAGCCGATTGAAATGTATGCCTATCGAATGAAAGAGGCAATACATGCGGAATTATTCAAATTTAGAAAGTCTAAATTTAAAACCTATTTCGTCCTATCTACTAATTGCGTTCTTCTGGCTGATTCAGTAATCGGTCAAGCAGGAACAGATGTCCTAGGCTTGCGCGGTTTCATTGCTCCAGGAACCTACCAATCTTACCTAGATCAAGAATACGAAAAACCTCATAGTTTAATAGTCGCAAAGAACATTTATTATCGCAAAGAAAAATCCTAGTCGCTGACTGGGATTTTCTGTTATTCCAGCCCTCTAAGTCCCACAAAACTCCCCCATCCATGCTATAATAGAGACATGAAAAAAAATAAATTATTATTAATCGATGGCTCTTCGGTAGCCTTCCGTGCCTTTTTTGCACTTTATAACCAAATCGACCGCTTCAAGAATGCCAATGGTCTGCATACCAATGCCATATACGGCTTCAATCTCATGTTGGACCACATGATGAAGCGGATTGAGCCGACCCACATTCTTGTGGCTTTTGATGCTGGAAAGACCACTTTCCGTACGGAGATGTATGCAGACTATAAGGCAGGTCGTGCCAAGACTCCAGACGAATTCCGTGAGCAGTTTCCTTTTATCCGTCAGATGTTGGATGCCATGGGAGTCAAGCATTACGAACTGGATCAGTATGAGGCAGATGATATTATCGGTACCTTGGACAAAATGGCAGAGCGGACAGAGATTCCTTTCGATGTGACCATTGTCAGCGGAGATAAGGACTTGATCCAGCTGACTGATGAGAACACCGTAGTCGAAATTTCCAAGAAAGGCGTAGCCGAATTCGAAGAATTTACCCCAGCCTACCTCATGGAAAAAATGGGGATTACCCCTACTCAGTTTATTGACCTCAAGGCTCTAATGGGAGATAAGTCCGATAACATCCCTGGGGTGACCAAAATCGGTGAAAAAACAGGTCTAAAACTCCTGACAGAATTTGGTTCTTTGGATGGTATCTACGAAAACATTGACAACATGAAGGCTTCTAAGATGAAAGAAAACCTGATTGGTGATAAGGAGAAGGCCTTCCTATCTCGTACACTTGCTACCATTGACACCAATGCTCCAATCGAAATTGGTCTGGATGACATTGTTTATCAAGGCCCTAAGGTGGATGAACTGGGACAATTTTATGATGACATGGGCTTCAAGCAATTAAGGGCTCAGTTAGGTACGACCAGCTCGCAAGAGGAAGCGGTACTCGATTTCCAAATCGTAACGGAAATCAGCCCCGCTATGCTCAAACAAGACCAGTTTTTCTATTTTGAAATCTTGGGTGAAAATTATCACCGAGAGGATTTGGTTGGTTTAGCTTGGGGAGATAAGGAGAAAATCTATGTCGGAGGGCCTGAGCTACTTGATAGTCCAGTCTTGCGTGACTTTTTAGAAAACCAAACCATAAAAACCTATGATTTTAAGCGTGGAAAAGTTCTTCTCGACCGAAAAGAGATTACGCTACCTCCAGCTACTTTCGATAGCCGTCTAGCCAAATACTTGCTTTCCACCGTTGAGGACAATTCCCTAACAACCATTGCAAACCTCTATGGTCAGACCAGTCTTGTTCCAGATGAGGCAGTTTATGGTAAGGGTGCTAAGTTAGACTTGCCAGAACGCGAGATCTTTTTCCCACACTTGGCACGTAAGGTTCAGGTTTTGATTGAGACAGAAGAGCCGATGTTGACCAAATTAGAAGAAAATCAGCAATTAGATCTTTTGTTTGACATGGAGTTGCCACTGGCAAATGTTTTAGCTAAGATGGAAATTGCGGGTATTAAAGTGGAAGCTGAGACTCTCAAAGCTATGCAATCTGAAAACGAAGTTTTGATTGACCAGTTGACCAAGGAAATCTATGAACTAGCTGGTCAGGAATTTAATATCAATTCGCCTAAGCAGCTTGGGACCATTCTCTTTGAAGAGATGGGACTACCATTGGAATATACCAAGAAAACCAAGACAGGCTATTCAACAGCAGTAGATGTCTTAGAACGATTAGCGCCAATTGCACCAGTTGTTTCAAAAATCTTGGAATACCGTCAGATTACCAAGCTTCAATCAACCTATGTAGTCGGCTTGCAGGATGCCATTTTAGAAGATGGTAAGATCCATACCCGCTATGTACAGGATTTGACACAAACAGGTCGTCTATCTTCGACGGACCCTAACTTGCAAAATATCCCTGTTCGTCTGGAACAAGGTCGCTTGATTCGCAAGGCCTTTATCCCATCGCTTGAGGATAGTGTCCTCTTGGCATCGGATTATTCCCAGATTGAATTGCGGGTCTTGGCCCACATTTCCCAGGACCAGCACTTAATCGAGGCCTTCCAGCAAGGTGCAGATATTCACACTTCGACAGCTATGCGGGTCTTCGGTATCGAAAAAGCTGAGGATGTGACACCAAATGACCGTCGGAATGCCAAGGCTGTAAACTTCGGTGTCGTCTATGGCATTTCAGATTTTGGTCTATCCAATAACTTGGGGATTACACGTAAGGAAGCTAAAGCCTATATCGATACCTATTTTGAACGCTTCCCAGGAATTAAGAATTACATGGAAACCATTGTTCGTGAGGCACGTGATAAGGGTTATGTAGAGACTATTTACAAACGCCGTCGTGAATTACCAGATATAAACTCTCGCAATTTCAATGTCCGTAATTTTGCGGAACGAACAGCCATCAATTCACCAATTCAAGGTTCGGCTGCAGATATTCTCAAAGTAGCCATGATTAATCTTGACAAGGCTTTGACTGAAGCAGGTCTTGCGACACGTATGTTATTGCAAGTACACGATGAGATTGTTTTGGAAGCCCCAGTGGCAGAGCTAGAAACGGTAAAAGCCATGGTAAAAGAGACCATGGAATCGGCGATTAGCCTGTCTGTACCATTGATTGCGGATGAAAATGAGGGACCGACATGGTATGAAGCTAAGTAAGAAAGGAAGAGTATGAAAAAGATAGTTCTTTGTATTGGTCTATGTAGTCTTCTGCTCGCAGGTTGTGGAAAAACAGCGCAGAAGGCAGAGAAAACACCAGCTTCCTCAGGGGAAGAGTTTTCAACCACTTTACCGATTTTGCAAGAAAAGCAGGATACTACGAACGAACAGTTCAATGTTCTAGCAAATGCAGGGCTTATAGCTGTTAATAGTACACCACCTGCTGACGAAACACAAAAAGGCCACAAGATTTATGCGGCCAATAATGGTGTTGCTGAAAAAGATGAAAATGGGAATATCAAGGAATATTTCCGTTATTATGATGTGCCATCTACTTGGACAATTAATGCAGAAAATACTAAGGATGAGACGGTCGCTGCAGTCTATGATGTTAAAGAAGGTTCCAGCAATTACATGGTTCAACTCTATAATATCAATGCTTTTAATCAGTCTCCATTGGAAGACGGTCGCAATATGACGCCGGAGGAATTAGAAGCACGGATGCTTGAAACAAATCATTCTTTCAGTGAAAAGACGGTTGTCACAATCAATGGTCAGGAATGGCAGGTTGGGCGACAGTTATTAACAGATCAAAAATTAGCTCGTCTGACTTTTTATCGGATGGAATCAACAGCTGCTTATGATGACTCCGTGGTTGTGGGTTCAATCTATTATTCCTTAGATCCAGGAACCGATAAAGATCGGACCAACCTTAAAAAGGTTATCGGCCAAGTTAAGGATGTCGTGTACCAAATTGCTAAAAAATAATCAAAGTAGACAAGCTATAATCAGTAACGAGTTAAAACTGACAAGATTGTGTTATAGCACACCTTATTCATTAAGCTTTTATTGATTCTAACATTTAATATACATTAAAGGAGGTCTCTATGTCTTATTCCTTCCAAAATCCTAGTCAGGACATTATCTTTGACTATCTGAAAAATGCTAAGACCATTGCAGTGGTCGGTTTGTCTAGTCGAGAAGAGACAGCAGCCTACCGCGTTTCCAAGCTCATGCAGGAAGCGGGCTATAAAATTATTCCAGTTAATCCCAAGGCTGCTGGTGGGACTATTTTAGGCGAGTTGGTCTATAGTAGTCTAGCAGAGATTGACCAATCTATTGATATTGTAGATGTTTTCCGCAGAAGTGAATTTTTACCAGAGGTAGCACAGGAATTTATCCAGTCGAACGCCAAAGTTTTCTGGGCTCAACTTGGTTTAGAAAGTCAAGAAGCAGAAAAACTATTGCGTCAGGCAGGTCGTAACGATATTGTCATGAATAAATGTATCAAGATTGAATATCTTGAAATGAAAGAACAATACTAATAGAGGCTGGGCAGAAAGTCCATCCTTGCTTCTCAGAGTTCGTGTCAACATCTCAGCGCAGTGGTTGATTGGGTTTAACAGTCCAGTGGACTGTTAAAGGTAGGAGATAAGATTTGCAAAGCAAATCTCAGCAGTTCGTGTTTCACACTCCAAATCTGACCTATATGACTGATGCGAACAGAGTTCGCTTCATTTCCAACCTCCAACAGTCACTACTCTGACTGTTGGAGCTATGCGGGGGTGGGAGTGAAACAGTCTGGGAATAGACTGTTTCAGCTCAACAACTAGAAATATGGACTTGTTGACGAACTCTTTTTAGACTGGTCGAGTTCTTTCCCACTCCCTTTTTCATCGAAAAAGCAGTTCAATGAACCATTGAACTGCCGGATGACTCTAAGGAGGAGCGCTTAGAATTGGAACAAATTACTACACATGGCGTAAAAAATAGAAAGGAAGAAATCTGCTCCAATACCAAGCAGGCTAAAATAGTCCTTTGTTGCTCCTCAGTCATAGTATAACACAATCCAAATGTTTTTACCAATTATTACTATATTTTTTTCTTAAATATAGACATAAAAGTGTATATAAAAATAAGAGCATATATCGCTCTTATTTTTATACGTAACTCATTTTCTTAGCCTGCTCATCTAAAATTTCTTCATGGAAGTGTATTTGTGCAGCATAGTGATACGGCCATACATATAAACCAGCCAGGCCAAATGTAATAATGACAAGAAGGAACCAGCCAATGAAGGATAAATCAAGTGTAAAGCGTTTAAACTTGTAGCCTTTCATCAACTTTCGACTAGACCGAATGATTGAAAAAGCGCCTGTATATTCTTCGCGTTCTAATTGATCAAACAAGATATATTCTACCTGTGAATAAGCATAGAATTGTGGAATATAAAGAGCAATTCCTAAAACCATAAGTAGGATACCTCCCATGGCCATTAGCCCTAGTATGGCAAGGATTTCCATAGGAAGTGCATCAGGGTCTAAGGATTGACTGGATGCAGCTATGATTGTAATCATCGTTCCAGCACCGATAAGTAGACCGATGCCAAGGTAAAACAGTAGTCCCCAAAGGAAGAGCAAGAAACTTTTTAAAATGTAGGTTCGAAAGATTTTCCAGAAATCTTTATGATTGAAAATCATCAGCACATCTTTAAATGATGTGGAAGTTTTTACCCCTTTGATAAGATGAAATATAGTGCATATAATGGATAAGTGCAGTAGTCCTAATAGCAATCCGTAAAATATTGGAAACAAGGAGGTAGAAATAAAGTAGCTAGGACTAGCAAGTTCCTCAGCTGTTACTCCAGCAAGGCTATTGCGAGAGAAAGAAATTAACTGAACGATAACAGAAATAGTGACGGGGATGACGGCCACTTGATAGATACCAGGTGTCTCGTTTAGTGTTTGGCGAGCCCGCTCACGTATATTATAAATTGTAAACATCTACATAATCTCCTTACCAAAACATTGTAACATAATTCTAAGTGACAAGAAAGTTTTTTTTTGATAGACTGGAAGATGCTGTGGAGATTGGTAATTATTTTGTAAAATGAACTGATTGACCATACAAGACTAAATTCCTAGGACTGTTTTTCCTAGTTGGAGGTAACTATGACAGATGTACCAATCAAGTACCGCTTGATTAAGAAAGAAAAGCACACAGGTGCTCGTTTAGGGGAGATTATCACACCCCACGGGACCTTCCCAACCCCCATGTTTATGCCCGTAGGGACTCAGGCAACGGTAAAGACCATGTCGCCTGAAGAATTGAAAGAGATGGGATCAGGGATTATCCTATCCAATACCTATCATCTGTGGCTTCGTCCAGGTGACGACTTAGTGGCGCGTGCAGGTGGTTTGCACAAGTTTATGAATTGGGATCAACCAATTCTGACTGACTCAGGCGGTTTCCAAGTATACTCTCTAGCAGATAGCCGAAATATTACTGAAGAAGGTGTTACATTTAAAAATCATCTCAATGGTAGTAAAATGTTCTTGTCACCTGAAAAAGCAATTTCCATTCAGAACAATCTTGGCTCTGACATTATGATGAGCTTTGATGAGTGTCCGCAGTTCTATCAACCTTATGACTATGTAAAAAAATCGATTGAAAGAACCAGTCGTTGGGCAGAACGTGGTCTCAAGGCTCACCGCCGTCCGCATGACCAAGGTTTATTTGGTATTGTCCAAGGTGCTGGTTTTGAAGATCTTCGTCGCCAATCAGCCCATGATTTGGTTAGCATGGATTTTCCTGGATACTCCATTGGAGGATTGGCTGTTGGAGAAACACACGATGAAATGAATGCTGTACTGGACTTCACGACCCCTCTTTTACCGGAGAATAAACCACGCTATCTCATGGGCGTTGGAGCACCAGATAGCTTGATTGATGGCGTGATTCGTGGGGTTGATATGTTTGACTGTGTATTACCAACACGTATTGCGCGTAATGGAACCTGTATGACCAGTCGTGGACGTCTTGTAGTGAAAAATGCTCAGTTCGCTGAGGACTTTACACCGTTAGATCCAGAGTGCGATTGCTACACATGTAAAAACTATACACGTGCATATCTCCGCCATTTACTTAAGGCCGACGAGACATTTGGTATTCGTTTGACAAGTTATCACAACCTCTACTTCTTGATTAATTTGATGAAAAATGTCCGTCAAGCAATCATGGATGACAACCTTTTGGAATTCCGTCAAGACTTTATGGAAAAATATGGTTACGGTAAAAACGGTAGAAATTTCTAAACAAAATGACCTCCTACAAAATCGTAGGAGGCTTGTTTTTTACCCTTCAAAATACAGTAATTCTTTTGGTGTTTTTGTAAAGACTTCAAAGCCATTTTTGGTAACGTAACCACAATCCTCGATACGAACACCAACTTTTCCAGGGATGTAAATACCTGGCTCGACAGAGAAACACATACCTTCTTCGATGACTAAATCATTGCCTTCCATAATAGATGGGAACTCGTGGACACTCATTCCCAAACCGTGACCGAGTCGGTGGTTGAAGTACTCGCCATAACCTGCTTTTTCAATCACAGAGCGAGCGGCATAGTCAATCTCACCAGCAGTCACACCAGGCTTGATCATATTGACCGCGGCCATGTGAGCCTCCAGAGTCAAGTTGTAAATATCTTTTTTAAACTGATCAGGTTTACCGACAGCGACAGTCCGTGTCATATCAGACGTATAGCCCAAAGTTTCCACGCCTAGGTCGAACAATAGCAGAGCGTTATTCTCGATTTTGTTTGTTGAGGGAATACCGTGTGGATTTGCGGCATTGTCACCTGTTAAGACCATGGTCTCAAAGCTCATTTTTGAGATGCCTTGCTTTTTCATTTCAAATTCAATCTGAGCAATAATATCAGTTTCGGTTACATCGAGTGAGATGTTATTGAAACCAACCTGCATAGCCTTATCTGCAAACTCTCCAGCAACCAGCATTTTTTCAATTTCATCACGAGACTTGATCAATTTCATAGTATTAATCAGAGGCGTAATGTCTGAAAATGGTTGGCTAAAGATAGACTGAAGACCATGGTAGCGGGTTAAATTCAAATTATCAAATTCTGCACCGATAGCAGAGAATGTTTTTTGTGGTAATTTGCTCTTGATAATCTGCCATGGATTTTCTGAGTCCATATAGCCGGCTACAGGAAAATCAACAGTCGCAACCGCACGCTCTACATCCAAGGCAGGGAGAAAGAGTAGTGAGTCGTGGTCAGGCATAACAAAGAGCATCATGTGGCGCTCATGAGGATCACTATGATAGCCAGTCAGATAATAGATGCTAACTGGATCAGAGAAGATGGCCAAGTCCATTTTGTTGGCTTCTAAGTAGGATTTAACATGATGTAATTTTGACATAGTGGAGCCCTTTCTAGCATGTAGTGGTAAAAAAAGTGAAAATTTCGTTTATTATATAGACTATTGTTCCAAAAAATGAAAAAAATTGCAAGTATTATCAAAAAAATAGGTTTTTTCTCTTGAAAGTGGTTTCAAAAAGTGATACACTATAATCGAGTGAAAGCGTAATTTTCATAGAAATAGAATATTGAAAGGGAGTACAAAAGTTATGTTAAACACTGATGATACGGTTACGATTTACGATGTCGCCCGTGAAGCAGGTGTATCCATGGCGACAGTATCGCGCGTGGTAAATGGGAATAAAAACGTAAAGGAAAATACTCGTAAAAAAGTATTAGAAGTCATCGATCGTTTGGATTATCGTCCAAATGCTGTTGCACGTGGATTGGCCAGCAAGAAGACTACCACTGTAGGGGTTGTGATTCCAAATATTGCTAACGCCTATTTTGCAACCTTGGCCAAAGGTATCGATGATATTGCCGATATGTACAAATACAATATCGTCCTAGCAAACAGTGATGAAAATGATGAGAAAGAAATCAATGTGGTAAATACCCTATTCTCAAAACAGGTGGACGGAATCATTTTCATGGGCTATCATTTGACAGACAAGATTCGTGCGGAGTTTTCACGCTCACGTACACCGATTGTTTTAGCTGGTACCGTGGACTTGGAGCACCAATTACCTAGCGTCAATATTGATTATGCTGCCGCTAGTGTTGATGCAGTCAATCTATTAGCTAAGAACAACAAGAAAATTGCCTTTGTATCAGGGCCGCTTGTAGATGACATCAATGGTAAAGTTCGTTTTGCAGGCTACAAACAAGGCTTGAAGGACAACGGAATCGAGTTTAACGAAGGATTGGTTTTTGAATCCAAGTATAAATACGAGGAAGGCTACGCTCTAGCAGAACGTATTTTGAATGCCGGAGCAACTGCAGCTTATGTTGCAGAAGATGAGATTGCTGCAGGTCTATTGAACGGTGTCAGTGATATGGGCATCAAGGTTCCGGAAGATTTTGAAATCATCACAAGTGATGATTCCCTAGTGACTAAGTTTACCCGTCCAAACCTGACCTCTATCAATCAGCCACTATATGATATTGGTGCAATTGCTATGCGCATGCTTACCAAAATCATGCACAAGGAAGAGTTGGAAAACCGTGAGGTAGTTCTTAACCACGGAATCAAAGTACGGAAATCAACTAAGTGATAAATATGGGAGTAGTCGGATAAGATATCTTATTACTCCGCCCCCTCACTCTATCAAACATTATAATCATTTAGTTTATCTTTTATTACTTCGACGAGCGAGGAAATATTTCCAACCTAGAACAACCTTTAGGCTGTTCTAGCAACCTGTAGCTATTGAGGTAAACTTGCTTCGACTATCTCCAGCCTTCAAAGGTTACCTGAACCTTTGAAGCGAGTACTAAAAGCAAACGAAATGGCTATACTAACCGAAAACTAAAAGATTATAAAAAATAAATATAAAGCCCTCGCTAGATGTATAAGCTTAGCGAGGGCTTTGTGGTTGATTTTAAGTCTGTCACACTCTGGAAGTTGTGGAGATGTTGATGCGAATCTAGAGAAGCAGTACAGGGCTTGTTCTCATCCTTTAGAATTGTATCAGTTAGGTGATTATTATAATTTACGTTTACGTGTAAATAACGCAATTGCAAGCCCGATAATACCACTTGTCAATAACCATAAACTTGGGATTATATTCTTCTTTAGTATTGGTTTTAATTGATACAAAATTCGTGTAGAATACAGTTTAAAATC
>NZ_WCJE01000016.1 GCF_016743335.1 Streptococcus suis | reverse complement strand
AAGTCACACAAGCGTGTGGCTTTTTTTGATTGGAGGTGGTGGAAAATTGACGAAACTCACTTTAAAACAGAAACGCTTTGCCGATGAGTACATCATCACGGGAAACGCTTATAAGTCGGCAATTGAAGCGGGTTATAGCAAGAAATATGCAAAGGCTCGTTCGTCTGAATTGTTGGAAAATATCGGAATAAAATCCTATATAGCAGAACGAATGCAACAGTTAGAATCTGAAAAAGTTGCGACACAGGCAGAAGTCTTATCTTACTTGACTTCCGTCATGAGAGGAGAGCAGACGGAACAAACCCTGCGAGGCCTTGGAGAAGGAGTTCAAATGATAGATGATATTGAGGTTAGCGCAAAAGACCGAATTAAGGCAGCAGAGCTCCTTGGCAAGCGTCATAGACTTTGGACGGATAAAGTTGAGGCTGATGTAACTGTCACCGAATCTCCAAAATTTGACGATATTGTTAGTCAGCTGGGAGGTGACGGTCTTGAAGAGTAACTTTCCTTTGTCTCAAAAGTACATCGACTTTTGCAACACATTTAAAGACGTAGATGCAGATTTCCTAGAAGGTACGACGGCAGCTGGAAAGACGACTGTTGGTGTCGGTGTTAAGTTCATGCGGGCAGTTAGCCGAAGCAAGAAGAAGTTTCATATTATTGCAGCTAAGACTGTTGGTGTCGCAGAAAAGAATATCATCAACCAGGATAATGGTATCTTGGATATTCATAGAAACGCCCTTTATTTTGGAAATGGTGATAAGGATTTCAAACTACCGCATATCAAGTTCGAGGACAAGATTATCTATGTCTTAGGCTATGATAATAAAGAAAAGTGGAAACTGGTTCTTGGTGGTCAGTATGGCTGCGTCTACATTGATGAGGTGAATACAGCAGATATTGAGTTTGTCCGTGAGCTGTCTACTCGTAATGATTATCTTATGGCGACCCTGAATCCGGACAATCCAAATCTGCCGGTCTACAAGGAGTTTATCAATCGTTCACGACCTTACAAAAAATACGCGGACGATGTTCCGCAGGAAATCATGAAAGACTTAGTTGAACCAGAAGTGCCAACATGGCGCTACTGGTTTTTTACATTCAACGATAACAAGAGCTTGAGTGCAGAAGACATCGAAAAGAAAAAGCGCTCAGCTCCAGTTGGTACAAAGTTGTATAAGAATAAGATTTTAGGATTGCGAGGAAAGGCAACAGGTCTAGTATTTGTGAACTTTGACAGGCAGAAACATCTTGTCCCTTTGTCAGAGGCTATGAAGCAGACCTTTGTTAAGTTCAGTGCAGGGCTTGATACTGCGTATTCATCACAAAGTCCTGACACGATTGCCATGTATTTTCTAGGGATTACGGACACAGGGGCGGTCTATATCCTTGATGAAGAGGTCTACAATAACGCAGAGCGGGAAATACCAATCGCACCATCTGACACTGTTGTGAAGTTCATTGCTTTCTTGGATAAGAACGTGGGGCGGTTTGGTTTCTTGCGTGATGTCTTTATTGATAGTGCGGACCAAGCAACGATTACAGAGATGAATAAGTACAAGCAATTGCATGGTTCGATTTACAATTTCATCGGAGCTTACAAGAAAACTAAGATAGTTGACCGTATTAACTTTCAACTTGGTTGGATTGCGGAAGGGAATTACCTGGTATGTGACCACTGTGTCACTCATATCAACGAGCTAGAGACCTACGCCTGGAAAGAGGATAAGGATGAACCCGAAGATGCGAGCGACCATACGATAAATGCTTGTCAGTATGCATGGCTTCCCTACACAACACTAATCGGACGAAAGGAGTAAGATTTGGGACTAATGGACATGATTAGAAATGGCTTGAAGAGCTTCTTGCAGATTGAGGCTGCGCAACCGCAGATGATTACCATCACAGAAGCGTTGACCTTTGAGTCAAACGCCTTAAAAAATAAAATTTGGTACAGGGGTGATTCGTTTGAGTTGAAGCAACTCTATGAGCAACTACCGAATGCAGACTTGCTATTTTGGGGCGCTAAGAGTTCCCAAGGAATGGAGATTCGTAAATTGCACACAGGTATCCCCGGTTTGATTGTGGATAGGCTAGCAGACATCACCATGGCAGATCTCAACGACCTAGAGTTTACCAATCCACAACATGAAGCCTTGTGGAAAGAGATTGATAAGGACAATGCTTTTAACAAGCAACTCGAGAAAGCTATTAAGGAATCCTTGGTTGTCGGCGATGGTGCCTTTCGCATTTCTTTTGACAAGGAAGTCAGTCAACTGCCAATTGTCGAGTGGGTGTCAGGAGACCGTGTGGACATTGTTTACAACCGTGGGCGTTTGAAAGAAGTTGTATTCAAAACACCATTCACAGAGCGAAACAAGCACTATATGCTCCTTGAGACCTATGGTTACGGCTATATAAAAACCGAGCTGTACGAGGGGCGCACGTTGCGAGCGTTAGGTTCAACGGACTATGCCAAAGATTTAAAGGATTATGAGTTTGATAAGGCTGTCATGCTTTGTGTACCTTTTGCAATCTTCTCATCGAACAAATGGGAAGGTCGAGGCCAGTCTATCTTCGACAGAAAGGCGGATAGCTTTGACAGTTTAGACGAGGCATGGAGCCAATGGATGGACGCGCTACGTGCAGGGCGGACCAAGCAATATATCCCAGATTGTTTTATTCCTCGTGATCCAAACACTGGTGCAATCATGAAGCCGAATAGTTTCGATAATCGCTTTATCAGAACTGACGCAGATATGCGTGAGGGAGCGAAAAATCAGATTGAGTTGCAGCAGGCAGCGATTCCACATGACAGCTACTTAGCTACTTATGTGACAGCTCTGGATTTGGCTTTACAGGGACTTATCAGCCCGTCAACGTTAGGAATTGATGTCAAGAAGCTAGATAATGCGGAGGCTCAACGTGAGAAAGAAAAAGCAACACTCTACACTCGTAATGCAATCGTAACGGCGCTAGAGGAGTTCTTGCCTCGTTTGATTGGAATGGTCATCAATTCGCAAAATGTGGCTATGAAATCCCCGATTGAAGAGGTGGATGTCACAGTGCCGTTTGGAGAATACGCTAATCCGTCATTTGAAAGTCAAGTTGAGACAGTGTCCAAGGCTAAAACTGGTGGCATTATGTCAATTGAAGCAAGTGTAGAGGAGTTGTACGGTGATTCTAAAGATGAAGACTGGAAGGCTGAGGAAGTAGCCCGCTTGAAAGCAGAGCAGGGCTTTGCGGAGGCAGAAGAACCCGTCTTGAATCAATCGTTGGATAATTTCAAAGTGGAGGAAGAAGATGACTCTGAAAATAGTGACGATAGGTCCGAAGATCTACCAGCTGTCGAAAAAGGAAGTGGAGGGACTGCTAAAGATAGCGAGTGAGAATGTCGCTTTTGGCATTTACGCAGTCGAGAAAGACAACAAGATTGAGATGCTCAATATTCATTCTCAAAGTTGCACAGCCCTAAAACGACAAGCCCGCAGTTTCAAGGCGAAAGGTTTCAAGGTATATCAAAATGGCTTATGATGTATCGAAAGCCTTTCAGAGAATCGAAGAAGAGCTGCTGTCGTCTATGATTCGTAACCTCAAACGCCATAAAGCACAAGAAGCAGCAGAAGGCTTTGAGTGGGAGCAGTGGCAGGTCGCGCAGCTAAGAGAGCTTCAGCGCTTCAAGCGAGCTAATGCGAAGAAATACGGCAAGGAGTTCGCAAAGATTAACAGTCGGATTGCTTCAGCTATTCAGGTTGCACATCGAGAGGGCATGGATAGTGAGGAGTTGGCTATCTTAGAAGCGATTAGGCAAGGTCTTGTGTTACCTGGACATGGCGATGGGCTGACTGGCTCGTTCTTTGGTATCAATGAGCGCAAGCTGAACGCTCTCTTGAATGCGATTGAGTACGACATGAAGGTCGCAGAGCATGCGATTCTACGCTACACAGATGACCAGTACAGACGCATCATATTTGATGCGCAGGTTGTGGCTAACACAGGCGCAGTTACCTACGAAAAAGCGATCGATATGGCGACCAAGGACTTTCTCAGTCGAGGGATTACCTGTATCCAGTACAAAAATGGAACGCTGGTTAATATCGTGTCGTATGCGGAAATGGCAGTCAGGACAGCGACTAAGCGTGCGTATCTGATGGGAGAGGGCTTGAAGCGCCAAGAATGGGGCATTAGCACCGTTATTTTGAACAAGCGCACCAACGCCTGCCCACTCTGCATGCCTTTTGAGGGTAAGGTCTTAATTGACGATGTATGGAGCGGAGGAAAAGCTTCGGACGGGCCTTATCCGCTTCTTAGCTCTGCGATAGCAGCAGGGCTGTACCACCCACGGTGCAAAGATAAGCACACGACCTACTTTCCAGGTATCAGTTCAGAGCCTGAGAAGACCTTCACTCGGTCTGAACTAGAAGACATCAAAGAGCGCCAGCGTTTAGAAAATAGGACACAGTATGCCAAACGGCAGGAGCAGCGGTTTGGTAGACTGACCAAGTTTAGTCTTGATCCAGAGAATGTTCAGCACTATTCAATTCGAGAACAAGAGTGGAAAAAGCAAACAGTCCTATCTCGGAAAAAGTTAGAAACCTTTGAAAAAGAAAAGGGTTATAATCTTGATAAATCGCTTGATAACCTTGATGATGAGGTGTATAATTATATTAAAGGTGAAGATAATATCCAAAAAGCTATTGCTGATTTTGGAAAAATTAGCGATGAGCAAGCTGACCTGATATACGAAGAACGTCGCGGTGATGGGGGCGGATATATCAAAACAATCAACTCATTTAATATAAACAGAGCGCTTAGACCAGGTGGAAGCATGGACATTCTTACGGACGATGATTGGGATGTGATGGCCGCCTTGGATGAGGTGATTGAATCCAATGTTACACCATACAATATCCGAGGATTGAGGAAGGTTAGTTATGATTATCTGGATTCATTCTTGGCAAATACAGACGTTCCAAAAGGTACAAGTTTATCGGAGTTAGCAGAGAATATTAATAATCTGAATAACCATACTTACTTTGAGTTAGCATATAGTTCTGTAAGCGTTGATCCCGATAAAAATGTTTTTGAAAATAGACGAATTTGGCTTGATATTGAAGTTCCGAAAGGCACAAATGCTTACATGTCTAGCAATTTAATGGAAAGTGAGTTTATCTTAGGGACTGGTACAACTTTTGAGTTGAAAGGGTCATCTGTTGCGCAAGATAAGTACGGCGACTTATTGAAAATAACATTAAGAGTAAAGGAGAAATAATATGTCTTGGGTTAAAGGAGTACCTGACGTCACACCGTTGGACTTTACCTATGTTACCGATGAGCAGATGGTAACGATGAATCTTAATATTCAATTGACTTCGGTTGAAGAGTGCGAACAGTTCGAGGCAGAACTGAAACGTCGTGGCCTTGAAGAAAAAAGGAAGTATTTCCAAAGAAATTTCACTAATCTCGATAGAGATAAGGAAGCAATGCAAAAGTTTTTAGATAATTTATAGCACCTAGAGAAGTCTAAGTGCTTTTTTGTTACAGAAAATAGAAAGGAGGTCGTTATGAACAAGCGTATCAAGAAAAAACGTGAACTGATCGAACAAGTTCAAGGAACTAAAGAAGCCGTTGATATTGCATTGAATATCATTAAAAGTCTACTTGATGAAAACGCCAAACAGGCAAATGAAATTACTGAACTTCGTTCCATCGTCGAACGCAACGCACAGGCTACTAATTCAAGATTTGACAAAATCGAGAAGCAAGTGGCCAACAGCCCTGCCAAGAAACCATTTTGGAAACGTTGAGGAGGTGGTCCAATATCTTGACAGCAGGAAAGACTGCTCGAAAATACTCTAAATTACTCAAAACTGGTCGAAATCGACTAGTTTTCTTTTTGCCCGAAGGCGTAAAACTACGTGGAGACACCAGCGTCCATAACTGAAATAGGGAGACACCCTAAAAACTGAAAGGAGAACGCTATGTTCGCAAAACCATTATTTTTCCACGACGCACCGACAGACACAGGATCTATCGGTGGTCAAGACCCGTCAGCTCAATCTCAACCTGCTAGCACTCCTGAGATTGACTATGACAAAATCGCAAGTATTGTAGAGGGTAAGCAAAAAGTTGCAGAAGAGACAGTTCTAAAGAACTACTTCAAGCAACAGGGCTTGAGTGGCGAAGAGGTGGCAGAGGCTATTACAGCTTTTAAAACGCAGAAAGCCAACTCAATGCCAGATGTCGCAAGCCTCCAGCAACAAGTCCAGCAAGCCCAGTCGCTGGCTCTCCAAGCTACTTTAGAAAAGAGCTTACAGTTGGCGGCGGTTGAAGCTGGACTACCAACATCTAGTCTGCCTTATGTACTGAAGCTCGCAGACACAACAAACCTAACGCTTGAATCGCAAGCAGAAGATTTTAAGGCGGCGATTGAAAAAGTGCTAGAAGACGTTCCAGCACTGAAACCTGAAAAGTCAGAAACTACTGGCTTCCAACAAGTTGGGTCAACAGGAAATGCCCAACAAACGACTACATCGGACTTACTAAGTGCCGCTTTTGGAAACAAATAGAAATGAGGAAATTACATGACAGTTTACAACTACGTTGAACAGTTCCGCACTGAACTACAACAAAAATACGCACGAGAGTTGACCTCTCATGACTTGTTCTTGTCGAACCAACAAGTCACTTTTATGAATGCTCAGACCATTAAATTGCCAAACATTACAGTGTCTGGCTACAAGGACCATTCACGAGCTACGACAGGCTACAACTCCGGTAATCTAAGCAATGAATGGGAGCCAAAGAAACTCGAACACGACCGTGATATTGAGTTTGCGATTGATCCAATGGATGTCGATGAAACCAACTTGATTTTGTCTATGGCCAACATTCAAAACACCCTTGAGACGGAACAAGGGATTCCTGAAAAAGACAGCTATGTCTACTCTAAGCTTTATCAAGAAGCGATGACTTATGCTGCTAACGGCGCGACAATCGCAAATGACGCATTGACTGCTGAAAATATCTTGACGCTATTTGATGACGCCATGGAAAAAATGGACGAGGCTTCTGTACCAGCGGAAGGTCGTGTGCTATATGTGACGCCAGCCGTGAATAAGCTCTTTAAGCAAGCCAAGGACTTGCAACGTGTCCTAGGTGTGACAGGTGGTAATGGAAGTGTGAGCCGTTCTATCTACGACATTGACGATGTGACCATCAAGGTCGTGCCTTCTGCTCGCATGAAGACCAAGTACAATTACACAGACGGTTGTGTACCAGCTTCAGACGCTAAGCAAATGAACTTCATCTTGATTCATCCGTCATGTGTCATTGCTCGTGAGAAGTATTCTTACATCAAGGTCTTTACCCCTGGACACGATTCCCGTACAGCAGATAACTACCTCTTGCAGTCGCGCTTTTACATGGATGCCTTCCTTATCAAGAATAAGGCAACAGGTATCTACATCAACGCGGTAGTGTAGGGAGGGATAGCGTATGGCGTATGTAGCTGAAAAAGGCAACAAGGTCTATGACATCGACAAGAGTCAGATTGAAGCGTATGTAGCACAAGGCTTTGATATTTTGGAAGACGGCAAGGTCGTAAAATCAGGCACTGGTAAGTCTATCAGCGCTGAGGAATACGACAAGGTTGTTGAAGAAAACAAGAAACTGAAAGCTGAAATCAAGAAGCTGAAACAAGTTGCTAAGGCTGGTGAGTAGGATGTATGCGGATGCGACTTACTATCTTGGCGAATACCTTGGTACTTATCAAGGTAACGACTTAGAAATGCGACTGGATCAAGTGACAGATAAGGTGGACAGTCTGACTTTCAATCGAATCAAGGGCGTAGGATTTGAGAATCTTACGTCTTTTCAACAGTCGATTGTCCAAAAGGTCTGTTGCCAGTTGCTTGATTTTGAAGTTGAGAATGCGGATTTACTCGCTACAGCAGTCTCTAGTTACAGCATCAACGGTGTGTCAATGCAGTTTGGGGATAGCTGGAATGTGGTGACCATGAATGGGATTGCCATGAACCGCAGTACCTACGAGCTGTTGCGACAGACTGGATTAACAGGGAGGGCGATTTGATGAACTATCCACAGCTTGTCTTACCTCGATTTTGTAAGACACCGATTACCGTCACGGTACATCAAGAGGGGGTTTCAGAAGATGGAGAGCCGCTAGTGGCTTTCACTGCGGACCTTTTTTGTAACTATCAGGACAGTGTGAAGACCGTTTTGACCGAGCAAAAAAAGCTAGTTCAGATCACAGGCTCTGCTTACTTTGTCGGAGATATTGCACCAGAACTTGCTACATTAAGCGGTGGCTTTGTGGAAATCTTCGGGGTCAAGCGCAGGATAGAATCTAGTCGCAAGGCTCGCAATCCTGACGGCACTGTCAATTATACACAGCTTGGATTGGAGTAATGCCATGTTTGCAAAATCAACCGTTACATTTGATATGGGGGTTATCCGGAAGCTTGAAAAAGCTCAGATTTTAGCCTTGGAGCAGACGACAGAGTTCTTGCATACAGAAATTGTGCAGGCGCAAGTTGTGCCGTTTGATCAAGGAACGTTGCAAGGTGACGCTATGGCCCCAGATTATTCAAATGCGTCCGTGGGACAAACCAGTATTGTTCATAGTACGGCGTATGCAAGGCGACTTTATTACCACCCAGAGTACGAGTTTCAAACGACCACAAATCCAAACGCAAAAGGCAAGTGGTTCGAGGATTGGTTGCCCGGTGGCAATAAGGCAGATGTTGCTTCTAAAGCCTACGGCAAACTCTATAAGAAAATTTCGGGGGTGTAGCGATGATTACTCTAGCAGAAGTTCGTGATTGGCTGAAAGACTTTCATGTGGCGAATCACTACTACATTGGAAAGCTTGATAGTAAGGAAGAATGCAGTATTGGTGTCTATCAGCGCAAAACCTCTGACGGACCACGGATGGCGATTGGTGGGTATGATCTAGCCAGCTATGATGTCAAGTCAGTTAGTATTCTGATTCATTGGAATAAGAATGCGAACGAGACAGAAAAGCGAGCGCAGTACCTTTATAATCAAATTCTGCGGTCTGATTTGATAGTTATCGGAGAGACACCGATTCGCTACATTCAGCTCTTACAAAACGAGCCTGTCGATGTAGGAACAGACGATTATCACGTTTACGAACGTGTGATTGAATTAGATATTTATTACGAAAAGGAGGGCTAGTATGGCTCAAAAAACAGGGGTATTCCCCGTATATGAAAATCAGTTCCAAGTAAACAAAGGAACAACAGAAATCGAAAACTTTGTCAATATTGCAGATATGGAATCATTCTCTGTGTCATTTGATAATGGGGTGGAAGAGTGGAAGCCGTTTGACCACCAAGGCTGGACACGTCGCTTGATGACCGCAAAATCCATCACGATTTCAGTATCCGGTAAGCGCAATGTCGGCGATGCAGGAAATGACTATATCGCAGGTCTTGCCTTTAAGAATGGTCGCGATGCGGAAGCAGATTTCCAATGGACTTTCCCTGACGGGACTAAGGTCAAGTTTAAAGATGCAGTCTTGAACATTAAAGACTTTATCGCAGGAGACAGTACCGGAGTTGCTCCGTTATCCTTTGACCTCATGTCAAATGGTAAGCCGGAAGTTGTTGCAGTAGGATAGATGAGAGAGGGGATTCCCCCTCTTTTTTAAGGAGGACAGATAAATGTATCAAGCAGTTATTCCTTTTGTCGATGCGGATACCAAGCACGAGTACAAAATTGGTGATGAGGTAGATGTGGCAGGCAAAAGCAAAGAACGAATCACGGAGATGACCACCGAAAAAAATCGTATCGGGCGTGTCTTAATTGAGAAAGTAAAAGAGGAGAAAGAACATGGCAAAAATCGTTAATATCACGGAACAGTTGAACTTCGAAGAAAACCCAAAACTGCAAATCAAGGATAAGGAAGTGGAAGTCAATGCGGATGCAACGACTGTATTGCAGTTGATGCAGATTATTGGTAATCAAGACCAGAAAGAAGCTGATTTCTCTGCACAGACGATTATTACGATGTATGACTTAGTTTTTCCTGAAGCAAGTCGTGCAGCATTGTCTGATTTGAGGCTGTCATTTAAAGATTTGACGGTCGTCATTCAAGCTGCAATGTCCTTGATCATGGGTGATGTAGAGCAGGGAGAGTAGTGAGCCGTACTATGACCTGTTTGATGATTTCGATTTAGTTGTATCGTCAATCAGGACACAGTATGGCTTATCTTTGTATTCTCATGAGTTTAAGAAGATGACTTGGAAGGAGTTTAGAGCGCTCTTAGCAGGTTTATCTTCTGAAACTCCTCTCGGTCGTATCGTTCAAATCAGAAGCGAGGAAAACCCGCAGATGCTAGAGAGTTTTTCGGAAGGTCAGCACCGCATACGCAATGAATGGCGCTTGCGTTTGGCTAAAGAGAAGACAGATGCGGACTTGCATCAAGTGCTTGATGAGTTGAAGCAAGCTTTTGAAGAAATGGCTAAGTAGAAAGGAGATTGCTTATGGGGCAAACCGTTGGTCAAATTGGCCTTGATTTGGTGGTCAATGACCGACAATTTAAGAAACAAATGGGCGGCATCCAGTCGCTCGCAAGTAAGGCCGCAAAGGGCCTAGCAGCTGCCTTTGCAGTGAAAGAACTGGTTGATTTTGGGGCCAAGGCAATTGAGCTTGGCTCTGACTTGGCCGAAGTCCAAAACGTCGTTGATGTTGCCTTTCCGAAAATGAGCAAGCGTGTCGATGAGTTCGCACAAAATGCTATGTATGCTTCTGGTCTGTCTGAGACTATGGCTAAGAAATACGTTGGCACCTTTGGTGCGATGGCCAAGGCCTTTGGATTTAGCGAGAACGAAGCCTACAATATGTCTACGGCTTTGACTAGCTTAGCTGGTGATGTGGCTTCTTTCTACAATCTCAGTCAAGACGAAGCTTACACCAAGCTGAAATCAGTCTTTACAGGCGAGACAGAGAGCTTGAAAGATTTAGGGGTTGTCATGACCCAATCCGCGCTTGATGCCTACGCCATGGCGAATGGCTTTGGTAAGACGACTCAAGCCATGAGTGAATCTGAAAAGGTAGCTCTGCGCTTTGCCTTTGTGACAAATCAACTGTCGCTTGCAAGTGGTGACTTTGCCCGAACATCAGACAGCTGGGCCAACCAAGTTCGCATCATGAAGCTCCAGTTTGAGAGTTTCATGGCGTCGGTTGGGCAAGGCCTAATCAACATCTTTACACCTGTCATTAAAGTCATTAACTTCTTACTAAGCAAGTTGTTAACAGTCGGAAATGCCTTTCGGGCGTTGACTGAGTTATTCACAGGCAAGAAGTCGCTGGCAGGCTCGGGAATTCAGGAAACAGCAGATGCCGTAGGCGACCTTGGAGAGAACATGGGTGGCGCTGCGGGAGGTGCGGATAACTTTGGCGATGCGGCAAAAGGTGCAGGAAAGGTAGCGGACGGCGCAGGAAAAGCTGCGAAAAAGGCTGCCAAGGAAATGAAATCCCTGATGGGCTTTGACCAAATCAATAAACTGTCAGAACAATCCGATTCAGGAGATTCCGGTGGTGGCTCTGGTGGCGGTTCTGGCGGAGGCGGCGGAGGGGGAGGAACTCCCAAAGGCGCTAAAGTTGACATGGGGAAAATCGCAGAAGGCACAAACAAGGCTGAAGGACTGCTTGATGGTCTCTTTAAGCGCCTCATGCAGTTAGCTGACCTGTTCAAACAAGGATTTGACGCAGCCTTTCGTGCAGACGGCTTGGAGCGGTTTCGCAAAGGTCTAGAGAAAATTGGTAGGCTGTTAAGCGAGATTTTCACAGACCCGAAAGTTGTCAATTCCTTTAGTACGATGTTGGACAAGTGGGCATATGCTCTAGGTCAATTTACAGGCTCTATCGCAACGATTGCGCTGGGGATAGGTATCTTTATTGTCGAGAGTATTGCAAACGGCTTAGAGCGCCAAAAACAGCGCATTATCAATGCTTTGTCATCTCTCTTTGACAACTTAGGGGACATTGCACAATCAGCCGGGAACATCGCTCAAATCGTGTCAAACACATTCTATGATGTCATTACCTCTTCGGGCGCTATTCGAATCGGAAGCGCCTTGGTATCGGCTCTGTTAAGTGCAGGTAGCAGTATTCTTGAAGTTGGAAGTAGCTTAGCAAGAGACCTGTTTAAAGGTTTTGAGCTCATCATTACTGAGAATATGCCAGCGTTAGGTGATGTGATTAGTACCTCGCTGGAGAACATCGCTCCTGTCTTTGAGACGTTAGAACAAGCTGTGAATGATATCGGTGATGCTTTCAGTAGAGTATACGATGGGCATATTCGTCCGTTTATCGAATCTCTTTCTGAAGGAATTTCGTCTATCGTCGGAGTATTTATTGAGGCATTTGACACTCACGTTAATCCCGCTTTGGAGCGGTTTTCGACAGGGTTTAGCGAAGTTTATGACACGCATATTAAACCAGCCATGGATAGCACTGAAGAAGCGGTTGGGAAGGTATTTGATGCCTTCAAAGCTCTTTGGGAGGAAGTGTTAGTGCCTTTCGGTGCCTTCTTGTCAGAGACGCTTGGAATAAATCTAGGAACCATCACTGACATGCTAGGTGGTGCCTTGATAGAGGCTATCAAATTGCTTTCAGATACTTGGAAAGGACTAATGGAAGGCCTGGAAGGTTTCGCTTCTTGGTGTGAGAACAATACTGGAACAGTCCAAGGATTAGCCACAGCCATTGGAACATTAGCATTAGCTTGGAAAGGGATAGAGTTCGCATCTGTTTTAGAACAAGCTGGTGGTATACCTGCAGTGTTTGAAAACGTCAAAACTGCCTTCAATGGAGTGAAAACAGCAATCGAAGGTGCGACAATCGCAAAAGCGAAAGACATAGCCGAGTCTATAACTCTTAACCTTATGTATGCCAAAGACTTTGTCGTTAATACAGCGGCGCTTATCGCTCAAAAAGGGCAAGAAGCAATTGCTTGGGGAACTTCAACAGCTGCAAAGGTGGCAGATATTGCCGTTACAACTGCTCTGACTGCTGCGACGTGGCTGTTCAATGCGGCTATGGCAGTGTTGACTTCTCCTATCACGTTAGTTGTAGCTGCTATCGCTGCCTTGATTGGAATTGGCTATCTTCTCGTCGAGAACTGGGATACAGTAAGTGCTTTCGCAAAAGATGTGTGGCAAGGGATTTGCGATTTTATCAGCAATGTCTGCCAGGCTATCGGTGAATTTTTCATCGGTCTGTGGGACGGTATCAAGGAATCCTGCGCATCAGTTGGCGAATGGGTTGGTCAAAAATTCCAAGAAGCCTGGGACGGCATTGTTTCTATTTTCAGTGGTTTGGGTGCTTGGTTTGGAGAGCGTTGGGCTGAGATTTCAGCGACATTCTCAAATGTTGCGCAAGCTTTTGGCAAATGGTTTCAAGACGCTTGGGATGGCATTGTGAGAATTTTTGGCGCTATCGGTTCGTGGTATGTCGCAAGATATACAGACATTATCAATGCCTTTTTAAACCTTCCTTCATGGTTCGCTAAGTTGTTCCAATCCGCTTGGGACGGTTTAACCCATATCTTTAAGGGAATCGGCTCATGGTTCGGGAATCGCTACAGCGATATTAAAAACATCTTGTCATCGGTCGGTACTTGGTTCAAGTCCAAGTTTGATGAGGCTTACAAGAATGTCCAACAGGTTTTCAAGGACATTGGAAGTTGGTTTGGCGATCGCTACAACGATGTGAAGAATATCTTAGCTTCGGTCCATTCCTGGTTCAGGGATAAGTTCAATTCTGCTTATCAAGCGGTAGTGAATGTCTTTACCCCAATCAGTAATTGGTTCGGCGAGCAGTACGGCAAGATTAAGAATGTTCTTTCATCAGTCGGTACCTGGTTCAAATCGAAGTTCGACGAGGCCTATCAAGGGGTTCAAAATGCTTTTAAGGGCATTGTGGATTTCTTTGGCGGGATTTGGGATAAAATCAAGTCTACCTTTACGCACGTTGGAACCATGGTCGGAAATGCCATTGGCGGAGCTGTCCGTAGTGTCATCAATGGTGTCTTAGGTACTGTTGAAAACACCATTAACGGCGGTATTCGACTGTTGAATGGAGCCATCAGCGCAATCAATAAAATCCCTGGTGTGAATCTCGGTAGCTTTAGCTATGTCAATTTGCCACGATTAGCACAAGGTGGATTTGTCAAAGCAAATACCCCTCAGATTGCCATGATTGGGGATAACAAGCATTACGGTGAGATTGTTGCACCAGAAAACAAAATGCTTGAAATGGCTCGAAAAGCTGCCGAATTGACCAAGGAAGGCGGAGGTAGTGCAGAAGTTATCGCTCTTCTTGCTCAGCTCTTGCAAGCTGTGAGGGCTCTTGATTTAACAATCGACGGTGATCGTATTACAAAGAAAATCATTTCTAAAATCAATGAGATTGCGATGAAAACGGGGGAATCCCCAATCATCATGTAGGAGGTTACTATGAGTGAACTATCAATCGGTGGAGTAGCTCTTGCTTCTCCTACTGAAATTAGCATCAACGATGAAATCATCTGGTCATCAGGAACTGGTCGTAGTGCTAGTGGCTTGATGACGGGTGATGTCATCGCAGAAAAGCGCACGGTCGCTATCCGTTGGGGAATCCTGACAGAGGCTGAACGAAATGTCATTAAGTCTCATTTGAGAGCAGGTTTCTTTACCGTGACTATTTTAGGACGAAGTATTACGGGCTATCGCGGAACGATTACAGAAGCGCTTCTCGGCAGGCTGAGTGACGGTATCACTTATTATAAAGAGTTGTCCGTTACTATTATTGAGCAGTAAAGGAGAATCATGTTAGACGTTACAAGAGAATACATTGAAGCGATTGAATCTTCTTGTCGCTCATTTGAAGCGGAGTTTCGTGTAAATGGTCGAGTTTTCCACAAACAAGATATTGCTTCTATTGAGTACGATAGCTCCATCGGAAATAGCAAGGATTTTTCGCTCGGCGGAGGATACATGAATAGTCTTTCTGTTGAAATCAAGCAGGTTGTAGAGGGTTTGGAGGAGATGATGCCAGCCACTCTTCACTTGTCCATTGACGGAAAGTCTGTCCCGATAGGAAGATTCTTTCTTGCGGAAATCAAGCTAGACCGTAACTCGAAGAAGACCAAGTTGAAACTCTATGATGAGTTTGTTCGTTTGAACGAACCCTACGAAAGCAACCTAGCCTACCCAACGACAGCCCGGCGAGTACTAGAAGAAATCGTCGGTATGACCACTATTCGAGTAGCAAATGGTGTCCAGCTAATTGACGATACGATACCATTCAAACTGGATAAGGTGACTTATCGAGAGGTGCTAGTCCATCTTGCGACCCTAAGCGGTCGCTTTGTTCGTTTTAATCGAAATGGGGAGCTGGACTTTATTCAACTAAAACCGACAGCACGACATATCACCAAGGACATGTATCCTGCGACAGGTCTAGAACGGGAGGAAATCCCCTATCGCCTGCGCGGGGTTGAGTGTTTGGTTGAGTACGGCCAAACAAAAAAGACTTTGAAAGAAGGCACTACGACGGGAAATACCTTGTCTTTGAAAAATCCGTGGATGACAGAGGAGATTTTAAGCCGCATCTTCAATCAGTACCGAGACTTGAATTACTATCCCTACAAGCTGTCATGGCGAGGGGATATGGCTCTGGAAGCAGGGGATTGGGTGACGGTTCATTGGGACGACAATGTCTATTTTGACACCCCTATGCTTTCTTATAAGTTAAAATTTGACGGTGGCTTGACCGCTGAATCGAATGCGAAAGCAACTGGAGCCTCTCAATCTTCTTATCAGTATAAAGGTCAAGTGCAGCGCCAAATCGAATATCTAGACGAGCTCCTAACGAAGCAGGGAGCTATGTTTTTGGATACAGAAAAGCCCCATCTATCAAAAGATGGGGATATTTGGTTCAAGCCCAACGGGGGCTACGTCGAGATGTGGGAGCGTATCGAAGGCAGTTGGATCAAGAAAGCAGACAGCGCAAATGTCGAGGACATCGTTGACACGGTGTCTACTGATGAAGTGATGGCTAAGAAAATCTCGGCAGCAATCGCAAATGTCATCACGCTAAACGCTAAGCGCATCACTGCTGGTGATTTGGATTTGGCACGATTGCGAATTATGAACGGTCTCGATGAAGTAGTGACGGTTCGCGACGGCAAAGTCGTGATGAATATTGAGAAGTTGACCATCAATCGTAAGGAAGTTGCCACAAAAGATGATTTACGAACCATTTCCTTAACTCCTGGACCGAAAGGTGAAAAAGGAGAGCCTGGACAAAGAGGGGCCGATGGGCTTCCAGGTCGTGACGGTATCGCAGGCAAGGACGGAGTAGGCATTCGTTCAACGACGATTACTTACGGAAAATCGACATCTGGCACGATTCAGCCAACGTCATGGACATCTCAGGTACCAAGCGTTCCCAATGGTCAATTTCTGTGGACAAAAACCGTTTGGGCATATACGGATAATACTTCAGAAACTGGTTACTCAGTGGCTAAGATGGGGGAAACAGGTCCTACAGGCGCAAAGGGTGACCGAGGAGCTACAGGTCCGCAAGGCCCACAAGGTCCACAGGGTATCCAAGGTCTCCAGGGCCCACAAGGTCTTCAGGGTCCTAAGGGAGACCAGGGAATTGCTGGTCCTAAAGGTGCGGACGGAAGAACCCAATACACCCACATTGCCTACGCTGATAATGCTACTGGTGGTGGATTTAGCCAAACAGACCAAACTAAAGCCTATATCGGTATGTATCAAGATTTTACTGCTACTAATAGCACCAATCCTAGCTCTTATCGTTGGACGAAGTGGAAAGGCTCTGATGGAGCCCAAGGAGTGCCTGGTCCCAAAGGCACTGATGGTAGAACTCCATACATCCATTGGGCTTACTCGGATAGTGCAGATGGTACTGGTCTTACAACATCAGATAATGGTCAGCGGTATATTGGACACTACTCAGACCACACGCAAGTCGACAGCACAGATAAGACCAAGTATCGCTGGGCCGATAGATGGGCTAAGATTGAGGTTGGTGGGAGGAATTATATCCGTGATTTTGGTTTTGCTAATCTGGGCAGGTTGTTTACCAACGCATCCAGCTGGAAGTTTGAGCGAGTAGTGGATGCTATGGCAAAAAGTGGCTATCACCTGAAAGCGACTTGTACAGGTGCTGGCACAGGCGGTATGGGGGCTGACTTCTTTGACCTTAGAGGCGCCGACTGGCAAGGTAAGATGATGACGTTTGCGGTGGATATCAAGTGTTCGAAGTCCGTTCGTTTGAAGTATGGTTGTGAAGCGTTTGAAGATGCAAGTAGCCAATTGATTGACGTGACGACAGCTTGGAAGCGGTATTCAAGCAGTAGCAAGGTACGGTTTAACCGTTGGCACAGCTTTATCTTCTATAATCATACAGGTCGCTGGGAGGTCGGGGATGTGCTTTATATCCGTGACCCTCAACTAGAAGATGGGTCTATCCCGACAACTCCTACCCCCGCTCTTAAAGATATACAAGCCGACCTTGATTCCAAAGCTGACCAAGCTCTAACTCAGGAACAAATCACAGCTCTACAGGAGCGTGCAAAACTAGCAGAAACAGAGCTTGAAGCTAAGGCGTCGATTGATGCGGTTAATGAGCTTATAGGCGAATATCGAAGAATGTTAGATGTCGAGAGTGCCAATGTCCGAGAAAACCAAGAAGCATTAGTAGAAGCAGCCAAACGGGTCGCAGCTATTGAATTGAATTTAGGTCAATTCGCAGAGCGTGTTGAGTTTTTAGATAGCTACATGACGCGTTCAAACGAAGGATTGATTATCGGAAAAAACGATGGGTCAGCCCTTATTCGAGTGTCAGAAAACCGTATCTCTATGCTTTCGGCAGGTAAAGAGGTTATGTATATTTCGCAAGGAGTTATCCATATTGATAACGGTATCTTTACCAAAAGTTTACAGATTGGTCGTTTTCGAACAGAACAACATGTCGTTAATTTGGATATGAATGTTATTCGTTATATAGGATAGGAGAACACATGGCATTAGAAACAAGAGGCATAAAACAAATATATCGGAACTCTAAAACAGGACAAGAATCTACGGGAGATGCAGGGCATCGTTTTTATATTTACGATAATGTAAAAAAAGAGTATATAGCTGAAATCGGCTCCTACATTAAAGCAATGGGATTGAAGGTTGTGGATAATAAACCAAAGTCGACAGGCTACGGTATATTTTTCTATGTTCGTATGCTCAAAGCTGTGGACCTGCGTTCTGGCGGAGAAGCCTTTTTTGAGATTTCACTAGGTTCCAAAGGAGTTAAAAAGAAAATTCCTCTAACCAAGAAATTATACCCAGTCTCAAGAGATACAAATACTTATTACGATGGGATATCAAGTGATGAATATAACAGACAGGTTGAAGGAAGCGCCTATAACCCAAGTTATGAAGAATTAGGCTTTGTTTATATTGAAGAACCTAATGTATACGCTTATACCTATCCTGCCACTATGTATTTTAATATTGCGACTAATTTTTTTGATAGAAGTCAACAGGCTATTGCTATTCCTTTTAGAGTACCCAGTTTCGCCCATGATTACGATACCTACAATGCCAACGTCTATGTCCAGTCTTTTACCAGTCCTATTGGCAGTAGTAATACGCTAAACCTCGTCAAACCTTCCCAAAATTATTCAGAAGATAAATATAGTCTGTCCTATTATTGGTATGGAAAGAGGGGGATTTTAGCGACAAAATCAACCGCTACTAGCTTTAAGTTCACCCTACCTAATCATTTTTGGGATGATATCCCAGAATCTTTTGATGGGACAGGGTACATCATTTTGGATAGGTGGACGGTTGTAGGAGGGAGAGATTCTCTTTTTTCAACCTTATTCATCCCGTTTCGTGGGGAAGTCCCAGCTCATGTAAAACCGTCTATTCAATCGATCACTCTGACGGACACCAACACAAAGGTAAGTGCACTATTGGGAAATCAAGCGTTTGCGCAGATATTGTCCAATATTAGTATCAATGTATCTGCTAACGGCATCTACGGTTCGACTATCAAAAGTATCCGTTCGGAAATTGTCGGCAAAAATCAAGTCGTGACTTCTACGGGAGGCAGTTTTGGCGTTATGAATTATCACGGTCAAATCACCATACGTACCACGGTTACAGATAGTCGTGATAGAGTGTCCGATTCAGTAGATAGAGTGGTGACAGTACTTCCTTATCATCCTCCTGCTTTATCCTTTACAGTTAGTCGAGGGGGGTCTTTGAGAAACCAATTGATAGTGTCACGGTCTGTAAAAATAGCTCCCCTTACCTGGAATGGTCGACAGAACAATCGTTTGAAACTGAATTTTAGTACGGCTGCATTAGGCGGGAGCTTTACCCCTAATAACAGTTCCGCCAATATAGACGCAACTACGATAGCGGAACTTATCAACTCTCAAGCAACTTTGGCAGGAACTTATAGTTCTCTTTCCTCGTTCGAGGTGCTAGGAGTTCTGTCGGATAGCTTTGTAAATGATGTGACATTTAAAGTGTCCGTTCCAACGGAATCAGTGGTCGTTAGTTACGATAAACACGGTGTCGGCATTAACAAAGTTAGAGAGCGTGGGGCGGTTGATGTAAAGGGTGATATATATGCGAACGATAAACCGATACAGCAGCATAAGTTGACCGAAAATAACGGTGTTGCAATTATTGCAACGGGTGACTGGAACAATTATAAAGAAACAGGACTCTACCGTGGTAACAACCTGGCCAACCAACCGCCAACCGCTGTTGGAGCGCACAATTGGAAATATGTCCGTGTCACCAAGCATGATGCTGGTTGGTCTTTGCAAGAAGCGATTGATTTTAATGGTGTGATGAGTTGTTTCAGAGTTTGGGCGAATAATGCTTGGAAACCTTGGCAGAGAGTAGCTTTAGTCCAACCCTCGACATGGATTTCTACTGGAGTGGATGGTGTCCATTACAAGCAAGAAGGGGCTGTGGTAGCGCTTAGGATAAAAGTATCAAGTACATCATTTGTGTCTAATTATTCTTTGGGAACCATTCCAACTTCTCTTTTACCAGTCGCTGGCACAGATGCGGTGTTCCGTGTTGTTACAAATGGTGGTAATGACCGCATTGTGAGAATTAAGTCGACGGGCATTTGCCAAATCGAGTCTTATCTTTTAAATGAATCTCTCACAACTACAATAACTTGGTTAATTTAAAGGAGGTTAACGTGGACTTTTTATTTTTACAAAAATCGTTAGAATACCATTCTGACGGCTCACCTAAACAAACTAAGCTCATTTTGACGGATGAGGTAGGTTCACAATTTATCTGTCATTTGCCTGCAGATTCTATCAACAAATCAAATGATGAGTTGGTGCAAGAAGGCGCGGATGATATTTACAATCGTTTCTTCCCTAAACGGGCAGAGAATGAACGATTTACATCTATTGAGGATTGGCTACGGTCTGCCGAAACAGAACGTAATGAGCGGTTTGTGAAGTTAGAAGCTGATATGCAAGATAAGATTGATGATGCAGTCGCGGAATTAACTATTATGTTTACTGGTTTTGCAGGTCAATTTGGAGCAGAAGCAGTAGAGGATGTTCCAAAAGACACGACTCCTCACGATGTTGAGGTAGAAATTGAGGAATAGATCATGGGATTTATTAATACAATTTTGACAGGAATTAGTTTAATCAAGAAAGGACAATTTACTATGAAATTTACAAAGAAACACGTTGTTGCACAAGCTTGGTACCGTCGAGTTGCGGGTGGGATTGCCACTTTTGAGGAGGTTCCAAAGCTATGGAATTTGCGTGAAGTGGTCAAGGAAATGCTGGATGAGCTTGCACCAGAAGACGGGAATTAGCCTATGCCTAACGAAATTTTGCACATCATCGGAGCGGTGGCACCTACTATTGGTGTCATCGCAACTGGTGGCTTTGGCTATCTTGCAGCACGGTCTAATAACCTCAATAAGGCTCAGTTTGGCGAGCTTAAACAGGGTATGGAAGACATCAAGGATGATGTGTCCAATCTAAAGAAAGTCGCAGATGACAACCAAGTTAGCTTGATTGCCGTCCAAGAGGAAATGGACACTTTGAAAAACAGCGGTAGAAGTAGCCGTCGTTACACGCTTTACAAGGATTTAGACACAGCGATTGCCCGTGGTTGGACAACCTTGGAAGAGCGTAGAGAGATTGCCAAACTTTTTGATAGTTATAAGATTTTAGGTGGAAATGGTGAGATTGAAACCATGTACCAAATCTATATTCAATTGCCAATAAAGGAGGGGTAGGATGAATCATTTAACAGAGCTTATTTTTGGCACAGCAACTGGGATTTTCGGCATTGTTGCTGGTGTAATAATCCACGAAATCAAGAAGTATCTGATTGCCAAAGGCGGAAAACGAGCCATTGAAATCACAGAGATTTTGGCGCGCAATGCGGTTAATGCTGTTGAGCAGATTACCAAATTAGACCAAGATAAGCACGTCGATAAGTTAGACATGGCTAAGCGTCGTATAAATAGCCAGCTTGCCAAATACAACATTTACATGACCGAAACGCAGTTGGAAACCTTTATTGAATCAGCTGTAAAACAGATGAATGATAGTTGGAAGGGAGAAGAAAATGACAACAGCGAATGAAGCCGTCATGTTCGTCACTGACCTGGCCAATCGTGGTGCAGGCGTGAACTATGACGGAGCATACGGTATGCAATGTGTGGACTTGCCAAATTGGATTTGCGGAAAATTTTTTGGCAAACCCTTATGGGGCAATGCCATTGATTTGTTAGATTCGGCTGAACAAGTTGGTTTTGAGGTACATCGGTTGCCGACATCAGCCCGTCCAAGACCTGGCGCAGTCTTTATCAAGAATTACTGGGCCAGTGATGGTGTCAATTATGGGCATACAGGCGTTATCATCGGTGTAGATGGTGATATTGCCCAGACCGTAGAACAAAACTTGGCAGGTAATCTCTATGTTGGTAGCCCTGCCCAGTATGCTAGTCAACGAATTAGCCAATTGGTGGGTTGGTTTTATCCACCGTATGAAGTAGAAGTAGAACAACCAGAAGAAAAGAAAGTAGAGGAACAAGATATGTTTACAATTTCAGCACCAGGACGAGGGATTGCATTAGTTGCAGGCGGTACATTTTACGCTTTGCTTGACGCAAAAGACCCTGTCGCATTTTGGGACAAGGGTGTACCACATATGCAAATCTCCCAAGCGACTTTTGATAATTTCCAACACAAGTCAAATCTAGACCGCTTGGATGACGAGACAGTTAACAAACTAATCAAAGGTCTAAAATAATTTCAGCCCAGCGGTCTGCTGGGCTTTTTTGTTTGCGAAGATTTTTCTTGACAAAATATAGGGATGTGTGGAATAATAATTGTGAACAGAAACGGTTTAAACACCTCCTTTCTATGTTCCGACATCGCTTGTCGTTAAACCCATGCCTTGTGGCAATGAGGGGGCGGAGGGACGCGCTCGTTAACAGAAGTATCCCATTGGAAATGCGTCCTGCCAATATCCCGTTGGTAGGATTTTTTTGTGGTAGGTGTAGATGAAGAGTAAGAGATTGAAACTTGGTCAAATTGATTTACAAATGTGTAAAGATTTTGATATTATCCAAGCTATGGATTATGATTTTCAAAGTAAGAAAATCTTGAATAAAGGTCGTGGTTTTGCGATTGTTTTGGTGCAAATCCAAGAATTGACTTTCCTTATTCCCCTGCGTAGTTATATGCCAAAAAGGTATCAGTTAAAGTATAAATTGCGCCCGTCAAACAGGGTAGGGTATGTCGAAGGATTGGATTTAGGGAAATCTCTTATTTTGGAAGATAAGAAATATCTTTTGAATACTAACTTTCGATTGCGAGAGGTGACAGACTACTATAAGTTGATGGATAACGATAAAATGATTATCAATAAACTTATTAAAGTTATTGTTGATTTTAATAAAGCTGTATCGGATAAGGATATTCACAAACTAACAGACCCTAAACGTTTTAAGTTTTCAACCTTTGTCAATTATAAAGAGCGTCTGAAAACTATTTCCGAGAAAGATTATTTAAAATAGTGATAGCGAGGCCAGAAAGGCTCCTGACGCACTCGAGAGAGTACCTGAGATGTTGGATACGCCGCCCAACCGCTATCATTGTATTTCAGAACCCCTCAGCGTTTGCTGGGGGCTTTTTTGTTGTCAAAAATACAGTAAAATACAGTAGCCTATTCGTTCAAAATCGCCATTTTGTCAATAATGGTTGCGAGATTTGATTTCTATTTGCTCAAAATGGGCAAAATGACAAAAACGAAAAACATTTGTAAAAAATACGTGTTTATAGTTGACAAGTGTTTCAAACAAGTGTATAACATAATTAAAGATAAGGAAAGGAGATAAGCCAATGACAGAGCGAGAGCTTAAGAAGATTGCTAAGATGCAAGGTTTTAGTAAAACTGACTTTGGGAAAGGGTCTCACGAGGTTTGGAAACATCCAGACGGACGGACAGTGACGATACCTAAACCAAAAGAAAAGGATTACAGACCAGGCACACTAAGCAACATTCTCAAAGTCTTGTATGGGGAGTGAGGGCACTCCTCCCTGTACCCCTAAAGGGGTTACTCTGATCATTGGCTTAATCTATCATTATGAAATATAATTATTTAGCATTGTTTGAAGCAGATAAGGAAAATGGTGGCTACAGCATTTCTTTCCCTGATTTCCCTGGAGCATTTAGCGAAGCTGACAATCTAAGCGAAGCTATTTTCAACGCTCGTGAAGTTCTTGAAATCTATACCATCATGTTCGAAGACGAGGGTAAAGAATTTCCTAAACCATCATCATTCAAAGCACTTGCAAGCAACCTAGCAAGCGATGATGATGTGATTCAGGCTATCTCTGTTGATACCGAACTTGTCCGTGAGCGTGAACGCTCTAAAATTGTCAATAAGACCGTCACACTACCAAGCTGGCTTGTCGAAGTTGGAAAAGAAAACAAAATCAATTTTAGCCAACTATTGCAAAAAGCAATTCGTGAGGAATTGCAGGTATAGAATTCTTGCCCCAAATTCGCCCCAAAAGTTTGAAAAAATGAGTATGAATAGGTCGAAAATGTAGCAAAAAATTGCTTAAATTTACATATTTTGGTATCATATCACTACATGATTTTATATCCTGTCCCCTCAGGGTGGACTAAAGTGAAAAGCCTGCATTAACAGGCTTTTTTGTTATATTATATCAAGGAGGCTATGATATGTTACATTTTGAAAATGACTATAACAAAGGTGCCCATCCCGCCTTGCTAGAAGCCCTAGTTGCAAGCAACCAAGAAGGTTTATCTGGATATGGCACTGATAAATATACTGAATCTGCTATCGAAAAAATCAGACTTGCTACGGACTGTCCTCATGCACAAGTTACGTTTTTAGCAGGTGGCACGCAGACCAATCAAATTGTCATTTCGTCTATGTTAGCTTCCTATGAAGGAGTCATTGCAGCGGATACTGGTCATATTGCAGTTCATGAAGCGGGGGCAATTGAATTTACAGGCCATAAGGTGTTGGTCTTACCGCATACGGATGGCAAACTTGCCGCAAGTGAAGTTGAGAACTATATTTCCGATTTCTACGCAGATGCTAATCATGCTCACATGGTTCATCCAGGAATGGTTTATATTTCCCACCCGACTGAATATGGTACGCTTTATAGCAAAACAGAGCTAGAAGATTTGTCCAAAGTTTGCCAACAGCATAATATTCCGCTCTTTTTAGACGGTGCTCGCTTGGGTTATGGGCTTGCTGCTCGTGAAACGGATCTTGATTTGAAGACAATTGCAGAGCTGACAGATGTTTTCTACATTGGTGGTACAAAACTCGGTGCCTTGATGGGGGAAGCTTTGGTATTTACAAAGAACAACCAGCCTAAGAATTTCGTATCGGTTGTCAAACACCATGGTGCCTTGTTGGCGAAAGGAAGAGTGACAGGTGTCCAGTTTGATTGCTTATTTACTGATGACTTGTATCTTGAAGTGGGGCGTCATGCTATCGCAATGGCAGAGCAACTGACCCAGATTCTGGAAGAGAAAGGTTTTCAATTCTATCTCAAATCACCGACCAATCAGCAATTTGTTATTGTTAAGAATGAAGAATTGGCTAGATTGACAGAAGCTGGAATTGCCTATGGCTTCTGGGAGAAATACGACGATAGTCACAGTATCATCCGCTTTGCGACCAGCTGGTCAACTAGTCAAGCGGATATTGATGCGTTAAGGAATAGATTATAATTAATAAAAAGAGGCTGGGCAAAAAGATCAACCTCGCTTCTCAGGGTTCGTGTCGACATCTCAGCGCAGTAGTTGATTGGCAGATTTGTTCGTGTTTTACACTCCAAATCTGACCTAATCAACTGTGCGGGGGCGGGAAGACGAACTCTTTTTTTGACCAGTCGAGTTCTTTCCCGCTCCCTTTTAGTTTGTAAATAATGATAGCGATAAACTGCATAACGTTCAATAAGGCGGTAGCCTATTCCTCCTGCGATTGCATGTACAATCAGGGCAATGTGCAATTCTAGTGGTGCTTTTATAGTGATACCAAATAGAATACCGATTACAGTCCATCCTAGTATCACCCACCATAAGTACTTAAATGGAGCATACTGACCATCCTGGTCTTTAACTTCACTGGAACCCCTGATTGAACAACCGGTCAATACTCCCATGGGGAGCAATGAACGAGTATCAAATGGTTCTGGTAAAAATGACGATAAGGCAAAGATTTGTATAAGCGCAAAAATCAGTAGCCAAACGAAAATCGGCGTTTTTAGAATGAAGTATTTCATACAGCATCTCCTAGATTTAGTATATCAAATCCAAGAAAGTAAAACAAATATTTTTGTGCTATTGATTAGAAGTCGTTTCGGATGCCCCACTAGTTACCTCTGTATCAGTACTGGTTTCTGTCCTTGTCTCCGAAGCTTGGGTAGCAGACGTTTCTGTAGACGAGGAAGAGACAGTAGACTCTACTGAAGAGCTGGTCTCGGTTTGGGTTGAGGATGTTGTTTCGGAGCTTGAACTTGTTAAATCTTGTACTTCTGTTAACGGATTGTCGCTTGATGATTGGCTGGGACTAGTGGCACTGGATGATGAAATGGTAGTACTTGGAGATGTTGAGGATGTTGCAGGTTTTGCTGTAAAGGTGTAGATAGTGATGCAGGCAGTGATAATCCCTAAAATAGACCCGATAAAGGTTAAATATTTTTGAAAATTAGTTAAATCAGCTGGTTTTTTATTTGTATTCTTACGTGTATTCATGATGTACCTCCACCTTTAGTTTAAGATAGGAAGTTTAAAACTATCTTAAAGATTGCCGAAAGGCATGAAAACATGATAAAATAGGACTATTGCAATAAAAGGAATATAAAAAATGATTTATTTTGACAATGCAGCCACGACTCAGGTCTATCCAGAAGTTCTCAAGACCTATACGGAAGTGGCGACAAAAATTTGGGGTAACCCATCCAGTCTCCATAACCTAGGCAGTCAGGCAACCCGTATTTTAGAAGCATCTCGCAAGCAAATCGCAGAATTGCTTGGCCAGGATAGCAAAGAAATCTTTTTCACCTCAGGTGGTACGGAAGGTGACAACTGGGTCATCAAGGGAGTGGCATTTGAGAGGGCCCATCTGGGCAAGCACATCATTGTGTCAGCTATTGAGCATCCAGCGGTAAAAGAGTCAGCACTTTGGCTCAAAACGCAAGGCTTTGAGGTCGATTTGGCTCCGGTCAATGCCCAAGGTTTTGTGGATGTTTCAGCCTTAGAAAGCTTGATTCGTCCAGATACCACACTGGTTTCTATCATGGCTGTTAATAATGAAATTGGTGCTATTCAGCCCATTCAGGAAATCTCCCAGCTCTTAGCTGATAAGCCAACTATTTCCTTCCATGTGGATGCTGTGCAGGCTATCGGCAAGGTACCAACGGAACGGTATTTGACAGAACGAGTTGATTTTGCTAGTTTTTCAGGTCACAAATTCCACTCTGTCAGAGGAGTAGGTTTCGTCTATATCAAAGCTGGCAAGAAAATCGCTCCGCTATTGACAGGGGGAGGACAGGAAAGCGATAAACGCTCAACAACTGAAAATGTGGCAGGTATCGCCGCGACAGCTAAGGCGCTCCGCTTGACCCTGGATAAGGCAACAGATAGCCAGAGGCGACTGGCAGCTATGAAGCAGATACTGGTGGATGAATTGGGCAAATATGCTGATGTGACAGTCTTTTCTGGACTGGAGGACTTTGTGCCAAGCATCGTCACTTTCGGGATTAAAAATATCCGTGGCGAGGTCATTGTCCATGCCTTTGAAGACCACCAGATTTACATTTCGACAACCTCAGCCTGCTCGTCCAAGGCTGGAAAACCGGCTGGAACACTGATTGCTATGGGTGTTCCGCAGAAGTTGGCTCAAACTGCCGTCCGTATCAGCTTGGACGATGACAACGATATGGGGCAAATCGAACAATTCCTCACGATTTTCAAACAAATTTATCAAAACACACAGAAAGTAAGGTAGAATGAACTATTCAGAAATTATGATTCGCTATGGCGAATTGTCAACCAAAGGAAAAAACAAGATGCGGTTTGTTAACAAACTCCGCAATAATATCAAGCATGTCCTTTCTGTTTACCCAGAAGTGACAGTTTATTTTGACCGTGATCGTGGTCATGTCTATTTGAATGGGGCGGATTATCAGGAAGTTTCAGCTTCATTGAAGAAGATTTTTGGGATCCAAAATTTCGCACCATCTTATAAGATTGAAAAGTCTGTTCCAGCCTTGAAAGAGGCAGTTGTGGAGATTATGCAGTCCATTTACAAGGAAGGGATGACCTTCAAGATTGCTGCGCGTCGTAGTGACCACAATTTTGAATTGGACAGTCGTGACCTTAACCAAGTCCTTGGAGATGCGGTTTTTACAGCTATTCCAAATGTACAGGTACAGATGAAGTCACCAGATATTACCTTGCGAGTGGAAATTCGTCCTGACGCTGCTTATATTTCCCATGAAGAAATCAAGGGGGCGGGTGGCCTCCCAGTTGGAACATCTGGAAAAGGAACGCTTATGTTATCAGGTGGTATTGATTCGCCTGTTGCGGGCTATTTAGCACTGAAACGTGGGGTTGAAATCGAAGCCCTGCACTTTGCAAGTCCGCCTTATACTAGCCCGGGTGCACTTAAAAAGGCCCATGATTTGACTCGTAAATTGACTGCCTTTGGTGGTAATATCACCTTTATCGAAGTGCCGTTTACAGAAATTCAGGAAGAAATCAAGGAAAAAGCACCTGAAGCTTATTTGATGACCTTGACACGCCGCTTCATGATGCGGATTACAGACCGAGTACGAGAAGAGCGTGGTGCCATGGTTATTATCAATGGTGAAAGTCTAGGACAAGTGGCAAGTCAGACCTTGGAATCCATGCAGGCTATCAATGCGGTGACAAATACACCTGTTATCCGTCCAGTCGTTACCATGGACAAGTTGGAAATCATTGATATTGCTCAAGAAATTGATACCTTTGATATTTCCATTCAGCCATTTGAGGATTGCTGTACCATCTTTGCCCCTGACCGTCCAAAAACTAATCCTAAAATCAAAAATGTCGAGCAGTACGAAGCCCGTATGGATGTTGAAGGCTTGGTGGAACGAGCTGTGGCAGGGATTATCGTAACTGAAATCACACCGAAAGAGGAAGTGAAAGACGAAGTGGATAGTTTGATTGAAGACTTACTGTAGAATTCAATTGTTTTGATATACATTTAAATCCAGTTATTGCCGGATTTTTTAGTTCGAATCGTTCGGAAAAATTGAATTTGTATGATATAATAAGACTTCAGAAAAAAACAAAGGAGTTATTATGAAAAAAGGAGCTCTAACAGGTTTACTTCTGTTTGGTATGTTTTTTGGTGCAGGAAACTTGATTTTCCCACCTGCACTTGGTGTCTTATCTGGTGAGAATTTCTGGCCAGCTATTTTAGGATTTGTCGTATCGGGTGTCGGTATTGCTGTCATTGCCCTGATTGTCGGAACATTGAACCCCAAAGGTTATGTGCATGAGATTTCTCGCAAGATTTCACCGGCCTTTGCAACGATTTATCTTGTTGCCTTGTATTTGGCGATTGGTCCTTTCTTTGCCATTCCGCGTACGGCTACAACGTCCTTCGAAATTGGTATTGCACCATTATTGGGCGATGCGAATCTTGGTCTCTGGTTGTTTGGCTTTACAGCTCTTTACTTTGTGGCAGCTTATCTGATTGCCCTCAATCCATCTCAAATCTTAAATAGTATCGGACGTATTTTAACCCCTGTTTTTGCGATTTTGATTGTGATTTTAGTGGTGCTAGGTATTGTTAAATATGGTTCTACAAATCCACTTCCTGCAGCCGATGCTTACTCAGCTGGGCGGGCTTTTGGTACAGGATTTATTGAAGGATACAACACCCTTGATGCCCTTGCCTCAATTGCCTTTAGTGTTGTAGCGGTGAATACCTTAAAACAACTTGGTTTCTCAAGCAAAAAGGAATATGTATCTACCATTTGGTCAGTTGGTTTTGTTGTAGCTTTAGCTTTCTCAGCGCTCTATGTTGGTTTGGCATTTCTTGGAAATCATTTCCCGGTACCTGCTGATGTCTTGGCGTCTAAGGAAATCCACAAAGGCGTTTACGTTTTATCTCAAGCAACTCAAGCTATTTTTGGACCAAGTGCTCAAATTTTCTTAGCCGCTATGGTTATCGTAACGTGTTTTACAACGACAGTTGGCCTCATCGTTTCCAGTGGAGAATTTTTTGCAGAACGCTTTTCTCGCTTTAACTATAAGGTTTATGCAACGCTCTTTACCTTGATTGGTTTTGGAATTGCTAACCTCGGCTTGAGCAAGATTATTGTTTTCTCTATCCCAGTTCTTTTGATTCTGTATCCAATTACCATCTGTATCATCTTGATTACCATTGTCAATAAATTTGTACCACTTTCTACTTATGGTATGCAATTGACTGTGGGAGTAGTGACAGCTTTGTCATTGGTAGAAGTGTTAGCAGGACAATTCAACTGGACTGCTGTTTCAAAAATCATCTCAGCTCTGCCATTGGCCGGACAATCATTAGCATGGTTATTACCAGCTCTTGTCGGAATCGTCCTCTCTCTGTTCTTACCAAACAAGCAGGAGAGCGAAGTTTTCGAAATGGGGTTGAAAAAATATTGAAAAATTAAAAAAATAGGAAAAAAGTCTTGCATTATTGAAAATACTGTGTTATGATAATTGAGGTTTGAAAAAACTGACCTAAGACAGTAGGGGAGCTGGACTCATAAACATCCTACCGAGGCACAAAACGATTATTGAGATAAACGTATTTGTACTTTCGTGTCTAGGTTTAGGTGCGATTTATTTTGTGCCTAGCCCAAAATAAAAACGGAGGTAAAAAAATGAGTGAAGCTATTATCGCTAAAAAAGCGGAATTAGTAAATGCCGTTGCTGAGCAAATGAAAGCTGCAACATCTATCGTTGTTGTAGACGCTCGTGGTTTGACAGTAGAACAAGATACAGTTCTTCGTCGTAACTTGCGTGGTGCAGAAGTTGAGTACAAAGTTATCAAAAACTCAATCTTGCGTCGTGCTGCTGAGCAAGCTGGTCTTGAAGGTCTTGCAGAATTGTTTGTAGGTCCATCTGCAGTTGCATTCTCAAACGATGCAGTTGCTCCAGCTAAAACAATTTACGATTTCGCGAAAACTGCTGATGCTCTTGAAATCAAAGGTGGTGCTGTAGAAGGTAAAGTTTCTTCTAAAGAAGAAATCGAAGCACTTGCTACATTGCCAAACCGCGAAGGCATGCTTTCTATGTTGCTTTCTGTACTTCAAGCGCCAGTTCGCAACGTTGCATACGCTGTCAAAGCTGTTGCAGAAAAAGAAGACGCAGCTTAATGCGTCAGAGCGTAGCTGCTTAGTGCTACAAACTATTTAAAAACCTAAATTGGAGGAAAATCACAATGGCATTGAACATTGAAAACATTATTGCTGAAATTAAAGAAGCTACTATCCTTGAGCTTAACGACCTTGTTAAAGCTATCGAAGAAGAATTTGGTGTAACTGCGGCTGCTCCTGTAGCTGTTGCTGCAGCTGGTGGTGCTGCTGAAGAAGCTAAAGATTCATTCGACGTTGAATTGACATCTGCTGGCGACAAAAAAGTTGGCGTTATCAAAGTTGTACGTGAAATCACTGGTCTTGGTCTTAAAGAAGCTAAAGAGCTTGTTGACGGTGCACCAGCTATGGTTAAAGAAGGCGTTGCAACTGCAGAAGCTGAAGAAATCAAAGCTAAATTGGAAGAAGCAGGCGCTTCAGTTACTCTTAAATAAGAGAGTTTCCAATCAAAATAAAAACCTATCACCTGATGTGGTAGGTTTTTTCGTTCTATTGTTGCAAACGTTTTCGTTGTGGGGTATAATATAAAAAATGCTGTCTAAAGATTGGGAGAAAGACATGAAAAGTTACAAAAACTATATCTTCGATTTTTATGGTACATTGGTTGATATTCGTACAGATGAAAATAAACTAGAGGCCTGGAATCAGCTAACACAGATTTACAATGCTTTTGGTTGTTCCTATCGACCGCGCCAGTTGAAAAATGCCTATCATCGTTTTGTAGAAGAGGCAGAGAGATCTCTCGCGGCAACAGTGAGTTATCAGTATGTCGAAATTGATTTAGAAACAATCTTCATTCGCCTATTAACGGATGCACCAAATGCAAACCAAAGTACTAATAAGCCGACTGATTTAGAGACTTTTGGGCAAGTAGTAGCTACGATTTTCCGCGTGCTTTCACGTGAAAAGTTAGAGGCTTATGAAAATACCCTAACTAGTCTACAGACATTAAAGGACAGAGAAGTGCGATTATTTATTCTCTCCAATGCTCAACGAATTTTTACTCAGGCAGAAATTGAACAGACAGGTTGTGCTAATTTGATGGAAAAAATTTATATCTCTTCTGACTTTAAGATGAAGAAGCCTGAACCAGCATTTCTTCAACTGGTTTTAGAGGAAAATAATCTTGATGTTGAAGAAACGGTTATGGTTGGTAATGATTTGACATCCGATATAGCTATTGCTCATGAATTGGGAATGGATTCCATTTTGCTGAATACTTTCCCGTATAGTCAGGAAGAAATCGACTCTTATAGGAGACTTGGTTGGAATTTTGAGGTTGTTGGAGATATAGCGGAGCTATTGTAAATAAGCGATAGAATAGTAAAGAACATACATAAAATATATTATGTAAAAAGGTGAAATTACTTTCATTTCAATGAAGGTAGTTTTGTCTTTTCTAGCCATTTTCTGGTATACTAGATAGGTATAAAATTTAGAAAGGTTCTGTTTTGGGTCATTCCCAAACAGTGGTCAGATATTCTGGCTAGAGGTATTAGTTTCATGTCTCAAACCCACATTAACGTTATAGGAGCTGGCTTGGCTGGCTCAGAAGCTGCTTATCAGATTGCCAAACGTGGCATTCCTGTCAAACTCTACGAGATGCGGGGCGTTAAGCCGACGCCCCAGCACAAGACCGACAAGTTTGCGGAGCTTGTTTGTTCCAACTCTTTCCGTGGTGATAGTTTGACCAACGCTGTCGGCCTTCTCAAGGAAGAAATGCGTCGCTTGGATTCCATCATCATGCGGGCTGGAGAGGCTCACCGTGTGCCTGCTGGCGGTGCTATGGCCATGGACCGCGAGAATTTCTCCCAAGCAGTCACAGATGAGATTCACAGCCACCCACTGATTGAGGTCATTCGTGGCGAGATTACAGAGATTCCTGACGATGCTATCACAGTTATCGCGACGGGACCATTGACATCTGACGCCTTGGCGGAGAAGATTCACGCGCTCAATGGTGGTGACGGTTTTTACTTCTACGATGCGGCAGCACCGATTGTGGACAGCTCGACCATTAACATGGACTTGGTCTATCTCAAGTCCCGGTATGATAAGGGAGAGGCTGCCTATCTCAATGCTCCGATGAACAAGGAGCAGTTCACCGCTTTCTATGAGGCCTTGATTTCAGCCGAGGAAGCACCGCTCAATTCCTTTGAAAAAGAAAAATACTTTGAAGGCTGTATGCCCATTGAAGTTATGGCCAAACGCGGCATCAAAACCATGCTCTATGGCCCAATGAAGCCAGTTGGTTTGGAATACCCAGAAGACTACAAGGGACCACGTGACGGTGAATACAAGACTCCGTACGCAGTTGTCCAGCTCCGTCAGGACAACGCAGCGGGTAGCCTCTACAACATCGTAGGCTTCCAGACTCATCTCAAGTGGGGCGAGCAGAAGCGGGTCTTCCAGATGATTCCAGGACTTGAAAATGCAGAGTTTGTCCGCTACGGCGTTATGCACCGCAATTCCTACATGGATTCGCCAAACTTATTGGAACAGACCTTTGCCACCAAGAAAAATCCAAATTTGTTCTTTGCAGGTCAAATGACAGGAGTAGAAGGCTATGTCGAGTCTGCTGCCTCTGGCTTAGTGGCCGGTATCAATGCTGTTCGCCGCTTCCGTGGCGAAGGCCCAGTTATCTTCCCACAGACCACAGCCATCGGTGCTCTGCCATTTTACATCACCCACACCGAAAGCAAGCACTTCCAGCCCATGAATGTCAACTTTGGGATCATCAAGGAGCTAGATGGTCCGCGGATCCGCGATAAGAAGGAGCGTTATGAGGCAATAGCGGAGCGTTCCCTTAAGGACTTGGAAGAGTTTTTGGCTTACTAAGATAATCAGCTATTTCCAGACACCTCCGGGTGTCTTTTGTGTTATACTGGGATTAGAAAAGCGGAGGAGAAATACGATGCACCACGATACTTGGAAGGGAATTATTCTGCAGAAACAAGGTCTGTTGAAACCCCAGTCTGTTCAACAAATCTGCCAAAATCTCAATGGTTTGCAGGCTCAGTTTCAGCCCTATGTTCATGTCGGATTTCGTAACCGTATGACAGCGGAGGATTTTCATGAGGGTAGCTGGCAGGAGGAACTGACTCGTCAGTGGTCCATTCGGCGAACGGTTCATGCCTATCTCAAGTCGGAAATTTCTCTCTATATCCACGAGGGGCGGCTGGCCAGCACCGACTATCTCAAGATAGAAGGACGGGACGGTTTTAGTCCTCAGACCAAGCAGAAATATCACCAGCTGATTTTAGAAGCCCTTGAACAAGGTCCCATGACCCGCGAGGAACTCAAGTCCCTTTGCCGATCCGAGAAAATGACACTGGAAGAAGAGAAGCAGGTCTTTAATGCCTGGGGCGGTCTCTTTCGCTACATGGTCGAGCGTGGAGAAGTCTATCAAGAATATGGTGCCAAGCGTTTTCATCGTCTGAAAGACTTTCAGCCACTTTCTCGGGAAAAAGCAGAGCTGGAAATTGCTCGACGGTATTTTGCAGGTTTTGGGCCAGTCAGCCTAGCCGATGCCCGTTACTATTTCAAGGAAAATAAATCTACGGTCCTAAATTGGATGGAGCAATTAGATTTAAAAACCGTTGAGGTAGCAGGGGAAGAACGCTTTTATCTGGGAGAATTAGAAGAAGCCGCCCTACCTGACTGCCTCTTCATTGCGGGCTTTGACCAACTTTTGCTAGGTTATGAAAAGAAAGCCAATCCTTTCTTTGATCCCAAGCATATCCGCCAGATTTATACACTAACTGGCATTGTCAAACCCGTTGTTTTCTACAAGGGACGACTAGTTGCGACCTGGAGACGAGATAAGGGCAGGATTGAACTGTCTATTTTTGAAAAACTGACCAGTCGGGAACAGAAAGAACTGGAAAACTACAGCCAGGACTACGAGGAGAGGCTCAAACAGGAAGCTAGTTTGTTCGGAAAGTGCGAAAAATGACCTGAAATAACTAAATTTTCTGAATATTTCAGAAAATCTGTGGTATAATAGTAAAAACATTGTTTAGAAAGAGATGTATATGAACAAGTCCTATTTTTATTTGGATATGAAAACCCATGAATTAGACGTTCCATTCACTGGTCGAAAGCGTCGTGTCCGTGTCTTATTGCCAAAAGGTTACGAAGAAAATACGGAAACGACCTATCCAGTTGTCTACTTCCATGATGGGCAAAATGTTTTGTACAGTAAAGAAGCCTTTTCTGGACATTCATGGAAAGTCATTCCGACAATCAAGCGAAATCCCGATATTGCCAAGATGATTATCGTAGCGATTGACAATGATGGTGCTGAACGGATGCATGAATATGCTGCATGGAAGTTTAGCGAAATGGGGATTCCAGGCATTCAGTTTGGTGGCAAGGGAACCTTATATGCCGAATTTGTCATGGATGTGGTGAAGCCCTTTATCGATCAAGAATACCGTACTAAGTCTGATAAGGCCCACACAGCTATGATTGGTTCATCTTTAGGTGGTAATATCACACAATTTATGGGATTGGCTTATCAAGACCAGATTGGCTGTCTGGGTGTCTTTTCATCAGCCAATTGGCTTCATCAAGAAGCATTTGACCGCTATATTGAGCGCCAAAACTTAGACAAGGACCAACGAGTTTATATCTACGTTGGAACAGAAGAAGCCGATGATACAGATAAAACCTTGATGGCAGGTAATATCAAGCAATCCTATATCAATTCCTCTCTGACTTACTATCGTCAATTGATCGCTGGCGGAGTGGATTTGGACAATATCGCCTTGGAAGTCGTTTCAGGTGCAGTCCATAGTGAAGAAGCTTGGGCAACTTATTTGCCAGATTGCTTGCGCTTTTTAAGTGAAAAATGGTAATAGATTAGAAATTGTTAGGAGTATGAATATGCATGTAGAATTTTTAAGTCATTGGTCTGGAAATCTTGGCCGAGAAATGAATCTAAATCGTTATGGTCACGCAGGGATTCCTGTGGTTGTTTTCGCTTCATCAGGCGGTTCGTACAATGAATACGCAGATTTTGGTATGATTGAAGCCTGCCGTGGATCTATCGAGGCAGGTCATGTTCAATTTTTCACCTTAACGAGTTACGATAGTGAAAGCTGGTTGGCAGACTGGAAATCTATTCATGACAAAGCAGAAGCTCACCGCGCCTACGAACGCTATGTGATTGAAGAAGCGATTCCCTTTATCAAACATAAAACTGGCTGGTTCGATGGGATGATGACGACTGGTTGCTCTATGGGAGCTTATCACGCGCTGAATTTCTTCCTCCAGCATCCGGATGTTTTCACAAAAGTCATCGCCCTTTCAGGTGTCTATGATGCTCGTTTCTTCAACAACAATCAAGACTATGGCAATGACGGTGCTGTTTATCAGAACTCACCATCTGATTACATCTGGAACCAGAATGATGGTTGGTTTATTGACAAATACCGTCAAGCTGATATTATCGTTTGTACCGGTTTGGGCGATTGGGAACAAGACGGTCTGGACTCATTCTACAACCTAAAACGTGCCTTTGAAGAAAAGAATATCCCAGCTTGGTTTGATACTTGGGGAACAGATGTGGCCCACGACTGGGTGTGGTGGAGAAAGCAAATGCCATTCTTCCTTCATTCTATCGGACTATAAGCTAGAAAGGACTACCTATGAATTATCTCGTTATTTCACCTTTTTATCCAGAAAATTTTCAACCGTTCACCATTGAATTGGCTAAAAAAGAAGGCGTTACGGTTCTAGGTATCGGGCAAGAACCTTACGATCAATTGCCTGAAGAACTTCGTAATGCCTTAACAGAATACTTCCGTGTCAATGATTTGGAAAATATTGACGAAGTCAAGCGTGCGGCAGCCTTCCTAATTTACAAGCATGGTCCTATTGACCGTGTAGAATCCCACAATGAACATTGGCTTGAAAACGATGCAGCCCTCCGTGAGCAATTTAATATCTTTGGTGCCAAACCAAAACACCTGAAAAAGACTAAATTTAAGTCAGAGATGAAAAAATTCTTCTCAAAAGCAGGGGTTCCAGTCGTTCCTGGAATGGTTGTCAAGACTGAAAAAGATATTGAAAAAGCTGTAAAATCAATTGGCTTCCCAATGATTGCCAAGCCAGATAATGGAGTCGGCGCTTCCGGAACCTTTAAACTCACAAAGAAAGCAGATTTGGAAACCTTTAAAGAAGCTTGGGATGGTCAAACAGCCTATTTCTTTGAGAAATTTGTCAACTCAAGCATTATCACAACCTATGACGGATTGGTCGATCATGAAGGAAATGTTGTTTTTGAAACAGGTTTGACCTATGTTCATACACCGTTTGAATTGATGCAAAGCAAAAAAGATAATGCCTACTATATTGAAAAAGAATTAGATCCGAAATTAGTAAAATATGGTCATGCGATTATCAAGGCCTTCGGTATGAAAGAACGTTTCTTCCACATTGAATTCTTCAAAGATGGTAAAGATTATATCGCCATTGAATACAATAACCGTATGGCAGGCGGTTTCACAGTTGAAGCCTATAACTACGCCCATTCCATTGATCTTTTCCGTGATTATGCCAATGTAGTGACTGGTGCTACAGTTGAGGAACGTCGATTTGAGCCTCAATATTGTCTGGTGGTGACGCGCCGTGATACGACTGACTATGTTCACTCAGCAGATGATATCCATCAGAAATTCGCTGGTAAGATTAAGACCGTCAAACGTATGCCAGATGCCTTTGCGGAATTGCAAGGAAACGATGCCTACCTTCTTGTGACAGAAAGCAAGAAAGAGTTGGATGAAATGATTGCCTATATCGGTCTAACAAAATAAAATGAATTGAAAGATGCCAGAAATGGTGTCTTTTTTTCTTACAAACCTGTAAGTTTTCAGTTCAGAACTGTAAGGGAGTGTGATAGAACTATTTTCTATAATAGACTTATAAGAAACAGAAAGAAGGAAATCATATGTCATTCAAATTTTTACAAGCCAAGAAAATGGAAGAAGTGGTATTCTCAGAAAAAGAAAAGGCTGAACTCTTGGAACAGGCAGAATTCTTAGAGGAGTTATCCCATAATTTGCAAAGTATGCGATTTATGGCATACTAGAGGGAGGAAACTATGAAAAAGAAAGTATTTGGCTTGCTGGCTTTGGGCAGTATAATGCTAACCGCTTGCTCTTCCTCTTCAGCAGGTCTTAGCTTTGATGAGGGCTATCAAACTTTCCATTACAAGGGAAAAGACTATGCCGTTAGCAAACAGGAAGTTGCCGAAGATAGCATTCGAGGGACAGAAGCCAAGTTTATGGAATGGCCCGTTGTCAAAGAAGAGAGTTCTGTCAAAGAAACAGTTTCCTTGAATAATCTTTACACTACTTCTAACAAGGAATGGGCCATCGGTGTCCAGGGTGGTTATTATAAGGTGGATTTAGAAGATAATATTGCTGAATCAGACCGAATCGACTATCAAGCAGTTCTTGACCAAGTTGATTTAGACAGTGAATAAGGAATTAGGAGTAACTATGTTATTAGAAATCAATCATTTAGAAAAAGTTTACCGCACGCGCTTTTCAAAAGAGGAAACTCGTGCCTTGCAAGATGTGGATTTTAAGGTAGAAGAGGGCGAATTTATCGCAATTATGGGTGAAAGTGGTTCTGGTAAGACGACCTTGCTCAACATTCTAGCAACCCTGGACAAGCCGACGAGAGGTTCGGTTATCTTAAATAATCAGGATATTACCAAAATCAAGGAGAGCGAGCTGGCCGATTTTCGCTTGCGTAATCTTGGCTTTGTCTTCCAAGATTTTAATCTCTTGGACACCCTGTCCATCCAAGACAATATCTTTTTACCTCTGGTATTGGCACGTACTGGCTATGAGGAAATGGAAAAACGTTTGAAAGTTTTGGCGCCAAAACTGCGGATTCAAGATTTGCTGAAAAAACGTCCTTTTGAACTTTCTGGTGGACAAAAGCAGCGCGTGGCCATTGCTCGTAGTTTGATTACCCAGCCACAGATTGTCCTAGCGGACGAACCGACAGCTGCCCTAGATTACCGCAATTCGGAAGACTTGCTGAATTTGTTTGAAGACATCAACTTAGACGGGCAAACCATTCTCATGGTGACTCACTCAGCCAACGCAGCTAGTCATGCTAAGCGAGTACTCTTTATCAAGGACGGGCGGATTTTCCACCAATTGTACAAGGCAGGTAAGAGCAATCAAGATTTTGCTAAGGAAATTTCCCTCAATATGTCTGCACTTTTAGGGGGTGAGTAGATGTTTTACCTCAAACTTGCTGGGCAAAATATCCGAAAATCCATGGGTGTTTTTGCTCCCTTCGTTTTAGCCAGTCTTGTGCTATTTACTCTGATTTGTTCCATGTTCTTACTCATGCTAAGTCCAGTTATGAAGACCATGGGCTCTGGTGCCATTTCTATCGGTCTTGGCGTGATTGTTCTGACCATTTTCTCGGTCATTATGGAGATTTATAGCTTTAATTTCCTGATGAAACAACGGGCGAGGGAATTTGGTCTCTATAACATGCTGGGGATGAACAAGAAAAAGGTAGCCTTGATAGCTAGCCTCGAATTGATGATGATATTCTTGCTAGTTGTGGTTCTTGGTTCTGTCTTAGCAGGTGTGTTTTCAAATGTTCTCTACTTGATTTTTGTCAATCTGACACATTATAGTGATTTGCATTTTGGAATAGACCCTCTGGCATTTGCCATGACCGCCTCTCTCTTTGCTGGTATCTTCTTTCTCTTGGAATTGCTAGCTATTCGGACCATTGGCAAGACCAGTCCACTGATTTTGTTCCGAGCTAGTGAAAAAGGAGAGAAGGAGCCGAAAGGAAATGTTCTTTTAGCTGCTCTTGGTGTTTTTAGTCTTGGGATGGGCTACTACCTATCACTTTCTTCTCAATCTGCAGGAGTTGGCGTCATCTATCGTTTCTTCATCGCTGTGCTCTTTGTCATCGCGGGGACCTACTTGTTCTACATCAGCTTTATGACTTGGTATTTGAAGGCTCGTCGGAAAAACAAAGGCTATTTTTACACGCCAGAGCATTTCATTACCACGTCGCAGATGATTTTCCGTATGAAACAGCATGCAACTGGTTTGGCAAATATTACCCTCTTAGCAGTCATGGCCTTTGTGACCATTGCAACAACGACTTCACTTTATACTGGCATGTCAAGCATGACAAGTGGTCTTTATCCAAAGGAAACATCTATTACCTACAAAGTTGCGGATAGAAGTCAGGGTGAAAGTGCCTATCAGCAATCGGTGCTCAGCCATTTTCCAGAAAAAGCGGAAGATAGTCTGTCCTACCTGACCTACCAAGCTGGTCTGGTCTATGACGGTGGGAAGGAGATTGTCATTAGTCCAGAAACCATTGCCAATCCAGACTTTAGCAAAATAGCCTTTACCTACTTCGTCACCCAAGATGATTTCCGGAAGTTGGGCAATGACCTGCCAGAGCTGGCTGCCAATCAAGTTGCCTTTATCCGTCCAAGTGAAATGCCGTTGCTAGAGAAAGTCACTTTGGGAGATAGTACTTTCGAGAATGTAGTAAATCTTGATACAGCTATTTTCCCTGATATTACTAATACGCTCAATGCTGCCGTCATGGTGGTCAGTGATGATAGTGTCTTGGAAACCATTCGCAGTTACTATGAGTCAAATAATCCGCAAGGCTATCAGGTTAGTCTGGACTACCGTGTCTTTACTGATATGACCAATGAGGAAGTGGCCACTCTTGGTGAGCAGGCAGGCGATGCCTATAATATCAGTGATGCTAATGGAGAATCTTTAGGATACGTCATGCAGAAAACAGACTTTACCAATATGATCATGGGCTTCAGAGGTGGATTTCTCTTCACAGGCTTCTTGTTGGGTATTAGTTTCTTGCTAGGTGCTGCCTTGATTATTTACTACAAGCAGTACTCGGAAGGGCATGAAGACAAGAAATCCTACAAGATTCTACAAGAAGTGGGCATGAGTGCAGCAGCGGTCAAAAAGACCATTAACTCGCAAACACTTACGGTCTTCTTTATGCCACTAGCTATGGCGACCTTGCATTTCGTGATTTCTCTTGTTATGCTTAAGCAAATGCTATTGACCCTTGGTGTCACCTCTTCGCTTATGATTTATACCGTCAGCGGAATTACCCTACTGGCAGTCGCTCTGATTTACTTTGTCATTTACAAGTGGACTAGTCGCACCTATTACCGCATTATTGAACGGTAGAAGAAGTCTCGCCTTGTGCGAGATTTCTTGCTTTTTTTAGGAAATAGTGTTACAATGGTAATACCAAAGGAATACTCGAAGAGGTGAGAAAATGGCAGCTATTACATTGAAAGTTTCTGAGCAGGACAAACTCTTTATGCAGGCTATGGCAAAGTTTGAAGGTGTCAGTTTGTCAGAACTCATTCGGACTAAAACCCTTGAAGCCCTTGAAGACGAGTACGATGCGCGTGTGGCAGATATTGCTTGGGCAGAATACCAAGCTGACTTGGCGAATGGAATTGAGCCGATAACACTAGAACAAATGGCTGAGGAGTTGGGCATTGAGTTATAAGGTTATTTTGTCCGCTAAGGCTCAAAAGCAAATTCGAAAGATGGATAAAACTGCTGCAAGTTTGATTTTGCGGTATCTTTACAAGCATATTGACGGGTGTGACAACCCCAGACAGTACGGAAAAGCCTTGACTGCCAATCGTTCTGGCCAATGGCGCTATCGTATCGGAAACTACAGGGTCATCGTCAGCATTGAGGATGATAAATTGATCGTAACAGCCCTTGAAGTCGGGCATCGAAAAGAAGTATATAAATAAAAAGCCAAGACCTGTGTCCTGGCTTTTGCAGAATGAAGAAGATGAAAAAAGAGAAGATTTATATTGTTGAAGATGATGAGATGATTGTCCAGCTCTTGAAGCAGCATCTGGGCAAATCGTATCAGGTAGAAAGTGTGCAGAATTTCCGAGCTGTCAGTCAGGAAGTGGCGGAAATTAAACCAGACTTAGTGCTGATGGATATTAGCCTGCCTTATTACAACGGTTTTTACTGGACGACGGAAATCCGTAAAACCATGACCATGCCCATTATCTTTATCTCCTCTAGCGATGATGAGATGAATGCAGTTATGGCTATGAACATGGGTGGCGATGATTTTGTGTCAAAGCCTTTTTCACTGGGAATTTTGGATGCCAAAATCGGTGCCTTTCTGCGTAGGGTTAATCAATTCAGCAAATCAACCGATTTGTCTATCGACCAGTTCCAGCTTAGTTTGGACGGGCGATTTTCAAATGAATCGGAACAGGTTCAATTGTCTCCTACGGAAACCAAGATTTTGTCCGCTTTACTAGAAAGACAAGGGCAGATTGTTAGTAAAGAGGAACTCTTGGAAAAACTCTGGGAAAATGAAGAATTTATCGATCAGAACACGCTCAATGTCAACATGACTAGACTGCGTAAGAAGGTGAGCGAGGTCGGTTTTGAACGTATTCATACGGTTCGTGGTGTGGGGTACTTGGTCAAATGATAGCAAAATTTATCCGAGAATATAGGAGTTTTTATTTCTCCTACATTGTTCTGGCTACTAGTTTTATCTTGCTCTTCTTTCTCTATCAACTGCCCACCGAATTCCTGCAAAACGCTCTGCTATTGTCCCTAACCCTTATCATCCTACTGACAGTAGGCCTGTTCTGGAAGTTTCGCAACCGCATGAGAGCCTTGGAAGACTATGTTCATGAGGAAGCCTTGCCCTTGCTCAATAAGCCTGTGGACCTTGCCTATCTCAATTTGATTGAGGTAGAGAAGGAGGCGACACGTGAACAGCTTTTGGTCTATAAGTCACGAGAAGAAGACCTACAAGCTATGGTCAAAATGTGGTCCCACCAGATGAAAGTGCCTCTGGCTGCCCTGTCTTTGATGAGCCAGACTGACAATCTCAATCAGCAGGATGTCGATCATCAGCTCTTGCGCTTGGATAATTACATGGCCAATCTGCTCAACTACCTCAAACTGACCAACCATGCCAGTGATTTTCGCTTTGAGCAGGTAGAAGTGAGAGAAGTGGCGGTCGATTTGGTCAAAAAATACCGCAATCAGTTCTTGCAAAAAGACATTTCTGTGACCATCGATGGAAATTGGCTACTGAAGACCGACAGAAAATGGCTCAGCTTTGCCCTGTCACAGATAATCGACAACGCCCTCAAGTACAATAAGACTGGTGGTAAGGTAGCCATTGAACTGAATAATGGAATTTCCATTTCCGATACGGGAATTGGGATTCTGGCAGAAGACATTCCTCGCCTGTTTGACGAAGGTTTTACAGGTTTTAATGGCCGTGAACACCAAAAAGCGACAGGATTTGGCTTGTATTTGACCAAGCGGGTCTTGAATCAGTTGGAACTAGCTATTTCCGTGGAAAGTCAACTGGAAGTTGGGACCAGCGTAACCATCACAAAAGCACAGTAAAAACTGTGCTT
>NZ_WCJE01000015.1 GCF_016743335.1 Streptococcus suis | reverse complement strand
AGTTTGGTCTCCCCAAACTTTTTCGCTTTTATTCTTCTAATTCAATGCCGCCATCCAAGTCTAAAATAACATCTTGGACTTCTTCAGTTGCAACAGGGGGTTCCTCTGTCACGACTTCTGGTGCTTCCTCACCTTCAATCAATCCATAATGAACACGTATCTTACGGTCAATTTCATCAAAGATTGCTGGATTATCTGCTAAGAATTTCTTAGCATTTTCAGAACCTTGACCAATTTTTTCTCCATTATATGAATACCAAGCACCTGCTTTTTGGATGATGCCGAGGTTGCTACCAATCTCAATCAATTCACCTGTGCGAGAAATTCCTTCACCGTACATGATTTCAACAACAACCTCTTTAAACGGTGGAGCCACCTTGTTCTTCACGATTTTCACCTTGGTTTCCTTACCAACATTTTGGTCTTTCTTGTCGCCTGTTCCTTTGATTTGTGTATTTCCACGAACATCCATACGGACAGATGCATAGAATTTAAGCGCACGACCACCAGGTGTTGTTTCGGGGTTACCAAACATGACACCGACTTTTTCACGTAATTGGTTGATGAAAATAGCTACTGTCTTAGTTTTGTTGATAGATGCTCCGAGTTTGCGCATGGCCTGACTCATCATACGAGCCTGCAAACCAACATGACTATCACCAATATCGCCATCGATTTCTGCACGTGGTACAAGGGCTGCAACCGAGTCAACAACAACCAAGTCAACCGCACCAGAGTCGATCAGCTTACCTGCAATTTCAAGACCTTGTTCCCCTGAGTCTGGCTGTGACAAGAGTAACTCATCAATATTGACACCAAGAGCTGCTGCATAGGCTGGATCCAAGGCATGTTCTGCATCGATAAAGGCAGCAATACCGCCATCTTTTTGGGCTTGAGCTACTGCATGAAGGGCAACAGTTGTCTTACCTGAGCTCTCTGGACCATAAATCTCAATGATACGACCTTTCGGATAGCCACCTGCTCCAAGCGCAATGTCGATTGACAAACTACCTGAACTCATGACTTGAACTTTTTGCTCAGCACGCTCACCAAGACGCATGACAGCGCCCTTACCAAAATCTTTTTCAATTGATTTTAGGGCATCATCCAACGCTTTTTTACGCTCATCGCCAAATTTCTTTGTAATATCTTCTAATTTTTTTCCTGGTTTCTTAGCCAATGATTTTCTCCTCTTTTCTTAGTCAAACTATTATAGCAAATATCTGCTATTTCACAAAGTGTTTCGTACAAAATCCCAGGCCTGCAGACAAGCAAGCTGGCGAAGGTATTGCCACGAATAACCACCTAAATCTATCTCTTTTTGGGAAATACCCGAGGTCGTAGCCAAAGTGAGGTATACTTTTGCAAGTACGTTGTCCTCTGTTGATTCCGGTTTGATAAACACAGACACAGCCAAACCTAAATCAGCTTGCAGCTCCTGCCGAATGCAGTCAGCTTCCTCTGATAGCCTGCCCGATTCTGTCCCTAGCTGACCGATGACTTTTCCTCCGCTAAAATAAGGCTGGTCAGCCAAAGCCAAACTCAATTCAGCTTGCAAGAGACCACCTGTCCCCTGTTCGACGATAGCAATGGTTTGTCTTTTCTCCGCCAAACGAGTCGCTACCGTTTTGACCAAACTATTGTCCTCTCCGTAGGCATAGAAATAGTCTGCCAGTTTGTCATGTTGTAAGATTTCTTCTTCCAACTGATTCAAACGTAGATTTGCTTCTTCTTGGCTGGTCGCTTTGGTGGACAAGCGTAAAGTCACCTCTCCAACTTTTGCATAAGGAGCAAGAGTTGGATCTGTCTGCTTGTCGATCAAGTCCGCCAAAACAGTCACCAACTGGCTTTCGCCAATTCCAAAAAAGCGTAGGACACGCGAATAAAGTTGCTGCTGAGATTGGGACAGTAAAGGTAAGAGACTCTCAGAAAACATGGCCTTGAGCTCACTTGGTGGGCCAGGCAAAACAATATAGGTTACACCATCTTGCTCAATCATACCACCAACAGCTAAACCAGCTGGATTCTGTAGCGCCTGACTTCCCTCCACAATCTGTGCCTGACGTTCATTATTTGGTGTACGGACACGACCTGGGCGACTGGCAAAGAAACGGTCTAATTTTGCCATAGCCAACTCATCAAACACAAGATTTCTACCTAAAAAGGTCGCCAAGGTCTGCTTGGTCAAGTCATCTTCTGTTGGACCAAGTCCTCCACAGAGAATGACCAGCTCACTACGCTTGCTGGCTATCTCCAGTACAGACAAAAGCCTGTTTTCATTATCTCCAACAGCTGTGTGGAAATAAACATCAATTCCCAGCTCTGCACATTTCTCCGAAAGGAACTGAGCATTGGTATTAATGATTTGACCTGTCAAAATCTCGGTTCCGACGGCGATTAGTTCTGCTTTCATATTCCTCCTCTGTCTAAGGTGCGATTGCTCGCTCATCTAATTAGTTCGTAATTTCTTTCCAATCTCGCAAGTTTCTTCATGTTCATTCAACAGACCTGAAGCCTGCAAATAGGAGTAAATACAGACAGGCCCTACAAACTTGAAACCTCGTTTCTTCAAATCTTTTGAAATCCGCTCAGACAAGTCGTTCTTGGTCGGCAATTCTCGGAAGGACTTGACAGGGTTGTCGATAGATGTAAAGTTAACCCATTCCCAAAGATACGTATCAAACGTACCGAATTCCTCCTGTACTCGAAGAAAGGCCTGAGCATTGGCGCGGGTAGCGTACAGCTTTGCCTTATGACGAATGATGTTGGGATTGGCAAGAAGACCGTCTAACTCGCTATCTGTCATGGCCGCAACCTTTTGAATATCATAGTTGAAAAAAGCAGAGCGAAAAGCCTGGCGTTTATTGAGAACAATTTCCCAGGAAAGTCCTGCTTGGTAGGATTCCAAACAAAGCAACTCAAAAAGAGCCTGCTCATCGTGAAGTGGCTTGCCCCATTCTTCATCATGGTAAGCAATATAAAGTGGATTATTTAGATTAACCCAAGCACAACGGGACATAGAAACTCCTTTTCGTGAATAACTAAAGTGCGAATCAGGATAAACAGACTGAAACACGACTACGATACTTTGCAAAATTGTCAAACTGAATCCTAAATATCACCGAATAACGCAGTTGACATCTGGCAAAAGGCTTCGTCAAAACTCGCCTTTTACCTAGTTGTCATTGCGGAGGTCTCACAACGAAATTTCTAGCAAAATTTCTGTTCGGCCGTCTATTTTCTCTTTATCCTTTACGTCCTTTGTATCTTATTACTTCATCAGCATTTTAAGGGCTGATTTGATGTAGTTTTCTGCGGTGTCGTTGGTGCCGTCGAAGAATTTCTTGATTTTCTTGAGTTCGGCTGGACGGTAACCAAGGGCTTCCATGGCTTCCATGGCTTCTTCGAGGGCGATATTTTCACTGGATGGTGCTACTTGTTGAACAGGACCCGCTTCTTCGCTCATGACAAACTTGCCTTCCAGGTCCAAAATCATCTGCTGGGCTGTTTTCTTGCCAACCTTTGGAAACTTGGTCAGGTAGGTAATGTTTTTCTGCTCAATAGCACGCACCAGACCGTCATTGTCATCAACAGCAATAATAGCCAGAGCCGTTGTTGGACCAATACCTGATACTGAAATCAGACTCAGAAAGACAGATTTTTCATTTTCTGTAGCAAATCCGTAGAGCAAATGAGTATCTTCACGAATCACCTGATGAGTATAGACAGTCACTTCTTGCTGGACTTGTCCTGAATAGGCGTAGGGGTTAGCAACCTGCAAGATATAGCCTACTCCTTGCGTTTCTACCACAATATATTTTGCAGTTATTTTTGTTAAAATTCCTTTAATATAGTCGTACATATTTTTTCCTAATCAATATTAATTTAGTCCCATTATTGTATCATAAAAGCCTCGCTATTGATAGCGAAGCCGTGTTTCAGTATCCGACGGAGAGGTTTCCTACACAATGAACGAGCATCGGATAACAAAGATTGCCTGTTCTGTGATAGAGATAACCCAAGTAAATACCCGAACAAATCTGGGGAATCGTGTTGATAATTTCTGAACTATCCAAAGATTTAGCATGCCCTAAGCCAAAAATGAAACCTTGCAAGACAATAGCAAACCATGGATTTAAAACATTTTTCAGACTATCCTGTAAAAATTTTCGATAAAAAAGTTCTTCAACAATCGGACCGATGATCCCCACTATCAGCAAAAAGATTGGAAGTGGGACGATTTGGCTTATCTTATTAACTGCTGTGACATTACCTATACCTTCTGAGATATGGAATGATTTCACTATCAAGTATTGGAGAAAACTTCCTCCATACATGACCAAAAAATCTGCAAGATAAAACAAAGGGAATTGATAAAGCAGTTTCCAGCTCCACATTTTTCCAAAATCAGTCCAAAGCAACTTTCTATAGTGGTATATGCCGAGTGCAAATAGCAAGACAAAACTAGCAAGCTGGTAATAAAGACTATAGGTCGGGCTAAGACCTAAATAACGGTGAAATTTGATCAGCAGATTAAGCAAACAAAGAACAATAAATGCAATAAATAGTCTATCCTTTCGGACCATACGATGACCTCGCTTTATAAAGATTTGGTTAACATGAGTTCTTGGATAAGGAAGCCGATGAGGAAAAAAACGATAAGGAAAGGAAGCAAGAGAGTGGCGTTACCACCAACAAAGATACCCAGACTGAATAGGATTAAGAGAAAGAGGTAGTTTATCCAAACTCGTCTTTTCTTCTCCTTAACTTGTAGGCCGATTAGCTGGTCAAAAGACAGGTGATAACGGCGGGCAATGTTGACTAAACTGGCACTATCTGGTAGAGTGCGACCTTTTTCCCAGTTCAAGACTGTTTGCCGTGACACTCCGATTGCTTTTGCCAAGGTTTCTTGCGATTCCTGTCGTTTTGTTCGCTCCATGTGAATGAGCTGTCCAAGATTGGTCATGTTTCCTCCTTTACTTTACAAGCTGGCAGTAAAAATAGCTAGTCCAAATGCTTTTACAGGGGTGTTAAAATCCTTAATACTTGCCCAACTCTCGCAAACTCGTGTGATTTTCTTGAATGCGACGGAACATTTTTTCCATATCCGATTTGCTAAAATGTACTAAGACTGGACGACCGTGCGGGCAGTTATAGGGATTTTGGCAGTAAGACAATTGTCTCAGTAAATCACGCGCCGAATAATCATCCAAAGCATGATTGGCCTTGATCGACCGTTTACAAGACATCATGATAGCCAGTTCTGCCCGATACTGCTTGATTGACACCTGATCCGTCAAGAGCAACATGTCGCACATCTCATAAATGCCAGACTCAATCTCCTCTTCCTTCATCCAAATAGGATGTTCACGCAGAATAAATTGATTAGCTCCATATTCTTCCAAGTTGACACCAACTTGACGAAGGGCATCCATTTTGTGGACGAGGTCAAGGGCATCATTCTGCGGAAATTCAAAAATATAGGGCACCAATAACTGTTGAGCTGAATTGTCAACCTGTCCAATTTTCTCACGGTAGTATTCGTATTTGACCCTCTCCTGTGCGGCGTGTTGGTCAATGATGTACAAGCCTGTTTTCCCTTGTGCAAAGAGATAAGTGCCGTGCATCTGTCCAAAATATTCTAATTCTGGAAAGGTTGAGGTTTCTTCTTGGTCTAGTTTGTCTGCTAATTTAGCCAACTCTTTAGCACTCAAGTTAGGGTGTTCTGGGTCTGCACTTTCAGCTGTCTGGCGTTCTGCAAATTGGACAGACTTGACCGCATTTTCCTCGGGTGCTTCTTGAGGAGCCTGTTTGTCTTCCTCCAAGGGTTTGATCTCCTCGGCGACCACTTCTGGTTTTAAGAAGAAGTCTTGCTTAATCGTATCATAATAGATTTTTGGCTCTCTGAGTGGTAAGGTGCCTTGCTCTGCTTTTACTTTTGGTCGAGTACTTGACTGAGCTAAATTCTCAAGAGCATCTGGTATCAAGTCCTGCTCTTTAAGCGCTTGACTAATCGCCTCTCGAATCAAGGTCATGAGTTCTTTTTCCTTGGAGATGCGAACTTCCTGCTTGGTCGGATGCACATTGACATCAGCAAGATAGGGGTCAATTTCTATAGAAATGACTGCCAATGGAAAGCGTCCAACCATCAACTTACTGCCGTAACCTTCCAAAATCGCTCGATTCAGCAAAAAATTCTTGATATAGCGACCGTTGATGAAAATGGAAATGTAGTTGCGGTTGGCACGAGTCAACTCTGGCAAGGAAACATAACCTGAAATCTGAAAATCCAGATCTTCTGCCTCAATTTCAACCATTTTTTTGGCAGAAGCAATCCCATAAATCCCTGAAATTGCCTGACGAAGTTTCCCTGTCCCTGCAGTTCTAATTAATTCTCGTCCTTCGTTTACTAAGGCAAAGGCTATTTCCGGATGAGCTAGACTCAATCGATTTACAACATCAACAATATGTGATAATTCAGCCTGTTGACTGCGAACGTATTTGAGACGAGCAGGGGTATTGTAAAATAAATCCGAAACAGTAATCTGTGTGCCAACTGGACGACTAACTGGCTCCTCTTTCTCGATGACACCACCTTTGGCCTCCAAATGAAGTCCGTGTGCAGAGTCTGCCGTAGCTGTCTCAATGATCATATGACTGACAGAAGCAATGGAAGGCAGAGCTTCTCCACGAAAACCTAGGGTGCGAATACGAAACAAATCCGATTGATTTTTTATCTTACTAGTAGCGTGACGGCGGAGGGCAAGCGCTACTTCATCAGGGGCAATCCCCTCACCGTTATCCGTAATTTGAATCATTTTAAGGCCAGCCTCTTCAACACTAATTTCAATCTGACTAGCCCCTGCGTCAATGGAATTTTCCACCAACTCCTTAACCACACTGGCTGGTCGCTCAATGACCTCACCAGCCGCGATCTGGTTGGCTAGTATTTCTGGTAGTTCAATAATATGTGACATCATTTCTCCTACATTTCTTTAATAATTTTTCCCGAATGCTTATTTTTCCATTATACCACATATCCACTTTCCCTCCTTTTCCCAGATAGGCTAAAGAAAAAATGACTGCCTGAGCAATCATTCATTCTTTTGATAAATCGTAAAGTAATCCGTTGTCTGAACAGACTGGTACTGTGATTCTAAATTTGTCTTGATTTCATCTAGAATTGGCAAAGTCTTATTGACGACTACAAATTTTGCCTCATTTTTATTGATGTCATACATCAAGCTATTTTTATTGTCGTCAGTATTCAGATAGGGTTCTGCTGTAGTAATCGTTGTGGCAGATAAACGTTGACTTGAAAGATAGATGCTTGCGCTATTATCCCAAACATAAATCTTATCCGAATCTTTTGTTTGTTCACCAATGTAATTGGCAACTTGTTCACGGTCAGTTCTCAAATCTCCCTGTACCAAATAAAGATAAGCAGGTTGAGCGATAATACCCAAGCAAATAGCTAATGGAAGAAAGAATTGACGACGCAAATACCCACGATAATCTTCTACATCCTCATCACGCAGGTAAACGACTGACATCGCAAAACCATACGGTAAAAGAAGAATGAGTTGGCTCCATTGAAAGTTTGCATTCCCAATAATAAAGACACATTGAACTAAGAAAGTCAATAATAGGAGAACTTTTATATAAGTATGTCTTCCTTGTTTGAAAGAAAACACCATTTGGATGAAACTTTTAAAGAATCCAGATAAGAGTAAAAATACAGACACTATCGCCAAGGCTAAATATAGATAGGAATGGTGAAAGTCTAACTGTAAGTTATAAAGGAAAGTTTGTTGAATAGCTGTCCCCAGAATCTGCGCCTCAAAAGCATAATAACCTACCGCATATAGAATCAGAAGAAAACCAAAAATGGTCGCTAATAATTGATAGATTCCTCGAGTAACTTGGCGGTGTTGGATATTAAAAATAAATAAAACTAGACCCGCAACTAACCAAAGGATCAGACTTTTTGGGTAAATTAAAAATACCAATGCCGCATCGATTCCGTAGAGGATAAACGCCTCATCACGCACTGCATTTTCAAAATAGCGGACCAGAAACCACACACTAGTCAAAAGAAACGGAAGAGCAAACATTTCTGCATACATCCCTCCAAAACCAAGTGCAAAAATAAATATATAGAACCAATGACTAGAACTTGTCGCTAGGTGTTCTGACTGACTAAAATAAGCTACAATCTTATAGAAATAGATTCCCGCTATCAGTAACGCTATAAACTGGAGGATTCCAAAGATAATGAAAGTTCCTCCCAGATGACCTAAGAAAGCAAGTAAGTAGAATAATAACCCGCTTGTACCAAAGAAATCACCATAAGGGATTTGTCCATTTGCCATTGCCATCCCTGCATATAAATTTTGAGTTTGTATATTGGTTGCAAATGGCATTAGCAGTGGATTGGCTACGCTAAAAACACTTAAAACTAAGCTCCAAACAAGAGCTGGCCAATACTTTGTCTTTAATACTCTTTCATGAAATTCACCATTCAGTTGCACTTGCTGTCTGCGTGATGCTCTACGACTACGCCGATAAGTTTCCTCAGGATGAGTAACTACGTCCGAAACTACATCTAATTCTGTCATTTTCTTCTCCTTGGATTTGCTTTCCTTATTATATCAAAAAGCACTCCCGATGTCATTTCCTATCGGGAGTTCTGGAAATTTTTGCAAACTGCTCTAATTGACGGAAGGTATGGCGTTTGGTTTTTTCAAATTCCTTTAAAAAGGCTACTTTTTCTGCATGTGTCATACCTATTTATTCGCAAAATGATAGTTATTTTTTAAACATCCGACGAACTTCTGAGATAAAGTAGAGAGAGCCTGTGACAATCAAAATCCCTTGCTTGCTAGATTGCCAGTCTTCTATAAACTGCTGATAATTCTCAACATAATCTCGTCCTTGTCGGTTTTCCTCAGACAAGGCACCATCATAAGCAAAGCTGGTTAATACAAGGGCAGTATGTGGTAATTTTTCTTCCAATAATTCCAGCATTTCTTGAAAATCCTTACGCCGAAGAGCTGAAAAGAGAATGGTAACAGGCTCTTCTTGTTCCTGAATAAATTCAATCAAGCGTTCGATAGCTGGGACATTATGGGCTCCGTCCAAATAGATTGTTGGCTCTTGAGCAACCAATTCCAAACGACCCGGCCAGCTGGTTTGGGCAAGGGCTTGTTGAATCAACTGAGGTTGAATGTCTTTTTGGATACTAGTCATATAGAGTAGAAAAGTTTGTAGGGCTACAGCCGCATTCTCTTCTTGGTGATGACCAGCCAAACCCAGAACCAATTCTGACAGGTCTATGTCCGGATTGCTGAACTGTCCTGCTTTATAGGTGAATTCCTGACCAAATTGGTAGAGTGGAGCTTGTTTTTCAAGGGCAATTTGGCGACAGATGGCTGTGGTTTCTGGACAAAGTGGTCCAAGGACGACAGGCACGCTTTCCTTGATAATCCCTGCTTTCTGCTCTGCTATTTCCCTTAAAGTCGAGCCTAGTAAATCCTGATGGTCCATGCCGATGGAGGTGATGACGCTGAGAGCCGGTGCCACGACGTTAGTCGTATCCAAAAGTCCTCCGATGCCCACCTCTACTAGTGCCACATCGGGTTGTTGAGCTTCGAAATAGAGGAACATAATGAGCACCATGACCTCAAAATAGCGAAAAGGTTCATAACGAGTGGCGACTTCCTGCTCCAAGTCGTAGACTTTCTGTAAATAGTGCTGAAAATCATGGTCTGAAATGGGCTGGCTGTCAATACAAATCCTGTCGTGCACACTCACCATGTGGGGGGATACAAAACTTCCAACACGCAAGCCATGTACCTGAAAGAGCTGGCGCATGAAGGCAATGGTCGATCCCTTTCCATTGGTTCCAGCAACATGAATGACCGGAACTGCAAACTGGGGATTCCCTAGCAGTTCTAGGGCATACTCAATCTTTTCCATCTTGTAATGAAACACCTGACCTTGTTTGGTGTTTAACCAATTTTCTAACACAACCACCTCCTACATACTGTCTATGTATAACAAAAAAAGCCTAACATATGTTGGCTTTTTGAACAAGGTGAATGTTAAAAATTCCACCAGCTTGTTGAGAAATCTCCAAATGGAAAAACTTTTGTAAGAATTGTAATCATTGCTCTATCTCCTTCATTTGATAAAACTATTTTACAATCTTAGTAAATTTTCCAACAGGACAAAAATGTCACATAACAGACCGTCTTGCTACCAATCTATTTCTAATTCTAACAATTTAAATATGGATTACCTAACCACCCCATAGCATCCTCAGTCCTCTCCATCTTGTAATGAAACACCTGACCTTGTTTGGTGTTTAACCAATTTTCTAACACAACCACCTCCTACATACTGTCTATGTATAACAAAAAAAGCCTAACATATGTTGGCTTTTTGAACAAGGTGAATGTTAAAAATTCCACCAGCTTGTTGAGAAATCTCCAAATGGAAAAACTTTTGTAAGAATTGTAATCATTGCTCTATCTCCTTCATTTGATAAAACTATTTTACAATCTTAGTAAATTTTCCAACAGGACAAAAATGTCCTATAATTGACTATCTTTTCTCCACTCTTCTTCTAATTTAGCCGTTAGGTGGGCATTACCAATTATTCTTGCAAAAAGAAGTGCTTCTTCATATAAGGCAGTTGCAGCATCTTTATCTTTATTTATTAACAACTCATATTTCCACTTAAGCAGATTAAGAATAGGTTTCTTTTGAAAATCTTGGGTCTTCTGCATTATCTTATCAAGTGCTTCAAAGAGTGTAGGAATATAGCTAAATTCTTCCTTTTGTCCCAAAAGTCCAACAGAAGTTATCATCACATCCCTTAAAATAAACAAATCCCCAGATTCAACTAATTCTACTTGGCTTGGTAACTTTTCCACCAAGTCTAAAAAGTGCTGAAAATCACTACTCTGTTTAACTTCCATTCTCAAATTGATTAAATAGAGCTGGATTATCAACAAATCGTTGGCTGAAAATTGGGGTTTTCTTTGGATTTGTTCAAAATAATCTTCTAGAATATCTTGACCAAATTCTGCTGTCTTCGTTTCAAATACATCAATAATGGATTGAATGGCATCAATCGCTATTTTCTCCTCCTCAGGCAAGTCGTCGTAATAATCATCATAGATTTCCGTCATCATATCTGCCCGTTTTCCCATCAATTCCTCATTTTCATAAGTCGGTGTACGAAGTACATCAAACTTCAGTTTGGAATATCGTTCAGGTAGCGACACATAATCAGGCATAAGCTCATAGAGCCCCATGCCTAAGCGGGTTGCGATATACTGGATTTTTGAAAAAGTCGGCTTAGAAGTACCTGCTTCGATACGGGTTAGTTGGCGGACGGAGAGCTCAAGTTCGTCATCGCAAAACTGTTCACGTGTCAGACTAGCGGTTTCTCGAAGTTGACGTACACGTTGTCCAAATTCCTTATCGTTCATAAAATACCTCCAAATATTCTTTTGTATATTATAGCAAAATTATCACTCAATTTCCATACTTTTTCTGTTTTTAAATAAAAAACAAACGGTTTTACGTTTGTTTTTATTTGTATTCATCAGTTAACATTTGTTTTATGTCCAATAAAGAAACAATCTTCCAATTCTTCTCCACACCATCAATTTGCAGGTTGATGCTTTGAATCCCTGCGTTGATAGCTGTTTCTACATCAAGCAAACGGTCACCGATATAGTAGGTATTTTCTTTGTTCAGTTCGTATTTTTCGATGAGAAATAGCAGAGCTTCTGGACTTGGTTTGCGGGCAAAACCAGAATCGCTTGTCAAGATTTCTGTGAAATGTTGACGGACACCCAAATCCTCCAAAACCTGAAAAGCATTGTCACTCTTGTGTGTATAAACGAAATTTTGAATTCCTTTCTCTGCTGTCCAGTCCAGAATTTCACGCGCACCAGCCATCAAGGGAATCTGCGTATTCTTCTCCTTCAAGGACGTCGCACGCACACGATTGAGCTCATCACTCTCCAGCCCGTACTTGTCCGCATCACGCACCAGCAAATCCTTGACAGAATAGCGAAGAATAAACTTTCTTACTTCTTCACGGTCAAAAGGAAGGCCAAACTGCTCATAGGTTTCCTGTATACCAGCCAAAATCGCTTCATAGGAATCCAAAAGCGTTCCGTCCAAATCCCAAATAAATGTCGGTGTCATCTTATCTCCATTCGTAAGCCTGATAGGGTCTGTCCAGTTGGTAGCCCAGCTTTTCAGCTAGTTTCAAGGATATCAAGGTGTGGGCATCCCAGCTTGGATAGAGTCCACGGTCTAAACAAGCTAAAATTAACTGAGCCGCACAGGCTTTTGCCAAACCCAGACCTCGATAGTCTTCCCTGGTATCCACTTCTATCTCAATCCCAGCTGAATAGCTGGCATAGGACGAAGCCCCTGAGACCACCTGCCCCTTGTGCAAGATGACATAGCCCAGCCCCAAGTCCAAAAATTGTTCCACATCTACATAATTGCCCACCAAATCCCGTGACCATTCCTCTACCAGACAAGCCTCATACAGATTACGGTCAATCAGTTTCATATCAAAGCTTTCAGGCAAGTCATCAACCAGTTTCTGTAAATGCCCAAGGTCAAACTCAGTTTCCTTTTTCGTAGCGTATCGAGTAAAAAAACGAACTCCTTCTCCGTAAGCTTCTTCCATCAAGTCTGACCAGGCTTGGTTTTGGGGGACTAGTATAATATCCTTTCCCTCGCACATTTTTAGCAAGTCTCGATGTGGCTGGCCAGCTAAAAAAACAAAGAAGCTCTGCCGTCCATAGAGAGCTAGGGCTGACTGGGGCAACTGGCTGTCATCAACATAAATGTATCCCATGACACCTTCTAAACAGGTCCAGATAATCGTCTCAGGCCAGTCTCCAAATAAACGAGCTACTCGTCTCATCTGCTCTGCCATTATTTTTCCGTATAGGGATAACCCAGGTGCTCATAGGCCTTGGCTGTCGCAACCCGCCCCGTCCGTGTCCGCATGAGGAAGCCCTGCTGAATCAGGTAAGGCTCATACATATCCTCCACCGTTTCACGCTCTTCAGCGATATTGACCGATAGAGTGTTGAGGCCGACAGGACCGCCACCGTACATTTCAATCATGGTACGGAGAATCTTCTGGTCCACATAGTCCAGCCCCTCTCGGTCCACATCCAGCATGGTTAGTGCCTTGTCTGTAATGGTGTCGTCAATCAGGCCATCGCCCATGATCTGTGCGAAATCCCGCACCCGCTTGAGCAGACGGTTGGCGATACGGGGAGTTCCACGAGACCGACGAGCCAGCTCAATAGCAGCTTCATGAGTAATCTCCATATCAAAGATATCCGCCGTACGCTCGACAATCTCCGTCAAATCAGCCAATTCATAATACTCCATATGACCGGTAATACCAAAACGGGCCCGCAGAGGATTGGACAGCATGCCTGCACGAGTGGTCGCTCCAATCAGGGTAAAAGGTGGCAACTCCAAATGCACGGAGCGGCTGGCCTCCCCTGCCCCAATCATGATGTCGATGTAGAAATCCTCCATAGCAGAGTAGAGAATTTCTTCGACCGCCATGGGCATACGGTGGATCTCGTCAATAAAGAGGACATCGCCAGGCTCCAAATCATTGAGAAGGGCTACCAAGTCACCTGCTTTTTCAATAACAGGACCACTGGTCTGCTTGATATTAACGCCCAGTTCGTTGGCAATGACAAAGGCCATGGTGGTTTTACCTAAACCTGGAGGACCAAAAAGAAGCGTATGGTCCAAGGCTTCATCACGGAGCTTGGCTGCCTCGATAAAGATTTTGAGCTGGTCCTTGACCTTGTCCTGACCGATGTATTCGTTTAATTTCTGCGGACGCAGGGTACGCTCAACATACTCCTCATCCTGCATTTTTTCCATATCTAAAATTCTAGTCATGGGACTATTATAGCACAAAATGAAAATACCAGACTCAATGAGTCCAGTATTCTCAGGAGATTATATGATACCTAGCTCTTGTCGCTTGCGACTTAGAGCTAGGGACACCTTTAGGTGAAAAGTATTTCTGCTATTTCTAGCTTGGATATAGTATAACTCGCCAAGCTTAAGGGAAACTAAAACAGAATTCATTTTATTTATTTTCCACTATTCGCAAAAATCGCTCTAGGTAGTGCGAATCTAAATCGTTGTACTGACTGCCTTCTGTTGAACTTTCTTTGGGAATTTCCAGATTCATCAACTGCCAATCAAACTCCTCTAACTCGATATAGGTATCGTCAGGGATCAAGTTCTGATTAACAGCTGGTTGCATAAACACAATCTTTTTCCCATCCAGTTGAATTTGATAGCTAAATTCCCCTTGCCTTTCAGCCCTGTTCACTGTCACTAGCTTGTTCCCAAAGCCTGTCCAGACAGACTTGACATCGCTGTAAAGATATTCCTTGGACGGAGCCAGCAGATTGATGTCGATAATCTGATCTTTGGTCACCGCTGCTGTGGTAGAAATCAGCAGAGCGGTCAATAGGATACAACCGCCTGCCAGACCCAAGCCGTATTTCCAAGATAACTTCACCAGCCTCGCCAGTTTTCCCAAAAGAAAAATGAGAAAAGCCATGATAAAAAATATAGCAACCTCGCCCAGACCAGTCGAATACTCATAGAAGAGCCAATCGCTTGGTAGGAAAAATCTTTCGGTCAACCAGCCGACAAGGACAAAGTAGGCAATCCCACCTACGAGGGAGATAAGACCAATCGGAATCCACCAGGCCTGACTACGATTCTTCTGACGAACCTTGTCTCGATATTTCCACCAGGTTACGAGGTAGTCTCGCCAGATAAGCGTTATCCAAGCGGTTGCTAACAAGGAAACCACTGCTAGTAGGAAAAGATTTTCCTGACGACCCTCTTGGATTCGAATAAACAGCCAGAGGATCGGACCTGATAACATCAAGGTCTGCAAGAGAGTCATCCAAATACTTGGCAGCAAGGCATCTTCTAAATCTTGTTTGAAGTCTTGAAATTCACCGCTTTCCACAAAAGCAATGGATTCCTGTGCTTCTTCCAACCAATCCTCTTTCTTACCCAAATCCCTGACCACCTGGTCCAACAAATCAACCTTGTCTGCCAATTCTTCTGCTTGCTGGTTAATTCCCTGCTTTTTCTCACGCAAGGCTGACTGCAAGTCCTCCTCTGGCAAGGCTAGGAGGTTCGTAATCTCTGCTAGGGAAAACTCAAAATAGCGGAGCAACTTGATCAAGCGAAGCTGCCGCACATTGTCCTCTGAATAATCACGGTAATCGTTGAGCGGATTTCTCGCCACTTCAATCAAGCCCTTTTCTTCATACAGCCGAATCGCCTTAGTTGACAAGCCTGTCAACTTCTCCACATCTTTGACCTGCATAAGCAACCTCCATCTGTTTTGATAGTCCTAGCATACACTATTCCCCTGGGGATGAGTCAAGGATTTTTTTATTTTTTATACAAAAACAGTCAGCTAATTCTTGCTGACTGTTTTCTGGAGATTATATGAAAAAGAAATTTCGCTATTTCTAGCTTGAATAGAGTATAACTCGTCAAACTTAAGGAAAACTAAAAAATTCTCTGGAAAATCCAAAGAATTTTGAGTAACAAACCATTCTATACAGATACAAGTTTAGATTTTTCAGTTGCTAGCTGAGATTGGACTGCCAAGATAGTTGCAAGCAATCCAATAAAAGCAAACATCCCCCAAGTCAAATGAATATGTATAGTAGCTAATGTAGAAAAGAGAATGGTTCCCACAGGAAGAGAAAGTGTAAATAACATGGTCAATAAAGTATCTGTTCGAGCTAGTAGTTCCGGCGAAGTATTCGCTAGTAATAGAGAATCAATTTTAGGATTGACCTTTCCACCGATATAGGCTGAAAATGCTAGAAAAACTACTCCAATAAACTCACTTAACCCCAATAAATGGCTCAAACCAATTCCGATCAATGCTATCGCATTACAAATCATCATTTTTGTAAGAGATAACTTTGCAAAGTAATCATTTGGTGTTAAGCTCCCAACAATCATGCTCACAACCAAGATAGCATTGATAGTCAAAAGACTCTGACCATAAGTCATCCCAAACAAGCTCTTATCTAGAAAATAGATAGTATAGATAGAACCAAGTGCACCACCTAGGGCATTCATAAGTAAAATACAACTTAAAGTTGTCAAAAGATTACCAGAGGCATTGGTTTCAAAAACAACCTTAATACCATCAATCACATCACTTAGCTGTTGTTTGATGGATTGTGACGATGCTATTTCAATCTCATCATGCGTCAAATGTTTTTTATGTGTATAGAGTAAAATTCCAGAAATAAAGAAGAAACAAGCGTTCAACATCGCAACAATACTAAAATTATTACCTGACAATGATAGAAGCCATAACCCTAAAGCCTGCCCACCAATACCACTCACACAAGAAATGAACTGAAAGAAGGAATAAGCCTCCATAAGTTCGTCCTCTTTCAAGTTCTTCTGCATAATCGGTAACCTCAAACCTGAAGAATAATCAGACAGTAAATCAGTTATTACATTCATCACACAAACAAGAGCAAATACTCCAATCGTTGTACTTTGAAGTAAGAATGACATAACAAAGAATAACACAGTCTGAACAAGGGCTGCTGAAAACAATGCGTTTGCCTTTTTCTTAGTCTTATCTGCTTGAATCCCCATATAAAATGAAAAAATTGTAGGGAGAACCATAATTATATTAGCGACAGATATCGCCCATGTTGAGCGAAATTGAGTAGCTGCATAGATCACGAAAACAAGGTTATAAATGTGTGCACCCAATGAATTGAGTAAACGTGAAACAGCTAATACATTATACAGTTTGTTCCTTAATAATAAATTCATTTTTTATTCTCCCGTAACGTGAAAATACATAAAGTAATTCTTTTTGTAATTTCTTATCATACTTTGCCTTAATTGCAACCATCACTAACTGTTTCTCTACGGTTGCCAGTAGTTTCTGATCCGTTGTAGCACTAAATATATCTAGCAAGGTATCTGCAACTCCCAACATCCCTTGCCTAAAATCTGGATATTGACCATACTCAACTAACAAACTCTTCACTAATTCTTGCGATAGGTCGAGGAACTTCGGATAACCAATATACTGCAAGGCTTTAAGCACCCCCGCAACACCTGTAGTTAGATAAGGCGAAGCATACCCCAGTCCATATGCAATTGATGGTCCATACTCTGTTTCTACAATTTTGTCCAAAATCTTTGTTACAACATATTGCTGATGGGTAGCTGGTAGATCCCCGTCCTCCATTAAGACGATAACTCCAGCCAAGCCATCTAATCCCATATTGGTTTCTCTATCAATAAGAATTTTCAAGCGAGCTTCATCTTCCTTACAATGCAAATATCTGGATAAGCCATCTAAATCCAATAATTGACTAATGGGAATGGAAACTTCAGGCATTGAATCTTCATAAGGTATTAACTCACAACAGACTTTTCCTAGCTCTGCTCTTACATTTTCAACCTTTTCTTTTGCAACAGATATACTTGCTTCGTCAGAAAGTAGATAGGAAATCAGTTGGGATAGATTAGTTTTTATACCATATCTACTTAGCAAATCATCTGTTAAACAAGCTTCATATTTCTCTCCACTTCTTATTTGCAAACGACCTAGTAAAAATAAGATTAAATTCGCCAGTTTATGACAATCCCCAAGTTTTCCATCTAGTCTATTCCATTCTTTCAAACTAATTTCATTATATATTCCAATTAAATTATCATTTTCGTTTTCATAAGAATTTTCTAAATCAATAAAATACAATTTATTATCTTCTGACACAATAAAATTATTAGCATGAATATCATTTAAAACAATATTGCGTTTATGGAAGTAGTCAATAAAATGTATCAGTTGTTTTGTTAGAGAAAGAAAATGTTGAAATTTATCAATATTTTCACCAGGAGTGTCGCTACTGTACGTAAAGAGTGACATTGGACTAGCATAGTCTAGCAAATTCTGGCCTCTGATGCTTTCATAGATATAGTAGTCATTTATCCACTCTTTTACTCTTTCCAGTATCTTAGGAGTTCGATTAGAAGCTTGCAGGTGCTTAGCATATTTGTATTCATTTTCTCGCAGCATCTTTTTTGTAATCTTTTCATATGAAACGACTTCCGCTCGTGCTTCCTTAATGATAACTTCTTGATTGGTTTCCTTATCAAAACCTCGGTAAGCATTTCCACCATTACTCATACGCAGGCAATCCGTAACTTGATATTTTTCTGCAAGATAACTTTTCTGAAATACTTGAGGCTCTTGAATATCGTCAATCCAAGGTGGCAAGTCAAAATAAGCTTTCTGATAATCTTGCCAAACCTCTCCATTTGGTCCCTCTAAAGTGGGAATTCCATTAACATTGTATTGAGAATGATCTTCAAAAAATCCATATCGATAAAAAATAATATTTGAATCCTTGTAGGGACGGTCGCTCAAAATATAGATTCCTTGTAAATCCTTAGGTATGTTCAGGTAGAGCTGCTCTAGTAACTCCAAAAAATGAATATGGGAGTTAGGATAAATTGTAAAATACTTCCCAGACTCTGCTCGACTTTCAAGTTCTGAAAAGTTTCGCAATACATCTACATCTTCTTCAATATATTTAAAACAAACCTTACTTTCTACTAGTAAAGGATAGACTACTTGAAAAACTTGCTTATAGTTTTCAGCAGTTGCTGAGATATGAATCTTAAATCCATAAATTTGGTTATTTACTTGTTGGGCATCTACCATCTTAAACATACTTATTCCTCAATTCTTACATGAAAAAACCATTTATCAATACGTTTTTTATCTGATTTGATTAATTTTTCAGCTACTCCCTCCATATATCTTTCAAATTTTTCTTCAATCTTTGAAGTATTTTTATTCCCTATATCAGCTTTACCACAAGATAATGTATAAGTTGCTTCTTTCATTTACTTTTCTCCACTAGACTTTATACCTACAAAATGAATCAACGTACCTATGTATCATTTTATCCAACTGTACATTTCCATGTAACGGTGATGAACTCTGGTTGGCTTACTTCAAACTTACGACTTGTGTCATTCATAAATTGGGTCATAGTTTTCTCCTTACTTTATTAATTATTTCATGGTACATTTCCATGTAACGGTGATGAATTCTGGTTGGCTTACTTCAAACTTTCGATTTGTTTCATTCATAAATTGTGTCATATTCATTCTCCTTTCATTTTTCCTACACTTGTTTATTCGTAAATCATTTGGAAAATAATTTATTTTTTTCAAGTGTGTATCTCCTTGAGGGGAGTTTTCCCTCTCACTTACTTATTCGCAAATCGTTTGCATTTTTTGAAAAAATTTTTTATAGTCTTTTAGTTTACTTTTAGTACTAGGCAACGAGCCGCAGGCATAACTAGAGTTAGGCAAGGCGAATTAACGAAGTAATAAAAGAAAAACTAAATGACGATACTTTTTTTGAATAAGTTGTGAGCTTGCTTCCCCCACACTTATCTATTCGTAAAATTTTGGGAGTGGGACAGAACTCGACCAATCTAAAGAGTTCGTCAACAAGTCTTTATTTCTAGTTGTTGAGCTGAAACAGTCTATCCCAGACTGTTTCACTCCCACCCCGCACAGCTCAAACTGTCTGGGAGAGAGTTTGAGGTTGGAGATGAAGCGAACTCTGTTCGCATCAGTCGTAGAGGTCAGATTTGGAGCGTGAAACGCGAACGAATCTGCCAATCAACCACTGCGCTGAAATGTTGATACGAACTCTGAGAAGCTAGGCTGGACTTTCTGCTCATCCTCTTACGAATGATGGTCTAGCGGAAGGAGCTTGTTCTCCCCTTCAACTATTTATTCGCAAGTAAATAAAAAAATTCTCTGGAAAATCCAAAGAATTTTGATTTTTTATAATCCAAGTCGTTCAAAGATGTCGTCCACCCGCTTGGCATAGTAGTCTGGGTTGAAGAGTTCATCAATTTCTTCCTGGCTGAGTTTGGCTGTCACGCGCTCATCCGCTTCAAGAAGGGGCTTGAAGTCCACTTGATTGTCCCAAGAATGTGCGGTTTTTGGTTGCACCAAATCATAGGCTTCCTCACGGGTCATACCTTTTTCAATCAAACTAAGCATGACACGCTGGCTGTAAATCAAGCCAAAAGTTGACTCCATATTGCGTTTCATATTTTCAGGGAAGACCGTCAAGTTCTTGACGATATTGCCAAAACGATTAAGCATATAGTTGATAAGAATGGTCGTATCCGGCGTGATAATCCGCTCCGCTGACGAGTGGGAAATATCGCGTTCGTGCCAAAGCGCCACATTCTCAAAAGCCGTCACCAAGTGACCACGCACCACGCGAGCCAGACCGGTCATATTTTCAGAGCCGATAGGGTTGCGTTTATGGGGCATAGCAGAGCTGCCTTTTTGGCCTTTGGCGAAATACTCTTCGACTTCACGTTGTTCAGATTTTTGTAGCCCACGGATCTCTGTCGCCATACGCTCGATAGACGTTGCGATCAAGGCTAGGGCTGAGAAATATTCTGCGTGAAGGTCACGAGGAAGGACCTGAGTCGAAATTTCCTGCGGACGAATGCCCAATTTGCCACAAACATACTCTTCCACAAATGGTGGAATATTGGCAAAGTTTCCAACCGCACCTGAAATTTTACCAGCCTCAACGCCCTTAGCTGCCACATCGAAACGCTCCATATTGCGTTTCATTTCACTGTACCAAGTTGCCAATTTAAGACCGAAGGTCGTTGGCTCCGCATGGACACCGTGGGTCCGCCCCATCATGATGGTGTACTTGTGCTCACGCGCCTTGTCAGCGATGATATTGGTGAAGTTTTCAAGGTCACGACGGATGATGTCGTTGGCCTGCTTGTAGAGGTAGCCATAAGCCGTATCCACCACGTCGGTCGAAGTCAGACCGTAGTGGACCCACTTGCGTTCCTCACCAAGACTTTCCGAAACCGCACGGGTGAAAGCCACCACATCGTGACGGGTTTCCTCTTCAATCTCTAAAATGCGGGCGATGTCAAAAGTCGCCTTCTTACGAATCAAGGCCACATCTTCTTTGGGAATCTCACCCAACTCAGCCCAAGCCTCATCTGCGAGGATTTCCACCTCCAACCAAGCCTTGTACTTGTTCTCTTCACTCCAAATAGCCGCCATCTCTGGGCGGGAATAACGATTGATCATTTTGATTTACCCCTTATATTACTTCAACATCCAATTCATCAAAGACCTGCCTGCCTTTTTTGTTAACAGAGTTAAGTAGGCTATCAGGTAATTGAGAGGGGGAATTTATAGAAAGCCCCTCTTGTTGACTTTTAGCCTCCATCTTCTTGATTTCTTTCTCTAGATTTAGTATCTCTTGATCTAGTTCTCCATTCTTATTTTGAGCTATCATAAGAATCCATTTCTCCCTTAGAATAATCAGAATACTTGGTAGAATAAGTAGTGACATTGTTAATGTCATCTCCAATGGGCTGTTTTGTTTGATTAGATTTGTTTCCAGAAAACGACTATTTGAATAAGTAAATTCAGACTGCACAAAGAAGTCACTCCCTAATAGTTTTATCTCGTCATCAGCTAGTTTAACACCAATAATCGGACGTTCAAACCTGTTAAAAATATAGTTAAACTGTTCAGATTTATACTCTAAATGATTTTCCAGTGACTTCTGAAATTCTCTATTGAAATTTTTGAATGCACCATCAATCTCTTTGATACATTTTTTTCTATTATCATTATCAATGTTACTCTCGGTAATAGAACTTATAAAAAAATCAACAATATTGAACTCTGTGATGCTTTCTTTTTTTGATATTTCATAGAGTTTTGATAAATCTTCTTTTTTACTCCCAATAAACAATTTATGTCTGTTAACAATAGAATAATACTGTCGATAAGCTTCAAAAAATTCATGTATTACTAAAATTTGTCTGTTTGGAAATAGAGGCACAGGAGAACCTAGATGATAGTATTTCAAAACATCATTGGAATTATTCAAATTTAAAATAGGATTTTTATATTTTGTATATTGACTATTGATATTGATTGATGAATTAAAAATAATTACTTCATTTAATTGAACTCCTTGACTAAGATACTCGGAGAGATCTTTCAATAATATTGTTTTATAATAGAATTCACTAAAATCATTAGATAATTTTGCGATTTGCCAATTTGTATAGAGTGTATAATTATCTTTTTGAGCAGACAATCTTAATTTTAATTTATTCACCATTCTTATCGCCTCTTCTTTCACTATGTTTCTTCCTAAATTCTTCATTCTCTTTCAAGAGTCGCAGTATCTTTTCTTTATCTTGCCTATTTTTATTTTCTTGTTCCGTTTGTAGCTGGTAATTTATATAAACAAGATTTAACAATAAAAGCGAAAGTGAGACTGCTGAAAATCCTCCTCTTTTGGAAATAGATTGAATATATTGAAATATAGAGTTGTCGATGAAGCTAATCACCCAAATAGTAAGACTGATTGCTATACCTAGTGTTATAGAGAATAGTTTTTTCTTCCTACTCTCTACTTTAAGAATTTCAAAAACAGGATCTAGAATAGCAGATGATAATGTGGCTACTGTGGCGTATATGAAAAAAGCATGTTGAGAGTTCAAGTCAATATTCTTATCAAAAATGGTAGATGAACCTAGTAAAGATAAAATTAAAGCAATAATAATTATAACAAGACTTAATAAATCATTTTTTGTTATCAATAATTTAAGATACTTCCTCATCTCATCCTCCTCTCGTATTTGTTTCAATAAAGCAGAATGCCCTGATAAAACTAACGTTCGCTATTTGCATCTTCCCCCAACACCGTCATGTGTCCCATTTTGCGATTGTGCTTTGCTTCTAGTTTACCATAAAAGTGGGGATGGGCGGTAGGGTTTTCTTGAAGAAAGGTTTGGGTTGCTTCCATATCTTGTCCCAAAACGTTAATCATAACTGCTGGAGAGAGCAGGCGGATAGGGGGCAGAGGCTGACCGAGAATACCCCGTATATGGGTATCAAACTGTGAAAAATTACAAGCTTCAATAGAATAGTGTCCAGAATTATGAGGACGAGGGGCAATTTCGTTAACCAGAATATCCTGCCCTGCCACAAACATTTCAACGCAGAGGGTGCCTGCCAAATGGAGCTTATCTGCGATTTGCAGGGCCATGTTTTTGGCTTTTTCAGCTAGTTCATCTGAAATACGGGCAGGCACGATAGTTTTGTAAAGAATATTATTGCGGTGGATATTTTCCTGCACAGGGAAGACGGTGTAGTCGGAGCCATTACCAGACACAAGGACGGAGATTTCCAGGTCAAAATTCACAAACTCTTCCAAAACACACTCGGCAGAGTTGGCTAGCTGACTAGCCTCTACCAAGTCCGCCGCTTCACGAATAACCTTCTGACCATGTCCATCATAGCCCCCCGTGGCTGTCTTCAAGACGTAGTTTTTGCTGAGATCCAGACCTTCTAGGTCTAGGCTAGATGTAACGACTTTGTAGGGGGCGACTTGCACGCCAGCTTTTTTTGCCAAAAAATCCTTCTCAAAAATGCGGTTCTGGGAAATGCGAAGGAGGTCTGTCCCCTGAGGGAGCTGACCGTCCTTGATGACCGCGTCCAGTCCGTCGGCATCGACATTTTCAAACTCGTAGGTCAGGACATGACACCGCTCCGCCAACTGTTTGAGGGCCGCCACATCGTGATAGGGAGCGACGATGACCTCGCTGACCTTGGAGGCTGGACAGTCCGCCGCGGGATCCAGCGTGATCACCTTGTGACCCATGTAAATAGCGGAAATAGCCATCATCTGCCCCAGCTGACCGCCACCGATAATTCCGATTGTCTTAGATGAGGTCATCTGTCATCGCCTCCGCAATTTTTTCTTGTTCCTTGGCAAAATCTGCCAGCTGGGCCGCAATGGTTTGGTCTTCAATGGAGAGAATGCGAAGAGCTGTCAGAGCTGCGTTGGTCGCACCTGCTTCACCAATCGCCATAGTCGCAACAGGCACACCGCCCGGCATCTGCACGATAGAATAAAGCGAATCTACTCCGCTCAGAGCACGGGATTGAACAGGAACACCGATGACCGGCAAGGTTGTCTTAGCTGCCACCATACCCGGCAAATGAGCCGCACCACCCGCTCCTGCGATGATGACCTTGATGCCACGGCCACGCGCTTCCTCGGCGTGACGGAACATGAGGTCTGGTGTGCGGTGGGCAGAGACTACTTTCTTTTCATAGGCTACGCCAAATTTGTCCAGCACATCGGCTGCTTTTTTCATGGTTTTCCAGTCAGAACTAGAACCCATGATAATGGAAATTGGAATGTTCATATTTGCACTTCCTTTTCTTTTTCAACTATTTCTCTAACCAGAAAAATGCCTGCCTCAAATGATCCATAGCGTTTCCAAAAAAACAACGTCCATGTGCCAATATCAGATTGTGAGGTTGCCAGTCCTTCATCTTTTGATAACTCTGCCTCGCTAAGTGTTTCTGTAAGAGAAACGTAAGCCGTAAATCTCTAGGTGTACGCCCAACAGGATAGGTATTATCGCCTAGCTTAAACAAGAATTTTTGAAAGAGTGACACATTTCTGGTTTCAATATTTTCAATTAAGTCCGTTACAATTAAAGTCTTGCTTTTTTGATGAAAAAAGACTAATTCCTCAACATAAAAACTGCCTTTAAACACAATACAGTCGATTTCCTTCAACCAAACAGGTGAGGCATTATCTTCAAAGTGAGTGATATTTTTTATAGCTGATTTTCTTGCAAGCTTTTTTTCTAATCCTTTGGCTACTAGAACACTGACACCCTCGTAAACCTGGCACCATTCTTCGATAAAAGAATAATGTAATTTATTGGGAGCAACTAGGTATCTTACCTTCCCTAGTTTGTCAATTTCTTTTTTTAATTTTTTAGTTAGATGGACTGGTGAATGCACCCAAAGGTCACTGTTTCCCAGTTTAATAATCGTCATTCGAGTGCTAAACGGAACCGTAAACAGTTTAAAATCCATATCAACCGTATCACCGTCAACAATCCATATATTTTCTCCAACTTTTTTAGGGACAAAAAGTGGAGGGTAAAGAACTATTGGCAATTGATTCATAGGCCCTTACTTCCAATATCTGTCCGATAAAAGAGGCCTGTCGTATCTTGATTTTTCAGCTCCAAGTAGATTTTTTCCTGGGCTTCTTGGACGGTATCTGCTGTGGTGACTAACATATAGACCCGACCGCCGTTTGAGAGCAGTGCTCTGCTATTTTCCGCAAAACGAGCCCCTGCATAGTAGGTCGTGATATCGCCCTCAGTCTTCGCTGGCAAGGTTACGCCTTTTTCGTAGTCCAGAGGGTAGCCGTTTGAAGCCACGACCACGCCTAGCGTCACGCCGCTATCCAGCCAAGTCAGCTGTGTCGGGCGTTTGTTGAGGATGTCGTCGATGTTCTGAGCAAAATCAGAGGTCAGGCGAGGCAGGATAATCTGGGTTTCTGGGTCGCCAAAACGGGCGTTGAACTCGATGACCTTGGGACCTTGCTCTGTCAGAATCAAACCAGCATAGAGCACGCCCAGATAAGACCGCCCTTCCGCAATCATGCCATCCAGAATAGGCTTGACAATGGTGTCAACCGCCGTATCCACCACGCTTTGAGGCAGGTGGGGAACAGGTGCGTAAGCCCCCATACCGCCTGTGTTGGGACCTTGGTCGCCGTCAAAGGCACGCTTATGGTCCTGGGCTGTCGGCAGAATGTAGAACTGGTCACCGTTGACCAGAGCAAAGAGGGAAAACTCCTCGCCCGCCAAGAACTCCTCGATGACCACGCGGGCACCCGAGTCGCCAAACTTGTTGTCCAAGAGCATCTCCCGTGCCGCTTCGAGCGCCTGCTCGACGGTTTCCGCCACGACTACACCCTTGCCCAGTGCCAAGCCGTCCGCCTTAACCACGATTGGAGCCCCCTGCTCTTCGATGTAGGCTTTGGCTTCTTCGAAGTTGGAAAATGTGCCAAAGGCTGCTGTTGGAATGCCGTATTTGACCATAATTTGCTTGGCAAAGGCTTTTGACCACTCCAGCTCCGCGGCTAGACGACTAGGACCAAAGGCTTTTAGTCCCGCCTGTTCAAAATCATCAACGATTCCCGCTGCCAGAGCATCGTCTGGACCAACTAAAGTCCAAGCAATATCATGTTCCTTAGCAAAGTTAATCAGGGCAGAATGTTCGGAAATTCCGATATTGACTAACTCGATACCATCTAAAGTCATCCCGTCATTCCCAGGAGCTACAAAGACCTGTTCTACCTGTTTAGATTCTAACAATTTCTTTGCGATAGCGTGTTCACGACCACCAGACCCTACAACCAAAAGTTTCATTTTTTCACACCTCAAAAACGGATTTTCTATAAACAGTATAGCAAAAACAGACGGATTTTGATAGAAAAAGCCGGGTAATGTTCGGGAATGGAAAAAGCTCACACGAGGTGAGCAAAATCATATAGATACTCTTGTTAAGATTAAAAATCATGGTTCGTTGTAACTATAGTTGTTTGAATTAGGAAAAGGACAGGTTTGAGTGACAGTGTCAGTAACCAGTTACCAAAATTGCTTTAGAATTCTCAATTTTATTAACATAGACATGTCCTGTATCGAATTCAATTAGCTATATCAAAACTTAATCCATAAAAAGCCCATAATTATATCTTTCAAAGTCACTCGCATCCAGAATAATTTCTTCAGACATACACATATCATGAGCTGTTTGTAGAGCTTCCTCACAGTTCTTTGCTTCAATCTTAACTACTTTTGATAAGGTTTCGGTAAAGACAATTTCATATACCCTCATATTGACTATCCTTTCAATGATATTGCATAAATTTTAAATCATATTCTACTTCTTATTGCAATTCTCCACGTAAATCTGATTATAGCTTTCTGTACCTTCCTCTTGCTGAAAATTCTATTACACCTTTGTCACGTAAAATTTGTAACTGTTGACGAATTTTATCTTTGACATGTTTATTATTTGGAAATTTCTGTTTCAAATCATTTTCAAATTGGTAAAATCTTTCCAATGTAAACTCTTTTTCTTCAATTTGATCTAAACATTTTAAAATCTCTAACAACCAGCCTCTCGTTGCAATACTTTGCTTTTGAATAAACAATGTTTCTGAAAATTCCTTGGAAACAAGATCAGGTTCTCTAACATGTCCATTTTTTACCAAAAAAATACGACCGTATGATGGAACCTGTGATAAATCAATATTGCAGCCCACCCAACCTGCTCTCTTGGCAGTAGGGGCAAGTGGTTTACGTTTGATAATTGTATCCACCGTAATAAACTGCTTAGGCAAAACTAAAAAATTCGTAACTGCAAACTCTTTTGAATAGGTTAGAAAGAAAAAGTTAGGATTGTTATCTGCCTGAACACGCTCTATCATGCTTTCATAAGCACCATCATTGATAATGGAAGAAAAATTCCCCTTTTTACTTTTAAGTTCATACTCTTCTGAACATTCAACACAGAAAAAATCAGCAACTGGTCTATTATTTTCAAAATGAATCAATGGCTTTTGCCTACAATTCGGACAGTAACTATTCTGGTTTACCCAATTCTCCGTCAGAACTCTTGCTTTCTGACTATTGCTAGAGTACTTTGAAACCAAATCCATATTAAACCGTAAATCCAAGATTTCCTCCGTCTAGAATACTATCGATTGTTTTATCTTAATTATACCAAAAACCACCCCAACTTCTCCAGCTGGGGTGCTATACTTATCCAAAATTCTCAATGTCTAAAATGTCTTACTCCTGTAAAGACCATGGTCAAGCCGTACTTGTTGGCCATGTCAATGGACTCTTGGTCACGGACAGAGCCACCTGGCTGAATGATTGCCTTGATGCCTGCCGCTGCAATTTCTTCCACGTTATCAGCAAATGGGAAGAAGGCGTCCGACGCCAAAACGGCTCCCTCTAAACGATCCTTTGCTTGCTCGATAGCGATGCGGACGGATGCCACACGGTTGGTTTGTCCCGGCCCCACACCCAGGGTCATCTTGTCATTGGTGATGATGATGCCGTTGGACTTGACATACTTGGAGGACTTCCAAGCAAACTCCATAGCAGCCCACTCCTGCTCGGACGGTTGACGCTCGGTCACCACCTGCCAGTCCGCTGGGCTTTCCACCACCACGTCCTGATTCTGCACCAAGAGTCCGCCGACAACGCCTGTGAACTCTTTTTCCACTTCACTTGCATCCTGTGCGTCAAAGGCCAATTCCAAAATCCGAAGATTTTTCTTTTTATTGGTCAAAATCGCTAGCGCTTCTGCCGAGTAACTCGGTGCGATGATGATTTCTAAGAAAATCGGGTGCATCTTTTCAGCCGTCGCAGCATCCACTTCTCTGTTCAGCACGACGATGCCCCCGAAAATCGATACTGGGTCAGCTTCATAGGCATAATCCCAAGCCTGCTCAATAGTCTCTGCCTGCCCGATACCACAAGGGTTCATGTGTTTGAGAGCCACAACAGTTGGACGGTTCTTGAAATCACGAATAATCCGGATAGCTGCATCCGCATCCCGAATGTTGTTGAAAGACAACTCCTTACCGTTTAACTGCTTAGCAGCTGCAATCGAATAGGCTGTCGGAAGGGCATTTTGGTAGAAATCCGCATGTTGCTGAGGATTTTCTCCGTAACGCATAGGCTGATTGAGGTCGTAGGTAATGGTGAGTTTTTCAGGCTTGTCTTCGCCTACTTGCTTAGTGAAATAATCTGCAATCAAGGCATCGTAGGCTGCGGTGTGACGGAAGACCTTGGCAGCCAATCGCTGACGCGTAGCATAAGCCGTCTCTCCCTGCTCTGCAATTTCCCCTAAAACCGTCGGATAATCTGCCGGATCCACCACAACGGTCACGCTGGCGTGGTTTTTGGCTGCCGAACGAAGCATGGACGGTCCACCGATGTCGATGTTCTCCACCGCCAAGTCGTAGGTCACATCTGGACGCAAAATGGTCTCTTTGAAGGGATAAAGATTTACCACCACCAAATCAATCAAGCCAATTTCATGGTCGCTGGCAGCTTGCAAATGGCTGTCCAAATCCCGACGTGCTAACAAGCCCCCGTGGATTTTGGGGTGCAGGGTCTTAACACGGCCATCCATCATCTCAGGAAAGCCGGTCACATCATCAATGGCAATAGTAGTCACTCCAGCCTGATCCAAGGCAACTTTGGTGCCTCCTGTTGAGATAATTTCCCAACCAAGCTTGGTCAATTCCTGGGCAAATTCTACAATACCATTTTTATCTGATACGCTAATTAACGCACGTTTTGTCATGATTTCTCCTTTATAAAATCTAAACCTTTAGTAATTGTATTGATAACTTTAGGAAGCTCTTCTTTTATACAAATAATAAGTTCTTTACGTGACATATCCCCTATATTCCAGTATTGATATATATCATGACCATACTTTCCATATTGTTTAGTCAACGAAGATTCTCTACCTCTAATTTCCTTATTGCTGTAATTTTCAAGATATCCTAATTCGAGCAATTTGTTAAATAGATTGTCCTTATTTCCTAAACTTGATTCTCCTGTTCTGGCTCCACTATGTAATCGAAACTGTTTTCCTTCAATCTGAATTCCAATAAAACCAACTTCTTGATCATCAAATTGCTGATAATACTTGATATCAATCGTAGCTTTTTTATTATGGAACGAAATTGCTACTTTTGGGAGACCCCACTCTGATTGAAACGCTGGAATCATTACTTCTCTTTCAATTTCTCGTGCTATTTCATTCGAAATATACTTTAGGAAAACATCGTCAAATTTCAGTTCTTCTAAATATCGAGAACCTTTCCAAACATATCTATCTTTAGTAGATTCTATTTCCTCAAGTAGTAAATCACTCAAACAGGAAATATCGTTGGCATAAAGCATAATCAGTTCCCTATTGATACTAGAAATACCTTTAGTATGTTCTAGTATGTTGATAATTCTTTCTGAAATAACTTTATAAGATAAAAACTGCCAACTTTGCAGTTCCAGAACTTTGGTCAAGCCAGTAATCGTACCTAAACTAAATTCATAATTTTTCTTTTTAAAGTTTTGTTCATACTTTAACAGTTGTTCTCCAATAGGAAGAGACTTTAACTTATTCTCAACAATATGGCATTTCCCTTGACCTTTTTGTTGGTAATATATGGATAAATCCCTATGGTCTTCCTCACGTATACAACTTTCATAAATATAACCAGAGGAGTAAAAGGATGGAATAAATACTTCCACAAATGGATTTATTCCATCTACTTTTAAATCAATTAACCATGCCCAAAAATTAGAATGAGAAATTTCTTTTCCTCCTAAAGAGATTGCAAATAAAGGAGATGATTTCAACTGCTGAACGCAAAAATCTCTTTTCCTATTTGCCCCTAACTCCTCCAAGACTGCTGGATAGAGTTGGTACTCCGCTTCATGTATTCTTGCTTCAAAGGCTTCCAAGGTGTCATCGGCCAATCTTGGCACTCGGACTTGTTTGATAATTTGTCCTGTGTCAACACCACTGTCAACCCAGTGGACTGTCACGCCACTTTCTGCCACACCTGCATTCCAAGCGTCTTCAATTCCATGGGCTCCTGGAAATTCAGGCAGATAAGCCGGGTGGATATTGATGATACGACCTTCATATTGAGCTAACAGGGTCGGACCCACAATCTTCATATAGCCTGCCAAGACCACCAAGTCAATCTGGTGCTGGTCTAAGAGTTGGATGAGGGCTTCTTCGTAAGCCTGCTTATCCGCAAATTCTTTTAATTCAAAAGTAAATGCTGGCACACCTAGTTTCTCAGCCCGTTCCAAGACATAGGCATTTCTACGGTCTGAAAAGAGGAAGGCTACTTCAAACTGCTCTGCGATGACTTGAAAATTGGAGCCAGACCCACTGGCAAAAACAGCTATTCGTTTCATTTGATGACCACACTCTTGTCTTCCTTAGTGATAATGCGGCCAATTTCATAGACTTCTTCGCCTACCAATTCACGGACTTTCTCCACCTGCTCTGGACTGACAGCCAATACCATGCCAATCCCCATATTGAAGATTTCAAACATTTCTTCATGTTTGATTTGACCGTATGTTTCAAGGGCTGTAAAGATTGGAAGGACTGGAATCTTGTCTTCTTCAATCTCAGCTGCTAGGTTGTCAGCAAACATACGAGGTACATTTTCGATAAATCCGCCACCTGTGATATGGGCAATGCCGTTGACCAGCCCTGCTTTTACCAGAGGCAACACCTGCTGGACATAGATACGGGTCGGCTCTAAGAGGACATCCTTTAGAGCTCTGCCATTGAGCTCTGGCAACAGAGCGTCGCCAGAAACATCTGCAAAAACACGACGGACTAGGGAATAACCGTTGGAGTGGATACCGCTTGAGGCCAAGCCAAGAAGAATGTCGCCCTCCTGGACCTTGCTGCCGTCAATAATCTGAGACTTCTCCGCAATACCGACGGCAAAGCCAGCTAGATCGTAGTCGTCCTCACCGTACATACCAGGCATTTCAGCTGTTTCACCACCAATCAAGCCGCAACCAGCTTGGACACAACCTTCTGCCACACCGGCCACAACCTGCTCTAGCTTGGCTGGCTCATTTTTTCCTGTCGCGATGTAGTCTAGGAAGTAAAGTGGCTCCGCACCCGTAGCGATGATGTCGTTGACACACATGGCTACGCAATCCTGCCCGATTGTATCGTGCTTGTCATACTGAATGGCCAACATAAGCTTGGTACCGACACCATCTGTCCCAGATACCAAGACTGGCTCTTTGACATCCAATTTGGTCAGATCAAACATCCCGCCAAAGCCACCAAGAGCTCCCATCACGCCCAAACGTTCTGTCCGAGCCACGTGCTTCTTAATCCGCTCAACCACTTCATAGCCAGCTTCGACGTCAACGCCCGACTGGGCATAGGCATTTTTATTTGTCATTTTAATTCCTTTCAACAGTTTACAGGTCTGTCAAGTAACGTTGACACCCCTGTCTTTACTTGACATTTTCAATGTAGAAACTCGTTTTCTCTTCTAGGCTACGGAGGTACTCTTCCTCGTAGTCGTAAAGAGGAGTTGGAAATTCTCCGTCAAAATAGGCCACACAGAGTCCACCTTTTGGAGCATCGGTGTCGATACCAATGGCCTCAATCATACCTTCAAGAGAAAGGTAGGTCAGGCTGTCAGCTCCGATAATCTCACAGACTTCTTCAACCGTATGATTGGCTGAAATCAGCTCCCGACGAGTCTGAATGTCAATCCCGTAAAAACATGGATACTTGAGTTCTGGGCTTCCAATAGCCACATGAACTTCTGCTGCTCCTGCTTCTCTCAATAGCTGAACGATGCGACGGCTGGTCGTGCCACGGACAATGGAATCATCAACCATAACTACTCGTTTACCCTTTACAATGCTAGAAACGGCTGACAATTTCATCCGAACACCTTGTTCGCGAAGCTCCTGAGTCGGTTGGATAAATGTCCGCTGGGTATACTGATTTTTTATCAACCCCATTTCATTGGGCAGACCGGATTCTTCTGAGAATCCACTGGCTGCGGAGAGAGAGGAGTTCGGTACACCGACGACAATATCTGCCTCATGTTTGAACTCCTGTGCTAAACGACGGCCCATGTTTTTTCTGGCAGTATGGACATTGACTCCATGAATGACGGAGTCTGGTCGAGCAAAATAGACATACTCCATAGAACAAACTGCTAGCTGAGTGTCGGTCGTATAACGGTCATAGTGAACGCCGCTATCATCGATGATAAGAATCTCACCAGGCTCCACATCGCGAACCCACTCAGCACCTACTACTTCAAAGGCACAGGTTTCACTAGCAACAACCCAGGCACCATTTTTCATCTTTCCAATTGAAAGTGGACGGAAACCATTAGGATCCAAGGCCGCAACCAATTTGTCTTCCAACATAATCAGGTAAGCAAAGCCACCTTTAACAGTATTGAGAGCTTCCTTAATTTTTCCCATAAAATCTGGATTGTGACTGCGGCGAATCAAGTGCATCAAAATCTCTGTGTCTGAGGAACTAGAAAAGATTGAACCGTTCTTTTCCAACTCAGCCTTCAAGCTGACTGCATTGGTCAAATTTCCATTATGAGCCAAACCCACCTGCATATCTGCAAAGTCAAAGAGGAAGGGCTGGATATTATTGATAGAAGCAGAGCCAGAAGTCGCATAGCGGACATGACCAATGGCAGCCGTTCCTGTCAAGGCTTCTAAATCCGCTGGATTTTTAAAGACTTCTGCAATCAGGCCTGTTCCGCGATGGCGACGCAAATGCCCACCATCATTGGCTAAAATCCCTGCCCCTTCTTGCCCACGGTGCTGCAAGCTATGCAGACCAAAATAGGTCACCTGAGCAGCCTGCGGATGTCCCCAAATGCCGAAAACTCCACATTCTTCATTGAGTGATTTAACTTCGTATGTCATAGTTATTTTCCTGTAAAATAGCGAACTGCTGAAACAAAGAGCTCTTGGTCTTTCTTACCTGGAATATTTTGGAAAAGACCGTCCTCGTAACGCTCCGAGTGTCCCATTTTCCCGATAATCTGACCATTTCGGCTGGTGATTCCTTCAATAGCATGGCTAGAACCGTTTGGATTATACTTAGAATCCATGCTTGGCTGACCAGTAAAGTCAACGTATTGGCTGAAAATCTGACCATTATCTCGCAAGATAGCGAATTCTTCGTCAGTCACCACAAATTTTCCTTCCCCGTGGGAAACTGGAATAGCATGAATGTCACCGACCTGGACACCTGCTAACCACGGTGAGTTGACATTAGCAATCCGCGTTTCCACCATTTTGGCAACGTGCTGGTTGGCATCGTTGTAGAAGAGGGTCGGACTGCTTTCACCCGCCTCTTCAAAGTTTCCATAAGGTAGCAAGCCTGATTTGACAAGGGCCTGGAAGCCATTACAGATACCGATGATGAGGCCACCTTTTTCGATAAATCTGTCAATAGCAGAGCGGACCTTGGCGTTTCGTAAGATGGTCACAATAAACTTAGCAGACCCGTCTGGCTCATCTGCAGCGGAGAATCCACCTGCAAAGAATAGAATATTCGCCTTAGCAATATTGTCAACCATGGTGTCAACCGAGTTTTCAATGCTTGCTGCATCTAAAGTCACAAATGGAACCAGATTAACCTTGGCACCAGCCTGTTCAAAGGCCTTGGCAGAATCATATTCTGAGTTTGTACCTGGGAAGACTGGAATGTAAACCACAGGTACTTCAACTCTTTCCTTGGTTTGAATAACCGATGAACTGGTAATTGCTGGAACATCCTGTAAGTTTGTCGCCTGTTCAAATTCTGTTGGGTAAACTTCTTCTAGTTTGCCCTCAAAAGCTACTTGCAAGTCCTGTCCAGCAAGGTTGACACCATTGACAACCAGTGTAAAGTCTGTAGTGGTTTGACCGATTTTCACAGCATCTGGAATGTCTTCTTGCGATGTGAAGACAAAGCCACCAAGTTGACCTGTCAAGCTAGTTTCAAGGTCGGCAAGCTCAACTCTTGCTCCGATTTGGTTACCAAAGGACATGAGGGCTAGACTTTCTAAGACACCGCCGTACTTGACTGCACTAGCAGCCGTAATCGCATAATCGCTCTGCCATTTTTCAAAAGCTTCAAAATTAGACTTCATCAAGGCAAAATCAATGTCTTCTGACAAAATCTGACCTGGTAAGTAGTAAATGTGCTCGCCAGATGCCTTGAATTCAGGTGAAAGAACCTTGCGGCTGTCTGCCGTTGTCACACCAAAGGCCACCAAAGTCGGCGGAACTGTCAAGTCCTCAAAAGTACCAGACATAGAATCCTTACCCCCAATAGACGGCAAACCAAGCTGAATCTGTGCCTCAATCGAACCGAGCAGAGCCGCTACTGGCTGACCAAAACGCTCTGCCTGCTTGTCCATTCGCTGGAAATATTCTTGATAAGAGAAGCGAGCCTTGGACCAGTTAGCACCTGTTGCCACCAAGCGAGCTGTCGCTTCAATGACCGCATAGGCTGCTCCGTGGTAAGGTGACCAATCTGCCAGATAAGGATGATAGCCCTGAGCCATGACAGAAGCCGTCGTCGTCACACCGTGTTGGACAGGTAGTTTCTGTACCGAACTTTCTGTCGGTGTCAATTGGTGACGACCCCCGAGAGGGTGATTAACGGTTGAACGACCAACAGATGAGTCGAAAATCGTCTGCAAACCTTTTTGACTGGCATGGTTAAGATCTGAAAGAAGATTTTTCAAGTCCTCTTGTAGCGTTTCAGCAGATGTTGTACGTGTTTCCGGCAAGTTGACAGCATTGTCAACTACTTTTGCATCAACTACTACACGAACACCATTTGTATCAAGGAAAGAACGTTCCAAATCAACAATCGTTTGGCCATTCCAAGTCATGACTAGATTTGGTTTTTCAGTCACTTTGGCTACAACAACCGCATGGATATTTTCCTGACGGCAGGCTGCGATGAAGGTATCGACATCTTGAGGACGAACAACGACGCTCATCCGCTCTTGTGATTCAGAAATGGCAATTTCCGTTCCGTTCAAGCCTGCGTACTTGAGCGGGACCTTGTCCAAGTCGATTTCAAGACCGTCCGCCAATTCCCCAATGGCTACGCAGACACCGCCTGCACCGAAGTCATTGGATTTTTTAATGAGACGAGTCACGGCACCATTTCGGAACAAGCGTTGGATTTTGCGTTCTTCAATGGCATTTCCCTTTTGGACTTCTGCACCAGCTGTTTCCACAGACTCGACTGTCTGTACCTTGGACGAACCTGTTGCCCCACCGATACCGTCGCGACCTGTTTTGCCTCCCAATAAGATGATCACATCTCCTGCGACTGGTTTTTCACGAACGACATTTTCCTTAGGAGCAGCACCGACTACGGCACCAAGTTCCATCCGTTTTGCGACAAAACCTGGGTGGAAGTACTCCCGTACATAAGTCGTCGCAAGACCGATTTGGTTTCCGTATGAAGAATAACCATGTGCCGCTGTTTTTGAAATGATTTTCTGTGGCAATTTCCCTGGACGAGTCGCCGTCAGGGGTTGGGTGATATCACCCGCACCTGAAATTCGCATGGCCTGATAAACATAGGAACGACCTGACAAAGGATCACGAATGGCTCCACCGATACAGGTTGCGGCACCACCAAAAGGCTCGATTTCTGTTGGGTGATTATGGGTTTCATTCTTGAACATGAGGAGCCACGGCTCTTTCACGCCGTCCACATCCACTTCAATCTCCACCGAGCAGGCATTGATTTCATCTGACACTTCCATGTCATCCAGACGACCATTTGCCCGCTCATAACGACCAAAAATCGTCGCCATATCCATGAGCGTCTGTGGCTTATCTGTCCGACCTAATTCTGTCCGCATCGCCAGGTACTTGTCATAAGTCGCCTGCAATTGCTTGTGGAATTTTGAAGCTGAAAAGTCAATAGACTTCAGTTCTGTTTCAAACGTCGTATGACGGCAGTGGTCACTCCAATAAGTATCCAAGACCTTGAGCTCTGTTTCGGTTGGCACTCGACCGATTGACTTGAAATAATCCTGAATGAAGAGCAGATCTTCCACTTCCATAGCCAAACCAGCCTCACGCTTGTAAGACGCAAATTCCTCTGCCCCGTAGCTATCAAAAAAGTCCAAGCTTGGAATGACTGTATCTGACACCGAAAACTCCTGAGCCACCAAAGGAGCATCCATATCCTTAAATCGCGAATCCACAGGATTCAGCAAATAATTCTTGATGGCAGCTAATTCTTCTTCCTGCACATCACCGTTCAAAATATAGAGCTGACCTGTATTGACACGCACCTCCTGACGACTGCCCAATAAGAGAAGAGCCTCCTGACTACTTGCAGCCCGCTGGTCAAACTGCCCAGGAAGAGCCTCAATCGCAAAATAAACAGCCTCCTCCAAATCAAGCTCAGCTTCCGACAAGACCTTGTCCGTCACCTGCTCAGTAAAGATGTGCTTGATGGCCTGCTCCAGCAAGCCCTCTTCCAAATTGAAGACATCATAAACCTGCACCAGACGTACACTCGTCAAACTTGTCAACTGTAAATTATGAGTCAACTCCTTGCGAAGAGCCTCCGCCTTAATCTGAAAATCCGCCTTCTTCTCAACAAAAATCCGCTTCGCCATATCTTCCAATCCTTATTTCACTTCCTGTAATTTTGCCAATACGACCTCGTAAACCTCGGTCAATTCCCCGAGCCCCCGACGAAAAACATCCTTGTCCAGATGGTTGCCATCCGCATCCCACAAACGACAATTATCCGGAGAAAACTCATCCGCCAATAAAATCTGACCAGAAGAGTCAATCCCAAATTCTAGTTTGAAGTCCACCAAAGTTAGCCCAATCTGAGCAAACAAGTCTTTCAAGAAACTATTGATACGACGTGTTTCTTCCTTGATATAGGCGATTTGATCCTGACTAGCCAGTTCTAGAAAGGCAATGTGTTCATCGTTGATAAAAGGATCGTCCAACTCATCTTTTTTATAGTAAAATTCCACGATAGGAGTAGGTAAGACTATCCCTTCCTCCACACCGAAGCGTTTTGAGAAAGACCCAGCTGTCACATTTCGCAAAACAACCTCAAGAGGAATAATCTCCACCTTCTTATTCAACTGCTCCGTATCCGACAAACGCTTGATAAAATGCGTCTTGACTCCAGCTTCATTCAACTTTTCAAAAATCAAAGATGAAATCAGATTATTGAGTCGCCCCTTGCCAGTAATCTGTTCTTTCTTGCCACCATTAAAAGCCGTTGCCTGGTCCTTGTAAACTGCAACAATCTGGTCGCTGTCAGCCGTAGCGTAGATGTCTTTGGCTTTTCCTGAATAGAGAAGGTCTGTTTTCATTAAAATGTTCGCCTTTCATAAAATATTCTAGTCTTTTCGTTTATTCTATCACATAACATTCGTGTAAAAAAGCATTTGACGGTATTTTTTAAAAAAATAAAGAAAAACGCCCGTAAACTACGAACGTTTCTGTAATTCTTCATAAATAAAATCCACAATATCAGACAAGGTTTCAAATCGCTCAATAGCCGCATCAGGAATATCGACACCAAACTCGTCTTCCAAAGTCAAAACAAATTCCATGATTTCCACCGAATCCGCTGCGATATTATCTGCCAAAGTAGATTCAGGTTGAACTTGAAAATCTTCTCCCTTTTCATCTTGAATCAATTCAACAACCCGCTGATAGACCTGCTCTCTAGTCATGGCTGTCCTCCACTACTGAAAATTTCTCCACCGATTTTTCGACAATACCAGCCTCCAAGATAGAACGTGTCTGCTTAATGGTATAGAAAATCGACTGGGCATCGCTAGAGCCGTGCGCCTTGATGACAGGAGCTTTCAGACCAAGCAAGACAGCACCACCTGCTGTTTTATAATCCATAGCCCCCAATGCCTTTTTAAGAGTTGGCTTGACTAACAAACCACCCAATTTAGCACGCAGACCGCCATTTTTGATAGAGCCCGTCAACTGGCCAACGATGGATTTTGCAGTCCCCTCAATGGTTTTCAGCACAGCGTTTCCCGTGAAACCATCCGTCACGACCACATCCGCCACGCTGTTAAGCAACTCACGCGCTTCCACATTGCCAATAAAGTTAATCGACTTGTCTTCCGCCAAGAGTTTATAGGCCTCTTGGTGAACTGGCGTTCCCTTGGTATCTTCCGTACCATTGTTCAAAAGTCCCACACGAGGTTGTTTGACACCACGCACATGCTCCGCGTAAAATGAACCAAGAATACCATACTGATAGAGGTGATGAGCTGTATTTTCAGCATTTGCCCCCAAGTCCATCATATCAAATCCCTTACCGTCCATAGTCGGCAAGGTAGACATAAGACCAGGACGGTCGATGTTCTTGATGCGACCGACGACAAAGACGCCTGCCGCCAAAAGAGCACCTGTATTTCCTGCCGACAAGACCGCATCTGCTTGACCATCCTTGACAGCCTTGGTCGCTAGAACCATAGAAGCCTCTTTCTTCCGACGAATGGCCTTAACTGGCTCATCATCTGAATTGATTTTCTCCGTCGTATGGACGATGCTGACTCGCTCTGTTGCTGTCAAATACTGCTTGATTTTAGCCTCATCACCATAAAGTTGAATCTCAATATCTGGAAAGGCAGCCAAGGCTTGATTGACACCTTCTACCACTGCCTGAGGGGCGTGGTCCCCACCCATAGCATCTACTGCAATACGTTTCATCTATCTAGTTCCTTCACTTTAGTCTTAGAGATATTATAGCACGATTTTAACTTTTTTCCTATTATAGTCTTTTAGTTTACTTTTAGTACTAGGCAACGAGCCGCAGGCATAACTGGAGTTAGGCAAGGCGAGTTAACGAAGTAATAAAAGAAAAACTAAATGACGATATTGAAAATAGCAGAGCAAAACAAAAATCCCCTTCTCTCGCAAGAAAAGGGATAATATCTTAAAATTCCATCTTTTTAAAATACTTTAAGGTCAGATAGGCTAATACCGTAGAATAAACCAAAGTAACCAAAACAGATGTTCCTAGTGTTGAAAACAGGCTTGCTCCTTCATACAAGGTATCAATGTTACCAGTTGGAAAGAAACTAGCCAAACCAAATACACCTAAAATACTTGACCCAAGTGAGTAACCAAAGGCAACTGCCATAGTCGCTCCGACCCCTGAGTACAAGGAAACACAAGCAGCCAGTAAGACACAGACCAACATATCTAGCATAACACCAAGGATACTTTGTGCAAATCCTGCATTTTCTGTCGCATTCAAATAATCCCAGAAAGTCAAGGTCGCATAGTCCAAATGACCAATACGTGTGTAGTAATAAACTACCATCACCAATAGAAAGATTCCTGTATAGATGAGGACAATCGTCACCAGACTCAAGACCTTGGCCCAAAAGATGTCCTGACGCTTGATATCCTTATAGAGAAACATGGTATGGCTATCTGCCTCACCCTTGAAGACCGTATAAGTTAGATAAAAAAGGGCTAAAATCGGGAGAACAAAGCTATAAGCAGATTGAAAGATTACACTAGTTAGAGCAACGAATGATAAAAGATAGCCATTCGGCACATGTGGTACCATAAAGTTGGAACCTTTTGGTAAAAAGGTTGAAGCCAGAAAAATGGTCGGAAAGAGGAAGGCAAAGGCAAGGAAAATCTTGGTTTCCTTCCTCTTCCAAACACTGGCAAAAACAGGTTTAAAAATTGCTAACATACTATTCACCTCGACTAAAAATTTCTTTCAAGTGGTTTTCTTTTACATGAAGCTTGCTGATCAAGTTTTGACTAGCTAGGTAGGCTAAGACAGCATTGAGTTCTCCACTGCTTGCCTGAGTAGAAATCTCTAGGACATCCCCATCCAGAGTAATCGTTTCTGTCAGATAGGTAGAGAGAGCTTTCTTATCTGCTCTGCTATTGACCTCTACCAAGACGCTTGGAGCTGACTGCCCAGCAAACTCATCTGCCAACTGACCTTTTTCGATATAGACATAACGCTCACAGAGAGCCTCCAACTCGCCAAGCTGGTGACTGGAAATCAACATAGAGATATTGCGTTCCTGTGACCAAGATTTGAGAATATCGATCAACTGTTGGACACCGACAGGGTCCAAGCCCACAAAAGGCTCATCCAAGATAAGGAAGTCTGGCTCTGCTACCATCGCGATAGCCAAGGCCGTCCGCTGTTTCATACCAAATGAGAATCCTTTTGGTTTACGGTTGCGCGCCTCCCACAAATCTAAGAGCTTGAGAGTCTTTTCAATATTTGGAAACATCTCTGTCCTACCGTGCAAGGTCAGGTAAAACTTCAAATTATCAATAACCGACATCTCTGGATAGAAAACAGGGTCAATCATAATCCCAAAATCTTTGAGCAAGTTATCTGCTGTATGAATATCCACACCATTATAGGTAATGGTTCCTGTTGTCGGCTTGAGAGATTTAGCCATCAATTTCATCAAGGTCGATTTTCCAGCTCCGTTTTTGCCGATCAGGCCGACGATTTCACCTTTTTTAATCTCCAAACTCACATCTTTTAATGAGTAAAAGTCATTTCCAGCAAATTGTTTTGATAGGTTCTTGATTGTAAGCATTGTTCTTCTCTCTTTCTTAGGTATCTTTTAATATTCAATTTTTTCAAAATTCTTGCGTGCCGAACGATAAGCCAATCCAAAATATAGCAGGATCAAACCTAGACTAATAGCAAGGGCAAGTCCAAATGGAAACTGTCCAGCCAGCTTGCTCGCATAGGTCTGTGGAAAAGTATAGCGGAAGCCATTTAATAGCGGAGCAATTTGAGCAGTGAGGTTAAAGAATACCCCTGACAAGACAGCCATTATGGTTGTTCGCTTGATGGATACTGCCGCTACCAGATTGATCAATATCAGATTTATGCCAATTATCGCCAAGATATAGAGCCAGCTATAAGCAGCTTGATGAGCAGGAAGCCAGTGGAAACCATACTGGGGAACAATAGTAACGACATAGGTCAGGCTAGCGATAAGAACCGTCCCAAAGAAGTAAATCATATAGACAGCAAAGAGACTGAGCAACTTGGCGTGAAGAATGCTGGATTTCTTGATATCCTTGTAAAGAAACAGGATTCCAGAACTAATCTCATCGCGAAAGACCGACGATACGATAAAGCCCATGATTAAGGCAGGTAAGACCAACTGGTATTGCAAATCCAAAGCCGACACGATAAAGGAAAGCCAACTTCTTGTCACATCTATGTTGATTCGAGCTTCTCCTACCCCTGATAAGCTAGATATCAACAAGGGCAAGAAGGCAAAGGCTAAAAGAATATTCACATCACGTCTTTTAAAAACGGATTGAAATACTGAAGGAAACAGATTCATAATTTAACTCCTTAGGACTACTACTCAATGAAAATCAAAATCAGGCTCGCTACAAAGGTTCCGGGAACCTTTGTAGGTTGGAGATGGAACGAACATCGTTCGTGTCAATATGATGCAGATAGACCTCTGTTACTTTTCTTATTTTCAAGTAACAGGCTGAAAACCTCCACTGGAGCTTTTCAGTCATCAAATCCGCCTGATTTTGATTTTCGAAGAGTATTGATTTGTTTTACAAGAAAAGTATAACCCAAAAGAGCAATAAAAAATGACCACTCTAATGAATGGTCGTTTATTTGTCATGAACGGTAAATATTATGTTTTAACCGTATGTGGCACATGTAGTTCTTGACGGAATCGAAAAGCCTGACTAGTCGTCACCAGTCTAATAGATGGATAGTGTGACAGGATTTTCTGCACATTGGCCAAACCAATCCCTCGCCCCTCTCCCTTGCTGGATTTCCCATAAGAAAAGATAGATTTTGTCTGAATCCGTTCTTCTGCTGTGCTATTTTCGATGATAAGAATTTTTTCACCTTGGTCTTCAAAATAGGCCACAAGCAGACTCTTCTCAGCTGACAAACTGGCTGCCTCTATGGCATTGTCTAAAAAGATTGATAAGATAGTCACCATATCCAGCAATTCGATTCCTACTGGAGCGGTACTGGCTTCTTCTATCTCAACGGTAAGCTGAATCCCCCGACTTTGAGCTTCCATCAGCTTAGCAGATAAAATACTTTTCATCGCAGTATTATCCAGATGAGCTAGATTTCCAATATCATAGGCATCTTGATAAAATTTCTGGTCTGTCCCTACTAAAACCGTTTGATAGATAGCCCTGATTTCACTGACATCTTCCTGCTTGATAGCTTCATTGAGACTGACCAAGATATTGGTATAATCATGTCGAAAACTTCTAATGTCCTTATACAGGCTTTCCACATGCTGACTGTAGTCTTCTAAAGAAGATAATTGAGCATCCTTGGCTTCCTGCAATTCCTCAGTCAACTGCTCTTTTAGCTTGGTATTAAGGAAAAAGAGACTACCGATAAAGTAAGCAAAATAAATCTTAATAAAATCTAGATAAACCTGACTGTCCCCTATGCCAATAGCTACCGAAAAGTCCATTTCGCCTACTGATTGCCCAAAAACGAGCAACGCATGCACCACAACAACATAGAAGAGCATAGAATAAATTAGGTTCTTGAGACTCTTTTTAAACTTAGGATAGGCAAAGACCTTCTTCATGTGCTGAAAATCAATTCCCAGCAAACGGATAAAGGTCCGATAAAAAGGAATAAAGAGCAAAAGGACCACTACCACAAAGAGAATATCAAGCCATTCCAGATTCGTCTGCCATAGTTGAAAGGTTGTCCACTTAAGCTGGTAAATCCCAAAGGTTCGCTGAAATAAATCAACTAAGACAAAAGGTGCTAAACCGTAGAACAAGGCTTGAGACCAAGTCCAAGACCGCTGAAACACCAAGAGATAAACCAAGAAATACAAGGGTTCTAGGTAAAGAACTATATCTGGAAAAACAAGGGTCAACAAAGAATAGAGACCAGACAGAGCCAATATCCGCCACCATTTCAAGCTCAGCTGACTCAACTGATTAAAAACTCCAAGCTTGATAAACCAGTCGATGAAGGACACTAGAAATACTAAACCAATAGCCATCATTTCCCAACCCTCTCTAGCAAACCTTTCAGTTTCATTCGAGAGACCAAGCAAGATTCCTCCTGTTCAAAATACACCATCCGCTCCACAGCATCCACACGAAGAATATTAGCTGGATTGACCACATATGCCCGATGGCTCTGGTACAAGCGTTCATCTGTTTTCGCAATATCTGACACCTTGCCATAAAACTCCGTATGACCTGACTTGGTTGTCAAGACAACCTTGTGAGGCGTTGAGGAGGTTTCAAAATACAAAATATCTGAAAAAGGAACTTGAATCTGAGAAAACTCACTCTTGAAAACAAAAGCATCATCGCTCACAGTCTGACTGATATGACTATAAGCATGTTGGAGAACATCTGCCACCGCTTCCTTAAAGGCAGGCTCATCCAACCCCTTATCAATAAAATCAAGAGCCGACACACGGTATTTATAGGTCAAAGGCATAAATTCCGAATGCGTCGTCACAAAAACAATCACAGCATGCGGATCACGCGCTCTTATCTCCCGTGCAATCTCCATCCCTTTCTTCTCCTCACCTCTAATCTCAATATCTAGGAAAAAGAGCTGATGATTTCCAGTCTCTGTCACAGCCTCTAATAACTGCTGAGGTTTACCAAAAACTTCTAAGGTCTTATAGGCAACGTCACTCGTTTTTACAGCTTCCTCAATCGCCTGCTCCAACCTAGCTTGTTGCATAAAATCATCTTCCAAGATAAAAATCCGTAACATCTCATCCCCCATTCATGACAAAATAAAGACTGTTCATGACAGCTCCACCCTATTTACTCTAAAATCTCCTATACTAAGATATATCAAAGAAAGGAAAGAAGCCTACATGATCTATATCCTAAAACCATTCTTCTATCCAAACACGATAGAAAGGATTTTAAACCAACTTGGGCGATCCTTCCAAGTCAAACACAAGGAAGATTTTCCCGTCGCCCATCAAATTAACTACTATTTTATCATAAATACCCCTCAAAACATATTCTGGGATGGAATGAAGGTAGCAAAAACCATTCGCCAGCGAGATGACACTGGACTGCTCATCTTGATTGATGAAGAGCCTGACTACCAAGTCTGCTTCCGTAGCCACCTCTCCTTCCTAGCTGTCCTGACACCACACCAAGCCCAAACAGAATTAACTGAATATCTACAAAACAGCCCTCTCCATTGAGAAGGCTGTTCTTATTCTTCTGATTTCATAATCTGCCCCCAAGAAGACAAATCATCTATAAATTTCTTGGATTTCAAGTGAATCCCCACATATTCCTCGTAGACTTGGTCAATAAAAAGCCGTAATTTTCGCTTCATCTCAGACTTAATCGAAATGGTTTCCAAGTCATCAAAGGAAATAGCCTGAAATTGATCAAGTAGATAGGGAACATTGGGATCCAGATAGGCCCGTCGCTCATCTTCCTGATAGTGTTGCGGACACAAGACACCGCTGTACTTGTAGGAATAGTCAAAAGGCAAGCCAACCCGATGACAAAAAGCACACTCGTGAAAATTCAGACTGATCCCAAATCGACCCAAGAGCTGAATTTCAAAGATATTGGTCAGAACTTCGTAGTCCAAACCTGACTCCATCAAGTCCAAGGTCTTGACCAAAAAAGCAAAGAGAGCTGGGTCATAGACCTTGTCCTGCAAGGCCGCATCGGCCAAGGCCAAGATGTAGGTAGCATAGCTAAGCTTGAAAATATCACCGTTAATATTCTTAAAGGGCTGTACCTGATGAAAATCTTCGATATAAGACAGACCATCATCATTGATTTTAACGATAAAATCCGCATAGGTCAAAGGCTGGATAGAAGCTACCAGCTTGGATTTAGAGGCATGTTTCACGAAAAACATTCGCTTGCCTGCCTTCTCCGTAAAAATCTTTACCAGCTTGTCATCTTCTCGAAAATTCCGATTATATAGGACTAATCCTCTGGTTTCAATTCGTTCCATTTTCTTCTAGATATTCCTTCAAACGAGCCATGGCTGTTTGAATCTTCTCCATACTTGCTGCATAGGAAATTCGCACATAGCCTTCACCATACTGACCGAAGGCCGCTCCTGGAATAAAGGCCACCGCTTTCTTTCTCGCAAAGTCCTGCAAGAAACTAAAGGAATCTTGATTGTAACCCGCAGGTATTTTTGCAAAGATATAGAAAGCACCGTCTGGCTTAATAATCTCAAAGCCTAGGTCCGTCATCTTCTCGATGATGTAATCCCTACGCTTGACGTACTCCGCCCGCATCGGAAGAGCGTCATCCTTACCATTTTTCAAGGCTTCAACCGCACCATACTGCATAGCAGTTGACGCCGCTGTCACAAGATACTGGTGGCTCTTGATAATTTGAGCGATAATCGGAGCCTGACTCATGATCAAGCCAATCCGCCAACCTGTCATAGCATGGGACTTGGACAATCCCTGAATCAAAATGGTCTGTTCTGGCAAAAACTCCGCAATCGAAGTATGAGGCTGACCAGTGTAAGTCAACTCCGCATAGACCTCATCGGACAGGACAAAGACAGGGTACTTACGCAAGACATCCGCAAAGGCCTGAATCTGCTCACGTGAGTAGGTAACACCTGTTGGATTGGCAGGATAGTTGAGAATGACAGCTTTTAGCTTTTCCCCCTGCTCAATAATCGCCTCTTCCAACATCTCAGGTGTCAAAACAAAATCATTTGCCGTCGTATCGATTACAACGATATCTGCTCCCACCATATTGACAATCGGTTCATAACCAGGATAGGCAGGGGCAGGCAGAAGAACTGTATCCCCAGCCTCTAAAATAGCAACTAAACTCGCTGACAGAGCTTCTGTCGCACCGATTGTAGAGAGAATTTCATTTTCTGGATTGTAGTTTAAATTATATTTTTCAGCCACAAACTCAGCTGCTGCTTGGCGCAACTCCAAAAGACCAGCCATTCCAGTATAATAACTCTGATCAGCATCAATAGCAGCCTTAGCCGCTTCTTTAACATGATCAGGCGTTGTAAAATCAGGCTCTCCCAAGGTCAGTTTCAAAATCCCGGGAACATCCGAAATAGACTGATCAAACTGACGAATCATCGAAACCTCAATCCGATTCAAATTCTTATTAAAACGATTTAATAAATCCATTCTGCCACCTCAAAAACATATAAAACTATTATAATACATTTTGAAAATAAATGTAAAAAAGAAGAGTCATTTGACTCTTCTCATACCTATTTAACACGACTTGCCTCAAACAAAGGTGACAAAGGACGTTTTTCATGAATACGAATAATCGCTTCCGCTAATAATTCTGCCGTTGAAATATGTTCGATTTTATCAATTAAGCGATCTTCTGCAATTTCAATTGTATCAAGAACAACCAATTTCTTAATTGCTGACTTACTAATGTTATCCATAGCAGGCCCTGACAATACTGGATGCGTACATGAAGCATAAACAGCTGTTGCCCCTGCATCTGCCAAAGCATCCGCTGCATGACAGATGGTACCCGCAGTATCAATCATATCATCAATCAAGATACAAGTTTTATCCTTAATATCGCCAATAATGTTCATCACTTCTGATGTATTCATCTTATCAACACTACGGCGTTTATCAATAATAGCAATCGGTGTCTTCAAGAACTGTGCTAACTTACGGGCACGTGTCACACCACCATGGTCAGGGGATACAACCACATAGCCATCACCGACCATACCACGACGTTCAAAATAATCCGCAATCAATGGAGCACCCATCAAATGATCAACAGGAATATCGAAGAATCCCTGAATCTGCGCAGCATGCAAATCAATTGTCAACAAACGATTGACTCCCGCTGTTTGTAACATATTGGCAACTAATTTTGAAGTGATTGGCTCACGAGCACGAGCTTTACGATCCTGACGTGCATAGCCATAGTAAGGCATTACAACGTTTACTGATTCAGCAGATGCACGTTTTAGAGCATCAACCATAATCAAAATTTCCATTAAATTGTCATTCACTGGAGAGCTAGTAGACTGAAGAATGAATACATGTGTACCACGAATTGATTCTTCAATATTCACTTGAATCTCACCATCTGAAAATTGACGAACACTTGATTTCCCTAAGGGAATACCAATTTTCTTTGCAACCTTCTCAGCTAATTGTTGATTGGACGATAGTGCAAACAACTTTAAGTCGGTAAACGCCATGATAGCCTCCTAAATTTTTCTACTTAACTATTTTAACGCTTTTTGAATCAATTTTCAAACAAAAATGAAAGATGTTTGTGTCATTAAGATTTTAATATAAAAAATCCTTGGATAAACCAAGGATAAAATATTATGGATAAATATAGTAAACCGCACCCTCAGATGTTGTTGTAGGATTAAACCAACCACGGTGATTACCAATATAACGACGACCCATATAGTTTGATTCAGAAACCTGGATGTTTGTAGAACTTTCAACTGCTGTTACTAAAGCAACGTGACCATACGTTCCACCTACCCAAACAGCAACTGCACCAACTTGTGGCGTTGTACCAACGCTGAAACCTTCAGCACGAGCTGAAGCCACCCACTGGTTAGCATTACCCCAGTATGGACCAACCCAAGAGACTTGTGATTTAACTCCCCAAGTACATTCACCGATAGGGTAAGAAGAAGCGTCATAACGCGCATTATTTGCTGCCGCTGAACTACCTGAACCTGATGATGTAGACGTTGTAGGTGTGCTTAACGTTTCAGTCACTGTAGTTTCTACTGGCGTTGACACGACTGGTGCTGATACTGAGGCTACTTGTTGCTGTGCTAGGGCTGCCTGTTGTGCTTGATACTCCGCTTGACGAGCTGCCGCTTGACGAGCTGCTTCTTCTGCAGCTGCCTTTTGCGCCAACAATGAATTTTTCTCATCTTCAGCAGTAGCTTTCTGCACAGCCAAATTTAACTTAGCAGCTTCCAATTCAGCCTGACGCACTTGCAATACTTGGGCGTCATCTTCCAATTTTTGGCGATTAGCTGCCAAAGTAGTGATTGCCTCTTGGTTTGCCTTTTGTTTTTCAACAATTGCTTCCTTATCAGCTTTTTGTTGTTCCAACATACGGTTATTAGCTGAAACAATCTCACGCATTGCATTAACACGAGAAACAGCATCAACGATTGATTTTGAATCTAAAATTGTATTAATATAGCTTGAAGCAGAGCCATCAACTTGAGCACTACGCGCCTGCTCCTTTAAAGCACCATCACGTGACACAATATCAGCTGACAAACGCTCAATATCTGCCGCCAATGTCTGCGATTCTGCTTCCAAACGAGTATTTTCTTCTGTTAATTTCGCCTGTTCACTAACAATTGCATCAACTTGTCCTTGAATAGCATCAACTTGTTGTTGAGCTTCAGCTTGTTGTGCTGTCAACTCACTAATCTGCTGATTTTTTGCTGCAATCTGACCATCTACATCATTCGCACTAATCACAGCTACATAATTAGCATTAGATAGAACAACTGTACTCAACATAATTGTAGCCAAGATTTTTTTCTTCATATCCGAACATAACTCCTCTATACTTTCTGACTCTCTCATTTTATCAAAAAAATTGCGTAAGTATATTACGCAATTATTACATTTCTATGTCTTGTTTGTTATTCCAAACAAACGCTCAAATAACGGTTGTAGTACGAAAAATAAGGCCAAATTGAATAGTAGACTTGGAAGTAATTTATTAAAAACAAAGATAAACACAGACAAGTTTGTTATATGAAAAATGCGAGCAAATGAATAACTAATAAATTCAAATTGAAAAATAGCTACTAGTAAAATCAAAATATTAATTCCTCGCCTGCTGACAGCACCTTGAAAGAAGAAATAGATGCAATATAAAACTAAAGGAAGAGTTGTAGTAGCAATACCAATCAGATTAAGATAACTAATATCATATACCAAACCTAGCAAAGTAAATATGAATAATGAAAAACCAAGAGATACATAGTTAGCATAAAAAATAGCTAACATAAGTACCAAATGACTTGAAATAGTAAATAATCCGACCGACCAATTTGTTACCAACGTTGAAATCTGTCCATCAAGTAATAAAATAAAGAACAAGATGGGAAACATGAATATTTCTATCATTTTATTGCGCATTTGTTTGACCTACCACTAAAACCGAATAAATATTTGAAAAACTAGCTGTCGGCTCAACATATACTTCTCTATTTAAACTGTTACTATTTGATTTAACCGATAAAACTTTACCAATTTGGATATTTGCCGAAGTCGCACCAGCCAAATCACTCGTTACAACATTGCTACCCACTGCAATTTCATCAGCTGAGTTCAACTGATTAATGATAAAACTATTTGTATCTGCATCATAGCCCGATAAAATACCATAAATTTCCTTAGAATCAACAGAAATTTTCACAGGCAACTTCGTGAATTCATCCGAATTCGTAAATAAGGTAACAACCGCCGAATCTGAACTCAATGAACTCACGATTCCAACTAATCCACCATTAGCAACCACAAGTGCATTAGATGTCACACCACTAGTCTCACCAATATTAATTGCAATATGCTCCGACCACGCTGAAGGAGTCCTCACCAAAACTGATCCTGGAATAAGTTGTTTTTCAGGAAAATCAGATACCACACCTAAACTGCTACGAAGTGATGCATTCTCTTCTTTCAAGCTAGTATTTTCAGCAGCCATCCCTTCAAGGCTCATAATAGCTTCCTTTAATTGTTTATTTTCCTCGTAAGCGTTCATCAAATCTGTCAAGACATCTTTCTGCTCAGAAAAAAATCTAGTAGGCACTGAAATAACCGCTTGAATTGGCGTTACAACAACCCTAACGATATTATTTAAATATGGTACCTGTAACCCCTTAGAGAAAGTCACAAACAAAAGAGAAAATGACAGTAATAAAAAGATAGAAACAACTACTACTAATTTTGAAAATTTATTCATAATAGACCCTCACCAAGATACAATAAAACGAGAATATCAAGCGATAATCTCGTTCACTACGGAGAATAAGGGATTCGAACCCTTGCGCCAGTTACCCGACCTAACGATTTAGCAAACCGTCCTCTTCAGCCTCTTGAGTAATTCTCCATCAATATAAT
>NZ_WCJE01000014.1 GCF_016743335.1 Streptococcus suis | reverse complement strand
ACAAAAATAGCTTAGAATCAACGTTTCTGACGATGCAATTCTAAGCTATTTTTTATTTTTTATACTCAATGAAAATCAAAAGTAGCCTAGGAAACGAAGTCGAAGATAGAACTGGAGTTCATCAAGGCAAGTTGACAACGAATAATTTTAATTTTCGAAGAGTATTAGACTTTTTGACCAGCCTCATTATAGTCTTTTAGTTTACTTTTAGTACTCGTTCCAACTATCTGGGAGATAGTTGGAGACTGGGGACAAAGTGAACGATGTTCACATCAAAAGCCACAGGCATAACTCAATGCTTCCTTATTTCTAGGTGACCAGCTGATGTACTTCGCTTTTTTGTTTTCAGGCTCAGGTACGAATAGTCCACTGGACTATTCGTATCCCCCAGATTGCTTGCACAGTCAATAGACTGTGCAAGGTGGGAGATAATACTTGCAAAGCAAGTCACTTTTACAAAATCAGGCAAGGCGAGTTCAAACAATCCAGTGGAGTATTTGAAGTTGGAAATAGAGGCTGGGCAAAAAGCCCAGGACCACTACTCAGAGTTCGCGTCAACATCTCAGCGCAGTGGTTGATTGGCAGATTTGTTCGTGTTTTGCACTCCAAATCTGGCCTAATCAACTGTGCGGGGGTGGGAAGACGAACTCTTTTATCTTGATCGAGTTCTTTCCCACTCCCCTTACGTCGCAGTAATAAAAGTCAACTAAATGACGATATTTGTATTATAGACAATCTCTAGGCAATACTTCTCTAATATTTTAGCCTTCTATTCTAGTGAAAGAGGCGGATTATCGTCACTTTTACCATCGCTGTTATTCAAAAATTCGAGGTAGGCGATCTGTCAAAAGACAAACCACCTCGTAATTTATGGTTCCGATGCGATCAGCCCACTCCTGAACAGAGATCGTTTTATCTCCATCTTGACCGATTAGGGTGACTTTTTGACCAAGCGGATAAGCATGAGGTAAACGAATGGTGATCTGGTCCATCGAAATACGCCCTACAATTTCACAGGCCTGCCCATCAACTAGGACTGATAAGCCTTGTAAGCTTCGTACGAGACCATCTGCATATCCTATCGGAACGGTCGCAATCCATTCTGAATCGGTGCTGTGATAAGTAGCTCCGTAGCCAATTGTTGTGCCAGCTTCAACCTGCTTTACATGAACAATTTCAGATACGAGAGATAAGGCTGGTTGAACATCAAACGGGAGTTCTAGTACTCGTCCACTTGGATTAAGTCCATAAAGAATGTTTCCCAAACGAACCAGGTTAAATACTGTATCAGCATGCCAAATGCTTGTTGCTGAATTGCTGGCATGAATCCAGCGCGGAGTAATTGGTAGAACATCCAAAAATTCTTTAAAAACAGACAGTTGACTCTCGAAGTGCGCATGATCAACCTCATCCGCAGTAGCAAAATGAGTATAGACTCCTTCGATGTCATACTCTAATTCTTCAAGGATAGCAATCGCTTGTAGCAAATCGGCTATTTTTCTAAAACCAATCCGCCCCATACCTGTATCTAGCTTAAGATGAACAGTTAGACCAGATAAATCCGCCCCTAAGTCTTTTGCATCTTGCAACCAGTCCAGACTAGCAACTGTCACACTGATATTGAGTTGATGAGCTACTGGTAAAAAACGTACAGGAACCACTCCTAAAATCAAGATTGGATGCTCGATACCTGCTTTACGTAACTCTAATGCTTCATCCAAATTCGAAACACAAAAACCAGCTGCTTGACTGGATAACTTTTTCGCTACCGCAACAGCTCCATGACCATAAGCATTCGCCTTAACAACAGCAAATGCTTCGGTCTTATGGGGCAAGTTGGTCATTACTTGCTCGAAATTTTCCGCAATCGCATCTAAGTTAACCCGAATTTGCGTGGGTCGATGTTCACTTTCAATCATCTTTCTCCTCCAAAATCACACTAGCTTGTACAAAATTTCCTGAATGGCTAATGCTGAGCCAAATATTCCCATCAAAGGGACTCTTCGTCACATAGGGAACTCCTTTGCTGGTATTCAGAATTTCAATATCATGAAATCCTATCTTACCAATGCCTGTTCCCAAGGCCTTGGTCAGTGCTTCTTTGGCTGACCAACGTCCAGCTAAATATTCTAGCTGACGGCGACCGGACAGACTTTGATACCGTTCAAATTCTTTCTCTGTGAGAATCTTTTTGGGAAACCCTTGGTGTTTGATTCTGGCACTTTCAATCGCCTCCATCTCCTGAAGGTCAATGCCATGTCCTACTATCATGAATCGGTCTCCTTTTGCATAGTCATTTCATTTATTAAAATAAACGAACTGACTCTAGTGACTTGTCTAAAAATTGCAAAAGGACTGGACAGCCGTCCAGTCCACGCGTCATTCCTATTTACGGCCGTGACAATTTTTAAATTTCTTACCAGACTGGCATGGGCATGGATCGTTACGATCAACACCTTCAAAAGATACATTCTCCTGAATTGCATGCGATTGGTTCGGCATAATATTCTTAACAGCTGTCGTATGTGCTTCTTGACTTGTACGCTCACGCTCAATATTGTCATGAATTTGCGCCTTCATCATCAAGCGGGTTACTTCAAACTCGATAGCCCCAATCATATCGTTGAACATAGCAAATGCTTCTGATTGATATTCAACGATTGGATTGTTTTGAGCGTATCCACGAAGACTGACTGCATTGCGCAATTGATCCAAGGCATCAATATGGTCTGTCCATTTGTTATCCACAACACGAAGGATAAGAACTTTCTGGAATTCGCGTACACGTTCTTCATCGCGTAATTTTTTCACTTGCGAATCATAGACTCTCAAGGCACGTTCATAGAGCTCTTCGACAATCTCTTTCTGATTCATTGCTTCAAAAGTAGCTTTACTCAAGGTATCATCGTCAACGAGATTTGCATGCGCAAATTTGATAATACCATCAATAGCTTCATCTTTCGAACCAAGGAAGTGACCAGCAACTTGGCGTTCAATCGTCCGTTTCATCATCGCTTTGATTTCAGGAGCCAAATCACGGTTAGCAGTAATAACATCCTGGCGTTGGCGATAGATGATTTCACGTTGCTCACGCATCACATCGTCATATTGAAGGACTTGTTTACGTGAGTCGTAGTTGTTCCCTTCCACACGCTTCTGAGCAGATTCAACTTGACGTGTCAACATTTTAGACTTGATAACGGACTCTTCTTCCGTTAGATTCATACGCTCCATAAATACTTTGATGCGTTCTGAACCAAAGCGTTTCATCAAGTCATCTTCGAGAGATAGATAGAATTGTGATTCACCTGGGTCACCTTGACGACCTGAACGTCCACGAAGCTGGTTATCAATACGACGACTTTCATGGCGCTCAGTACCAATAACACACAGCCCACCAAGTTCACGTACCCCTGGACCTAACTTAATATCGGTACCGCGTCCCGCCATGTTGGTCGCAATAGTGACCGCACCACGCTGACCAGCATTCATAATAATCTGCGCTTCACGATAGTGGTTTTTAGCATTCAATACTTCGTGAGGGACACCAGCAGCTACTAATTTTTGAGAAATCAAATCAGAAGTTTCAACCGCAACTGTACCGACCAAGACAGGTTGCCCTTTCTCATAGCGTCTCTTCACATCAGCAATGACGGCATTAAATTTGTATTCTAGACTTGGATAGAGTAAATCTTCGTGGTCAACACGCGCGATTGGGCGGTTGGTTGGAATTGGTACGACACGGATGTTGTAGATTTCACGGAATTCTTCCTCTTCTGTTTTACCAGTACCCGTCATCCCTGATAATTTTTTATACATACGGAAAAGGTTTTGGTAGGTAATAGAGGCACTTGTCTTAGACTCGTTTTGAACCGGTACACCTTCCTTAGCTTCGATGGCTTGGTGAAGTCCATCAGAATAACGACGACCTTCCATCGTACGACCTGTAAATGGATCGATAATCATGACCTCTTGGTCTTCATTGACCAGATAGTCAATATCATAGGTCATGATGTAGTTGGCACGAAGTGCATTATCCAAGAAATGGGTAATGGCTACATTTTCAATATCGTAGAGGTTATCTAACTTGAAGAATTTCTCTGCTTTGTCAATACCTGAATCAGACAGACCAATCGTTTTAGATGGAATGTCAATGATGTAATCTTCTGTTGTCAAAGATTTAACAAGATTATCTGCCAAGAAATACAACTGGTTTGTTTCAGAACCTTGTGCACCAGATACAATCAACGGCGTACGAGCTTCGTCAATCAAGATTGAGTCAACTTCATCGACCAAGGCGTAATTGAGAGGACGTTGAACCATGTCTTCTGCGCGAACAACCATATTGTCTCGGAGGTAGTCAAAACCAATCTCTGAGTTGGTCGAATAAGTAATATCGCAGTTATAGGCTTCACGTTTTTCCAAGGGTGATTTAGCAGCTAAGTTGATACCAACTGATAGACCAAGCCATGAATACAATTCACCCATTTCAGTCGCATCACGAGTAGAAAGATACTCGTTAACCGTCACTACGTGAACACCTTGACCAGACAAGGCATTCAAATAAACAGGCATCGTTGCAGTCAGAGTTTTACCTTCACCTGTACGCATTTCTGGAACGTCACCGTTGTGAAGAACGATTCCTCCCATAACCTGAACCTTGTAGGGATAGAGGCCCAATACGCGACGTGCTCCTTCACGGACTACCGCATAAGCTTCGTACAAAAGATCGTCGAGGGATTCACCGTTATTGTATCGCTCCTTAAATTCTGCTGTCTTAGCTTGCAACTGTTCATCAGTCAGCGCTTCCATTTCATCGGCATACGAGAAGACCTTGTCTGCCATTTTCTCAAGTTTTCTTAGCTCTCCCTTATCATTTTCAATGAGAGAACGAAGTACATTTGTTACCATATCATTCATCCTATTTCAATTTTAGTCAATAATATATTGTAGCAGAAAATTAGGCAATTTTCAAGGTTTGGCACTAGGATACACAGTATTCTTAGATAAAAATACCATAAAACAAACAAATCTGGAAAAATTTCTACACAGTAATACTACATTGCTAAAAAGAACATGATTAAGACACCAATTACTAAAATAAATACCAGGATACCATCCTCTATCTCTAGTAAAAATATACCATATACAAGTAGTATAATCTTATTGTACAAGTAAATATGTAAAAAGGAGAGGAAAATGTATACCAAGAAAATCTCTCTTAAACAACTAGCCATGTCTAGTACTTCAGTAGCCATTGTGAGTAACCTATGGGGAAGCTAGCCTCCTATAGTTTACGCAAACGATGCATCGACGGTATCTGTTCAATATCAATATATTGCACAAGATGAACTAACAAGTTCAGAGAAGGATTCTGTCTTATCTAAGCTGAAAACTGTCTTACCTTCCAAAGAAACAGCTACGGAGAATCAAACAATCTATCTCATCTACAAGACCGAACCTAAAAAAATATTTAGGATTCTTCCAGCTACAGGGGAGACCGAGATCAATCTATTAACGATTGGAGGGGGACTTCTTCTAGTTCTAGGAATAAGTTTGGTCGGAAAAGTCAAAAAGAAAAGGATTATTTCATCCATTCTTCTTCTGACCGCCACTGGTTCTATTCTACCTATCCAGAGCATCCAGGCTTTAGAAAGCAATTTACTTGCAGACTACAATCAGGTTCATCAGCTAAAAGTCGGAGACCAACTTCCTAATCCAAGTAACATAAAGCAGTATCAGTATGTAGGCTATGTCACTGACAAGGATATAGGTCCGCAATCTACCGAAAATAAAGAGAGCTCTTCCACAACTGCATCATCTCAGCAGCAAGATAGTACCGATAGTGCTATAAATAATGAAACTTTGCTCTTCAATCTAAAAAAATTAGATCCAACAAGCGACAATCAGCAACTAAAAAAGGCTGCCAACAATATTGGCGCAGACCACAAATTGGCTAGTAGTAAAATGATCAGCCTTGTCCCCATGGCCGACAAAGCCATTATTTCTGATATACAGGGAAGAGAAGAAAACATCAATACACTCCTAGCTCACTTTGAAGATGGCAGCACCTTATTTTTCCCGCTCCAATATACAGAAAGCAAAGATAAACGTGCTTACTACCAAATAGCGGATTAGGGAGTTACTTATTCACCTTTCCAAACATTACAAGACTACTCTGACATTCTAGACAAGGTAGTTCCAAGCCTACAAGCGGTTGAATTTCGTTCTGAAAATATGTATACTGCTCTCTCCATTACAGAAAATCAAGAGCCTGATTATAGAACTAGTATTTTTACAGAATAAGAAAAAAGTTAGGGATTATTTCTAGTCCCTAACTTTTTATGTTACTTTTCTGATACCTGTTTTGCCAAAGCAAAGTTCCCAAGAGTTGCAGAACCATTTTCAGCAACAGCTGGCGTTACGATATATTCTTTGACATCTGGTGTTGGGAGATAATCGTTCATCAAACCGACAAACTTCTCACGTACACGATTAAGCATGTGCTCTTGAGCCATAACTCCTCCACCAAATACAATCACTTGCGGACGATAAAGCAAGGTTGCCTGTACTGCTGCTTGAGCAATATAATAGGCTTGAACATCCCACACTTCTGAGTTGAGCTCGATTAATTCTCCGCGAACACCTGTACGACCTTCAAGAGAAGGACCTGCAGCTAAGCCTTCCAAACACCCATTGTGGAATGGACACATTCCTTTAAATTCATGTTTTACATCGTAAGGATGTAAAGCAACGTAAGTATGACCCGCTTCGGTATGACCCAAGCCACCGATAAACTCACCATTCTGAATAGCACCTGCACCAATACCTGTACCGATTGTATAGTAAACTAAACTCTTTACCCCTTTACGAACCAATGTTTCACCAAAAGCTGATGAATTCACATCTGTCGTGAAGTAGAATGGAATGTTAAATTCCTTAGCAATCAGACCAAGTAAATCAATATTTGACCAGTGTGGTTTTGGTGTCGAAGTAATATAACCATAAGTCTGTGAGTTTTGATCAATATCAATTGGACCGAAAGAACCTATCGCAATACCTGCCAAACGATCTTCATAGCGTTTGAAGAATTCAACCGTTCTCTCAATCGTTTCATAAGGAGTTGTCGTTGGAAATTGTGTTTTTTCAACAACTTGAAAGTTCTCATCGCCTACTGCACAAACAAACTTTGTACCACCAGCTTCTAAACTACCATATAATTTTGTCATTTGATTGTCTCCAAAATTTTTATCACTTTTATTATAACATATAAGCAAACAGAAGAAAAAGGCTGAAAGCCTTTTTCTTGTTAATTATGCAGTAGAGGCAGACTCTACAAATCGATTTTATATAAGATTACTTAGCTACTTTCAAGAATTCTACACCGTGAGTGATTGTTCCCTCAGCAAGTGGAGATACTTCTGCAAAGTCAGCAGTGTTGGTCACGATAATCATGGTTGTATCATCAAGACCTGCTTCAGCAATTTTCGCAGCATCGAATTTAGCAATCGGAGTACCAGCTTTTACTTTATCACCTGCTGCTACTAATTTTTCAAATCCATTACCGTTCATTGATACAGTATCAATACCGATGTGAATTAAAAGTTCAGCACCAGATGCTGTTTTCAATCCGTAAGCATGGCCTGTTTCAAAAGCAATTGTTACTTCTGCGTCTGCTGGAGCGTAAACAACACCCTCAGATGGTTTAACAGCCAAACCTTTACCCATAGCTCCTGATGAGAAGACTGGATCATTAACATTTTCAAGGGCAACAACGTCACCTGAAAGTGGAGATACAAGAGTTTCTTCAGCTACAAGTCCTGTTTCTGCTTCTTCAAGCGTTTCAGCTGTTTCTTGTGTTGAAGCACTAGGCTTTTTTACTTCTTTCTCCTCATCTTCATAACCGAAGAGGTAAGTAAGAGCAAAACCAAGAGCAAATGATACAGCAACCATAAGGATGTATGGAAGAATTTGACCATTACCTGCATAAAGTGTCAAACCTGGGATGATAGTAACACCCATACCTGTACCAGCAAGACCAAGAAGAGATGCTACAGCACCACCGATGGCACCAGCAATCAATGAAAGAAGGAATGGTTTGCGGAAACGCAAGTTAACACCGAAGATAGCTGGCTCAGTAATACCGAGGAAGGCAGAAAGAGCTGCTGGGAAAGCAAGAGCTTTCAATTTAGGATTCTTAGTTTTCACACCAACCGCTACTGTAGCAGCACCTTGTGCTGTCATAGCTGCAGTGATGATAGCGTTGAATGGGTTAGCTCCAGTGTTTGCTACCAATTGAGCTTCCAAGAAGTTAAAGATATGGTGAACACCTGATACAACGATAACTTGGTGAACACCACCGATAAGGAGACCACCAAGACCCATTGGCAAGTTCAAGATAGCTTGTGTACCAGCCAAGATGTAGTTTTCAACCACGTGGAAGACTGGACCGATGACAAACAAGCCAAGAATAGACATTACAAACAAGGTCACGAATGGTGTCACCAAGAGGTCAAGAACTTCTGGAACAACCTTGCGGACAGCTTTTTCAAATTTAGCACCGATCAAACCGATGATGAAGGCTGGCAATACTGAACCTTGCAAACCTACAACTGGGATGAAACCGAAGAAGATAGTTGGTTTCACATCGCCACCTGATGCTACAACCCAAGCGTTTGGCAACTGACCCGCAATGAGCATCATACCAAGAACGATACCGATTGTTTGGTTACCACCGAATACACGGAATGTTGACCATACTACCAAGGCTGGTAATACGATGAAGGCTGTATCTGTCAAGATTTGTGAGTAAACGTTCAAATCTTCTGGAAGAGTATAACCAAGAGCTCCAAGAAGACCACGAAGACCCATGAAAAGACCAGTTGCTACGATAGCAGGAATGATTGGAACGAATACGTCACCGAAAGTACGGATCGCACGTTGGAAAGCATTACCTTGTTTAGCAGCTTCAGCTTTTTGTTCACCAGTAGTCGCTGTTGGCAAACCAAGGGCAACCACTTCATCGTAGATTTTGTTTACTGTACCAGTACCAAAGATGATTTGGTATTGACCAGAGTTGAAGAAAGCACCTTGTACTTTTTCGATGTCTTCGACTGTATCCTTGTCGATTTTTCCTTCATCAACAACCATGACACGAAGGCGAGTCGCACAGTGGGCAACACTGCGTACGTTCTCACGTCCACCAAGGGCGTCAATGACTTTTTTTGCAATTTCTGTATTATTCATCTTGCAAAAATCTCCTTATTAAATATTTTTTGCTTTTTTTGAAAGTGTTTTCAAACTTTCGATGGTTTTATTATATCACTTTTATAAAATATGTCAAACGTTTATCACATTTTTTTTTGAATTTCTTAAAAACATTGTTAAAACTTGATTTTTTGCAAGAAAACGTTTACTATATTAATGAAAAACTAGAAAATTTGGAGAAAATTATGGCATTTACAACAGAGGAGCGTTACAGAGCTTATGCTGACTGGACACCCGAATATATTGAAAAAATAAAGAAGAATACAGAGAGTTCTCCTTGGAGGACAAATTTCCACATTGAAACACCACATGGACTATTAAATGATCCAAATGGATTTTCTTATTTTAATGGAAAATGGACTCTTTTTTACCAATACTTCCCATTCGGTGCTGCGCACGGATTAAAATCTTGGGTCCATACAGAATCAACGGATTTGGTCCATTTTGAAGAAACTGGTACGGTTATGTACCCAGATACACCACTTGATAGCCACGGTGCCTACTCTGGATCTGCCATGGAATTTGGCGACAAGCTCTTCCTCTTCTATACTGGAAATGTCCGCGATGAAAATTGGGTTCGCCATCCATACCAAATCGGTGCCTTGATGGATAAAGATGGTAAGATTGAAAAGATTGATAAAGTCTTGATTGAGCAACCAGAAGATACCACCGACCATTTCCGTGATCCACAAATTTTCAACTATAAAGGGCAATATTACGCTATCGTCGGTGGACAAAATTTGGATAAAAAGGGAATTGTCAAACTTTATAAAGCTGAAAATAACGACTACCTCAACTGGGCCTATGTTGGTGACCTAGATTTTGCCAATGATATGACCGCTTATATGATGGAATGCCCAAATATTGCGTTCGTCGGTGAGCAACCAATTCTCCTCTACTGTCCACAAGGCTTAGACAAAGAGGTATTGGACTATGGCAATATCTATCCAAATATGTACAAGATTGGTCAGAGTTTCGATCCTGAAACAGCAAGCATTGTCGAACCGAGCGAATTGATCAATCTGGACTATGGTTTTGAGTGCTATGCAACCCAGGCCTTTAATGCACCAGACGGTCGAACTCTATCTGTTAGCTGGTTGGCACTTCCAGATGTGGAATACCCAACCGATGCTTATGACTACCAAGGCTGTCTGTCATTGGTTAAAGAATTAACCATCAAGGACGGTAAGCTCTACCAATATCCAGTCGATGCGATTACCAGTCTTCGTAAAGAAGCTCAACCATTTTCAGCCCAAAAAGAAACCAATAATGTTTACGAATTGGAACTTGATTTTTCAGCGGGCACGAAGCACGAAATCGTATTGTTCGCAAATGAAGCAGAAAAAGGCTTGGTCTTGTCTGTGGACACTGAGCAAGGCCAGATTACATTGGACCGCGGCAACTGTGGTCAGCCATTCGCACTCGATTTCGGTACAAGTCGCTCTTGCGAGATTTCTCCAGGAGCTCTTACAGCCAATATCTTCATCGACAAATCTGTCTTTGAAATCTTTATCAATAAAGGAGAGAAAGTATTTTCTGGTCGTGTCTTCCCTGATGCGGATCAGTCTGGTATCGTCATTACGACTGGTAATCCGACCGGAACCTACTACCATTTAGATTATGGTCGCAAAACTAACTGATGTCGCACAGTTAGCTGGGGTCAGCCCAACAACTGTCTCGCGCGTTATCAATAAAAAAGGATACCTATCTGAAAAAACCATTCGCAATGTCGAAGAGGCTATGCGTGAACTGGGCTACAAACCTAATAATTTAGCTCGTAGTTTGCAAGGTAAATCTGCAAAATTAGTTGGTCTTATCTTCCCAACAATAAACAATATTTTTTATTCTGAATTGATTAGCCATTTAGAAAAAGAGCTTTTTGATCGAGGCTATAAAACCATTATTTGCAATAGCCAGCACGAGTCCGATAAGGAACGTGAGTATCTAGAAATGTTAGCAGCTAACCAAGTAGATGGGATTATCTCGGGCAGTCACAATCTCGGTATCCAAGACTACGACCGTGTCGTAGCTCCAATTATCGCTTTTGACCGCAACCTCTCTCCTTCCATTCCCATTGTCTCTTCCGATAATTTTGCTGGCGGGGTATTAGCTGCCCAAACCTTACAAAAAGCGGGATGTCACAATCCATTAATGATTACGGGGAACGATGATTCCAATTCACCTACCGGTCTTCGCCAAGTAGGTTTCACATCTATTTTGAACAAAGCTGAAGTTTTTCATATCTCCAGTGATTTCTCACCTGTGCGCAAGGAGATGGAAATCCGAGCCATTCTTGAAAAGCAAAAACCAGATGGTATCTTTGTATCTGGCGATGCAACGGCTATGCTGGTATGGAACGTCATTCGTTCAATGAAACTGTCTATTCCAGAGGATATTAAATTGATTGGTTATGATGGAACCAGTTTCATCGAAAACTACTATCCTCAACTGACAACCATCAAGCAACCATTAACCGAAATAGCTCGTCTGCTGGTTGAACTATTAGTTGATAAAATCGAAGGAAAAAAACTGACAAAAACAGACTATATCCTGCCGATTAGCCTACTAGCAGGAGCTAGTATATAAAAAAAGCTGCACCTAATAAAAATTAGGTGCAGCTTTTTGTGATACATTTTCTTATTTCTCAAGTAAAAAAGAAGCTCATCAGGCTTCTTCTTTAATAAACTGGCTCAAAACTCCATTGACAAACTTAGCTGAAGATTCATCAGAAAATTCTTTAGCCAATTCAATAGCCTCGTTAACAGCAACGCGGTCTGGCGTTTCTTCGAAATGTAAGATTTCAAATAGGCCTAGTCGCATGATATTCTTATCAATCAAGGTCAATCGGTCCAAGGTCCAACCTGCTTTTAGTCGGCTAGATAATTCCTTGTCCAAATCCTCACGATAATCTGCCACACCATTGACAAGATTTAAAAGGAAAAGCGGAATTTCAACACCTTCATGCTCTTCTTCTTGGTCGTAAAGATAGGAGAATTGGGCTGCCTGTACAGGTTCTTGACCAAATTCCAGTGATACGATTGCCTGCAAAGCACACTTACGCAGGGCGTGTCTATTATTCTTCATCAAGGAAATCCTCTCCGAACAAATCTTTCAATGCTGGTTTTGGTGTTTTATCTGGAACAATGCCATTGACATGAATATTGACAGCATTCACTTCAACTTCTGCGTAGTTATAAATAGCTGTTTTAACTGCACGTTGAATATCCATAGATACAGCTGGAACATTGACACCGTACTCTAGGTAAACATAGATGTCTGCTGTTACTTTTCCTTCGTCGTCAGTTTGAAGGTAAACACCTTTATTTAAGGAAGATTTTGACCAAGTATCTGCTACACGTTTGTTGTGAAGAGAATGTACCCCTTCCACTTTGGCTGCCGCAATACCTGTAATCACTTCAAGAACGCGTGGTGCAATGACGATTTCACCTTGGTATTCTGTTGTCATAAGCTCTCCTTTCTAGGAGGAAACCCTTAAGCGCGTGATACGTAAGTTCCCTCTGCTGTGTTGATAACCAGTTTTTGACCTACTTCGATAAAGTCCGGTACGTTGACCACCAAACCTGTTTCCATAGTAGCAGGTTTACCTGAACCAGTTACAGTTGCACCTTTGATAGATGGCTGTGTTTCTGCTACAACCAATTCAACAGTCGTTGGTACAGTAACACCGATTACTTCAGTTCCGTAGAACTGGATTTTCACATCTGAGTTTTCCAAGATGTAAAGCAATTCTTCTTTGATAGTCGCTACTGGAATTTCATACTGGTCGTAGGTTTCAGTGTTCATGAAGAAGGCAGTGTCGTCCATTTGGTATAGGTATTGTGCTGGAACTGTTTCGATAATGGCTTGTTCAAATTTTTCATCTGGACGGTAAGTTGTATCGAAGGTTGAACCCGTACGCACGTCACGCAATTTCATACGCATGATGGTGTTACCCTTACCTGGCTTGTGGTGGCTAGCTTCCAAAACCTTAATCAATTTACCTTCCGCTTCGAAGGTCATACCTGCTCTAAGTTTACTTGCTTCAATCATTGTATTGAATACCTCTTCAAAAATTTATTTATTCGTTTTATTTTACCACAAACTGTCAAATTTCTCAAATGACAATCAATTCTTTTGGAGCCAATGTCAGCACTTCGCAACCCGTTTCCGTAATCAAGAGGTCATCTTCGATACGGACACCATATTTGCCCTCAAGATAAATACCCGGCTCATCAGTCAGAACCATGCCAGCCTGAATGGTATCCGTAGCTGTTCGGCTAAAGTAGGGATACTCGTGGACATCCAAGCCCATACCGTGCCCGATACCGTGGGTAAAGTAAGGACCATATCCAGCCTGCTCGATGACGCGACGTGGGACACCGTCAAACTCCTTGTATTCCATACCCGCCTTAGCCGTCGCAATCAAGGCCTGATTAGCCGCCAGAACGGTTTCATAAATCTCTCGCTCTTCATCACTGACCGAACCGACATAGACCGTCCGCGTCATATCGCTGACATAGTGGTCATACAAGCAGCCAAAGTCCAGCGTCAAAGCCTCGCCAGCCTCAATCACCTTATTGGACGCACGTCCGTGGGGCATAGCAGAGCGGTAACCCGAAGCAGCAATGGTATCAAAGGACACCCCTTCTGCCCCCATTTCCCGCATACGAAAGTCCAAGAAATTGGCAATTTCAATCTCTGTCTTACCCGGTTTGATAAAGTCTAAAGCGTCAATAAATGCCTGGTCTGAAATCTGACAAGCTCGCTGAATGGTGGCAATCTCTGCCGCATCCTTGATCATCCGCAGCTCCGCAATCAGATTGGTCGTTGGTCTGAGAGTGATCCCTGCAAAGACAGCCTCCATGGATTTGAAATAGGCTACTGAAATCTCATCTTCAAAAGCCACTTCCTTGATGCCCATATCCTTAACCAAACCAGCTGTCGTTCCCAACTCATCTCGATTGGAAATCACTTCAAAGTCTGTGACAACAGATTGGGCGTAGGTGATATAGCGATCATCTGTAATCAAAACCTGGCGGCTAGGTGTTATCAGCACCACTCCTGCCGACCCCCAGAATCCTGTCAAATAATAAACATTTTTCAAATTGGTCACATAGAGAGCCTCTATCGACTGCTCTGCCATTTTTCCACGAAGTTTTTCAAGTCGTTTTTGCATAACCTACCTCCAAAGATATTGTAACTATTATAGCAGAAATAAGTCTAAACACCAATTATTATCAGCAGACAAAAAAGCCGCCTAAGCGACTTTTCAAAACAGCATTAAGAGTTTCTTCTCATTTCCCTTTAAATTCACGAATCCGTTGAGGAATACCCTCTAAAAATTGATTCATTTTTTGTTGCCATTCATTTTCAAGAGCTTTCCTTTCTTGAGAATCTAGGTCGTCAATAGCCTTACTATTTAGGCCGATTTCGCTTAAAACTGGACTGACATTAGAGATTGTCTTTTTGCCAAAATGAATTTTACTTTCTTCCATCCATAAATTAAGTGAGGAGCTTAACTCAACTTGTTCCCAAGGGATTCTGACAAGTGCTGGTTTGCCGAATAATTTCTTCTTAAAGGTGTAGACAGCTTCCTCTGTAAAGATAAGATTTAAACTTAGAGTTCCTTCAAACATGGCAAAAATATGTTCTTCATGCAACTCCTTGTAGCTTGGATAATGATACCAAAATACTCTAGCCGAATAAAGACTTGCATACTCCTTTGGTAAAAGAATTGTATCTTGTTCTTGCAAGTTTTTTTCTGCAACCATCCATTCAAGATTATTCTCAATAAGGGGAGTCCAAAAAACGTAATCTGCAAGTTCGCTCAGGTACTGATAGCGTTCATAATCGATAAAAGTTGGGTCTATAGAGGTTCCTTCTAGGGAAGCAAGCAAATCATTTGAAGGCACAGTAAGTCCTGGAATATCACCCTTATAATCCACACGATCTTGCCTTGGTTTTAACTCTTTAACAATTTCTTCAGGTAAGAAGATTTCTAACAAGGCTGTCAAGTTGGCTAACTCATGATTTGCCCAAAAAGTACCATAAGAAAAGACATTCGTCGGTGCAATACAAAAAGAATAAACATCTACCACATATTCCTCAACGCTTGTAATCGTTTCTGAGCTAGGAACAAACTGAAGTAATTTTCCCAGTACACAAGATGCTAGGTATTGTTCCCAAGTCTGATAACTATTTTTGATACGTTCTGTTTGCTTGGTAAACAGTTCCTCAAATTCTTCTTTAGTAGTCAAGCGAGCAGCATACGATTTCGTCAAGACATCAATTATACGGCAGTCATCAAACCCTTGAATGGTTCGAGAACCTGTTAATGAATTTAAAGAAAGGTAAAAGTCTTTTACATCAGGATTGGCTACTCTATCAATAAATGATGAAACATCTTCTAAAGCATGATAACGGCCATCTTCCAGTTTATCAATTTCTTCTTTTAAACTTGAATAATCTGTAATTCCATAGTTTGTTTCTAACATGGTTCGCAACAGGCCTCTGGTCATCATATTGACACCTGGCATGACGACACTCATTAATTCTTTTTCGATAAATTGTCTATTGACTGAATTGGCAAAAACTGAACTGTATCTGTATGGACTGCACAATAAAACGTATTCCGATTGCATGGAGGTCTCCTTGTTAAGTAACTTATTTTTTATATTATATCTGATTTGTACTAGCTTATCAAGCGTAGAAAAAATCAAAAAAGAGCCAACGACTCTTTTTTAAATGCTTATTTTAACTTAGTTTTCAAATACTGGCCTGTAAAGCTGGCTGGGTTGCTAGCTACTTCTTCTGGCGTTCCTGTCGCAACAACGGTACCTCCGCCGACACCGCCTTCTGGCCCCATGTCGATAATGTGGTCGGCTGTCTTGATAACATCCAGATTGTGCTCGATGACCAGCACAGTATTGCCATCATCAACAAAGCGAGCCAAGACCTTGAGCAACTGGGCAATGTCCTCCGTATGCAGACCTGTCGTCGGCTCATCCAAGATATACAAGGATTTACCAGTTGACCGCTTGTGGAGTTCAGAAGCCAACTTCATACGCTGGGCTTCCCCACCTGATAGAGTGGTTGCTGGCTGACCTAGAGTAACGTAGCCCAAGCCCACATCTTGAATGGTGCGGAGTTTCCGCTCAATTTTTGGAATATGTTTGAAGAACTCGACCGCATCATTGACTGTCATATCAAGGACTTGGGCGATATTTTTCTCCTTGTAATGTACTTCCAAGGTTTCAGAATTGTAACGGTGTCCATGACAGACTTCACAAGGTACAAAGACATCGGGCAGGAAGTGCATTTCAATCTTGATAATCCCGTCACCAGAACAAGCCTCACAACGACCACCTTTGACGTTAAAGGAGAAACGTCCTTTCTTGTAGCCACGGATTTTGGCTTCATTGGTCTGGGCAAAAAGGTCACGAATATCGTCAAAAACACCTGTGTAGGTAGCTGGGTTGGAACGCGGCGTCCGTCCAATCGGACTTTGGTCAATATCAATCAAGCGATCCAAGTGTTCAATTCCTGAAATGGACTTGAACTTGCCTGGCTTGTCCGAATTGCGATTGAGCTTCTGGGCGATAGCTTTTTTCAAAATGGAGTTGACCAGGGTTGATTTGCCTGAGCCAGACACCCCTGTCACCGCTACAAATTTCCCAAGTGGGAACCGAACCGTCACATCTTGCAGGTTGTTTTCCTTGGCACCGACCACCTCCAGGAATCGCCCATTGCCAACACGACGTTCCAAAGGAACTGGAATTTCACGTTTGCCAGACAGGTACTGGCCTGTAATGGATTTCTTGTTTTTAGCTACTTGGGCAGGCGTTCCAGAGGCCACGATTTCTCCGCCAAACACACCTGCACCTGGACCAATATCAATCAACCAGTCCGCCTCCCGCATGGTGTCCTCGTCATGTTCCACCACAATCAGGGTATTTCCCAAATCACGCATTTTCTTAAGACTAGCAATCAGGCGGTCATTGTCCCGCTGGTGCAGACCAATCGACGGCTCGTCCAGAATATAGAGGACACCTGACAGGTTGGATCCAATCTGGGTCGCCAAACGAATCCGCTGGCTCTCACCACCAGACAATGTCCCCGCAGCTCGTGAAAGCGTCAGATAATTGAGACCTACGTTGTTAAGGAAGGACAGGCGATCCTTGATTTCCTTGACAATGGGTGTCGCAATGGTCGCTTCATTTTCAGACAAGGTCAGATGTTCAATCACTTGCAAATGATCCGCCACGGACAAGTCAGACAACTGCCCGATATGCAGTCCCTTTTCGCCTCCGACTTTGACAGACAGGGCTTGGTCATTGAGGCGATAGCCATGGCAGGTTCCACAGGTCAGCTCATTCATGTAAGTCTTCATAACCGTCCGCGTATAGTCACTGTTGGTTTCACGGTAGCGGCGGTTGATGTTGGTAATCAAGCCTTCAAATGGAATATCGATATCACGCACCCCACCGAACTCATTTTCATAATGGAAATGGAATTCTTTGCCGTCCGATCCGTTGAAAATCAGGTTCTTCTCCTCTTCCGTCAATTCCTCGAAAGGCTTATCCATGTCCACACCAAAGTGGTTCATAGCCTGTTCCAACATCTGTGGATAGTAGTTGGATGAGATTGGATTCCACGGAGCCAAGGCACCGTCACGCAAGGTCTTGCTGGCATCTGGGACAATCAAATCCGTATCCACTTCCAGCTTCATCCCCAAACCATCACAATCGCTACAAGACCCAAAAGGTGCATTGAAGGAGAAGAGACGAGGCTCCAACTCTGGCACCGTAAAGCCACAAACTGGGCAGGCATAGTACTCAGAGAAGAGCAGTTCCTTCTCATCCATGGTGTCGATGATGACATAGCCGTCCGCAATCCGCAGGGCCGCTTCGATAGAATCGAAAAGCCGAGAGCGAATGCCCTCTTTGATGACAATTCGATCGACAACGACCTCAATGTTGTGAGCCTTGCTCTTGGACAACTCGGGCACTTCCGACACATCATAGACATCACCATTGACCCGCACCCGAACATAGCCGTCCTTCTGAATTTTCTCGAAAATGGTCTTGTGCTGCCCCTTTTTCTTCCGCACAATCGGTGCTAAAATCTGCAAGCGTTGACGCTCTGGCAATTCCAAAACCTCATCAACAATCTGCTCCACGGAAGAAGCCGAAATCGCCCCGTGGCCATTGATACAGTAAGGCACCCCAACTCGAGCATAGAGCAAACGGAGATAGTCATTGATTTCCGTCGCCGTACCAACTGTCGAACGCGGATTCCGCGATGTCGTTTTTTGGTCAATGGAAATAGCAGGGCTGAGACCCTCTATAGAATCCACATCTGGCTTGTCCATGTTGCCCAAGAACTGACGAGCATAGGCAGACAAAGACTCCACATAGCGACGTTGGCCTTCGGCATACAGAGTATCAAAAGCCAAACTCGACTTACCAGACCCCGACAAACCAGTCACCACGACCAACTTCTCACGCGGAATGGTCACATCAATATTTTTCAAATTATGGGCACGAGCCCCATGAATCACAATATTTTCTTGCATAACATGATATAAGTGCGTTAAGAAAGCGAGAAGAAAATAGGAAAATGTGACGTCACTTCGTGACAAAACATTTTGTACTTTACAGTATCCACAGCTGTAATCAACTAAAGTTGAAACATCTATGTATCTTTTTCTCGACGCTTTTAGCACGCATTCGAATCCTTTCTAAGATATAAAGAGCATCAAATGCACAGTCAAAATAGGCGGTAAGTCCGAAATCTGCGATTTCGAAGATGCAGCCCCGTCAAGACAACTAGTGCTTTCACAGGTTGAAAACCAAAGAAAGCACAGATGTCTACGACGCAGAAGCCAGTTCCACATGCTTAAACATGAAGAAACCAGCAATTTTTGACACTGCATTTAGCCCATGTTCAATTCCTTTCTAGATATAAGTACGTTCACAAGATAACTGGTGACGGTCGATTAACTCCGCGTCACCAGACGAAACTGCCTATGGGCAATTTCTATATCTTGTATTAGCTCGATTTTCAAAAAATATCGTTTTGAAAATCTCACGTTAAGAAAACCCTATAAAACTCGACGCTTTTAGCACGCATTCAAATCCTTTCTAAGATACAGAGCCCGTAAAACGTAAGGTGAAAATAGGCGGTAAGTCCGAAATCTGTGATTTCGAAAACGCACCCCCGTCAAGACAACTAGTGCTTTCACAGGTCGAAAACCGAAGAAAGCACAGATGTCTACGACGCAGAAGCCTGTTCTCCATGTTTGAACACGAAGAAGCATCACTTTTTTCACACAGCGTTTAGGGCGTGTTCAATTCCTTTCTAGATATAAGTGCGTTCACAAGATAACTGGTGACGGTCGATGAACTCCGCGTCACCAGACGAAACTGCCTATGGGCAATTTCTATATCTTGTATTAGCTCGATTTTCAAAAAATATCGTTTTGAAAATCTCACGTTAAGAAAACCCTATAAAACTCGACCATTCAAATCCTTTCTAAAGATACAGAGGGCGTTGTAACAGTCTGGGAGACTGTTACAATCGGGAAATAGGGAAAACGCAGTTTTCCTCATTACACCAACATCATTAGCCCGCATTCAATTCCTTTCTTAAGAGGATCTAGCTGTACCATGAGAGATTAGAAAAAGTTCGTACAACTTATTCGCTTAAATGTCTACATATTATACCACATTTCTATATAAAACCTTTCCGAAACTGCACATTTTTTGGTATAATAGAGGTTGCGTTAACGCAACAAAGATAAAAGGAGGGCAAAGATATGAAACAAATTTTTCTATCAACCATGACTGATTTAGAAGAAATTCAAACCTTTGAACCAGGGGCTTGGATTAATTTGGTCAACCCCTCCCAGAGCGAGTCTATGGAAGTTGCTGAGCACTATAAAATTGACATCGCTGACCTGCGAGCACCGCTCGATGCGGAAGAATCCTCTCGTATCACCGTCGAAGATGATTATACGCTCATCCTGGTCGACGTCCCAATTCTTGAAGAACGAAACAACAAGACATATTATATTACTATTCCTTTGGGAATTATTCTAACAGATGATGCGATTATCACGACTTGTTTGGAACCATTGCCACTGTTTGAGCAGTTTATCCATCGTCGTCTACGGAATTTCTTCACTTTCATGAAGTCTCGTTTCGTTTTCCAAATTCTCTACCGCAATGCCCAACTCTACTTGTCAGCCCTACGGACCATTGACAGAAAGAGCGAAGAGATTGAGAAGCAACTCCATGAGGCCACTCGAAATGAAGAATTAATTGTACTCATGGAATTGGAAAAAACCATTGTCTATTTCAAGGCTTCCCTGAAAACCAACGAGCGGTTGGTCAAGAAACTGGCTTCTTCTTCTCGCCTATTACGAAAATACGAAGAAGACGAAGATTTGTTGGAAGACACCCTGGTTGAAACCCAACAGGCCATTGAGATGGCAGACATCTATGGTTCCATCCTGAACTCTATGACCCATGCCTTTGCTTCTATCATTTCTAACAACCAGAATACCATCATGAAAACCTTGGCATTAGTGACAATCGTTCTCTCTATCCCAACCATGGTCTTCTCCGCATACGGTATGAACTTTAAGGACAACATCATTCCTTTTAACGATATTCCCTATGCTTTTTGGTGGATTATCCTCTTCGCATTTGCAATCAGCCTATCACTCACCTTCTACTTCATCCGTAAGAGATGGTTTTAACCTAAGGAGATTAACATGTCATTTACAGAAATCAACGGATTAACAAAAAAGAACCAAGAATTTATCCATATTGCGACCAACCAACTGATTAAAGATGGAAAGTCTGATAGCGAAATCAAAGAACTCTTGGAAGAAATTTTACCAACTATCATTGAAAAGCAAAAAACTGGCGTGACTGCCCGCAATCTCTATGGAGCACCAAGTGAGTGGGCTGCTAGTAAGACAGTTTCTGAACAGGAAAAGAAAGACCAAGTGGAATACAATGAAAATCCATGGTTGATGTGGCTAGATTCTAGTCTTTTCATGCTTGCAATTATTGCTGGTATCAATGGTTTGATGAATCTTTTTGGTCAAGGTGCCCAATATGGCTTGCTCACACTATTAGTCATTGGTTTTGGTGTCGGCGCTGGTATGTACTTTATGTATCACTTTGTTTACAGAGAACAAATTAAAACTGGGCAACGTCCTAAATTGCTGAAAGCTATCGCTTTTCTCGGACTTGCTACTCTGGCTTGGTCAGTCGTTTTCATTCTGGCAGCACTGATTCCGGCCGCTTTTAACCCAGTTCTCCCTCCGCTTGTTACTATTCTTATCGGAGCTGCTGCTTTCGGTGCACGCTACCTCTTGAAAAAGAAATATAACATTCGCAATGCCATGTCCCCAGTTCAATAATAAAACAAAGCGATTGGAATATTCCAGTCGCTTTTGTTTATCTATACAGTTCACCTGGGAGTTTTACACATCTGCGTAAGTGACTGAAACAGTCTATCCCCAGACTGTGCCTCGCTTTCTAACTTCTTGGCTCGGGTTGAAATAGTCCATTCAAGGGCTTAATTCGCTTTCTTAATTTCGAGTTCATGCAAAAATGGTCCACTGGACCATTACTCGCTTTCTTATTTTCATGCTCGTGAAAAAACAGTCCATACTGTTATTGCGCTTTTCGCATTTCTAGAGCGCAAGAAAAAATGACCCGTTGGGGTCATTTTTTTAATCTTCGTTTACGAATGGTAAAAGAGCCATAACGCGAGCACGTTTGATAGCTGTTGTTACTTTACGTTGGTTTTTAGCTGAAGTTCCAGTTACACGGCGTGGAAGAATTTTTCCACGTTCAGAAATGAAACGGCTAAGAAGCTCAGTATCTTTGTAATCAACATATTCAATTTTGTTAGCTGCGATATAGTCAACTTTTTTACGGCGTTTGAAACCGCCACGACGTTGTTGAGCCATGTGTGTTCTCCTTTATATTATTAATTTTTGACCTAGAATGGTAGGTCATCGTCTGATATATCCATTGGATTACTTGCTCCAAATGGACTTTCTTCTCGAGCGAAGTTTGGTGTAGATTGTGCAGGCGCTTGATAAGGCGAGTTATAGTCATTTCCTCCAGCAAACGAGTTGCCAGCTGAATAGCCTCCACCTTGACCTTCACGGGCAGTACGGCTTTCCAAGAGTTGGAAACTTTCTGCAACTACCTCAGTAACGTAGACACGTTGCCCTTGCTGATTGTCATAGCTACGAGTCTGGATACGACCAGTAACACCAATCAGAGCACCTTTCTTAGCCCAATTCGCCAAATTCTCAGCTTGTTGACGCCAAATGACTACGTTGATAAAGTCCGCTTCACGCTCACCGTTTTGATTTTTAAAATTGCGGTTAACCGCCAAAGTAAAAGTCGCAACAGCTTGGTTAGACGGAGTATAACGAAGTTCTGCATCACGGGTCATACGACCAACCAATACTACATTATTAATCATAAACTACCTTCTTACGCGTCAAGTTTGACAATCATGTGACGAAGAATGTCGCCGTTGATTTTTGACAAACGGTCAAACTCTTTAAGAGCTTCATCGTTGTTAGCTTCAACGTTAACGATGTGGTACAAACCTTCGCGGAAATCTTTGATTTCGTATGCAAGGCGACGTTTTTCCCATGCTTTTGATTCAACGATAGTTGCACCGTTGTCAGTCAAGATAGAGTCAAAGCGTGCTACCAAAGCGTTTTTAGCTTCTTCTTCAATGTTTGGACGAATAATATAAAGAATTTCGTATTTAGCCATTGATATGTTCCTCCTTTTGGTCTAATGACTCATGGTCTAGCCACGAGTAAGTGAGGGATACTCACAGAAAATAATTATACCATAATATAGAAAATGTGCAAGTGAAAACAGTTTGCCGAAAACATTTTCACAAAAAATAATGACTGCCCAAACAAAGGGCAGCCCTATGGATTAAGCTACAATCGCTTTTGCTACTTCTTCTGTTGTCATGCGTGAGAAATAGTGCGTGGTGTCGATTTCTTGCAATTTGGCAAGAACATCCGCATACTCGTAGCGAGTACCGACCAACAAGTCTTCGATATCCGATACATCACCAATTCCGAAGAAGTCTCCGTAAATCTTGATGGACTCGATAACTGATTTTTCAGCCTTGATGTAGGTCGTGATTTTACCAGCCGGGTAACGAACGCTGCGCTCCACAGTGTATTCTGGTGTTTGACCGTAAGTCCAATCCCAGGTCGCAAACTGGCTATCACGGATTTCTTGGATACGAGCCAAATCATCTTCTGACAAGATATACTCGTCCATGTCTGGATATTCTTGCTTCATTTGGTTGAGAATGGCATCCTTGAACTCCAAGACTGTCATCTTCTCTGGCAATTCGTTATTGATATTGGTCACGCGGGCACGGACTGACTTGACGCCTTTAGACTCAATCTTATCCTTGCTGACCTTGAGGGCACTTGCCAAGACCGACATATCCACATCAAAGAGTAGGCAACCGTGGTGCATCATACGACCTTTTGCGTAGGCTTGCGCATTACCACAGATTTTCTTTCCGTCGATTTCCAGGTCATTACGGCCGGTGAAATTAGCCTCTACACCTAGTGTGGCAAGGGTATCAATGACAGGCTTGGAGAAGGTTTTGAAGTCAAATGCACCTTCTTCAGATTTATTTGAAATAATGGTGTAGTTGAGATTGTTTAAATCATGGTAAACCGCTCCACCACCGGACAAACGGCGAACGACATGGATGCCCTTTTCGTCTGTGAATTCCTTGTTGATTTCTTCAATGGCATTCTGGTGCTTACCGATAATGATGGCAGGCTCATTGATCCAGAGAATAAAAATTTCGTCAATATCTGTTAATTCCTTGAAAGCGTAGGCTTCGAGGGCAATGTTATAAGCTGGGTCATTGCTGTTATTTACGATGTATTTCATGCGAAACTCCTTTATTGTTAACTAATTTTTATTATAGTGGAAACGATAACAAAAGACAAGCCACAAGACTTGTCTTTCTACTTTATTCGACATCCGCTCCATTTGTAGCGATGACTTTTTTATACCAGTCAAATGATTTTTTCTTGGAACGTTTGAGGGTTCCTTTTCCTTCATTGTCACGGTCAACGTAGATGAAGCCGTAGCGTTTTTTCATTTCGCCCGTTCCGGCAGACACTAGGTCAATACAGCCCCAAGTAGTGTATCCCAAGAGTTCAACGCCGTCTTCTACAATAGCATCTCTCATTGCTAGGACATGTTGGCGAAGGTAGTCGATACGGTAGTCGTCTTCCACATAGCCGTTTTCATCTGGCGTGTCGACTGCTCCCAGACCATTTTCAACCACAAAGAGTGGTTTTTGATAACGATCCCATATGGAATTGATGGTAATGCGGAAACCGAGTGGGTCAATCTGCCAGCCCCATTCGGATGCGTCTAGGTAAGGGTTTTTAATAGAGGCAAAGATATTGCCTGCTGTTTTTTCCTTCTCTACAGGATCTCCAGAAGCCACACGGCTAGAGTAGTAAGAGAAGGAAATGAAGTCAACGGTGTGCTCTTTCAAGAGTGCTAGGTCTTGGTCTGTCATTTCGATCTCGATACCTGCACGCTCCCACTTCTTCTTGGCATAGTTTGGATAGTAGCCACGTGCCTGAACATCGATGAAGAAATAGTTCTCACGGTCTTCTTGCAGAGCTTCCCATACATCACGTGGGTGGCAGGTGTGTGGGTAGTATTGACCTGCAGCCAACATACAACCGACCTTGTTTTCCGGATCGATTTCATGGGCCAATTTTGTGGCAATGGCAGAAGCAACAAGCTCGTGGTGGGCTGCCTGGTATTTGACCTGTTCCACATTTTCACCTTCTTCAAAATACAGACCTGCCCCCATAAATGGTGCATGAAGAATCATGTTGATTTCGTTAAAGGTCAGCCAGTATTTGACCAATCCCTTGTAGCGTGTGAAGAGGGTACGGCAAAGGCGTTCGTAAAATTCAAGCATTTTGCGATTTCGCCAGCCACCGTAAGCCTCAATCAAGTGCATAGGGCAGTCAAAGTGGGTAATGGTCACCAAGGGTTCAATACCATACTTGTGGCATTCCTTGAATAAGTCCTCGTAGAATTGCAAGCCTTTTTCATTAGGCTCCAATTCATCTCCCTTAGGGAAAATACGGGACCAGGCGATTGAAAGACGATAGGTCTTAAAGCCCATTTCACCAAAGAGAGCAATATCCTCCTTGAAGTGATGATACATATCAATAGACTCCTTGGCTGGATAGAAATAACCGTCCTCAAAGTCAAACATCTTCTTACGACCAGTGATAATGGCAGCCCGGTCTTCGCCAATCGGCACAACATCGACGTTGGCAAGACCACGTCCGTCTACATCGTAAGCTCCTTCACATTGGTTGGCTGCTGTTGCACCACCCCATAAAAATCCTTTTGGAAATACTTTTGTTACTGTCATTTTTTCTCCTTTCCTTCTTTTTGATAGAGAGTTTCTTTATTAACGGGATCCACAATGCTTTGCAAATCGTAGTGACCGTCTTCATAAGTAAAAGTCAGTATGGCACAATTCCGCATCCGCACTCGCGGAAAATCTGTCAATACCTGTCTGAAAAATTGGGCAATGGCGGCTCCATGGCTAACTACTAAAACGGATTGATTGTCCGCTTCTTCCATAATGCCTCCAATGGTTTCTTCCATACGTTTTCGGACATCTCGATAGGATTCGCCTCCAAAGGTGACAAAATAATCACCGTAGCCAATGTCTCCCTGCAAGGGAGGATTGAGGTATTCCTGTTGACCCTCGAAGGCTCCAAAATCCTGTTCTTTCAATCCTTTTAAGCGAACATAATCCGTCCTTCCTGTGGCCAATTCTGCCGTATCACAGGCCCGTTCTTGAGTAGAAGAATAAATCTTATCAAAAGAGATAGCCTGCTCTTGAAAATACCGACCAGCAGCCCGTGCTTGTTCTTTTCCTTCTTCTGTCAGAGGAGAATCACAAGCCCCTTGAATCCGCCCTTGGAGGTTGAACCGTGTCTGTCCATGTCGCATCAAGTAAAGATAGTTCATACTAAACCTCCCTACTTAAAGTCATAAACCTTAAAATCATGTGCGGAATCAATCAGTTTTTCAAATCTTATTTCCCCATTTTCAACAGTCAGCTGGCAAATGGCACAGTTGGGCAGGAAGACACCCGGTGGGAAGGTGACCTCCAAAACCTGCACCAATCCCCAAATAGCTGCACCATGACTGACCATGAGGATTGGATCAGCTGGATCGTTTTCCGCGACAGAGAGAATCGCCTCTTTGACACGACTTCCAACTGCTCGAATGTCCTCGCCTCCAAATGGCTCCAAGAGGTCTTCGAAAGAACGAGCTCCAGGACGAGGCTTGGGAAGTAATTCTTCCTCTCTAGCTTCAAAAATCCCGAAGTTCATCTCCTTGAGTCCCTTGAGCTGTTGGTAGGGCGCATCCGTAACTAATTTTAGTGTATCAGTAGCCCTCTCTTGCGTGGAAGAATAGGCACTGGTGAAGACGATTCCCTGCTCCTTAAAATACTGACCAACGGCTTGGGCTTGGGCAATACCACGTTCTGTTAAGGGAGAATCCGACCAACCCTGCACTCGTTTTTGCGTATTAAAAAGGGTTTCACCATGACGCATGAGATAAATCGTTTTTGTCATAAGACCTCCTATTTTTCTGTCAATATATTGGCTCCATTGCTGGCAATGACATCTTTATACCAGTAGAATGATGCCTTCCGTGATCGGTCAAAACTGCCGTTGCCTTGATCGTCCGCATCCACATAGATAAAGCCATAGCGTTTAGACATTTCACTTGTTGAAGCAGAAACTAGATCGATACAACCCCAAGGGGTGTAGCCCATGAGTTCCACGCCATCTTCAATGGCTTCATACATTTGCTGGATGTGTTTTTCCAGATAGGAAATACGGTAGCCGTCCTGGATACTGCCGTCTGCCTCCACCTTATCCAAGGCTCCCAGACCATTTTCCACAATGAAGAGGGGAACTTGGTAACGGTCATAGAGCTTGTTGAGGGTGATACGCAACCCAACTGGGTCAATTTGCCAGCCCCAATCAGAAGCTTCTAAATAGGGATTTGCTTCTCCCAAGATCAAGTTACCTGCAGTTGCCTTGTCCTTGTCTGGAAGAGCACGGGTGATGGATGTCATATAGTAAGAAAAACTCATGAAATCAACAGGATATTGTTTCAAAATCGCTTCGTCTCCCGCCTCGAACACGACCTGGATATTGTTTTCTTTGAAGAAGCGTTTCATATAACTTGGGTAGGCTCCACGAACCTGTACATCTGTATAGAAGAGATTTTCCTGGTCTTTTTTCAAGGCCGCCAAGACATCGTCTGGATTGCAGGTGGCTGCATAGTTCTCCATCCGTGCCAGCATGCAACCAACCTTGTTTTCTGGGTCAATCTCATGGGCTGCTTTTGTTGCCAAACTAGAGGCGATGAACTGATGGTGAACTGCTTGGTACATGGTTTCTAGGTCATTCTTTCCGTCTTCAAAGAGAAGACCGCCTGATAGATAACCAACCATGCCCAAAATATTAATCTCATTAAAAGTCAGCCAATACTTAACTTTACCCTGATAGCGTTTGAATACTGTCTCGGCATAGCGAACAAAGAACTCTATGACCTTACGGTTTTTCCAGCCGCCGTATTCCAGAGCAAGATGAAGAGGAAATTCATAGTGGGATAGGGTCACCAGCGGCTCGATACCATATTTATTCAGCTCATCGAAGACCGCATCATAAAAGGCCAGTCCTTCTTCATTCGGTTCTAACTCGTCTCCTTTTGGAAAAATACGAGACCAGGCAATCGACAAGCGGAAGGTCTTGAAGCCCATTTCTGCAAAGAGGGCTATGTCTTCCTTGTAGCGATGATAGAAATCAGAACCCCAACGTTTTGGGTAGAGCCCTTCTTGATCTGCCAAAGCAAATTCCACATCAGCCCGCGAGACAGGCTTACCAAAGTGACTCATATCCTTCCGCTTATCTGGATCGACCGCTATATAGGTATCGGAAGTGGCTGGACCACGACCTCCCAAATTCCAACCACCTTCATATTGGTTGGCAGCTGTCGCACCGCCCCAAAGAAATCCTTTTGGAAATTGTTTTGTCATAGCACAATACTCCTTCTGACTTTATTAGCTATATAATAGCAAAAGAACTCCATTCATTCCTACGTGATAATATGCCAAACTGATACTATTCTATGTTATTTCCAATTATCACTATTCTTAAAACATTAGATAATATCCCAATTAAAACTTGGAACAAGGGAGAGGTTTTCTCTCGATCAGTATTAGCAAAAGTAGTAGAGATATTTTAAACCTCCATATGTATTGATAGTCGCTTCATCAAGTCAGCTATAAAAAATCTTCTTCTCTTGCCCTACCTCAACTCCTCTGATTTAGAAAGAAGAAAGCAAATATGATACTATCTTATGTTTATCTAACAATATCTCCTGATATTCTCTTATAAAAAAACTCCTTGGACTTAGAAGAAGTCAAGGAGTTTCTCTAGTTTAAGCATTTGCCGCTTCTTCTTTTAGCAACTGTTTATCGTATGCACGAATGAATGGATAGTAAACAAGGAAGGCAACAACTGCACAAACAATTGAAACAACAATTGCACGCCAGTCAGCTGTACCAAGGAAGGCACCGATACCAACTGGAGTTGGCCATGGTACTTGAGCAACAACTGCATTGATAAGATTCAACTTCATAGAGAAGTAATACACCGTCATAGATGCAATTGGAGCAAGCATGAATGGGATTGCAAGTGCTGGATTATAGATGATTGGCAAACCAAAAATCAGTGGTTCGTTGATATTAAAAATACCTGGAACGATTGAAGCTTTCCCGATAGCGCTCAACTGCTCTGAACGAGCACGTGTTGCAAGCCAGATACAGAGACCGAGAGTTGCTCCAGAACCACCTGCAATGACAAACATATTTGAGAACTCCCCTGCAACAATCATTCGTTCGCCAGCAACATTGAGAGACATATTTGCAAGAGCAATTGGATTGATAAAAGCAAAGATAATATTTGCTCCGTGAATCCCCACAATCCACAATGCTTGTGTCAAAAGATAGATAACGACCAAACCAAGCCATGAGTTAGTCAAGTTTGCTACAAATCCAAATGGAATAGCAATTACTTTAAAAATGTCTGTTCCAAGCGCCACTAAGAGGCCGTTCAAGAAAATCACGAAGAATGCTATTACAAATGATGGTATCAAAGCTGTAAAGCCGCGTGATACACCCTCTGGTACTGAATCGGGCATTTTGATAACCCAATTATTTTTCACGCACATCCGATATAGCAGAACTGCCGCAACAGCCATGATGATTGCCGTAAATATACCCGTTGTACCAAAGCGTGTTACGCCACCACCCATTGCCCAACCATCAACAATTATTGCGCCTTCTTCAAGAGAGCTGACTGCCGACATCGCGCCTTCTTCAAAAATAATTTGAGGAACGGTCATGATGAAAGCAAAGAGGGATAAGAGCGCCCCATTAAGCGGAGTCAAATTAAGATCTTCTTCCTCAGCGTAAATTTTTGTCAATTCATATCCAATAGCAAGTGCAAAATAAAGTGATAGCACCCCCATAGTAGCAGTATTGGCAACCATATAGAGTGGGGTAAATTTATCAAATGATGCCGCAAAAATATCTGCAACAACTGGCCAGAATGAAAATGCCTGTGGTAAGATACTGAAAACCAAGAACATCGAACCAACAATCGTAAATGGTACGGCAGCCATACCTGCAGCTGTGATGGCACGTACAACTTTGTAAGATGCCAGTTTACCCATTGGTCCCATCAGATATTTATCTAATAGTCCAAAGAACCCTTTTTGTTCTTCCATGAGAAGACCTCCTAAAATTTTAAAGATATTTTCTTATTATTTGAAAACGTAGGTAGTATTTATCGGTATTTTGCTTTACCTGCTCCAACCTTTTTATATTGAGAACAACTAAAGCAAGACCTAACAACTGCAAGCCAATAACAAAGAGTTTAGCAGATGTATGGTTTGAAAAAGTTGGAAAGAGGGTTGAGATATGACCCAAAATCACTAAAACCACAATTAACCCTTGCAAGATTGCTTGTGCCCTTAATACAAATTCTGTCTTTGTCAATCGAGACTCCTCAGCACTATACAACTTAAATTGTTCTGCCGTCGCAATGATTATTGCAATCAGCATAAGCGAGGGCAGGATTAGATACAAACTTGGTTGAAATAATTGAACCAGAAGCCAGTATAGATTTGCAAAGAAGAACACTGCTAAACTATAACGAAACAGCATATAGCGATTAAAGAGCTGACTTTTGCGTTTAGACTCTTGTTTTAATTGTTCTGGTGTTTTCTGTAGTTTTTTACTTGCCATTCCCTTACTCATCCCATATCCTCTTTCTAACCAACTTTACGATACAAAGCTAACATTTCAAGTGCTACCTCACGTAAAGTCATTGTTGTCATCAAATGATCTTGCGCATGAACCATAATAATCTCTACCTTCACTTCAGTACCGCTTGCGTATTCCTGTAAGAGACCCGTTTGAGAATGGTGGGCTTCAAGCATGTCAGCATTGGCTGCTTCCAATAACTCTTCTGCCTTATCATAATCACCTTCTCTCATAGCAGCAAAAGCTTCGTGGATAACACTTCTTGCATTGCCACTACTGAGGATGATCCCAAATGCAGCCATTTGTAATTCTTCTGTATTCATATGTCACCTTCTATTCTCTTTGTAAAAAAACGTGTTTGAATGTTTCAAAATCAGGAGAGTTTATTATGTCTTTCTTGACTTCTGGTAAATCTACCAAATCTACCAATCGATTGGTAATGGTTGATAGACCTTCATTTGTATATATAGATGGACTCACTAAGAAAACCAATCTAATCTGCCCATAGCCTTCTTCCCAATATAGACCATTTTTTATAACCGCAACAGAAATCATGTGCTTTTCGCTAATGGGTTTTAGGGGGTGAGGAACAGCTATATCTTTATCAAATACCAATGTACTCAAGCTTTCACGCGCCTCAATTAATTTATAAAATTCCTGGTGATTTCCAAGACCTTCGCTCTCCAACTGTGAAATCATTTGCTTTAATAACATTTCTTTTTCAGCTGACTCAACAACTAAAAATCGTTGTTCTGAGAAGTACTGATCAAAGTATTTCTCCAAGTTACTTTCTCTTTCCACTACCTGTGGTTTTTGGAGACTAGGTCTCAAGTCCGCCAATCGTTGTTTAACTTCCTTAACTTCCTGATCTGTTAAAAAGACACTGACAGTTATAACAGGGACCTTAAACACCAAACCAGATAAGTCGATGGTTGACATTATCACATCTATCCCCTGCAACTTTTGATTATCTAAATCATAGTAACCGATGACATCTGATATGGACACCTGTTGCCCAAGTTCATTTTTAATCCTATTTTTCAGCATCTGAGCACTACCGTAGCCTGTTGCACAGATAACCAGAACATTTAATTTGTATTTTTCTTTTTGCCGTTCCAAGGAAGCCATCAAGTGTAGAGCTACATAGGCAATTTCTGACTCGGACAAGCTATAAGAGTGAAAAACTGAAAGTTCAGCCATTAGTGATTGTGTCAAATCGAAGATATCATGATAAGTTGTTTTAATATCATCAAGTAGGGGGTTATCAATATGGAGATTGTGACGGAGTCGTTCTATGAGAACCTCCAGATGTGTTAGCAAACCTTCTATCAAGGAAAAATCATGTGAAAATTGATAACCATATTCATCATCATAACGCCCTAAAACTTCAAAAAGTTCTTGGCGCAACAAGAGGCGGTCCGATGACTTCTCCACCTCTAATTGTGTTTTTGAAATCAAGTGTAGAGCAATGTAGACCACTTCTTCCTCAGGAAACCTATTCTGAGGTTCCAGTCGATGGGATAATCGCCTAGCAATCTTTGTAGCTACTGCCAATTCTTCAGCATACTTTTCCTTATCAATGGTGACAGGAGAAATTGTAAAACCTTTTTGATAGCGTTGGATAGCTAAACCTAAATGAATAACTAAATTTTGGATAATATAATCAGATAGTTTCAACTGACTATCACGACACTCATCTAAGACTACAATTGTTAGCTCTTCAAAAGATAGAGGTAAGGCTAGACTTTTATCATTGGATAAAAAATGATGGATATTCTGATAAAAATGTTCACTAAAGAAATAGTCCATAATGAAGTGACGTTTTTGACGTTCTTCACCAACCACATAGACTCCCTTATAGGGCTTGCTCTCGATGCTCAAACCATAAGAAGCAAGATGCTCCCTAATGTGCTTGAAATCATGAGACAAGGTTGATCTACTGACAAACAGCTGGTCCGCCAAATCATCAAATAAGATACATTCTTCTTCAAATATCAATTTATTCAGGATTTGTTTATGGCGATTTTCTGCATCACTATAATCCACCCCAAATACTAGTTGGTTTTCAGATAAGAAACGATGGTATTTTTCCTCATCGCTAATTCGAAGCTGATAGCCATAACCTTGTTTGGATAAAATCGCAAAACCTGTTTCTTCCTCGGATATTTCGGAAATCAATTTTTTGATATAGGTTCGGATGGTACGATCCGTATAAGAAAGATGCTCTGCCAATACTTTACTGGTTGAAAAACCATTCTGGTGCTGATAAAGATACTGTAATATCATTTTTTCCTTAGTATTTAGCATAACTAGCCTCTTTTCAAATCAATATACCATCTATGATAGCAAAGAACTAGATATTATCCAAGACCAATTTAGCCATTTTTTCAATTCCCATCGGAATTGGAATATAGGCTTGAGGTGGAATTTGGACAACTGGCTTCCCTACCTTCTTACCTGCTTCTTCAAATTGCTTAAAATGCATTTTTGTCTGCGGGCTAATCAAGTACAAGTCATACTCTGCCGCATTTATTTTTTTACCACCTTCTGGAACACCGACAGCATTCATTTCTACTGTATGCCCTTGTTCTTCCAAAAGAGTTTGTGTTTTTTTTGCAATAAGTGAAGAAGACATGCCTCCTGCACAGATAATCAAAGCTTTTACCATAGGATTTTCCTCCAACTATTTTATTATTTACTTTTGTTATGATTTTATTTTACATGAACGCGCTTACATTTTCCATAGGAAGTATTTCCTTACCACTACGGAAATTTCGCTACTAAAATAAACCGCTTTTCCGCTACTCTCCAGAAACAAAAAAATAGCAACTCCGAAGAGTTGCGACTATGATGCATAAAAGAAAAGACGAGGAGGATAGTAAACTACAACCTCAGAAGATTTAAGCTGAAACTCATCCATAATCAAATCTTTCAGTTTAGCATCACTAACTTTTGAACTAATTTGATAGGTATCCCCTTTAGTGCGTTGGATTTTGGCGACCCGATTAAAGACACTACTATTTGCTAAGTCTGGCGGATTTACCCCCTTAAATCTTACAAAGTATAGCGTAGTGTCATCCGCCTGACCAGCTGAAGTCGCTCTGATTTTCCACATATTAATCAATAAATAAACCAGAACAGCCATAACAACTACAATAACAATTATTCCAACTATAGATTCCATAATAAACCTCTTTTCCAAGATACGATACACTTACAAACAACTAGAAAAACACTTATCTTGGTGGTTTAAAAAGGTTAAACCTTAAAAAAAGTGGAACAAATAACATAGCAATCACACTTCCAATATTTATTTGTCATCATTATATTCCTTTTGCAAAAAAAGTCAAGCGTTTTCAATGTTTTTCACTGTTGCTAAAAATTCTTTTATCGATGGAATTGTGCATTATTTGTAGACTAATTTATAGACCAAAATAATACCTGCTAATGTTACAGATAGGCTATTAGCAATAATGAGGGCCGTATCTCCTTGAATAATACCATGGAACAACCATAAGGACATCCCTGTCACAGACATCATATACATTCCTAACGAAATCGACTCTGTATCCTTTGTCTTAACTACCTTGATAACCTGAGGTACAAATCCAAAGGTAGTTAAGCAAGCTGCGATAATACCAACCATATAATTTTCTCCTTTAACATACCAATACTAAAAAACATAAATGAAGACCCATGTAGCTATTACGCTACAGAGGTCTTCTCATTAAACTTCCTCACCATTTGTTGCGATAACATTTTTATACCATGCGAATGAGCGTTTAGGAGAACGGGCATAGCTTCCATTGCCTTCATCATCTTTATCAACATAGATAAAGCCATAACGTTTGCGCATTTCACCTGTCCCTGCTGACACCAGGTCAATACAACCCCATGGAGTATATCCCATCAAATCAACCCCATCCTCATCAACTGCCTTGATAAACTCCTTGATATGTGCTCCAAGATAATCAATACGGTAGTCATCATGCACCATTCCATCTTCTTCGACTTGGTCAATCGCACCAAAGCCATTCTCTACGATAAAAAGTGGCAGATGATACATATCTGTAAACCAGTTTAATGCATAGCGCAAGCCCTCCGGGTCAATTTGCCATTCCCAATCAGAAGCCTTGACATAGGTATTTTTTACCAAGTCCTCTGTCTCAAGATAATCGTAATGAGGATTATTCTCGCGGTGAGAATCAATAGCAAAACTCATATAGTATGAGAAGCCAATGTAATCAACTGTTCCTTCTAGCAAATCTTCGCGATCTTCCTCTGTGAAATCAACGCTAATACCTTTTCTCTCCCAGTAGCGCAAGATATGCTCGGGGTAGAAACCATGCACATGAACATCTGTGAAGTAATAGCGTTTTTGCATGGCCTTTTGTGCCATCAAAATATCAGATGGTTTGCAAGTCGCAGGATAAATCGGACACATAGCAATCATACAGCCAATCTGGAAATCAGGGTTAATCTCATGCCCAATCTTAACGGCACGTGCAGAAGCCACCAATTCATAATGAGCCGCTTGATACATAACTGCTTCACGGTTTTCACCCTCTTGATAAACAATACCTGAGTTGGTAAAAGGTGCAAAATCTTCCTGATAATTTGCTTGGTTATTAATCTCGTTAAATGTCATCCAGTATTTGACCTTGTCTTTGTAACGACGGAAGCAAGTCTCTGCAAAACGAACAAAGAACTCAATGGTTTTACGATTTCTAAAACCACCATACTCAGTTACCAGATGGTAAGGCAATTCAAAGTGTGATAGGGTAACAACAGGTTCAATCCCATATTTTAAACACTCATCAAATAAGTCATCATAAAACTGCAAGCCAGCTTCATTTGGCTCCAATTCATCACCATTTGGAAAAATACGTGTCCACGCAATTGAGGTACGGAAACACTTGAAGCCCATCTCTGCAAAGAGTGCAATATCTTCTTTATAGCGGTGATAGAAATCAATCGCTTCATGATTCGGATAATATTTTCCTTCTAATACACCATCTGTAATTTCTCTAGGTACCCCGTGTCTCCCAGCAGTCATCACATCTGCTACAGAAATCCCTTTTCCACCTTCTTGCCAGCCACCTTCAAGTTGGTGAGCAGCTACAGCGCCACCCCATAAAAAATTCTTAGGTAATTTAGACATAATTGCCTCCTGTATGTTTTATAGTTATTAGTTTAGCAAACGGTTACAATAATCACCACTGCAGTTTTTTCCGTAACAGTAAGGAAATAGCTGATGAATGAGACTTGAAAGCTAATTCGTTAAACATTGACCTAGCAGTATTACTTGCCAACATTACACTGTTAATTCTATTTGTATATCATCAAAACCTAACACACACGATTCGTAGTAGCCATCGCCAGTTACCCGTGGTCCACTAAGAATGGGATAACCATCCTGCTGAAGTCTTGCAGTTAAGTTATCCACCGCTTCTTTGCTCCCTAGACTAAAGGCTAAATGAATGAGTCCTAGATAATTGAGTTGACTTGGTTTGTCGACCACATCGTCTCTGGTCATAATTTCCAAACGAGACCCGTCTTCAAAGGTAAGAAAATAGGACTTGAAACTGGTTTTTGGATTATAGTAGAGCTGATTGGATGTGGCATTGAAGTAGTTTTCAAAGAAATTACGCATACCTTCCAAATCCTGAGTGTAGATTGCTACATGTTCTATTTTCATTTTCAAACCTTTCCCTAAGAGAAAAACGGCAAAGCGCCGTCTTCCTTATTCTACATCCTCACCATTGCTAGCAATGACTTTCTTATACCAGTAGAATGAATCTTTTGGTGTTCTAGCAAGTGTCCCATTTCCAGCATCATCCATATCAACGTAGATAAAGCCGTAGCGTTTTCGCATTTCACCTGTTCCTGCTGATACTAGGTCAATACAGCCCCAAGTGGTATAGCCAATCAAATCGACACCATTGGCAATGGCATCTGCCATCGCATTGACATGGGCACGATGGTAGTCGATACGGTAATCATCGTGAATAGAGCCGTCTTCTTCAACTGTATCCAAAGCCCCCAAACCATTTTCTACAATCATCATCGGAATTTCGTAGCGGTCGTAGATTTTCTCAAGATAGTATTGAAGCCCCGTCGGATCCTGAGCCCAACCCCAATCTGAATAGGTCAAGTAAGGGTTCTTGGCACCGATTGAGAAGTTTCCAGAAACCGTGTCTTCCACTTTATGAGTGGTCACAACGGTTGACATGTAATAAGAGAAGGTATACATATCCACCTTGCCTTCAGCAAGGATTTCTAGGTCTCCCTCTTCCATTTGCAATACAACATTGTGTTCCTTCCACAATCTGTTTGCATAGGATCCATAGCGACCTTTGGCTTGTGCATCACTACAATAGAAAATATTCTGTTCCCATTTGTGTTGATTTTCTAAAATATCGGCAGGGTCACAGGTTCCTGGGTAGAAGGTGATTCCACAAATCATGTTTCCGAATCGATAGCTCGGATCAATCTGATGTCCTAATTTTACAGCCTTGGCAGAGGCAACAAACTGGTGATGTAAGTGTTGGTAGGCATCTTGGTAATCAGAATCCTTTGGTTCACTAAACATATCCAAAAACATGATCGTGTTGTTAATCTCGTTGAAGGTAATCCAATATTTCACCAACCCCTTATATTCATTAAAAATTGTCTCAGCATAGCGGACATAGAAATCAATCAACTTACGATTGGTCCAACCACCATAGCGTTGCTCCAAGCTCAAAGGTGTATCGAAGTGCCAAATGGAAACCAATGGCTCAATGCCATATTTGCGGCATTCTTCAAAGACAGAACGATAGAAATCAAGACCTGCTTGGTTTGGCTCTGCATCATCACCATTTGGGAAAATCCGTGCCCATGAAATCGACAAGCGGAAAACGGAGTAACCCATTTCTGCGAAGAGCTTGATATCTTCTTTATAGCGGTGGTAGAAGTCCACAGCCTTATGGTTTGGATAATAGTGGTCTTCTAGGACGGCATAGGTCGCCCCTTCTGGCAGATGACCACCAGCATGCCCCATAGAAGCATATTTACCTGGCTTTCCGTCCTTATCAATGTAGGTTGTATAGCGGGGGCTGTTGACAGATCCTCCTGTTGTAACGTCTGTCTGGACTAAACCGCGTCCGTCCACATTATAGGCACCTTCTGCCTGGTTGGCTGCGATAGCTCCTCCCCAGAGGAAATTTTTTGGAAAACGTGACATCTTACTTCTCCCTTATTTTTTCTAACAAATATAGTATAAACAGATTTGAAACCCTTTTCTTCTCAAATAATATGCTATAATGATACTATCCTACGAAAAGGAGAAAAGTATGCAACCGCCATTAACGGATAAACAGTTTAAGCACGCCATTGATTACGATAGTCGTTTGTTGCCCTACAAGTATTACCATACCTGTGTCATGGATGGTATTCCTGACATTCTCTTTCATTGGCACAATGAATTTGAAATCAACTATGTATACGGAGGGACAGCCCGTTACCATATCGACTATGATTATTTCAATAGTCAGGCTGGTGATATTATTCTCATACGGCCCAATGCTGCGCATTCCATCCATCCGATTGAGCAACGGGGGCACGAAACGGATACCCTTCTCTTTCACTTGGATATACTGGGGGCATCTCACCTAGATCAGACCAGTATGCTCTACCTGCAACCCTTACAGACAGATGTTTTCAAGTGTATTCCACGCATCCAGCCCCAAGACCCTGGCTACGCAGAGATTAGACAATGCCTGCTCACCATTTTTGAGTTGGTCAGACACCAGCCACCGTACTTTGAACTGCCTCTCAAGAGCCGACTCTTTGACTTCTTCTACCTGCTCTACCGCTACCGCTACATTGTCCGGAAAAATACCGATGATATGTATCGGAAAAATGAAAAACTGCGGTTGTTGATAGAATACATCCAACAACATTATGCAGAAAACCTCACCATCGAGCAACTAGCAGGGCAAATGGGCTATACAAAAAACCATTTTATGACAATCTTCAAGCAACAAACAGGAACTTCCTGTATGGAATTTATCATCCAAGTCCGACTGCGGGCAGCTACCGAGCTCCTGACAAACACTCTCAAGCCTGTGCTTGAAATTGCGACCGAAGTTGGCTTTAATAATCTGTCCAACTTCAACCGCCAGTTCAGACAATACTACCATACCACCCCTAGCAGCTACCGCAAACAATTGCGGAAGAATAGGACCTATACCAATTTCAACAAATAAAAGGAGACAACTATGATTACCATGCACCTCCACTATACTGGACCAGCTGACAATGCACGTGCCTTCGCTCAGGAAATGGAAGCTAGTGGCATTGCCGACCGCATTCGCCAGCAGGCTGGAAATACACGTTATCAATACTTTGCACCTCTCGATGATCCCCATTCTATCTTACTGGTTGATAGCTGGACAGACCAAGCCGCTCTGGATATCCATCATGCCTCTCCAATGATGCAGGAAATCCTAGACTTGCGAAGTAAGTACCAGCTAACTGTTACCGCTGAACGCTATAAAAGTGATGAGGCAGGAATTCCAGACCATGATCAAGCCTTTCTTGACCAAGCACATCCTTAAGGAGGCGAGATGAAGTGGATACGAAACCTAAGACAAGACTACCGTGACAGTCGCTTCTCTCTGCAGGAAGGATTTGTAGAGTGGTTTCTCAAGCGAAAATTAACTTTCTGGGGCAAGCTGGTCTTTGCCTATTCTCTTTGGGGTATTTGGATGTTTTTCTTCTCTCATCCTCTCTACTTCCTCTATCTTGCTTATGCTGCTATTCTCCTGTCTGCCCTAGTCATGCTCTATGAAGGTTGGCAGATGCTGAGGGATAAAGCCAAGAAGAAAGCAAAAAAGTGACTGGCCACTCGGCTCAGTCACTTTTTGTAACTTATTTCACCGTTGTCAATAGGTAATCACCACTGTTGATTTGGCTTTCTTGGGTTACCAAGATGTCCTCATAGTCAGCTGTATTGGTCACGATAATTGGAGTGATGACCGGTAGGTCAGCTGCTTTGATTTGGTGGAGATCAAATTCCAGCAATTTTTGTCCTGCTTCAACTTGGTCACCTACTTGGACGAAGGATTCAAAGCCTTTACCAGCTAGAGAGACTGTGTCCATACCGATATGGATGAGAAGCTCTGCCCCATTTTCCGTCCGAAGACCAATAGCATGTTTGGTTGGGAATACAAGAGTTATTTCAGCCTTAGCTGGAGAAACAAGGATACCATCTAGCGGATCGATAGCAATCCCTTTACCCATAGCACCTGAAGCAAAGACTGCATCAGGAACATCTTCTAATTTAACTACTTTACCGATTAGTGGACTGGCAATGATCTCTTGCTTGATTTCTTTTAATTCTGGAACAGACTCCTTTGTTTCTTCAACGGACTTTTTTTCAGTTGGCTCTCCATATAAGTAAGGAACTGGAAGGGCCATTTGGATAGCGAAGGATGCGACGATTGCAACTACTGTCAAAATAATGGCAGCAATCATACCTGACATATCACCGTTTGCTGGATTAACTAGAGACGGATACAAGAAGACACCCATACCACCTACAGAGTAACCTGTTACATTGAAGAACATAGTGGCAGCACCAATCACACCTGAAACAGCACATGAGATAAAGAACGGTGTTTTCATTGGAAGGGTCACACCGTAGATAGCTGGCTCAGTCACACCAAAAATAGATGAAACCAATGCAGGCATAGAAACTGTTTTAACCTTAGACTCCTTGGTCTTCAACATGATTGCCAAAAGAACCCCGGTCTGTGTAAAGTTTGGAAGTAAGGCTGGTACAAGAATTGAAGACATACCATTTGATGCTACTTGCATAATTGCCAATGGGACAACTGCCCAGTGCATTCCAAACATAACCAACACTTGCCAAGTCGCACCAAGAATCAAACCATAGAGCAATGGACTAAAGTTCATGATGGCAGTAAATGCATTTGACAAGACATCAGAGATGAAGTTTGCGACAGGACCAACCACTAAGAAGGTCAATGGAACAGCAAGCAAGATAGTCACAAATGGAACAACGAAGAGTTTGACAACATCTGGTGTGACTTTACGGATGTTTTTCTCAATAATTGAAGCCACCCACGTTGCGAGAATAGCTGGGATAACCGTTGACAAGTAGCTACCTGCTGTTGGTAAAACAAATGGAATACCAAATACATTATCCAGTCCTGCCTCTTTCAATGCTGCAAGCGAACCTGGCAAGGTTGGGTAAATCAAGGCCATACCGATTGCTAGGGCTGTAAATTCATTCATCTTAAACTTGCGAGCAGATGTCAGAGCCACTAACAATGGTAAGTATTGGAAGAAACCGTCACCCGCCGCATTTAAGATAGCATATATAGCACTATTATCACTCGTCAATCCTCGCGAAGCCATAATGGCAACAATACCTTTAATGATACCAGCAGCAGCCAAAGGACCCAAAAAGGCTTGGAAGATACCTGATAACAAATCAATAAAGCGTTCAAAGAGATTTCCTTTTGGACCATCGCCTTCATCAATATCCAAACTTCCATCTCCTGCAATACCTGCAACTTTTTGCACCGCTGCATAAACATCTGGGACATGGTTGCCGATAACCACTTGGTATTGACCACCAGCTTGTACCACAGTAACGACACCGTCACGTGCTTTCAGGTAGTCTGTATCAGCCTTGCTTTCGTCCTTGAGACCGAAGCGAAGACGGGTCACACAGTGCTTGAGACTGCTGATGTTTTCTTTACCTCCGACATGGGCTACAATATCTGTAGCTAAATCTGTATAATCCTTAGCCATTTTTCGGCTCCTTTCTTTTCTGGAAAAACAGAAAAACCTAAACATATACCAAACACTGCCCCTTGAACTACGTCAAAAAGAGTATCTTGTATATATTTAGGTTTTGCCTGCTTACCAGTAACAATCCTTTTGATAAATTTATGATAACACATTGCAAATTGTTTTGCAAGCGTTTTCTAAAGTTTTTTTTGATTTTTTTCTAACTCGTTTTTAAGCGCTGGATATGGATGGTCAAATAGACTTGTTCATCTTTGGACATTTCAAAATGGTAAACTTCCGCAATATGCTGACGAATCTTAGTCGTACAAGCAAATGAATCAGGATAGTTAGCCATCACCTGTTCATACAAAAATGCATCATTGACCCCTTCGACCACACCATTGGCCACACGTTGAGCAAAATACTGAATATGTGTTACAAATCGATGATAGCTGGTATCCTCCTCGTAGGTCACACTACCAAAATGAAGTCGGACAATGTCTAAAATCTGAGTCACGATTTTACTAATGGTTTGGGTTTCCTTGCCAAAAGCACCATTCTTCTGAGCATTTACCAGATGGAGAGCGATAGACGAGGCTTCTCCCTTTCCTAGTTCCAAGCCTAAACGCTCCTGCACCAACTGCAAGGCTTCTAAACCAATTTGGTATTCCTTCGGATAAAACTTACGTACTTCCCAAGACAGCGGGTTCTCAATAAAGATACCTTCACGGCATCGCTGAAATACAAAATGTAAATGGTCTGCTAAGGCTAGATACAAAGACAAATCAAACTGAACTTCTAAAGTTTCTTCTGCCCTATTGATAATGGCATTGACTACTTCGACTTCACTGCTCTCCATTTGCAGGTACAGACTCGATAAATCTGATTGTTGGTAGTCATTTTGTAGCACAAAGGTTTTCTCGATTTTGCTGGTGTCTAATTCTTCCCCTGCTTTTTTCTGAAAACCTAATCCTTTCCCCATGACAATCAACTCACGGCCCTGCTGATCTATTGCTTGAATGACATTGTTGTTATAAACTTTTTCAATCTGCATCTACTTTACCGCCTCTTTTTTCGACTGATAAAAAAGAACCCAAGCATATAGCAAATACGACTGTTGCCAGACCCTTCACTATCTGCTTAGGTTTTGCCTGCTTATCAGTAACAATCCTACTCTTATCTTATCAGATTGTAAGCGGTTTTGCAAGTGGTTCAATAATTTATTCTGAGGGCTACTGTTTAAGTAGTCCCAACTTTTCAAAGGCATTGTAGAGGCCGTCTTCTTCTACATCGTCCGTTATCATATCTGCCATAGCCAAGATTTCCGCTCCGCCATTTCCCATAGCAACACCAACAGCACAATAGTCCAGCATGGAAATATCAATTTTAGCATCACCAAAGGCGATAGAGTCTGCCTGACTAGCTCCTAAGTGGTCCAGCAATACAGAAATTGCATGGGCCTTGTCGATGTCTCTCACCCCCAAGTCACCAAAGAGAGCTGACTCCCCGCGACCTCCCCAGGTGTTTGCGACCAGTTGCGGAAAGGCTTGCTTGGAATCCAAGTGGTCCTGGTAGGAATCGAGCACAAAACTGACTTTGTTGAGGTCATTGCGGTAGAGTTGACCATCAAAAATCAAGCCGTGTATAACGTCTTCTACTTCCTGATCGGCCACTTCTTCTGCTGTTTTTCCTTTATTCATGGAATAGATCCGCAGGGTTTCACGAGCACGTTCACGGAAATTCTCACTTGCAAAGAGACCGTTGTTGCTTTCCAGATAAAATTCCAAACCACGTTCGTGAAGCCATTCTACAATCGCTCGACTATCATCTTTTGAAATAACTTGGTGCATGACCACCTGACCTTGATGCTCGACATAAGAGCCGTTGCCACCAATCATTCCGTCAAGACCAATCTCCCATAGTTCTGGTTGCATTTCCGCCCGACTTCGACCTGTACAGACATAAACCAAGTGTCCATTTTCTCTAGCCTGCCGAATAGCACGAATGGCAGATTCTGGAATCCGATTATGATAGTCAACCAAGGTCCCGTCTACATCTAAAAATATAATCTTGCGCATCTTTATTCTCCTTGCCTTTTTCTACTACAAGTATAGTCTGTTTTTCTATCAAATAACAGTCAAAAACTGCGACAGACTAATACTATACTATGAACATACAAAAAAGAAAGTCACATGGACTTTCTTTTAGATGTTAGCATTTCAGTTTGCTTTTAGTACTAGCTCCAATTATCTGGGAGATAGTTGGAGGTTGGAAATAAGGCGAACTGCGTTCGCATCAAAAGATGCAGGTTGCTAGAACAGCCTCAAGGCTGTTCTAGGTTGGAAATAGGACTTGCGAGGCAAGTCGCTTCTGCAGAGTACGGCATATCGAGTTAACGAAGTAATAAAAGATAAACTGAATGCTATTATTTACGTTTTGGTGGGTTGTGGATTGCAACACCAAGCACATCGAGGAAGGCTTCATACATAACTTCTGAGAAGGTTGGGTGACCGTGGATAGATGCTGCCACGTCATCAACTGTCAACTCAGATTCCATGATGGTTGCTGCTTCGTTGATCATTTCAGCTGCAACTGGACCGATGATGTGAACACCAAGGATTTCATGGTATTTCTTATCAGCGATAACTTTTACGAAACCGTGTGCTTCGTTAGAAGCAATAGCACGACCGTTACCAGTAAAGCTGTTGCGACCGATAAGGATGTTTTCTTTACCGTATTTCTCGATAGCCTGGTCTTCTGTCAAACCAACCATAGCGATTTCTGGGTGAGTGTAAACCGCTGCTGGTGTGAAGTCCAACTTCGCTTTGTGGTGGTTACCGTGAATAGCATTTTCAGCTGCCACTTCACCCATACGGTAAGCAGCGTGGGCCAACATCTTAGTACCGTTGACATCACCTGGTGCGTAGATACCTGGGATTGATGTTTCTTGATATTCGTTTACCTTGATACGACCGCGGTCCAATTCAAGGTTAAGATTTTCGAGACCAGCCAATTGTGGTACACGACCGATTGAAAGAAGGGCTTTTTCAGAAACGATTTCTGAGCCGTCGTTCAATTTGATGGTCAACTGGTTGTTGGCTTCAACGATTTCAGATACACCAACAGATGTCAAGAATTTCATACCTTTCTTAGAAAGGACTTTTTGCAATTCAACAGACACTTCGCGGTCCATACCTGGAATGATACGGTCTGCCATCTCAACAACTGTTACTTCTGTGCCGTATGATGCATAAACCAAACCAAGTTCCACACCGACTACGCCGCCACCCATAACAGTGAGTGACTTAGGAATTTCACGCAAGTCAAGGATATCATCAGAAGTCAATACCAACTTAGAATCAATACCTGGGATGTTGATGCGCGATACTTTCGAACCTGTTGCAAGAACGATGCTGCGACCTTTGATGACCTTGTCGCCGATGACAACAGTCTTGTCAGGGTTTACTTGACCAAGACCGTTGAAGATTGTTACCTTGTTTGCTTTCAAGAGTCCGGCTACACCACCTGTCAAGGTCTTCACAACCTTGTTCTTGAAGTCAACTGTCTTGTCCATATCAACGGTATAGTTTGTTGAAGCAAGGTTGATACCACGCTCAGCCGCAATCTTCAAACCGTCAAGGATTTCAGCGTTTTTAAGGTAGGTCTTAGTTGGGATACAGCCCTTGTTCAAGCAGGTACCGCCAAATTCTGATTTCTCAACGATCGCGATTTTACCGCCTAATTGAGCACCACGGATAGCAGCATAGTAACCAGCAGGACCACCACCGACAACAACCATGTCATACTCGTCCGCTGCCAATTCAGCCTTAGGAGCTTGTGGAGCTACTGCAGGAGCTGCAGGTACTTCCAAACCAGCTGCTTTCAAGTCAGCAGTTGCTTGTGCAACCTCAGCTGGAGCAGGTGCGCTATCAACTTCAACTTTTTCACCTTCTGCACCAAGGTAAGCAATGACTTCTGTTACAGGAACCGTTGCACCGTTACCATGAACGATTTTCAAAAGAACACCTGATTCTTCTGCTTCCAATTCCATGCTTGTCTTGTCTGACATCATCTCCAAGATAACATCACCTTCGTTGACAAAATCACCTTCTTGTTTTTTCCACTCGATGATTTCGCCTTCTTGCATATCTACACCAAGTTTCGGCATAATAATTTCAATTGCCATAGTTATGATACAAAGAACGTCAAATGCGACAGAATTTTAGGAGTCCAACGTAGGATGCTTGCATCCAAGGCGGACTATCTAAATTCCGAAGCATTTAGTTCGTGTTCAAATGTCACGAACTCGTTCTACATCCTTTCTTTATTTTTCTCTTTACCAAATTGAGCACAGGCTAAAAACCTATTGAAAAAGATAAATCGCCTCGTGCCTCAAGGCACATCGTTGATTTCCTATTTTCATACGGTTTTCTTAACGCCTTTTGCATCTTATCTTAAATCAACAATTCCAATGGGTTTTCCAGCAAGTTCTTCAAGTCAACCATGAACTTAGCACCATTCATACCGTCAACGATACGGTGGTCAATGGTCAAGCATAGTGCCATAATTGGACGGATTTTGATTTCACCATCAATAACTACTGGAGTTTGAACAGTTGTTGCTACACCAAGGATTGCTGAGTTTGGTTGGTTGATGATTGGGTTAAAGGTTTTAGTACCAAACATACCCAAGTTGGTGATAGAGAAGGTGGAACCTGACATTTCAGCACCCTTCAACTTACCAGATTGAGCTTTCTTGATGACATCTTTTGAAGCTACCACGAAGTCGGACAAGCTCATCTTATCTGCACCATGAACAACTGGCACCACCAAGCCTTCATCCAAACCTACTGCGATACCAAGGTTGACAAACTTGTGCAACTCGATTTCCTGTGCATCATTAATCAATGACGCATTGAGGTAACGGTGTTCTTCTTTCATCAAGGTACGCGTTACCGCTAGACCAATCAAGTCTGTAAAGGTCACTTTCAAACCAGTCTTGTTCATGATTGGCTCAAGGACTTGCTTACGAAGTGCCATGAGGTTGGTCATATCGATATCGTAGTTAAGCGTAAAGGTTGGAGCTGTCAAGTAAGAGTTGACCATACCTTTTGAAATCGCCTTACGCATTGGGCTCATCTTGATGATTTCAACGCCTTCTGGCAATTCTTTAGCTGGTTTTTCTTCAGCTTTTGGTGCTGGCGCAACAATTTCTACAGCTGCAGGAGCAAGTACTGCAAGAACGTCGTTCTTGACAATCTTACCGTTGACACCTGAACCTGTAAGGGTTGACAAGTCAACACCTTGGTCTGCTGCAATACGGGCTGCAAGCGGAGTTGCTTTTGGAGCTGCTCCCTTGAAGTCTTCGACGTCAACCTTGTGGACACGACCGTTAGCACCTGTTCCTGGAACAAGACCTAAGTCAATTCCAAGCTCACGCGCCAATTTACGTGCTGCTGGAGTCGCACGAACCTTGCCACCACCTTGTGGTTTGGCAGCAGTTGCAGGAGCAACGATTACTGGCGTACGACCTGCTGGCACTTCTTCAATAGCCGCTGCTGGTTCAACAGCAGGAGCAGATGAAGCGCCGGCTTCAACCGTCTCACCTTCTGCACCGATGTAGGCAATGACTTCTGTTACAGGAACGGTAGCACCGTTTCCGTGAACAATTTTTAATAGGACGCCTGACTCTTCTGCTTCCAGCTCCATGCTAGTCTTGTCAGACATCATTTCCAAGATGACGTCGCCTTCGTTGACAAAATCGCCCTCTTGTTTTTTCCACTCGATGATTTCACCTTCTTGCATGTCCACACCGAGCTTAGGCATAATGATTTCAATAGCCATTATTAAGATACCAAGTCCGAACAGAAAACGACTGAATCTAGGAAATCGTCGAAAATCCTGATTTTCGTAACGATTTATCTTTTTTCCGAGTTTTCCGGACGGGTTCAATTCCTTTCTTTCAGTCTCTTACCTTGTCAAGAACCAAACCAGACTTCGATAATCGAAGTGGCTTAATTCTTTTCCAAGCATTCTTAGTCATGCTAGAACATTTTATTTCTAGCATATTAGGGTTATCGTCTTTCCGATTGCTTTTCTGACAAGGCGATTTAGTGCAGGCATAACTGACGTTAGGCAAGCCAAATCAACACAGCCAGAAAAGATAAGCGGATGACGATAAGATTAACCCTTGTTTACTTGCTTGTAGATTGCCGCTTTGATTTTCTCTACGTTTGGCAACACTGCGTTTTCAAGAATGTTTGCGTAAGGAACTGGTACATCGTCTGAAGCGATACGGATAATTGGTGCATCCAAATAGTCAAAGGCATCGCTTTCTGTGATGATCGATGCGATTTCACCGATGAAACCACCTGTTTTGTAAGCATCGTTGACCAAGATAACCTTACCAGTTTTCTTCACAGATTCGATGATCAATTCTTTATCCAATGGGATAAGGGTACGTGGATCTACCACTTCTACGCTGATGCCTTCAGCAGCCACTTCTTCAGCAGCCTTCAAGGCACGTTCCAACATGCGACCGTATGAAATGATGGTTACATCTGTACCTTCACGTTTGATTTCACCCTTACCAAGTGGAATGTAGAAATCTGGATCCAAGTTGACTTCTTCTTTTTTACCATAAAGTGCTTTTGGCTCCAAGAAGATAACTGGGTTGTTATCAAGGATAGATGATTTCAAAAGGCCTTTTGCATCGTTAGCAGTACCTGGTGCAACCACCTTGATACCTGGGATATGAGTCAACCATGCCTCAAGAGATTGTGAGTGCTGTGCCGCTGAACCGATACCTGATCCAGATGCCACACGGAAGGTTACAGGTGTTTTCAAGCCACCACCAAACATGTAGTTGGTTTTGGCAGCCTGGTTAACAATCGCATCAAGGGCAATTGTGATGAAGTCCATGAAAGTCAAGTCAACGATTGGACGAAGACCTGTTTGAGCCGCACCAACTGCAGAACCAGCGATTGCAGCCTCAGAGATAGGCGTGTCGCGAACGCGTTTTGGACCAAACTCGTCCAACATACCAATAGATGTACCGAAGTCACCGCCGTAGATACCGACGTCTTCACCCATCAAAAATACTTTTTCATCCTTACGCATTTCTTCGCTTTGAGCCAAGTTAATCGCTTCACGCAAGGCCATTACTTTTGTTTCAGCCATTTTTTACTCCTAATTTATATCAATTTATCTTTACTGTAACAAGTAAAATGTAGAAAACTAATCAATTACTTCATTGTAATCAAGCGTCATAGCTACTCGAACTACCCTAGTTTGACTTGCTTCTTTAGAGCTTAGTCAAACTTCTTACGTTAATAGTTGGGTTCGGACTAGAGGCTTGGAAAAATAGATGAGCCATTAGTGATGTCCGCATCACTAGCTGACTCCCTAATTTTTCTGTGCCTCTTTAACGTCCTCACAACTTAGAATTGTACTCGAACTAAGGACTGTGCGAAAAAGATAAATCAGCAGGAAATCCCAATTTCCTTGGCTGATTTCCTATTTTCGCTGTGTCCTTTTAACGTTCTCGTTACTTAATCTACAAACACATCCTCATAAGCTACTGAGATGTCTGGATCTGGGCTTTCTTGTGCGAATTTCACAGATGCTTCTACTTGTTCTGCAACTTGTGCTTCAATAGCGTCCAATTCTTCGTCAGTCGCAATCTTGTTCTCTGTCAAGTATTTGCGGTATTTCTTAAGTGGGTCTTTTGCTTTCCACTCGTTTACTTCTTCTTTTGTACGGTAAACACCTGCATCGGCAGTTGAGTGACCAAACCAGCGGTATGATTCAACTTCGACCATAGCTGGACCGTTACCTGCACGAACGTACTCGATAACTTCTTGCATTTTCTCATAAACGGCAATCACGTCGTTTCCATCTTCAACATAGTGACCTGGCATACCGTATGCAGCAGCACGTTGGTAGAGGTGAGGAATCTTTGTAGAATAAGAAATATCTGTTGAAATACCGTAACGGTTGTTTGTAATGAAGAAGATAACTGGCAAGTTCCAAACAGCTGCCAAGTTCATTGACTCATGGAAGGAACCTTCGTTAGTAGCTGAATCACCTGAGAAAGCAATAACGATATTATCTGTACCAAGGTATTGTTGCGTAAGGGCCGCACCCACCGCAAGGGCATAACCACCACCTACGATACCGTTTGAACCAAAGTTCCCTTTTTCAACGTTAGCCAAGTGCATAGAACCACCACGGCCTTTAGATGTACCTGTTGCCTTACCAGCAAGCTCAGCCATCATGCCATTGATGTCAATACCTTTTGCAATAACGTGACCGTGACCACGGTGGTGTGAGAAGATGATGTCCTGCTCTGTCAAACCAGCGATTGGGCCAACAGCCGCAGCTTCTTCACCGACTGAGAAGTGAGTCATACCTTGTACGAAACCGCGACGCACTAATTTGTTTAATTTCATATCAACATCACGGATTTGTTGCATTTTCAAGAACATGTCCAAATGTTGTTCTTTTGTGATAGATACCATAATTTCCTCCAAAGGTTTTTCTCTTTCTGTACTATGATAGACCAATATTTCACAAATGGCAAGTAATTGAACCGTTTTCTTTTTACAGAAATTTTCGTGAAAACCTTGATTTAGTGCGTTTTTTCACAAATCCTCAAAAGATTCACTTTACTTGTTTGAACCTTTTTTCACAAACTTTAAAATAAGCTTGCACGCCGTCTTTCTTTCTGTTAATATAGGTACGGAGGTTCTTATGGAATTCGATTTATTTCTTATGATTTGTAACTACATAGGCACTATCGCATTTGCTATTTCGGGGGCCGTAAAAGGATTTAAGAAAAAGTTAGATATTTTTGGAATTAGCTTGCTCGGCATCATTACCGCCGTTGGTGGGGGAATTATTCGAGATACGATGGCCAATCGCATTCCTACTGCCTTGACTGATCCTACAGCCATCTATTTATCTCTCGGAGTAGCGATTAGCATGTACTTGATTGTTATCAATCTAAAGCAGGACAAACCACTTGATAAGAAGATGATTCATTTCCTTTCCCAGACAAACCTTATCTTTGATGCAATCGGTCTAGCCATCTTCGCCCTCATTGGAGCCAGTACTGGCATCTCTCTCCAGCTAAACGCTCTAACCAGTGGTATTCTGGCAGCTTTGACAGGTGTCGGAGGCGGAATCGCCCGTGATTTACTCGTCAATGAAACACCTATTGTTCTTAAAGAAGATGTCTATGCTGTCCTTGCATTTTTCTCAGGAGTCCTCTATCATCTTTGCGTTGTAAATTGGAAATTACCACAAATTCCAACCTTCATCACTATTTTTACCATTTCTTTAATCATTCGACTATTGGTAATTAAATACAAAATCAATCTTCCCAATATGGAAAGCAAACAAAAAGGCTGAGCAAAAAGCTCAGCGCCACTTCTCAGAGTTCGTGTCAACATCTCAGCGCAGTGGTTGATTGGCAGATTTGTTCGTGTTTTACACTCCAAATCTGTCCTAATCAACTGTGCGGGGGTGGGAAGACGAACTCTTTTTTGTTCGGTCGAGTTCTTTCC
>NZ_WCJE01000013.1 GCF_016743335.1 Streptococcus suis | reverse complement strand
ACCATTTCTGGTTGCGGGGTTTCTGCTACCTCTGTTTCTGGAACCACTTCTGGTTGTGGGGATACGGGCTCCTCTGTTTCTGGAGTTGTTTCAGGCTGAGGTGGGACTGGAACGTCGACCTCAGGCCTTACTTCTGGTTGAGGCGGAACTGGAAGGTCGACTGTTGAATCTGGGGTTGATGGTTTAGGTTGCTCTGTATGCTGACTTGCACTGCTATTCGCATCCGTTGAACCTGCATCTGAGATCTCCGATTCCACTTTTGGAGAAGATGGAACTTCTGGCAGTGGAATAACTGGTGCTTCTACTTGCTTAATACCTACATACATTATAGGTGCTACTGCGTTCTTCGTCACCTGTTCGGAAATCTTTTCACTCCGAAGAATCTTCTCTCCTTGAACAAAATCAGCATAAGTAATCTCTTTCTCTCCCTCTTGACCAGGAACAAGGCGAGACTTGCCAATTTCAAGCTGCGGATCCTCTTGTTTAACCAACTCCAAAGCAAACGTTTCTTTTTCCTTACGAAAGGCCACAAAAGGTAATGCTTGACCAACAGATGCCACTTCTGTTACTGCATCTGTTCTATCCTTACGATTCAAGATAAGTAAGCCTGGAATCTGCAAAGTAGAATCAAGTCCGCTATTTTGGCTTTCTTCTGTATTAGGAGTGTCCTCTTTTTTATCAGCAACAGTTGATGTATTTGATGGAGAAGCTAAACCATCGCCTGTTTGCGAATTTGTTGTTTCTGAAGAGACTGTATTCTCCGTTTTTTCAACCGAAGACTCCGTAAGAGGCAATTGTAGACTATCATCTCTGTTGGAAAGTTGGCTTTCAGAATTATCCTGAAGAACATCTGGTTTCGCAAGTTCTTCTAAATCAGATTTCTTACCTTCTGATTGTACTGAACTAGCTTGTGTACCCTTAGCTGCATCATTTTTTTCCGTTTCTGATGGAGGAAGACTGGTCTTGACTGATGACTCCTGAACATAATAGCCCACAAAGTCATAGCCAGCAATCATCAACCTACCATCTGGCAAAGCCTCACCTGGTTTAAGAACATAGGTCTGATTGTAAGCAGCCAGTGCTGAACTTTGAACTGCTCCTACTTCCAAAATAGGTAGAGCCAGACCACTAGTTGTCACATAAAGCATGGTCAAGACACGCGCCTTCTTAGACTTGGTCGCAGAAACAGCTAAAACCAAGAAACCTAGTCCTAGGACAGCCAAACCTGAACCAGCTAGCTCACCCGTTGCAGGAAGAACTTTCTTAGAGGGACGATAAACCACAAAATAGGTCGCTTCTTCCTTCAATTCAGCTGGTAGGCTAGACTGAATCAACTGTCGCTCCTCTGTCGATAATTCCGCCTCTAAAACATATTCAAAACGAATCTGACTAGGACTTACTGTCGAAGCTGAAACTTCTTGGGACTGGATACCAAATAGTAGGCTAGTACCCACACACAGGGAAACAAGACCGATAGTCAGTTTTCTGAAAGAAAACGTTTTCTTCTGTTCGTAAAAAAATTTGTGCATATGATCTCCTTTCATTTCTTTTGCATCAAATGCTACCTTCTCCTGTCATTATATCAAAATACGAACAATTCTTCCAACAATTATCGGCGCAATACATACAAATAAAAAAAAGCAAGATACAAATATGTATTTGCTTTATCTTCTTTTGTCATCAATGTCCCAAATAATCTTCCCAAATCGCATCAAAATCAGACATGGAAAAGGCAAAGCTAGCCGATTCTTCCAAGAAACGACTGACCTCATCAAAGTCATCTGACTGTTTCGGAAAATCAATCTCCTCAAAAGCATAGTCTGCTAAAATCGCAACAGGCGCATTGCTCTTAGGATTACGCTGGGTCATCAACCAAGAATAAAAACTTCTTCTCACTACATCTACTTTCTATGATTTTTTTCGTAGAGCTCTATATAGCGCTCCATAGACATCTTACTAACCAATTCCCCTATCAATTCATAAGGGATATTCTTGGGATTTTTCATACGAACACAGGACTTGCCCATATCCAGTTTGGTAGGCACCTGTGCTTGATAAGCAGCAACGAACCAATCATTCAACTCTTGGTCCATATAGATTCCCATGTGGTAGAGGGCGATGTGTGCCTTTTGTGATGCCAAGGCAAGGAAAGGCACGGGCTCTCCCGGTGTGCAATGATAACCATCAGGGTAGGCAGCAAGCGGCACATAATAGTTAATCATACCTCCCAAGATGCCTACTTCAAAACCAGCTGGTAACTGTTCCACAATCACTTGATGGAGCCGTTCAACCGCTTCCTTCCGATTCTCAGGCAAGGCAGCCATATATTCTTCAATCGTTTCCACTTCAATCAGCATGACTTTCTCCTATCTCAACCCCAGCATACTTTCCTTGGCGTGAACCATATCTGTTATCATCTGACAGTATGGCGTAGGAATACCTGCACGTTTGCCCTTAAAAACAACCGCTCCATTCAGATAATCAATTTCTGTCTTTCGACCATGTTGGACCAAATCCTGGTGCATAGATGGATAGTGATTGGAAGCCTTCTTCGAAGCATCAATAACATATTTCCAAATAGCTTCTTCGTCAATTCCATCTGCCTCAGACTTAGCAACAGCAATAAATTCTTTGAAAATCCCTTGTACTAGATTCAGTCCAGCCTCCGTACCAAATAATTCACCAATTGTACAGTCTAAAATGGTACAAGTTGGATTCATCACACCATTGACACAGGCTTTCTGCCAAATAGCACTGACAACATGATTGTCATAGGTCACATTTAGTCCAGCTTCATTCAGCATTTCAATAATATCCGCAACTGATTGCTCATCACCAAGAATATGCTGAACGGACATAGAACCCGGACCTTCTAAGTGAGCATGTCCAGGACCCTTTAGTCCCGCCAACCACATGGTCACTCCAACCATGATACTTTCATCTGGCACATAACGGCGCATGGTGGTCGCATGACCCAGCCCATTCAACAGGCTGAGAACCTTGGTCTTCTTACCAATAATCCCCTTAATATCCTGCAACATCTTAGGCAACTGGTCCGCCTTGGTCAGAAGGATAATCAAATCAGCTACTTCCGTCGCCTCAGTCGGCTTCATAATCGGTAAGTGAACCACATCATCAAAATCACCCGTCACCTGCAAGCCATTTTCACGAATGGCAGCAATATGAGCATCCCAGTTATCCAACAAAATCACTTCGTGCTTGGTTTTAGACAACTGATAGCCAAACCGACAGCCCATGGCACCACTTCCAGCAATATAGACTCTCATTTTTAGATCAACTCCGTTCCAAATTCATCTTGCTTGATCTTACCAGCCTTCATCAAACCACCCAGGGCTTTTTTGAATTGCCCTTTGGAAATACCAAAGGTGGCCTTGATGTCTTCCGGAGCAGACTTATCGTTCAAGGTCATGAAACCTCCATTGCTTTCCAGATAAGTCAATATCATCTGAGCATCATTTTCCAGCATCTCAAATGAACGTGGCTTGAGAGACAAGTTCAATGTCCGATCAACTGCACGGTAGCCGATGACACGCGCCTCCAAAACCTGACCCAGACGCGGTTCCGCAAAGCGTTCGCTCGGATGGATAAAACCAAGCATGTTGTTGTCTGGCAAATAAACAAAAGTACCATTCATTTTCAAACGATAGACAATCGCTCGCAGATTTTGGTTTTGCATATTGTCATAAGCAGGTCCAGCCATTTTCTGAAAATCTTCCTGAAAAGCTGGTAGAGCCCAAATGCGGTCCTTCTTATCGACGTCTAATTTGACGTACAACTGATCCCCTTTTTTCGGCCAGAGTTCCTTGATTTCAGGCAAAATGTCCAAGGAAACAACCACTTGCTTGTCTGGCAGACCTGTATCCACAAAGACACCCAAATCCTTACGTACCTCTGTGACAGTTCCCCAACCAAATCTGGTACGACTCGCCCCAACTTCCTTAGTTGTCAAACGGAGTTTTTGTTTCATATCGGTATAGGCAAATCCTTTAACAGATTGACCTAGACTATGTTCGCCTTCATCCTTAGAAAGAGCAAAGGGTCTACCCTCTTTTTGGACAAAGTAAAACTGATCGTTTTCGTCAGTCACTAAACCAACGATATACTGTGCTAATAAATCATTCATGATTTTCTTCTTTCTGATTAAAAAGTGGGGGAAGTCTTGTCTAACTCCCCCCATTAGATTTCTTATTGGTTCACCACTGGAAGTTAGACAGCCCAGTGATGATCTATTTTTGTAGCCTAAAAACGTGTTGATTAAACTTCCAACAATTCTTTTTCCTTATCGGCAGTCATCTTATCGATTGTCTTAATGGCATCGTCAGTGACTTTTTGAATATCTTTTTCAAGTGTCTTCAAATCATCTTCAGTGATTTCCTTGGCTTTCTCAGCTTTTTTAGCCTCATCCATGGCATCACGACGGATATTACGGATAGCAACCTTAGAGTTTTCACCCACTTTTTTCACATCTTTTGCCAAGTTTTTACGTGTTTCCTCTGTCAAGGCAGGAATAACCAAACGGATAACTGTACCATCAGACTGAGGTGTCAAACCAAGGTCAGAAGCATTCAAGGCACGCTCAATATCTTTCAAGATAGACTTGTCAAATGGTGTAATCAAGAGAACACGAGCCTCTGGAACAGTAATACCAGCCAACTGGTTCAAGGGAGTTGGCGCACCGTAGTATTCTACTGAAATACGGTCCAACAAGCTAGCGTTGGCACGACCAGCACGAATGTGGCTAAATTCACGTGCCAAACTCTGATGAGATTGGTTCATACGCTCTTGGGCTTTAGCAATAATTTCTTTAGACATAAGACTTCCTTCTTTAATTTTTTATGTTTTATTTTTCTTCAGTAGAGTTAGAAACCGTTGTACCGATTTGTTCACCAAAGACAACACGCTTGATATTTCCTGGCTCATTCATATTGAAAACTACCAAGTCAATATCGTTGTCCATTGACAGCGTAGATGCTGTTGCATCCATGATTTTCAAACCACGACTAATCACTTCACGGTGGGTCAATTCATTGAATTTAACCGCATTGGCATCTTTCTTCGGATCGACATTGTAGACGCCATCCACACCATTTTTAGCCATCAAAATCGCATCTGCTTCAATTTCTGCAGCACGAAGAGCCGCTGTCGTATCCGTTGAGAAGTACGGAGAACCAATACCAGCTCCAAAAATAACAATGCGACCTTTTTCAAGATGACGAAGAGCACGACCACGAATATAAGGCTCTGCAACTGACTGCATCGCAATCGCTGTCTGCACACGTGTATCCACACCAAGCTGTTTAAGGGAATCAGCCATTACAAGAGCATTCATAACAGTCCCCAACATGCCTGTATAGTCTGCTTGAACTCGATCCATACCCGCTTCAGCAGCAGGTTCTCCACGCCAAAGGTTACCACCACCAATAACAAGGGCAATCTGAATACCTGATTCTGCGACTTCCTGAATTTCCTTTGCCATTTCCTGAACAGTTTTGAGGTCAATACCGACACCACGTTCACCAGCCAAGGCTTCACCAGATAGTTTGATTAGAATACGTTCGTATTTAGGTTTCATCATCTCTCTCCTCTTTTTTATCCCTACTATTCTACCACAAAAACCGTTTTTTTTATACTGAAATCTCCAAGAAAAAAGGAAAATCCTCAACGAACTTTCCTTCTCACATCCTAAAATGCTTCTTTTTCCCAGCTTTTCAATAGTAGAAAATAGAGATTTTTAAAACAAACTAGCCTAGGCGCAATTTCCTCCGTAAACTCTGAGCCCGACTTCCAATTAAACGATCTAGCTGACGAGTCTTCAATGTCAAGATGACAAAAACAAGCATACCTGCTCCACCTGCAACAGCCAAGTGGATAAAGCTAGATACATAGCCATTTGCTGGAAGGATAAGATTCAAGACAAATTCAATCCCCCATACAACGAGTCCCATTACGATAGAAATCCAACTAATGGTCGCAATGTCTTTTATCACTAGTCTTTCATCAATATGCAGAACCTTGTCAATTCGTCTATAGAAGAGGTACAGCATAATTCCCAACCCAAATATCGTTGAGATAAAGCTACCATATACCTTAAAGACATAGATCATTGGTACTTGTAAAACGATTTTCACTAGCATCCCAATCAAGAAATAATAAATGGCCCTTCTATTTTCAAATATCGCTTGAATGACCACACTAATGACAGAATATAGTCCCAGAGGTAAAATTAAAAATAAGTTCCAAATGAATAGAGTAATGGCGATAGGCTCTGACGGTCCGTAAAAAATCGTATAGAGTGGCCCAGCTAACAGGACTGTTCCAACAATTGCCGGTATAGTGAATATAAAGAGTAATTGTAGATTATCCGCCACTAAATGAGACGCCACCCTCAAATCTTTCTTGACAAATTTCTCTGTAATCAATGGAATAGCAACACTTCCCAAACTCAGTGAAATCCCGATAATCATCATCGTAATCTTACTTGGATTGGCAGCCATATATGAATAAAGTTCCAAAAGTTCCGAATTACTGTAATCCGTAATTCTTTCCATAACACGAATAAAGGTGACTTGGTCAATAAACTGCAATAATTGAATCGTTAGACCTAAAATGATAATTGGAATCGCATCTCGAACAGTTTCCTTAATAAGTTGACCTGTATCCAAAGAAATCTTTTGTTTCTTAGCATGAAGTAACTTACCAAGGTAACCTTGTTTCCATAAAGTATAAACTAAAATCCCAACACTAGCAATCATCCCGACAAAAGCTGCAAAGGTAGATTGGACAACTGCTTCAAGATAGTCACCGCTACCCAACTTCATAATCATAAATGTTGCTGCCAGTATCCAGATAACCCGTACCAGCTGCTCTGCAAGCTGGCTGATCGCATAGGGCTTCATATCGTGCCGACCTTGGAAAAAACCACGCAAGATACTCATGGCTGGGAAGATAAAGAGAGGCGGGACTAGACTATACATGACTGGAAGTAACTTTTCCTTCGACCCCGATGCGTCTGCCAACCACGGAGCACTTAGATACATGACCCCTGCAAAGACAGCTCCAAAGACCAACATGAGCTTGAAGAATTCTCTGACCAAGTAAAGCGATACCTCTTCTTTACCCAAGACATTGTATTTAGCTACTTGTTTGGCAATTGCTGTCGGAAGACCAGCTGTTGAAATCAATAAGAAGTTAGCATAGATTTGATACCCCATACTAAAGAGGGCATTGGCTTCAGCTCGATATTCCCCTAACCAAATATACCAGGGAATAACATAGGCAACACCGAGCAGGCGACTAAGGATATTTCCAGCAGTCAACCAAGCCAAGCCTCTGGCCATTGTCGCCTGTTCTTTGGACTGCTGCATTTCAACTTTTTCGGACATTTTTCTATTACTTTCTATGTAAATATAAGACAGGAAAAACTCAATTATTATACTCTTCGAAAATCAAAATCAGACGTTGTTGACTTGATTTGATGAGTGAAAGGCTCCAGTGGAGCCTTTCAGCCTGTTACCTTGAAACAAAATAGTAACAGGGTTCTATCTGCGTAAGTAGTAACGAACTACGTTCGCCCTATCTCCAACCTCCAAAGGTTCCCCAAACCTTTGGAGCTAGTCTGATTTTGATTTTCATTGAGTATTAATTTCTATTTTTGGATTTTCACAAAGTCTAACTCTTTCATTATAAACTTTTATCATACCAAAGTAAAAGAAAAACCCACCCATAAGGTGGGCAAGTCAATCAATTATCAATTGAATGATATTTCACTGTCAACCCTCGTTGTACAGCTGGGCGCTGAGCTATTTTCTCTACCCAGGTCTTTAGATGCTTGTAAGAATCAACATCTAAAAATTCTGCCGAACCTGGATATAGTTCTCCTTGCACCAAGCGACCATACCAAGACCAAATAGCAATATCTGCGATAGTATAGGGACTTCCAGCTACATATTCTCTTGTCATCAATAGTTGATCCAAGAGATCTAGCTGACGCTTAGTTTCCATTGTATAGCGATTAATCGGATATTCTTGCGCTGTCGGAGCGTAATGGAAGAAATGTCCAAATCCTCCACCAACAAATGGAGCGGCGCCAGTTTGCCAGAAGAGCCAATTAAGAACCTCTGTCCGATCTGCCCAAGCTTTTGGTAGGAAGGCGTCAAACTTTTCTGCCAAGTAGAGGAGAATATTGGCTGATTCAAAGACCCGAACTGGCTCCTTCTCCGAATAATCAACTATAGCTGGTATTTTGGAGTTGGGGTTGATGGCAACAAAATCGGAGCCAAATTGGTCTCCTTGACCGATATTGATGAGAAAGAGGTCATATTCAGCTTCGGTAATCCCGAGTTCCTTCAACTCTTCTAGCATAATAGCAACTTTAATACCGTTAGGTGTTCCCAAGGAATAAACTTGGAGGGGCTTGTCACCTTTTGGTAATTTATGTTCAAAGCGACTGCCTGCTGTTGGACGATTGCCTGAACGATTGTCATTTTCATCTTCCCACTTCCAAACGAGTGGTTTCGTGTATTCTGTCATGTTTTCTCCTATTTTACCTTTCCTGGAAAAAGACTGGCATAGCGATATTGGTTTTGAACCTCTTGAAGGTAATGGGCTAGTTGCACCAATTCCTTAGGTGCTCGACAAGTCAGAGCAGTTAACTCTGCATTAACAAAACGACCGAGATGTTCAGCAAGAATATAGAGGTTTTCCTCCTTGTCCAACTGACCTGCAACCTCCAACATTTTTTCACGCAGGGCTTCTGAAAATGCTTCCTGCGGAAGGTTGTAGGCTGCAGAAAGGTATTTATAAAGCTCTTCTTTCTCTGCTACTTTCATTGGATAACTCCTTTTATGTAAATTGAATATAGTATAAATCGAAATCAAGTGCTTGTCAAGAAAATCTCAAGAAAAAAAGATTGCCTTAAGACAATCTTTCTATTGATTAAAGTGAGTTAGGATCAACTTTGATACCAACACCTTGTGTTGTTGTGATTGATACTGAAGTCATGTAAGTACCTTTAGCTGTAGCTGGTTTAGCTTTAGCCATTACATCGTGGAAAGCTTTGAAGTTTTCAACGAGTTTGTCAGCGTCAAATGATACTTTACCGATAAGAGCTTGTACGATACCTGCTTTGTCAGCACGGTAAGTGATTTTACCACCTTTAGACTCTTCAACTGCTTTAGCAACATCCATTGTTACTGTACCAGTTTTAGGGTTTGGCATCAAGTTACGTGGACCAAGTACACGACCAAGACGTCCAACAACTGCCATCATATCTGGAGTTGCGATAACAACGTCGAAGTCCAACCAACCACCGTTGATTTTAGCAACAAGGTCATCTTCACCAACAAAGTCTGCACCAGCAGCTTTTGCTTCTTCTGCTTTAGCACCACGTGCGAAAACAAGAACGCGTGAAGTTTTACCAGTACCGTTTGGCAATACCATTGCACCACGGATTTGTTGGTCTGCTTTACGTACGTCGATGTTCAAGTTGTAAGCAACTTCAACTGACGCATCAAATTTAGCGAAGTTAGTTTCTTTTGCAAGAGCAACAGCTTCTTCTACGCTGTAAAGTTTTGTGCTGTCGATTTTTTCAAGAGCAGCACGCAAGTTTTTGCTTTTTTTAGCCATGTTATATGTCTCCTTGTAATCAGATAATCTTGGGTGCTACTTAGTCAGTAACAGTGAATCCCATAGAACGAGCAGTACCTTCGATCATACGCATTGCAGCTTCAAGAGATGCAGCGTTCAAGTCAGGCATTTTAGTTTCAGCAATTTCTTGTACTTGTGCACGAGTAACTGTTGCAACTTTAGTTTTGTTTGGTGTACCTGAACCTTTTTCAACACCTGCAGCTTTTTTCAAAAGAACAGCAGCTGGTGGTGTTTTAGTGATGAAAGTGAATGACTTATCTTCATACACAGAGATAACTACTGGGATAATCATACCAGCTTGGTCAGCTGTACGAGCGTTAAACTCTTTTGTGAATCCCATGATGTTGATACCTGCTTGACCAAGTGCTGGACCGACTGGTGGAGCTGGAGTAGCTTTACCTGCAGGAATTTGAAGTTTTACGAGTTTTTCGACTTTTTTAGCCATGATATAAAATCCTCCTATTGTGGTTTTGGCGGTAATTAAAGATTTTTACCTCCCACAAGTATGTGTTTTACACATACCTTTTCATTATACACGAATTTCAAAGAAATGCAAGCTTTAGGTTTACTTTTTTTCACATTTTTTATAGAATGAATGTATGTTTGAATCGATTATATTTTTAAAAACAGTAGCCTTTCTATTCATCTTTCTAACCTTGGCCATTTCGATAATTGCTGTCAAGTTTTTTAGGTTGCAAAACCGAGGATGGAACTTTGCAGACATTGCCTTTCCTCTCTATGCAATTGAATTTTATCTGATTTCGGACAAGGCCTACTATAACAGTCTACTGCCTCAGCTTGTCCTAGCCCTCTCACTACTAGCGATTGGTCTTTGTGGTTTCTTCCTTTTAAAGAAAAAGAATTTTTTATATCGCCGTTTCTTCAAGGTTTTCTGGCGAGCTAGTTTTATCTTGACTTTTTTGATGTATCTAGCTTTGGTTATTGCGGTCTTCACTTTAAAATCCTAAAATCATCCATCCTTTCAATAGATGGCATAATAAATCCCCGTTGCAGGCGCAGTGGGGATTCTTTTTTTATACTAAATCAGACAAGGCGACGTAGATGTAGATAGAACTGACGTTCATCAAATCAAGTCAACAGCGTATGATTTTGATTTTCTAAGAGTATTAATTAGTTGTCATATTGATAGGCCTATCTGGGCATGAAAAGATGGACTTATTCATGAATTTCTAAAGGGAGGCCATCTGGATCAAAGAAGAAGGCCATTTTTTTACCATCAAAATCATCTGTACGAAGGGCTTCGTGTCGAATGCCCAAACGGTCAAATTCTTCCAGACAGGCTTCCACATCTGCAACCTGGAAGGCTAGATGGCGTAGACCTGTATGTTCAGGATTGGGCATGGCCGGACGCATTGGCGCATCTGGTTTGATGAAAATTTCCAAAATCAGATTGCCTTTTTTGACATTGAAGAGAATATCATTTTTTTCTGGTCGAATATGCTCATCCACCTGTTCAAAACCTAGTTTCTCAACATAAAATTCTCTTGTTTTGTCATAGTCACTACCGATAATTGCAATATGATGAACTGCATCAAATTTCATTATTGTGTTTCCAATACCTTTCTAGGTTTTGTTCCTTCAGCTGGACCAATGACACCCGCTGCTTCTAGCTCTTCCATGAGGCGTGTTGCCCTGTTAAAACCAACAGACAAGCGTCGTTGAATCATAGAGGCGCTGGCTTTTTGTGTCTCAACTACCAAGGCACGTGCTTCGTTGAAAAGTGGATCTCCTCCAGCATCACCAAAACCTGCATCGCCATCACCTTCTGCCACTTCACCTGGATCAAAGGATTCATCATAATCTGCATCTGCCTGATCCTTGATAAAGCCAACTATTGCTTCTACATCATCATCGGATATAAAAGAACCTTGCAAGCGGACTGGATGGTTTTCATCAATCGGTTTAAAGAGCATGTCACCGCGGCCCAAGAGTTTTTCAGCACCGTTTTCATCTAGAATCGTCCGACTGTCTGTACCGCTTGATACGGCAAAGGCGATACGAGATGGTACATTGGCTTTAATCAAACCTGAAATAACATCAACAGATGGTCGCTGGGTAGCAAGAATCATGTGGATACCTGCTGCACGAGCCTTCTGTCCCAAGCGAATAATGGCATCTTCCACTTCCTTGCTGGCTACCATCATCAAGTCTGCCAACTCATCTACGATTACCACAATGAGAGGAAGTGGAATCTGTTTTTCTTCTGAACGGCTATTAAATTCTTCGACCTTCGCATTATATCCTTCCAAGTTTCGGACACCAATTTGGCTAAACAACTCATAGCGTTTCTCCATTTCATCCACTACTTTTTGAAGAGCTCGAGCAGCCTTGCGTGGGTTGGTCACAACGGGAATCAATAGGTGGGGAATATCATTATAGACCGATAATTCGACCATTTTGGGGTCAATCATCATGAACTTAACTTGGTCTGGACCAGCTTTCATGAGAATTGAAGAGATGATACCGTTGACAGCAACAGACTTCCCCGAACCAGTTGAACCAGCCACCAATAGATGGGGCATACGTGCTAGGTTAAAGGAACGGACGGAACCATTGACAGCCTTACCGAGAGGAATTTCCAGAAGTTTGTCTGGGTCTGTTTTAGATTGTTCCCAGAGCTCACGGAAAGGTACTGTAGCCACTTCGGAGTTTGGAACTTCAATACCGACCAGTGATTTTCCCGGGATAGGAGCTTCAATACGGACATCTTTAGCCGCAAGGGCTAGAGCCAAATCATCAGCTAGGTTAGAAATCCGATTGACACGAACGCCGACTGCTGGTTTGACTTCATACTTGGTTACCGATGGTCCAATCTCAGCACGCTCAACTACTACCTTGATTCCAAAACTGGCAAAGGTGTCTTCTAAAACTTTAATATTCTGGCGAACAATCCGTTTTTCATTGGACTGACTCTTAGCTTTTATAGGAGCAAATAAGTCTATGGACGGAAGTTTATATGCTAGTCTCTGCTTAGGCTTGAAATCAATCTCCACATCTGTCTCGTCCTTTTCAAACTCATTTGGGTCAGAAGCCTGGCTTGCCGAGTTTGATTGTGCTGGTTGGTCATCTTCTGCCAACATAATTGGAAATTCATCTTCTATGTCTAAGTGGTCATATTCTGAAATAATCGGTACTTGAACAGGCTCTTCTTCTAGGATTTCACCTGTTTCTAAATCGACATGTCTATCTACCAGTGCCAAAGTCCGAGCTGACTCTTCCTCTTCCTCTAGACGAAGGCGTTCCTCTTCTAGACAAGCTAATTCTTGCTGACGTTTTTCTTCTCGTTCTGCTTTCTTCTGTGTTCGAAGCTCTGCTCTTTTTACCTGCGTCTCCGCCAACTTATCTTTGGCAACCACCAAGCCATCGGCAACATCATAAACAGACCATGGGCTTACAAAAAAGATACCAAATGCTATCACTAGAAGACCGATGAAGAAGGAACCAACATTTGCAAAGAGGAAGGAGACTGGCAGATAGAAGATACTTCCAATCATCCCTCCGCCTAGAAATGCTGTTACCTGAAACTTAGCTAGGTCTGACAAGGCCAATTTTAGAGTATGACCGAATAGGTCACTCCCTTGATAGGTCCAGTCTAAATAAGCCTGAAATTCAATTAATAACCCGATAACAATCAGCCAGAAGCCCGATATGGTCCCTTCTCTTTCGCGTAAGACTTTGGGAATAAGAAGGTAGATAAATGCACCTGCCAATAATAGATAGGCTAGACTACCAAATAATAGCCGGAAAATATTGTAGCTGGTCACTCCAAACACACCTAGGCGACTGGCTGCAAAGGCAATGAATAAAAGCCCCAATACTCGAAGGGTGATATTTTTAACACGTTCTTGCTGTGCTAATTCTGCCTTGGTTGGTCGCCTCGTAGCCTTTCCTTTTTTACTTGTCTTTCTCATAGATACCTCAACTTTCTCAATCTCTTTATTTTATCATAATTGGGAAGAATTTTCATGATAGAAAAAACCCTGCAAATACAGGGTTTCAGAATGAAGACAAAGTCGTTAGAATTATATTTCTAACGGCTTTTTCATATGTAAAGTAGTATAATAGAGATAGGAATACTAGCTAATAAGCAGAGGGAGAATCGCTATGTTACACAAAGAAAATCCAGACTACAATCGCGGTCAATTTGGTTTCTACAGTTTAGATGACCTTGTTCCTCAAGATCATCTCCTTCGTCAAATAGAGGAAGCTATTGACTTCTCCTTTATCTATGACTTAGTCGCAGATAGCTATAGCGATGATACAGGGCGTCCTAGTCTTGACCCTATTCTGCTCATTAAAATTCCAATCCTTCAGTGTCTCTTCGGCATTCGTTCCATGCGTCAAACCATTAAGGAAATCGAAGTCAACACTGCCTACCGTTGGTTTCTTGGTCTTCGACTGGATGATAAGGTGCCTCATTTCACTACCTACGGAAAGAACTATGTCCGTCGTTTTCAAGATAGACAAGTTATTGAAGGCATTTTCACCCATATCTTAGGTCTCTGCGTCAATGCAGGCTTCATAGATCCAACAGAAATTTTCATTGACGGTACCCATATCAAGGCTGCGGCGAATAATCGTAAATTCATCAATCGTGAAATTGAAAAGCAAGCCAAGTTTATGAGTGACCAGCTAGAGATTGAAATTAACAGGGATAGAGAAAAGCATGCAAAAAAGCCGCTAGGGCCCGCAAAAGAGGAGGGACCCATCGCTAAGAAAATTTCTACAACTGACCCAGAAAGTGGTTTGTTTCATAAAGGGGACCAGTGAAAAGGTTCGGGGAACCTTTTCAGCCTGAGCCTACAAAATGAGAAAGCGAAGAAGTATTTGCTTATACAGCTCAGGTTGCTTGTGACAAGCATGGTTGGGCTCTGGCTTATAGCGTGGAGGCTGGCAATGTCCATGACAGCCAGGCCTTTCCTGTACTCTTCGCTAAACTCCAACCCTTTCAGCCTAGCTTTCTCGTTGCCGATTCTGGCTATAAGACCCCAAGTATCGCTCGCTTCCTCCTAGAACAAGAGATTACTCCAGTCTTTCCGTATACACGACCGAAAGGAAAGAAAGGGAAACTACGCTCGAAGGATTTTGTCTATGATGAATACTATGACTGTTATATCTGTCCTGAGAATCAGGTCTTAACCTATCGCACTACAACCAGAGAAGGTTATCGGGAATATAAGAGTGACTCAGCTATCTGTGCTACTTGTCCACTTCTATCAATTTGTACAGAAAGCAAGAACAAGCAGAAAGTGGTAACTCGACACATTTGGAAAGAGGCTTTAGAAAGCTGTGAAGAGATTCGGCACAGGAAAGGTATGAAGGAGCTCTACCAGAAGCGGAAAGAAACCATTGAACGCCTCTTTGGGACAGCCAAAGAGTACCACAATCTTCGTTACACAAGAGAGAAAGGCAAGTCCAAAATGGAGGATAAGGTTGGACTGACTTTGGCGTGTTTAAATCTCAAGAAATTGGTAAAAATGAGGGCAGGGAAGCCTTTTTATTTTGTCCAAATAGCCACTATTCTGGCAAAAAGACGGACTATCAGACCAATAAACAGAAAAAGACAAACATCAAGCGAGATGTTTGTCTTCATTCTGGACTCCTGATTAAAAAGAGTTTAGGGCTAGTTTTGTGCTATTTTATCGTCCATATCTGTGATGAGAGAAGCTAAATTAATTGCCTTTAATGATTGTAGAAATTGGGTGTGAATCTCATTTAGACGGGGATCAAGAACAGAATGAACAACACGCCCAACTTCACAATTTGGATTGGTATCATCATGTGGTTTCAAAATAGTTTTATGAGGATCCTCAACAGCTAAAAAAATATCCCAGAGAGTAAGTTCCTCTGGCTTTTTCGTTAAATGCGCTCCACCTACTCCAGCTTCCACTTTCACAAGTCCAGATTTTTGTAATTTTCCTAATAAATTGCGGACAATTACAGGGTTCGTTTGAATACTGTCAGCAAGAAATGTAGACGTTACCTTCTCGCTGTTTTCAAAATGATGGATGGCTAATAGGATATGAACTGAAGTAGCTAATCGTGTAGAATATGACATTTTGTTTCCTTTTATTATTTTTTTCCATACTCATTATACCATGTTTTGTTGTAATAAAAAAATTTCAACTTTTTGGGTTGTAACTGTTGATATTACATCTGGAAGCTGTTATACTTTATTCATCAGTTGTAATAAAATCATTTACAATCTGTAAAAACATTTTTGGAGGAAAAAATAATGTCAAAAGTTGCAGTAATTAGTTCAAATGGTCGTGTTGCTCGTTTAATCATCGAAGAGCTTGTAGGTCGTGGATACGATGTTACAGGTTTTAGTCGTGAAGAAACAAACGCTTCAAAAGCGCAAACATATATTCAAAAAGACTTATTTGCCATCACAAAGGAAGATGTAGCTGATTTTGAAGTTGTCGTTAGCGCATTTGGTACTTGGGCTCCTGAAACTCTTCATCTGCATGTTGAAGTGATTAATCACTTATCAGATATCATGGCTAATTCAGATGCTCGTTTTGTAGTTGTCGGTGGTGCAGGTAGCTTATATGTTGATCCAGAGCTAACCGTTCAATTGGTAGATACTCCAGATTTTCCGAAAGAATACTATGCACTTGCTAAAGCACAAACGGATGCACTTGATGTTCTTCGCAAACGCAATGATGTCAAATGGACATTTGTCAGCCCAGCTGCAGACTTCCAAGCCGAAGGTGAGCGTACAGGTCAATATATTCTTGCAGGTGATCAATTCACATTAAATGAACGGGGTGAAAGTATCCTTAGTTATGCTGATTACGCTCTTGCTTTTGCAGACGAAATCGAAAAAGGGAACCACATCCAAGAACGTATCAGTATCGTTCGTAAATAATCAATAAAAGCAGAGTACTTTGATAATAAAAAGCGAGATTGAGATTTTCTCAGTCTCGCTTTAACAATTAATTAAGGAGGGAATAATGAACCAAGAACAAAGGCGATTGTATTTAATAAAGATACTCTTATCAGAAAAAGCAGAATATGCAGGTATAGTAATCCCTGATGAAGTTGAACAGCAAAAAGTACTTTTACGAGCTTTGGTTAACGTTCGCCCACCAGAAACTGTGTCGGCTGAGTTTTTAGATATTCAAAATGCCTACCTTCAAGAAGAGTTAACACAAAAAACAGTCACAAAATTGACTGATTTGACTCCGAGTTCTGGTCAATTATACCTATGGAGAGGTGATATTACGACCTTAAAAGTAGATGGCATTGTTAATGCTGCTAATAGCCAACTTTTGGGTTGTTTTTATCCGAATCACAAGTGTATTGATAATGCTATTCATACTTTTGCAGGTGTTCAATTACGGCAGGAATGTTATCGGCAGATGAAAGAGCAAGGACACTTAGAAAAGACGGGTGAGGCGAAGATAACCCCTGCTTATAATTTGCCGAGTCAATCTGTTTTACATACAGTTGGGCCTATTGTTGATGGTGGATTACGATCTCATCATGAAAAAGATTTAATGAGTAGTTATCGCTCTTGTTTAGAATTAGCAGATGCTAATGGTTTAAACAGTTTAGCATTTTGCTGTATTTCAACAGGAGAATTTCATTTTCCACATGAGAGAGCAGCAGAACTGGCAGTAGCAACTGTTCAAGAATATTTAAAAGAGACAGATAGCAAGATGAAGGTGGTATTCAATGTTTTTAAAGAAGAAGATGAAAAAATCTACAAAAGATTACTCGGAGCAAATTAATGACATCGTAAAAAAATTAGAAAAAGCAGATGCTGTTCTCATTGGTATTGGCGCAGGATTATCAGCCTCTGCAGGTCTGACTTATTATGGTGAACGTTTTGAACACTATTTTTCTGATTTTAAAGAAAAGTATGGTATCGAAGACATGTATTCTGGTGGCTTTTATCCTTTTGCTACAAAGGAAGAATATTGGGCATGGTGGAGTCGTCATATTTTTATTAATCGCTATGAAGCACCAGTTGGTCAACCCTATATCGATTTATTAGACATTGTTAAACATAAGGATTATTTTATTTTATCAACGAATGTCGATCATCAAGTACAAAAAGCGGGATTTGATAAAAAAAGGCTTTTTTATACACAAGGGGATTATGGTTTAATGCAATGTTCGGTTCCTTGTCATTATACCAACTATGACAACAAAGAGTTGATTTATCAGATGGTTGAATCTGAAATGGAAATGAAAATCTCTTCTAATCTTATACCAACTTGTCCTAGGTGTGGTGCTCCTATGACGAATAATCTAAGGATAGATAATCGTTTTGTTGAAGATGAAGGATGGCATAAAGCTCAAAAAAGGTATAGCGAATTTTTGGAAGAAAATAGCAAAAAAGCAATCATTTATTTAGAACTTGGTGTAGGCATGAATACACCAGGTATCATTAAATATCCTTTTTTGCAAATGACCTATACTAATCCCCAAGCAACGTTTATTACATTAAATCAAGAAACGTTTACATATCCTGATGAACTTTCAAAGCAATTAATACAGCTTAATGGTGATATTGGTAAAAATCTACAAGAAATTCGCCAAAGAATAGAATCAAAATCTATAAGTAATTATGTAAACTAAAAAGAGTTTGGGACAAAACTAGTCCTAGCCCCAAGCTCTTTAGTTTTTTTGTTTGAGAATTTTTTCGGTTTATAGTATATGATTTTATTGTAATAAAATACCATCACTTTTCCCAGAATATTACCCGAAACAAAAATCAGCCATAATATACCAAGTATAGAGGGAGACAATCTGTATAAATTGAAGCCACCAAAAAACAGTATGAAACCATCTCTTTTGGTAACAACGAAAACAAAGATAGAGCATGAAAAACCAAATAATCATGAGCAACAGATGTTCCAATACGTCTAGGTTCGGTGCTTCAGAAATCTGATTGCTAAAAAAGAGAGGTCTCGCCAATATCATTAAGTTAAGGATCCTACTCCAATTTTTATTGGATAGGGTCTTTTTATTTTTCAATAAATTAATAGTCTAAAATTAAAAAGGAGTTTTCCCATGGTTCAGTCTATTCAAACAATCCTAGAGTCTTTCATCTCACAACTCTCATCCGACAGTTCTTCTTATATCGTCCAACCAGATAAAGACTTTACCCGTTCCAGAAAATGTTCCTTCCAACAAATGGTTTCCGCTATACTAAACATGGGCGGTCAAACACTATCAAAAGAACTTATCAATCAAGACTTCCCCATTTCAAAGGCAGCTTTTGTCCAAAATCGGTATAAAATTAAGCACCAAGCCTTTAAAAAGCTCTTCAAAAACTTTACGCAGGCTATTCTTCCAAAAACAGAACTCACTATTCTGGCTGTAGATGGATTAGATATCCATATTCCAGTCATTCCTGAAGACACAGCCTCTCATTTTCCTTCAAAATTAGGTGGAAAAGCCTATAATCTCCTTCACTTAGATGCACTATTTGATTTGGAAAGTGAGCTCTATTGCGATGCCTAGGTTCAAGAGAGACGAGATGTTGATGAACGGCAGGCTCTGATTGAAATGATGGAGAATTCTCTCTTTCGAACAAGCACTCATTGTGGCCGATAGGGGGTATGAATCTTAGAACCTGTATTCACAAGTGAAGTACTTGTATATAAGAGATAGTTTTTCGCTAATCAAGGCAGTTTTTTGAGGGAATACTGACTGTATTTTGAAAAAAACTAACGATGAGTAGCTGAAAAACTAGCCTTAGATGGAAGTGCTGAACTGTGAATACAGGTTCTAAGAATCAATACAAGTTTATTCCCAGCAATCAAACCTTTGATTTTCTTCCTAAAGAATGGGAAAGGGGAGCTGAAACAGAGTTTTCCCCCCTTTCTTTTCGCATGATTCGGTTTCAAATAGCTCCAAATAAGTATGAGACCCTCGTGACCAATTGTGATAAACCTGTAGACTATATAAAAAGCCTCTATACCCGTAGATGGGGCATAGAAACCACTTTTCGTCACTTGAAATATGCACTTGGACTGGTGAGTTTTCACGCTAAAAAGCTGGAAGGAATTCTTCAGGAAATTTTCGCTCGCCTCACCTTTTACAATGCCGTCAAAATGACCGCTTCTAAGGTCATCATTAGGGAGCGAAGAACAAAGTATAGATATAAAATCAGCTTTTCAGATGCCTGCTATATTTGTCGTCTATTTTTCCGTCACCAAATACCTTCCAAGCAAGTTGAAATCTACGTCCAATCCTACCTCTGTCCAATTCGACCTGATAGACAAGCAAGGAGGGAAGTTCGTCATCAAACGCTTGTAGATTTCACTTATAGAATAGCATAAAATCGGATAAATGAATACAAAAAATAAGGATGGAAAGCCTCTTTTTTGTGCTGACTAAATACAAAAATCCCAAGTATTACATCAGAAAAATACTTGAGAGTAAACAGTATAGATGTACTGACGAATGTTAACTTAATGACATTGGAGCAGGGAAGCCTTTTTATATTGTCCAAATAACCACTATTCTGGCAAAAAGACCGACTATCAGACCAATAAACAGAAAAAGACAAACATCAAGCGAGATGTTTGTCTTCAATCTGAAACCCTGCAAATACAGGGTTTCTCTTGGAGTGAAAGAATAATTTAAGAGGGCAAATAATATTATAGGGCGTTTAGAATAACCTGACCTTCTACGTAGAAGGTCGATGTCAAGGCTTCTTGACCATCGTTAATAAAGATTTCCAAACAGTTGGTGTCAACCAAGACCTCTAGCACTGTCGCTTGAACCGTGACCGCTCGACGAACGGTTGACCATTCCTCCTCACCAGCTTGCTGGATTTTAAGAGAGCTGCGGTCAATGTAGACTTCTTGTTGGGCTCTATCATAACCAAATTGAAGATAGTCTTGGTCAGTACCTAGTTTCAAGTCTAGACTGTCGTCCAGTTTGAGGGAGAATTTGCTTGGACCTTGAATAACTTGACCGATTTCAATGTCGTCAAAGCTGTTCAAGATACCTGCTGGCAAGACCTGTTTGAGTCCATTCTCACCTTGCTTAAGTAGACGAGGTAGAGTCATTTGACCATACCACTTATGCCCAAGGTCATTGGTTACAAGCGGACGTCCCCATGTATGCATCCAGGCAATCATGACACGCTCCCCTTCTGGACCTTCAGTCGTTTGAGCCGCATAGAAATCATGCCCATGGTCGATCTCCTTGAAGGAATCTGCCACAAAGACTTTCTTGTCCCAGTCCACATGACCAGTCACAAAGATATTGGAATTGATATTGACAAAATCATTAGCTTCTTTTTGATACCGCATTGGTGAAACAATCAGGTACTCCTGCCCATCTACTTCAAAGTAATCAGGACATTCCCAAACGTGACCTTGGTGGGCTTGGCCTTTTAAGAAGATAGACTCAAATTGCCAGTCCAGCAAATCGTCAGAGCCTAGTAGAACAATACAGCCGACACCGTCTTTATGCTTGGTTGCTACGACGGAGTAATAGCGACCATCTTTCTCGAAAATCTTTGGATCACGGAAGTCATTGGCGATGACTTCTTCTGGCAATAGTTCCTCCGTCGCAACAGGGTTTTGTGCGATTTTTTCAAAGTGAATACCGTCTGTCGAATAGGCCATGTTCTGCACCTGTCTGACAGAGCCGTCTTCATTGACGATATTGCCCGTGTACATGAGCCAGAGGGTATCTTCTTTGACAATAGCAGAGCCAGAGAAACAGCCATCCTTATCGTAGTCCTTGTCTGGAGCAAGGGCAACTGGAAGATGTTCCCAGTTGACCAGGTCCTTACTTTTGGCGTGGCCCCAATGCATTGGTCCCCAGACACTATCATACGGATTGTATTGATAGAAGAGATGGTATTCTCCTTTGAAATAGACAAATCCATTCGGGTCATTGATCCAGCCAATTTCTGGAACAAAGTGACGCTCTGGTCTAAAAGCCATATCAATGGTTACTTTTTCTGCTTGAATATATGCATTGGCTTTTTCTACTGTTATCACAGGCAGCCTCCTTTTTGATTACTGATTTTCTTTGTACTGATCGTAGTATTTTTGCTTGATAGCTAACCAGTCAGACAGACCGTAGCTTTCCAATTCTTTCAGATAGATATCCCATTCTTCTTCAATGCCGCCGTTCACAATCCATTCTGCACGTTTGCGGTAGATGAAGTCGTTCATATCTGCTTCAACTTGAGCAATCTTATCCAAATCTTCTTGTTCCATGAAAACGCGAGGGTAAATATCATCGTTGGTTACATAGTCAAGATAAGTAGCGTGCATCAAGTCCAAACGCCATTTGGCATCATCTGGCATGGTGGTCACTGTACCGTAGTATTCATCAAGAATAGCAAGCGGTCCACCAACTTCTGTCTTCTGACGCAATTCGCCTGGGGCAGTACCATCCAATGGTAAGTGCTTCAAGCTGTTAGTTGCTGTGTCAAGTTCAAAGATATTTTGTTGGCTTTCGTCGCCATAGGTCCCCCAGTTGTTTTGGACAGATTGGAGCGGAGCGTATTGGGCATCAATCCACTTGGCTGTCAATTCCAAGTTTTTATTAGCTGATGTGATGACCATGCGGTCACGTTGGAAGCCCATACCGTTTGTACGAGTGATGTGCTTGGTTCCATCAGGACCTGCCAAGACTGGCAAGATGTCATAGGTATCGTTCATACCTGTCACATTTGCCTTATCCCAAGTAAAGTAAACACCGTAGAGATTTTCACTTCCTTTAGAGATGTAAGTGTTCCAATCTTGTTCAAACGCTTCCGGATCTAGAAGACCTTTTTCTTGAAGGGTACGCATAAATTCAACACCTTCTTTGTAGTCTTCATTGTCCGCTGTGAAGTCAACAGTTCCGTCATTGCTGACAACCAAGTGGTCATCATTATCACCGACACCGAATGCACCAAAAAGAATTTTGAAGTCCTCATTTCCTCCACCATTGATGAAGCCCATCGGAATTTCATCCGCCTTGCCATTTCCGTTTGGATCTTGGGTCTTGAAGGCTTCAAGGACCTTAATCAAGTCATCCGTTGTTTTTGGCATTTCAAGACCGAGTTTGTTCAACCATTCTTTGTTGATCCATGCAATATCGTTAACAGTGTGGATTGATTCCTTACCTTCGCCCAATTCTTCAATCCATGGGAATGAGTAGATATGTCCGTCTGGTGCTGTAATCATGGAACGGTACTCTGGATTTTCATCCAATATTTTCTTGAGATTTGGCATATGCTCATCAATCAGGTCTTCAACTGGTACGATAACCCCTTGTTTTGCCCAGTTCATCAATTCCACATCAGAAGCCCCGTCATTATGGATGGCATCTGGCAAATCACCTGAAGCAATGTCCAAGTTCCGCTTTTCACCAAAGTCAGACTGGTAGTTAGTCCATTCAATATGAACGCCAGTTTCTTCCTCTAAACGTTGGAAAATCAACTTGTCATTTGGATCGGCTGGAGCTAGAGGGGAGCTAGCTGTCATGAACTTAAGTGTAACGGATTTTTCAAGCGGGAATTGAACATCTTTCAATTCATAATCTGGGCTTGAAGCAGTATTTTTTGAGCCACAAGCAGCCAATAAAACGGTACTTGCAAGAAGTGTAACAACTGTTTTTCCAAATTTGTGTTTCATCAGAAACAACCTCCTGTATTGTTTTCTAAAAAATAATTAATACTTATTATACTCAATGAAAATCAAAAACAGACTAGGCGACGCAGATGCAGATAGAACTGACGTTCATCAAATCAAGTCAACAACGTCTGCTTTTGATTTTCGAAGAGGATTAACCTTTTAATGAACCAGCCATAATCCCCTTGTCAAAGTATTTCTGGAAGAATGGATACATGACAATGAGTGGCAAGCTTGAGATGACAATGGTCGCATACTTAATCATTTCTGCGATGCGTTTCATTTCATTCATGGCTGCCTGGGCACCAATCATGTCCTTAGCAGGCTCGCTCTGAATGAGGATTTTACGAAGTACTAGTTGGAGTGGCTCCAAGTCTGGATTCTTGATGTAAATCATGGCATCAAAGTAAGAATTCCATTGACCGACAAAGGCATAGAGGAAGAGCACAAACATGATTGGCTTAGCTAGTGGAATCATGATTTTCCAGAAAATCTGAAATTCATTGGCACCGTCCATAACCGCTGCTTCTACCAACTCATCTGGCAAACCTTGGAAATAGGTCCGTGCCAAGATGATATTCCAAACATTGACTGCCCCAGGGATAATGATAGCCCAGACGGTGTTCAGCATACCCAAATCTTTAACCAAGAGATAAGTCGGAACAAGTCCGCCACCGAAGAACATGGTGAAAACGAGGAAGGCATTAATCCATTTTTTCCCAACCAAATCTTTTTTAGAGAGTGGATAGGCAGTCATGACTGAGATAGCCACTGTCACAAAGGCAAAGGAGAAGGAATAAAAGAGGGAGTTGAAAAATCCGCGTAGGATGGATTTATCTGAAAATACCCGTTGGTAACCTTCTACTGTCCAATCCTTTGGATCAAAGCTAATTCCCTTGCTGACCAAGGCCTGCGGATCCATGAAGGACGCGACTAGGATATAGACCATAGGCACAACTGTTATGAGAACAAGAAATGCCAGCAAGATTTTATTGACAACCAGCATTCGCTTGTCAAATTTTGTATACATTTGTGTATTCATACGAACCTCCTATAAGCCTTGTCCATCATTGATGCGTTTGACAATCTTATTAACTGCAATCAGCAGGATAATATTGATAAGTGCGTTAAATAAGCCAACGGCTGTTGAGTAAGAGTAGTCCCCTGACACCAAACCGATTTTATAGACATAGGTTGAGATGATTTCAGAGCTAGTCAGATTGAGGGAAGTCTGCATCAGAAAGGCTTTTTCGTAACCAACGTTCATGATGCCCCCAGCTGCCAGGATAAACTGAATGACCATAACTGGTTTTAGTGCTGGTAAGTCAATATGCCAGATACGTTGGAAGATATTAGCACCATCCAGTTTCGCTGCTTCAATCAAGGCCGGATCGACATTGACCAAGGTAGCCGTGTAGAGTGTTGATGCCCAGCCCATTCCCTGCCAAATACCACTGAGGATGTAGAGTGGTCTAAAGAAGTCAGGATCTGTCAGGAAGTTTGCTTCAATGCCAAACATACCTAGAATAGAGTTGACCGGTCCTCCTACTGAGAAGAAGAGGAAAATCATACCGACGATGACCACGACTGAGATAAAGTTTGGAGCGTATAGCACCAACTGAATCCGCTTTTTAGCCTTATCGCTCAATAGTTGGTTGAGCATGATGGCTAAAATAATCGGTGGTAGAAATCCTAAGAGTAAGCCGTATACACTCAATTTCAAGGTGTTGGCAAGTAAATTACCAAAGTTTGGAGAAGAGAGAAACTTGGTAAATTCTGAAAATCCAATCCACTCACTACCTAGCACCCCTTTCAAGGGATTATAGTCTTTAAAGGCAATCAGCACCCCGTACATAGGAATGTAACGGAAGATGAAGGTCAAGACCAAGCCAGGTAGTAACATCAGTAACAAGAGTTTCTGTTGCTTGATTCTATCAAATAGACTAGCTTGTTGCAGTTTTGATGTTTTCATAAGAACTCCTTTTTGAAACGTTTCAATTTTTTTGATTTTAGAAAGAGGTCTAACCCTCCGTTTTTGAAACGTTTCATTTTTCTTGTAAAAATAAAACCAACTGTTTATTGATGATTTTATTTTATCATTGTAACCGTTTTCTGTCAACCCCTATTTTCAATTTTTTGTCGTTTTTCCTTCAACATAGGAAATCGGCAAGGTGATTTGTTGTGGTTGCCCTTTTCTATCAATGATATCAATCAAACAAGCCACTGCTTCTTGAGCCATTCTTTCTAACGGTTGACGAATGGTGGAAAGTTCTAGAGAGCGTTCACTTGCCAACTGAATACCATCATAGCCAATCACCTGCACATCTTCTGGAACCCGTCGTCCCAGTTTTTCCAAAACAGCAAGTGTGTCTAGGGCCGTAAAATCATTGATGGTGAAAATGGCGTCAACCTGTGGATTGTTAATCAGAAACTCTTCGACTTGACCGACAAAGTCATCATATGGCTCTTCCAAGTCCAAGACATGACAAGGAAAACCTGCCTCTAAAATCCGCTTTTCAAAATACAATCTACGCTTCTTGGTTTCATTGATTGTTTTATTGTGCCCACCGATAAAGGCAAAATGGCGACCCCCTTTTTCAATCAAGGTGTTCGCTGCTAGTTCTGCACCAGCTTGGTTGTCCGAGCTGACACAGGCTATAGCCTTATTCTCATAGGTGCGATCGATACTAACAAAGGGGATATTGGACGATAGATAGTCGTCAATCGGGCTATAGGTGATGGCGATAATACCGTCCACCTTATTTTGTTGCAGCATAGTCAGATAATCCAGTTCCCTTTTTGGACCAGAAATATTGCAAAGGAGCAACTTGTAATTTTTCTTACTCAGTTCCACTTCAACATGATAGGCAAACTCTCCAAAAAAGGGATGCCAAACTGTCGGAATAATCAAGGCGATGGTTTCTGTCTTGTTCTTCTTCATGCCACGAGCATAGACATCAGGGATGTAATTCAATTCCTTGATGGCTGCATTGACTTTTACAAGCGTGCTTTCCTTAATACCTGGCTCATTATTGATAACTCTTGATACAGTCCCAACGCTTACACCAGCCACCCGCGCTACATCTTTCATAGTGATTGATTTTTGCTCTTCCATGGTTTAGCCCCTTTCTTTTGAAACGTTTCAATAATTTATACTAGAATATCATTGATAGCGTTTTCTGTCAAGAAAAATTGACTTGTTAGCACATAAAAACACCCAAAAAGCTAGAATGATTCTAACTTTTGGGTGCCGTTTAAAAATCTTTCCTATTTTATTTGTACATCTTCTTCATTGGGTGTTTTGCAAGTACTTCTGTGTGATTCTCGAGAGCTGCTCTGCCTTTTTCCGTCAGGGCATAACCTCGGACAGTAAAGTATGGAGCTAGTTTTTCTTCCGTCAAGTTGTCCTTGAGGGCAGTGTCGAGGTCTGCCGCCTTCATCTTGGACAGACCGGTCACGCCTTCTGCCTTGAGGATATTCTTCTTGGCTGTGGAGGTGATGTGGTCCAGCGAATCAAAGGCTGATTCCACATAGGCATAACCGTCTGCGATCAACTGCTCCATGTGAGCAGGACCGTTGATGCCATACATATACTCGAAATATTTTGAGTAGGGCGTTGTCGTTTCAAAAGAACCCAGGCTAATCCGCCATAGCAAAATAATATCACCTGGCAAAATACCTTCTTCTAGCCGAACCATATTGCGTTTGGGAACGGGCTTGGCCTCCAAAAGCCAGGCTGCCAAGTCACGCTCGGGGGAAATATAGGGTTTGACCTCGTGGTCTTTATACATTTCTTCAACACGATTCTGGAGTGACATTTACTTTACCTCACGAATTGCGTAATAATTTCCATCATTGTCTGCAAAGCTAATTACCTTCATGAAACCAAGGTCCATGACTGGATTCGTTGTGACACCACGTTCAACAAGTTCTTCGTAAGTTTTGGCTACATCTACTGATGTCATTAAGATTGATGGTGTACCTAAGTTTAATTCTGGCTCCATCTCAGCAACCTCCGCCTTATCATGAAGTACAAATTGTACCTCACTGTCTGATTTAGGTGCAATAATGTAAGAAGTTTGGGGGCCTTGCACCTGTTTTTCTACACGTTCAAATCCCATTTTCTCTTTCCAAAATTGAGCTGAAGCCTCAATATCATTCACATATAACATAACTTGTCCGATTGATTGAATCATCTTAAATACCTCTTTTGCGTTGTACGAACATGTGTTCAAACCATTATACACTAGATAGAGATATTCTCCAAAGAAAAACGACTCTTAGAGCCGTTCAAAACCTAGGAAACGAGTCCCCTGAAAATGCAGGGTGCCTACATCTCCCTCTGCTAAAAGGGCATATTCATCTGAACGAAGGCGAAATTCCTGCCGTTTTCCCTCCCATTCAAACGTTACATAATAATTGGTTCGTGCTACTTCGTTACCAAAAACATGGGTTCGTTTAGAGACAAGCTTAGCCTTGCAAGATTCTTTGGGCTCCCGATTGTTGCGGTGCCATTCCATAAAATTTTTAATAATATGGAAACAAACCGTCGCTAATATGATCGCGGAAAAACTGTAGAAAAGGGCCGTATGCCATACTAGGATTCCATCTGGGGCAAACAAGTTCTCAAACATCATTATTCTCCTTTCGCATCTGTAAATATAGTATATCATATTATTGTTTTAGATACGCTTTTTATACTAGATAAAAATTGAAAAAATCCATATTTCATGGTAGAATGAGCATAATTTTGAACAAGACAAGAAAGGATTTTCAATGAAAAAAATACTAGCTCTTGCTCTAGCTTCGAGCATCTTGCTAACTGCCTGCACAAACAACTCGACAGCTAATAGCTCATCTTCTACAGCATCTAGCTCTAGTTCAAGCTCGACTACGACAGCTGATACAACTGCTTCTAGCCAATATGCCAAAGATTTGGCATACGCCATTAACAATCCCAAAGCTACATTCCCCCAACTTTCCAATGAAATTGGTGAAAATGAGGCTGCTGTTAAAATAAAAACAACCGAAGGCGACATCACTATAAAACTCTTCCCCGAGCAAGCACCACTAACTGTGGAAAACTTTCTGACTCATGCGAAGGAAGGATACTATAATGGAACGATCTTCCATCGTGTCATTAAGGATTTCATGATTCAAGGTGGCGATCCTCTTGGAAATGGTACTGGTGGAGAGTCTATCTGGGCCGGAAAAGATACTACTATCGATGCTGGGAATGGTTTTAAAGACGAGATTTCAGCTTTCCTTTATAACATTCGTGGCTCACTTTCTATGGCAAACGCTGGCGCGGGAACAAATGGAAGTCAGTTTTTCATCAATCAAAATACAACAGACATGTCTAGCCAACTCTCCAGTTCTAGCTATCCTGGTAAAATCATTGACGCTTATAAAAACGGAGGCAATCCAAACTTAGATGGCAAGCATACCGTATTTGGTCAAGTCATTGAAGGGATGGACATCGTGGATAAAATCGCTTCAGTCGAAACAGACACTAGCGATAAACCTAAAACAGATGTTAAGATTGAGTCAATTGAGATCATTAAAGACTACACTAACTAGGTCAGACCAATAAAAAATGAAAACTTGAGAATTTCCTCAAGTTTTCATTTTTTATTACAATTGCTTTCCTTGTTTTCCATTATATAAACCCTTGAATACTTGATAGAGGATTGGTACAGCAATGATGGTCGTAATTGCAGTGCCATAGGTTCCTAAGATTCTACCCAAAGCTGCGAGGAAGGAAGCTGAGAAGGTTAACCCTCCGACAAAACTTCCCGTTAATGTATACTTCAATAGGTTCAAGATAATTTTTGTAATTGCCGCAACAATTCCAACCAAAATAATATTGGTTAAGCGATCATTTTCCTTGAGGAATTTCTCGTAAAACAAATGCAAAATGAAGCAGACGATGAGCGATTCTAAAATGGTAATCCAAGCGACTGAAGCATAACCAGATAGTAAATCAAAGATGCCTAGACCAAGTGACGCCGCCGCAGCTCCTTTTTTGGCACCAAAGATTAGTACTCCTACCACCACCAGAGCATTGCCTAAATGGACAAATTGACTCCCAAAAGGAATACGAATAAAGAAGACAACCACACAAATAAGGGCTGCAAATAGGCTAATTTCTGTTAATTGACGCAATTGACTCTGTTTCATAATTTCTCCTTTAATGTTTGAAATGCCTGCTGTAATTCTGCTAGAAAAGGTTCAAAGGAAATCCCAAATTTCAAGTCTCTATCCAAAGCGAGGGTACGCTCTAAACTCTTATCGATAAAATCTAAAGCTAGAGGGATAGCTTGATGGAGATTGATTTGTTGGATGGTTGCTGCAGCCAACAAGGTAGATAGAATGTCACCTGTTCCAAAGAAATTTGCTGGATATTTTTTAGACATATAGGTAGTTATTTCCCCTGTTTCCTGCTGAAAATAGGCTACACCTATTTGGCTATCATCAAAGGAAATCCCTGTCAGTACAATATCTGCGGATACCTGCACTGCTAAAGCTTCCAGTAAGTCCTCAATAGCCGCCCTATCGTAGCAAGCTCCCAAATAATCCCTCCCTGTCAAAAAAGCTGCCTCTGTTACATTGGGGAGAATGAGCTTGGCCGACTGGATCAACTCTTTCATGGCTTCTACATAGGTAGATGTGAAACCTGTATACAACTTCCCTCCATCCCCCATGACCGGATCAACAATCAATGGTGTCTCTGTTTGTTTAGCATACATAGCCAATTGACTTAGTTGCTGAGGATTTCTACAGTAGCCAGACAAGATGCCTGCCAACTCCAAATTCAAGTTCTTCCACTGTTCAAAATAGGCTCGATTCAAGTCAGTCATATCTTCAACGACAACATCTGGAAAACCACCCGTATGAGAAGAAAGTAGTACCGTTGGTAAAAGAATCGTTTCTACCTGACAGGCTGCTGCAATTGGGATGCTAGTGGCTAGGGCAACCTTACCCACACCAGGCAAATCATTTGCAAGCAATAATCGCTGAACCATAACAACCTCCTAAATTATTTTTCTTAAAAAAAATTGTAAAGTATTTTCAAGAGCTTTTCAATAACTCTTATCAGAAATTGTATGGGGACAGATGGCTGAAACCTTATAATATCGGGCTCAAATTACTGCATAAGAAAAACAGTAACAACTTCTTGCTACTGTCATCCTATTTCAATGTATTGTTGTCAAAATCTGCTTAATTTTTCTCCAGAAAGGCAATCAGGGTCTGGGCAGAACGTTCTCCTGCTTGAATGATAAATTCATCAAAGGTGATATTGGCATCTCCTTGAGCTGTGTCACTCATGGCACGGATAACCAAGAATGGCTTACCTGTATTAACAGCTGCTTGAGCGATAGCTGCTCCTTCCATCTCTACGGCAAGGACTTCTGGGAAATGAGTTTTGATCGTAGCAATTCTCTCCTGACCTGCGATAAAACTGTCACCTGTCACAATCAGACCCACATGGCTAATCATTTCCTGCTCTGCTAAAACGGTTCTTAGCTGTTCTAACAAGACTTGGTCGGCTGGATAATACAATTCCTGCCCTGCCATTTGCCCGTAAGCATAGCCGAAAGCCGTCACATCCACATCGTGGTAAGCCAGTTGATTCGCTACAACCACATCACCGATGGCAATACCTTCGGCAACAGCTCCTGCCGAACCTGTATTGACAATGACATCAACCGAAAAACGATCTGCCAAAACAGCCACGGACATAGCTGACATAACCTTACCGATACCTGACTGAACAAGAACAACTTCATGTTGACCGATTCGTCCCTGATAGTAAGTTCGACCCAAGACATCAATTTCAGTTGCATCTTGTAGATGCTCAACTAAAATCTTTAGTTCTTGAGGCATGGCTGCGATAATTCCAAATTTCATCTCTTCTCCTAAATAAATAATACTGCAATGATAAACATTATCAGTAAGATGATGACCCAAAAAAGGATTTTGTTTACCTTACTGCGGAAAGCTTCTCGCTTGATGGTTTCGATACGGCGACTTTTTACTACAGTAGGTTTGACCGGGATTCGGATCGTTTGTCCCTCTTCATATCCCTGATAATCTTCTTCTAGATATGGATCGAATAGAGCATCATCCATTGATATATCCTGGTTTGGACGATAGTGTCCAAACTGGCTAGATTGGTCGGAATACTGTTTCTTTTTCACTTTCTCTAAAATTTCATCCGTCAACAAGGGCTTGCCCATTGCTAGTTTCCTACTTTCTCATGAGTTGTAAATATTGGATAGCCATGATGGTCTTTGCATCACAAATATCGCCAGTAGCCACCAAGTTCAAAGCCTCTTCCAAGGTTACCTCATGTAATTCGATCACCTCATCTTCATCCATTGGACGAGGATTTTCAACCTTGATAAGGTTATCTGCTAAATAAAGGCGAATTCGTTCATTACAGAAACCAATGGCTGAATAGAAATCTGCCAACAAGGTCAGTTTGTCACTAGTATAGCCTGTTTCTTCTTCTAATTCACGCAAAGCAGCATCTTCAAGCGTATCTTCTTCGCCTAGCTCCAATTTCCCCGCCGGAATTTCATAAATAGTACGTTCAATGGCCTTGCGGTATTGTTTGACCAAAATCATTTTACCTTCTGGGGTAACGGCTAAAACGCAAACTGCTCCCTTGTGGAAAATGAGTTCGCGCTTACCAGTTCCACCATTTGGCAAGGCAACATCATCTACTACTACATCAAAAATGTGCCCTTTAAAAATTTCTGTCCGCTCAATGGTTTTTTCTTCAAAATTCATACGATTACCTATTTTTGACTTGGATGGAACGGAAAACGAGTCGCATAACCTTCTTTGTTTTCTTGACGACCACGACCAATACCGATGGCATCCTCTGGAATGTCTTTTGTAATGACAGAACCTGCAGCCAACAAGGCGTTGTCCCCAATAGTTACTGGTGCGATAATGGTTGAGTTAGAGCCAACAAAGGCATTATCTCCAACGGTTGTTTTAAATTTATTTTTACCGTCGTAGTTGACAGTGATGGTACCAGCACCAACGTTAACATTATTGCCAATCGTTGCATTTCCTAGATAGGTCAAATGACCAGACTTCGTTCCTTGACCAAGTGTAGAGGCCTTGATTTCCACAAAATTTCCAACGTGAACATCTTTTTTCAAGAGACTGCCTGGACGAATATGGGCGTATGGTCCCACCGTCACACCTTCTTCAATAACAGATTCTTCAATGTCTGAGTTGCTGATGACGACATCTGCTGCAATTTTCGCATCGCGTACACGAGTACCATTGGTTAAAACAGTACGTTCACCAATCACCGTTTGCCCTTTCAAGACAACATTAGCTTCGATAACAGCTTCTGCACCAATCTCAACATCAATATCAATATAGGTTGCATCCGGGTTGATAAATGTCACACCATTGACCATATGTTTTTCATTGATTCGTTTGCGCATAACAGCTTCTGCAGTCGCAAGAGCGACACGGTCGTTAACACCCAGGCTTTCATCAAAGTCTTTGAGGACATAGGCTCCAACCTTCTCACCTGCCTGACGGAAAATGGAAATAACATCTGTCAGATAGTACTCACCTTGGGCATTGTCCGTATTAATATCTTTAAGCGCTTCAAAAAGACGTTTATTATCAAACAAGTAGGTTCCTGTATTGATTTCTTTCACTTGTTTTTCAAAATCGTTGGCATCTTTTTGCTCAACAATTTTTTGCACTTCCCCATCAGCATTGCGAATAATCCGACCATATCCGAATGGGTTATCAGCCTGAGCTGTCAAGATAGTCGCAACATTCTTGTGGCTGACATGGAAGTTAATAAGGTTCTTCAAGCTTTCTCCTGTAATCAGCGGTGTATCCCCTGCGATAACAAGGGTCTGACCTTCCAAACCTGCAAGAGCTGGTTCAGCCATCATAACGGCGTGGCCAGTCCCCAGCTGTTCAGATTGAAGGGCAAACTCTGACTGACCTTCGAGAACTGCTTGGACCAATTCTGCCTTGTGACCGACAATCGTTACTGTTTTAGCAGGTTCCATAGCATCAACCGCACGTTTCACATGTTCCAACATGGAAATCCCTGCCACTTTGTGTAAGACCTTTGGCAAGTCAGACTTCATGCGAGTTCCCTTACCCGCCGCTAGGATAATTGCATAGTTATTGCTCATAGTTTTCTCTCTTTTCAATGATATACTCCTATTATAGCAAATTTTAGTTTTTTTGGAAAATAGCAGAAGAAGTGAAATAGAACTTGACAAAATGCAAAGCAACCCTCTCACTTCCAAACATCTAATCTGGGCTAACTATAGTTCCTGAATGATGTGAACCGACTACCGCCAACTTCCCAACCTTTTCCTCGCTTTTACCTTTCTAGGTTTAGGCTGAAACAGTTCACTGAATAGCCTAAACCCACTGGACTGTTTTGATGCCAGGTTCAAGAAGGATGCTATAATCTAAGATAGAAAAAGGAGCCTGAGCTCCTTAGATCGTTAAGTGAAGACCTCGCAGGCCGTCCTCTCCTGCTTTTTCCGTCAAGGCTTTTAGTTCTTCCCAGACAGGACCTTCTTGGTCTGTAAAACGTAGATTGGCGCCAGGCAAGCTAGCATTGGAAATGGTCTGAACAAAGCCTGATAAACTGGTTGCCAAAGCCACACCGTCCTTACTGGCCACATCTTCCTTGGTCACAAGCAAGGCTGACTGCAATTTCTCCGTCAGTTCTTTACCGACTGTTTCCTCTTTTCCAGCAAGAATGGGAGAAAGTTGGTTCAACAAATCAATGATACGCTGTTTATCCATAGGATCCTCCTTGTTTTTGTTATTTTATATTATTATATCAAAAAAACAGAGGCGAACAAGGGAAAACTTACATTTTAGGGTAAACTAATTCAAATTCTTCACAGACAACCAGCATATCTTCTGAGAAGGACAGGCCTGCTTCTGCCAGCCAAATAGTGAAGAGTTCTTCATGGACCTGCCGCCAGTGGACCAGACTTTTCGCTTTTATGTCAGACAAGTCACCTCCCTGACGGAACTCGCCCTCCTTATAGGCATGTTCTTCCGTCACTTGGGAAAAGGGCATCACATAGACCTTGGTGGTCTGGATAATGCAAACAGCTTGACCTTGTCCGTCCAGAATGATATCGTAGCCACCAGCTTTGGGGATTTCTTCTCCCTCTACTGCGTAGAGGGCATGGGCAGAGCTGGTCGAGGATTTGATGCCTCTAGCCACCAAATCAGCCAGTCGATCAGCTTCCGCCCCAAAGGCCCAAGCCTCAGGCTCAGGACCTGCTTGGGGATTGATGGTAAGAAATTCTTGCCATAATTCTGTTGGGGTCATAGGTTTTCCTTTCTAGCCTGCCATCCCTCTCTTGTCAGCAGGCTCACGCGTTCGGTACGGATCTCATCAATGAGTGAGAAATAGACATCTTCCAATAGGTATTGGTAAACAAAACCCAGCTTTTCTTGGACACGAAGAGACTTGGTATTGCCTGCAAAAGAACGACACCAGATTTTTTCTAAATCCAACTGGTTAAAGCCGTAGTTCAGTATAGCTTGACAAGCTTCTGGCACCAGACACTGTCCCCAAAATCCCTGTCCAAGCCAGTAGCCTAGCTCTGCTTCTGAGTCAGGCAAATCAAGACCACCTTGTTTACCAAGCATGAGCCCGATACTGCCAATCACCTGTCCTGTTTCTTTGAGAACAAGGGCGTAGGTTTCTGGTTGGCTAAGGACTGTCCTGATAATTTCTCGACTTTCTTCCACGCTCTGATGAACAGGCCAACCCGCTGCAGGACCAACTTCTGGATGACTGGCCTGTGAAAATAAGTCAGCTGCGTCTGTTTCACTCCAAGGGCGGAGCAAGAGACGATTGGTTTCAAGAATCATAATATTCCTTTCTACTTCAAACTCCAGCCACCGTCAATGGTGATAATCTGGCCTTGCATGGAAGCGAGTTTACCAGTAGCCAGCATGAAGGTCAGCTCTGCTATTTCGCTGGGCTGGGTCCAGCGTCCGATAGGGGTCTGGTCTGCCACCCAGTCCGCTAGGCCACCAGTCTCAAAGTCCTTCTGGGTCATTCCTGTCTGAACGGCACCAGGAGCAATGCCGAAGACCTGGACCTTGTCCTTGGCATAGTCCAGTGCCAGCTGCTTGGTAAAACCTGCCAAAGCATGCTTGGAGGCGGTATAGGCTGAGCCTCCTCCACCTGCTAGACTGGAGGCAATGGAGCACATATTGATAATGATGCCTGACTGTCTATCCACCATTTGCTGCAGATAGGGACGGGTCAGTCTAGTCACCGCAAAAAAATTGACCGTAAAGATGCGAGCTAATTCATCCTCCTCAATATCGAGGTGGGGACGGTAATCGTCTAGTATGCCTGCGGTGTTACAGAGGACATCGACTGTCTGGCACCATGAAAAGACGGGCGATAAATCGCCTGTCAGGTCCAGCTGTAGAAAGTGGAAATCGCCTGCCAAATCAGGCTTGCTAGCCAGATCAATCCCGTATACACGCCAGTCATTTTCCAAAAAAATCCCCGCCTGTGCTAGACCAATGCCGCTGGAAACGCCGGTGATGAGGGCTGTCTTAGTCATGGACTTCCACCCAGTCGGTCGCAAGGACATCGCAGGGGGTCGGGCTCCACATGGAGAAGCCCTCGCCCTCGCCGGTCACGTTGATGAGGAAATAGGGCGTCGCCTCCAGCCTTTGCCCGTGAACCTCAATGGTGTCAAAGAGCTGGACGTAGTTCTCCGCTCCGCCCCAGCCTGTGCGAACGTACTTTTTCTTGGCCTTGAGGCCGGGTAAAATTTCTTCAAATGTCATTTGAAACTCCTTTATTCTTCTATCTTTCAATCATTATACCAAAAAATCAGACTACTCTAAAGCATAGTCTGATCCTGTTTCTACCCCATATTCTCCTTTTTCAATAGGAAAAATGTGCCTGCAAGCGTTGAGAAAAAGGCAAGAACCATAAAGAGCAGAGGCAACCAACCTGTCCAGTCCTGCGGTCCGTAGCCAAACTGACTGGCCAGCAGCTGACTAAAGCCGCTGAGCACCGTTAGCACATAGGCTGGAATCAAGGTATCTACAATTGCTGACTTACTACGATAGTAGAAGAGACCAGCTGCGATTCCTAAGATTATCAAGAGACTGGCCCACAAGGGCAGGGGAACTCCTTCATAAAACTGACGACTAATCCAAAAACGCAAGACAATCAGCCCTACAAAGCTAAGCCCCCACGTCCCCATCAGCAGATAGGACTTGATTTTTGACCGTTCATAGACTAGATTCTTTAGTATGAAAAATGCAGAGCTGGGTAGAATGAGCGCCAGAAGCAAATCGCACAGCAAGCCTCGCCATTCAAGAACCATTTCACCAGTCACTCCAAACAAACCTAAGAAAAACCAACTAATATAGACCAAGGAAATCAATCCTGTTAACCGCAGACCATAGTACCAGCGAATAGGCGGCAGGTCAGACAAGAGTTCATCCGCCATCTGCTTACTATCTTTGCCTAAAAAATCCTCTGCCGACTGACCGTCTGCTTGGGCATCCAAGACATCTTGGTAGATAGAAAGCAAGAGTTCCGTCGCTCTTTCCTCCTGCTCATGAAAGGCTGACGCCAGTATCAAGTAAGCATGGAGCTTGCGCATATAAGCCTTGTTTTCCTTGGTCAACTTCCCCTGTAAGCTGCTAATAGTGTTCAAATGTTCCTGTTGCTTGTTCATCTTACTTCTCCTTCCTCACCAACAAAACCGCACTTCCAATCCAAAAGGCCATGGCTGGAAGAATCACCAAAAACAGATTGAACCAAACGGGAACAGCCATGACCATATTTACCACACCGCCAACAATCATGAACAGATAACTAGGCATAAAGACATAGCGAACCAACTTTTCCTTTTGGAAAAATAGCAGAGCTAAACCGAGAACGGTAAGTGGCACTGCAAGCCCCCAGCCAGTCAAGACTAGGTCAGGTTCCTTGGGCATTGCCCAAAGACGAAGTCCGCAAATCAGGAGAAAAAGAAGGGGAATGCAGAGAAAACTTGCCCAAACCTTGATTTTGCTGGTCTGGTAAATCAGACCGCGAATGAGGAGGAAAATTCCTGCTGGCAGGAGGAAACTGAGAGCCGTGTCACACATTAAGCTCAGCCAGTTGAGCGAAATGGTGCCTGTCCCTGCAAAATCCATCAACCATTGGCTACCAAGGTAAATGATGAGCATGAGGCCACTCAGGTTTACGACTTCCATGAAACCAATCGGAGGAAGGTAGCTGAGTAGGTCGTCCGCCATCTGTTTGCTGTCTTTGCCCAGAAAATCCTCCGCCGAAAGCCCGTCTTTTTGAGCTTCCAGAACATCTTGGTAAATGGATAAAAGCTGGGCAGTCACTGCTTCTTCCTGCCTGTGAAAGACAGAGGCAATCATCATATAACCATTGATACGGCCCATGTATTCCTTGTTTTCCTTAGTCAGCTGGCTTTCAATCACTTCAATCTGCTTGCGGTATTCCATTTGTTTGCTCATCTTATTCTCCTTTCAATCGCTGAACCTTTTGGACCAATTCCGTCCACTGGCTCCAAAAATCTTCTAGATAAGCCTTGCCCTGGTCTGTAAGATAAAAATACTTCCTGTCTGGCCCGTCTGGCGAGGGCTTGTTCTGACTAAAAATCAGGCTATTTTTCTCTAACTTCTGAAGGAGAGGATAGACTGTCCCTCCGACCATGTTTTCAAAGCCCAGCTTCCTCAGCTCTTGGACCAACTCATAACCATAGATTTCCTGTCGGGCAATGACCTGCAAAACACAGCCGTCCAGGACCCCCTTGAGCATCTGGGTTTCTTTCATAAGCCCTCCTCATCATCTGTAAAAAATCCAAACAATAGGCCTGATACTAACAGGATACCTAAGATCAAAATAGAATCCAAAGCCCAGCCTGTTATAATGGCCGTCACAAGCGTGATACCTTCTAGTTTCCAACTTTCCCGACTTTTCTTATCCAGTTTCATACTGCCTCCCTATCTAGTTTGTAATACCAACTAGTCTGATAAAAATAAAAGTGATTTTCTTTGTCCTCTATCACTAGTTTGTTTTACCTATTAGCTTTGTATCTATAGTATAACACAAGGTGGCTAGTATATAAAACAAAATAGTGAAGATTTTCAAAAAAAAAAAAAATTAAAACTTGGGTTGCCCCAAGTTTAGGAAATAATCTGTTTGTAAGACCGTGTTGTGATGGCATAGACCACTAGATAGAGGAGGAGATAGCCACCACAGATGCCTGCTGTTACTTGTAGCATCAGCCCAGCATTGACCACGCCGATAGACAACAAGATAGACGAGAGCATCTTGTAGGCAAAGGCAAGATGGACAAAGGCAAGTAAGATAGGTAGGAAAAAGACGGTCAGCAATTGCTTGCGAATGGACTGTCTGGTCTGATCCTCATCCAGACCAACCTTAGTCATAATGACGAAGCGATCTCTGTCTTCATAGCCTTCTGAAATCTGTTTGAAGTAAATCACCAGCACCACCGCCATCAAAAAGATGAGTGAAAGCAAGAGGCCGATGAAGAAAAGTGAACCTGCAAAACTGAAGAAACTACGCATGGCATAAGCTCGGTAGGCGAGACTAATCGAGTTGGTCCCATCTGGAAGAATATTAGAGCTCCACAGTTCGCTTTCAAAAGTACTGGATAAGAAGATCTCCTGGCTATCTACCTGCTCTTCTTCTGGTAGACTGCTTTCAAAGCCCATATAATAGCGATTTTCGGCTTGATTTTCAAATATTGTCAAGTCTTGAACAACAATAACTAAATACTTACTAAAATTAAAAGTCACATGGTCTGGCAGATGACCTAGGGTCACATTTTGGGGCAAGACTTGGGCAACTTCCATCTCCTTTTCATCAAAGGTGAGGGTTTGACCAGCTTGATACTGGACTCCCTTACTATAAATGGCCACTTGGTCAGCTGCCAACTCCAGTTTTTGACTAGTCATTTTTTCATATGTAGCTTTATCCAAAATATAGCCTACACCTACTTGATTAGAAAAATCCATCCATGACTCTTTTTCCGTCAAAAATCTTACTTGCTGGTTTGTCACCTCAGAAAAATAGGCTTGCTGATAAGGATAGACTACCTTACTTTCAACAGGAATATCTGTCTCTTCTAAGATAGCTTCCGCCCACTCCTCCGTTTGATCTTTTGAAGTGGTTGGCTGCATTCCAACATCAATCGAAAAGTCATTTGGATTTTGATTGGCAATATAATCCTTGCCACCGATGTAAATATTGAGCCCTCCAACCATGGTCACCAAGAACATACTAGAGAGGATGGTAATGGTTGCAAGACCTAGAGCATTTTTCCGCATACGGAAAATCAAGTTGGATACTGAAATAAAATTCTCAGGCTTGTAATAATAGGTCTGACGCTGTTTTAGCCAGTTTAATAGACTGATAACACCTGCGTGGAAAAGCAAATAAGTCCCAAAGATAACCAGAAGAGTCGCTCCAAAGAAACTTGGAATAGCTGTCAGCGGACTGGTCACTAGTTGGGCAATAGCATAGCCTGTGCCCAATAAGATAAGAGCTAAGAGGGTCTGTAGCCAGAGGAAGCCTGATTTCTTATCCCCACGCTTCTTACCTTGAACCAGTTTGAGAGAGTCAGTCAAGCCCAGTTTTCCAATATTAAAGAGGCTGACCAAAGCAAAAATCCCAAAGAGATAGATAAGTACAGTGACTAGACTTTTCAACTGGAAGGTTGAAGCTAGGACCACAGGCATCTGCATGGCTTTCAGCAAGAGCGCATAGAAGAGTTTATCTAGAGCCAGTCCCAAGAGCAAGCCAGCTAGAATGGTACCGACTGAAAAGATCAGATTTTCTAGAAAAGTCATCAAGAAGAGATGTTTTTTCTCCAGACCAAGAATGCTATAGACACCAAACTCTTTTGACCGCTGCTTCATGACAAAACTATTGGCATAGAAAACCATGATGGCAACCGCCAACATGACCACAATCATACCGAAGCCCAATACCATGGTTACCCCATCGGCTCCCTTGACCTGACCTAAATCAGGATGAAAGGCAAGCGATGCAAATATATAGGCAATGGCTGTAGACAAAATAGTCATCAGGGCATAGGGAAAATAGAGTCTGCGGTTCTTTTTGAGATTGGTCAGAGCCAATCGAACGGTTAGTCCAAACATACTACTCACCTCGATTCGCCATAAGTGTCAAGGTATCTGAAATCAACTGATACATTTCCTGACTGGTTCTCTCACCTCGGTAGATTTGATTGTAGAGGATGCCATCCTTGATGAAGAGAACCCGTTTGGCACGACTAGCTGCTACTGTCGAGTGGGTTACCATCAGAATGGTTTGCCCTTCTTGGTTGATTTTTTCAAAAATATCGAGAAGAGTTGCCGTTGATTTGGAGTCGAGGGCTCCAGTCGGCTCATCTGCCAAAAGAATTTCAGGTCGTGTGATAATCGCACGCGCCACCGCAACCCGTTGCTGCTGACCACCCGAAATCTCGTAGGGCATCTTGTCTTGCAAGGTCGCAATTCCCAGGCTATTAAGCGTATGAATGAGTCGCTTGTTCATCTCATCAATCGGATAGCGAGACAAAACCAGAGGCAAAAGCACATTATCCTTGACAGAGAGGGTGTCCAAGAGATTAAAATCCTGGAAGACAAAGCCCAATTTCTCCCGACGAAAGGCTGCCGCTTCCTTGCTCTTGATAGACTGGGTATCCACTCCGTTAAGTAAGACCTTGCCCTGCGTTGGCTTATCAAGGGTCGCCAAAATATTGAGCAAGGTGGATTTTCCAGAACCAGACTCACCCATAATGGCGACATATTCACCCTTTTCAACTGTAAAATGAATATCCTTCAAGGCCTCAACCTGTCCCGCCTTAAAGAGAGAACTGTATATCTTTTGAACGTGTTGAACATCTAAAACTGACATAACTTAACTCCTTTTCTTTTTCTACCTTCATTCTACACGGTCCCAAGATAAACTACCATAGTCTTAGCTTTCATTTACGTGACAGTTTTGTAAGATTAATCAAAAATCAACTCCACTTCTTTGATACCGATTCGCACCTCTGTTCCCCGACCCACTTTTGATTTTAGCTTTAGGGAATAGCCCAGCTCCGCAGCAATTTTCCGTGAGAGATAGAGCCCCAGACCCGAAGATTGCTGGGTTCTGCGGCCATTGAAACCTGAGAAACCACGCTCAAAGACCCGTTCCAAGTCGCTTTCAGCAATCCCAATTCCCGTATCACGAATGACCAACTCATCCCCATCCAAAACAATCGAAACGCTTCCCCCCTGACAATACTTGAGGGCATTGGATAAAATTTGCTCAATCAAGAGACCCAGCCAGCGTTTGTCGGTCTTTACTGTCCTATCCAACTGACCCAAGTCCAAGCTAGTATTAGCCTGAATGAAAAAGAGGGAATATTTCTTGACCAGACTTCTGACCAGCTCTTCCAAATTAACAGATTCGATAACCAAATCATCATGAAAGGACTGTAAACGCAGATAGTTCAAGACCAAGCCTGTGTATTGTTCGATTTTAAAGAGTTCTGATTCCAGTTGGTGACGAACTGAACTACTATCTACTTCCTTGACCAAGAGCTGACTGGCTGCAATCGGCGTTTTCATCTGGTGGGCCCAGAGGGTGTAGTAGTCGTCTAATTCTGTCTGTTCCTGACGCTGTTTTTCAATCAAGAGCTTGTTCTGGACTTCTAGTCGCTCCACTTTTTCCTGCAACAAACGCTCACTGGCTGTCCCAGTAGTCACTTTCTGACCACGCCAGATTTTTCCAAAGCGGGAAAATTCCCTGAAAAAATCCCAGAGGAGGGCGAGGAGCCAGCAGATAGTGAGCAGGGTGAGGGCGTAGTAAACCAAGTTTCTTTGGATGTCAAAGAGGCTACTATAAGCCAGAATAGCCACAGCAAAAACGGCGTAGGCTATCAGAAAAATCAAGCGACGACCGAGCCATGAGGTCAAAAATCCTGGTACTAATGAGCCAAAATCATCCTTATTCATGTGTCCACACCAGGCCGTAGCCTACTCCTTTCTTGGTCATAATCAAGTTAGGCAAGCCCAACTCTGCCAACTTTTTACGCAGGCGAGCGATGTTAACCGACAAAGTATTGTCATCCACAAAAATATCACTATTCCAGAGTTCTCTCATCAACTCCTCGCGGCTGACCACTTCTTTGCCATGTTCAAATAAAACGCGTAAAATCTGAAATTCATTTCGGGTCAATTCTTCCACATCCTGTCCATAGGACACCTGCATGGTCTTCAAGTCCAAGAAAACTTCTTCAAACCAGAGTAAACTTTGTTCTCCGACAAAGTCATAGGTTCTTCTGAGAAGCCCCTGTATTTTGGCCAGGAGAACCGTCATTTCAAAGGGCTTGGTCACATAGTCATCCGCCCCCATATTGATTGCCATGACAATGTCCATGGGCTGGTCATGTGAAGACAGAAACATAATAGGCACACGGGATGTCTTGCGAATTTCCTGACACCAGTAATAGCCATTGAAAAACGGCAGACCAATATCCAGCAAAATCAAATGGGGCTGAAACTCTTCCATCTGTTCCAAAACCATCTGAAAATCTTGGACCTCTTGCACCTGGTAACCCCAGTTTATCAAGTTTTTAGCAACTAGTTGGCTAATCGTTTTATCGTCCTCGATAACTAAAATCTTTTGCATCGCTCTCTCCCTTTTTCATATATACTATATATTATAGCCTATAAATCACAAAATGGTCCGATTTTTCTAACAAACAATCTCAAACTAAGATTTGTCAGACCAAGCATATTTCGTTATACTAGATAAAAAAGGAAAGGACTACTATGCCGAATTTATTAACCTATATTGAAGAAACTCAATACGATAATTTTTATGATAAACCTATCAATAAGCTAGATATTCTGGCTCTGACCGAACTTTCCTACCTCCCTTTTGATAATCTGGTCCCCTACTCTTTTACAGAAAATGGTGTACGACTTGATCGGTTGGCAGCGGCCTTTGAAGAGACCTACAAAAATAATTTCCCTCCCTTTTCTATGGTGACCAAAAACCGCCTAGCCTTACTAGGACTTCTAGCCAAATCCAAACGCTTCAAATCTATCAAGGCATTTGGCTTCGTTGACGATTATCAGTTGGAACAGGAAAAGCAGTTTTCAGCAATCAGCTATCGCATTGACCGAAAAACAATTGTGACTTGCTTCAGAGGGACAGATGATACTATTATCGGTTGGAAGGAAGATTTCCACATGACCTATATGGATGAAATTCCTGCCCAACGTGCAGCAAGTAGCTACTTAGAAAAACTTATGATGCAGCAGGGGGGGCATTTTTATCTGGCCGGTCATTCGAAAGGCGGAAATTTAGCCCTCTATGCAGCATGCCAGCAAGCTACAGACCAACAGGATAGAATCCTAGCTATCTATCCCTTTGATTCACCTGGCTTACACAAAAAACACCTGGAAGCACCTAGTTACCAAGCTATTCACCAACGGATTTTCCCTGTCATTCCCCAGAATTCAATCGTCGGTATGATGTTAGAAACACCAGAAAATGCTCAGATTGTTCAGAGCAACACAGTCGGACTGCTCCAACACATCAGCTTTTCGTGGGATATTGAAGGAAATGATTTCAAGTCAGCTCCCACCCTGACCAATGACAGCCTCCAAACGGACCAAACCCTAAAAACTTGGACGGCTAGTCTAACAGACGATGAATTACGAGACTTCTTCGATTTGTTTTTCGGCATCTTCATCAAAGCAGGTATTGAGCGTTTTAGCGACATAACTGTCAATCCGCTCCAAAAATTACAGGAAATGGACCGATTAAGGAAAGAATTCACTCCCCAAGAGGCAGAAATAATGGACAAACTCATTCGACTGCTCTTCGATACACGCTACCAAATTTGGAAGGACAATATTCCAAGCCCTGAAATCTCTCTACCAGATTGGCGGAAACTCTTCCAAAGAAATACAACTGAAAATAAAGAAAACTAGCTCAACCACCTGAGCTAGTTTTCTTTATCAAATCTTCTTAAAAACTGGGATAATTTTTCTAATCCTTTGATTAGAGTTTCTTGTTCACAGGCATAGCCCAGACGGACATAGCCATCACGATCAAACCGATTGCCAGGAACTAGAAGAACACCGTATTCCTGCAGAAGTTGCAAGCAAAATTCTTCCATAGGCATATCCACTGCAATTTTTACAAAGCTGGTAGAAACAACCGCTGGTCGAATATAGGAAACGAGGGGTTCTTCCTCAATCCATTGGTCCAAAATAGCTAAATTTTCTTCTAAAATGCGCCGATTTCTTTTCAAAATCTCTTTGCGAGATGCCAGAGCGAGTTGGGCCACCATGTCATCAAAGACACCTGCACAAATCATAGTGTAATCCCGATAATCTCTCAGAATATCGGTTACTTGATGATTGGCAGCCACCCAACCCACGCGAATACCTGGCAGAGAATAGGTCTTGGATAAGCTATTTACAGCAATTCCTTTATCATAGACTTCTATAATAGATGGCACATCCAGCTCAGAAAAGGAACGATAGACTTCATCCGATAGAATGTAAGCCCCAACTTCATCAGCAATTTCCGCCAATTCTTCCAAATAGGCCCTATCCATGACAGCGCCAGTTGGATTATTGGCATTGTTGATGCAAATAATCTTAGTGTTAGGACGAATGAGCTGACGCAGTTTTTCCAAGTCTGGCAACCAGCCATGCTCTTCCTCAATCTGCCACAAATCCACTTCTGCTCCCAAAGACTTTGGAATATCGTAGAGTTGTTGGTAGGTTGGGTAGAGAGAAATGACATGGTCCCCTGGCTCAATCAAACTATAAAGAACTAACAAGTTTGCCCCTGTTGCCCCGTTGGTCTGGAGAATTTGTTCTGGCTTGACGCCTGTATAGAGTTGACTAACTGATTTTTTAAATGCTGGCGAACCTTCTATCCAGCCATAATTGAGCCTAGTGCTCTGCAATTTTTTATAAAAATCTTCTGGATTAGTACCTGACAAGTCAAATAACTCTTCCAAAGTTAGAGCAGAAATGGACACTCCTGCAATGTCATAGATGGCGCTGGTTTCGTGGACATTTAGCCACTCCTCAACGCCGAAACGCGGTAATTTCATCAGTCTTCCTACTTCAATTTATTCTGTCACTATTGTACCACATTCTCACAATAATTGTATAAATATGCGATATATCATAAATGGAATATTTTTAAAATTGAAAAAGCAGACTTTCTCAAACAAGACTGCCTGCTCTGCTTTTTTCCCTTAAAACTTCCCAAGATTTGTCAAGTCTTTTTTCTCTGGCATGACTTCCTTGTTGTCCCAGTGCTCGACAATCTTTCCGTCTTTGAGGCGGTAGATGTCAAAGTGGGCGTAGTCCTGACCTGCAATCCAGACTTTCGAATAAGCCACCACATAGTTGCCCTGTCCCATCACCTTAAAGACAAAGTCGTAGTTGACTTGACTCTCTACCAGATAGTCCTTATAGGCTGCACCGCCTTGAGCGATTTCTTGGTTGTGCTGAATCAGATCAGCTGCCACATAGTCGTCAAACTTGTCGATTTCCCCATTTTGAAGGACATCGACCAAGAAACGACGGACAATTTTCTTGTTGTCCCCGGTCTTGTCTAGGTCTGTCAACTCAAAGTCTGCGTAAATCGGGTCTGTTTGGCCAATGGTTTTTGGATAGGCATCGATGACATCCCAATGCTCGACGATACGACCATTTTCATCCGAACGGAAGATGTCCGCCGTCACCCACTCAGCCTCACCGTCATTGAGTTTCTGGTGGACATGGACAAAGACAAAATTTCCGTCTTCAATGGCACGGACGATATTGATTTCCCGCTTGGGATTGCGTTTGAAAAAGTCCTCAAAGAAAGCCGCAAAGCCCTCTTTCTCATCAGGTACACCCGTACTATGCTGGGTGTAAGTAGCACCCATGTAGTGCTCATGGACTTCCTTGATTTCCCCGTCGCGAATGCCACGGAGGTAAAGATTTTTAGCGTTTTCCAATTGATTTGACATAATATTCTCCTATTTTAGTAGATTTTCTTTCTCGAGGTATTCCCTCGCCACTTGCTCTGCCGACTTGCCTTCCACATCGACCGCATAGTTCATCTGGGTCATTTCCTCGGTCGAGATGTTGCCTGCCAAGACCCCTAGGACTTGCTCCAACTCGGGATATTTGTCTAAGGTTTCTTTGGTCAATAGCGGAGCGGCCTGATAGGGTGGGAAGAGCTCTTTGTCGTCTTCCAGGATTTTCAGCTTGTAAGAAACAATCTTGCTATCCGTTGAGTAGGCATCAACTAGCTGCACATCTCCATTTTTAATGGCTTCGTAGCGAAGGGCAGGCTCCATGGTTTTGACATTAAGATTGAGCCCGTAAAGATTGGTCAGACCGACATTCCCGTCTTCACGGTCATTAAACTCCAAAGAGAAGCCTGCGACAGCTGTCTGCTGTACTTTTGCCAAATCCGAAATCTTCTCAAGACCGTTTTTCTGAGCATAGTCTTCTGTCACAGCTAAGGCAAAGGTATTTTGAAATTCCGTCGGAGCCAAATAAACCAAGCCATCCTGCTCCAAAATCGCTTCTTTTGCGTAGGTATAAACCTCCTCAGGATTGTTGGACAGGTCAGACGGTGGGTTGGTCAATAGTGTCGTCGTAATGGTACCAGTGTACTCAGGATAGATATCAATCGAGCCAGACTTAAGGGCTTCGTAGAGGAAGCTGGTTTTGCCAAAGTTTGGCTCCAGCTCCACCTCGATATCGGTCTGGTCTTCAATCAGAAGTTTATACATATTGATAAGGATTTCAGGCTCTGCCCCTAGTTTACCAGCGATGACTAGCTTTTTCGATGACGACTGATTGAGCGGAACATAACTAGCTCCCACTGCCAAAAGTGTGACCAAGAGTGCCGCCAGAATGGTGCGAGGCTTCTTGTCCTGCAAGAACTTGATGACCGAGCCAAAGAGGACAGCCAAGACTGCCGACGACACCGCCCCAATCAAAATCAGAGCCGAATCATTGCGGTCGATTCCCAAGAGGATAAAAGAGCCCAAACCGCCCGCACCGACCAAGGCAGCAAGCGTTGCCGTTCCAATAATCATAATGGATGCCGTCCGAATACCAGACATGAGAATGGGCATGGCCAGAGCCAACTGAAACTTACGCAGTTTTTCTAGCTTGGTCATTCCAAAGGCTGTCGCAGCCTCCTCTAGCGAGGGATCGATTTCCGAAAGTCCCGTCAACGTCCCCTGCAAAATGGGGAAAATGGCATAAATAACCAGAGCCACCACTGCAGGCAGCGTTCCGATACCCATAAAAGGAATGAAGAGCCCCAGCAGTGCCAGGGATGGAATGGTTTGAAATACCCCTGTCACTTGCAAACTCCACTCGGTCAGCTTTTTCTTGTTGGACAAGACCAAGCCCAGTGGCACCGCAATGGCAATAGCAATAATCAAGGCCAAAAGGGAAATCCGCAGGTGCTCAAATAGAGCTGTCAGCCAGTCTGACTTGCGTTCCAGAAAGGTTGTTAGCAACTGATTCATTAGGCACCTCCCCGATTTTTCATAAATTCAACAACAAAGTCATTAGCAGGCTGGTTGCGGAGCTCATCAGGCGTGCCCAACTGGACCACTTCTCCTGCCCTCATCAAACAGATACGGTCTGCCAACTTAACCGCCTCGTCCATATCATGCGTGACGAAAACCGTTGTCATCTTGAACTCTTCATGCAAGTCTTTGATTAAGTCCTGCAACTGCCCTTTACTAATAGGGTCTAGGGCTGAGAAAGGCTCATCCATCAGCAAGACCTTGGGATTGGCAATGATCGCTCGCAGAATCCCAATCCGCTGTTTTTCTCCACCAGACAAGTCCTTGGGCAAACGGTTCAAATAGCTGTCCGGCTCCAGACCTACCTTAGTCAAGAGTTGTCTGGATTTTTTCAAGATTTCTTCCTTGTTCAAGCCCCTCATCTCAGGAATAAGGGCGATATTTTCAGCCACGGTCATGTTTGGAAATAAAGCAATCTGTTGCAGGACGTAGCCGGTTTCCAAGCGTAGCTCACGTAGGTCAAAGTCTTTCAGCCGCTTGCCCTGAATCCGAATATCTCCGTCTGTCTGCTCAATCAGACGGTTGATCAACTTCAGCGTCGTTGTTTTTCCGCTCCCGCTTGGTCCAATCAGGACAAAGAATTCTCCCTCTTGAATGTCAAAGCTCAAATTCTTCAAGATTGGCCCGTTGACCTGACAGGTCAAGGACACATTTTGGTACTCAATCATTCGTTTCTCCTCCTATGATTTCTGTCAAGGCCTGTCCATAGCGACCAAAGAGGTCCAGTAACTGCTCCTGTTCTTCCAAGCTGAACTGGGACAAGGCTGCTTTTTCCGCCTCTTCCAAGGGGTCCAAAATCCGACTGGCATAGACACGGCCTTCCTCAGTCAGCTTGACCTTCTTATGCCGTTTATCTGCTGGATTTTCCTCAAAAAAGACATAGCCCTTATCAAGAAATTTCTTAATGGTGGCATTGACCACCTGCTTACTAGAGTAAGTCTTCTTACTGACCAAATTCTGTGTCACACCTCCGGGATAATAATAAAGCCACATAAGGATCGATAGGCACTTGCCGTTTAGCCCCTGTCGCCTTGCATAACCCTCGTAGAGCCCGACCTGCTGGTCAAAGATACGGGCCAAGTTCTTACTCCGCTGTCTCAATTCTGTCATCATCTTCCTCCCTATTGAGCACAATCACCTTGCCAAAAGCCTCCGCCCCCTCTAAATAGCGGTGAGCCTCCTGTATGGTATCCAAACTAAAAATCTTCTCCGACCCAACTGGCACCTGGTAACGAGCTAAGTAGTTAAACATCTCCTGCAACTTGTCCTGATTAACATTGCCCGAATAAAAGGTAGTCAAATAGACATTCTGCTGCAACTGCTCAATGGGGTCAAAGTCCTCCAGATACCATTTGCCACCTAGCTGCCCCGTCGAGCAGACAATGCCGCCCTCCTCCAGATGAGCCAGGGAATCCGCTAGAGTAGCAGGACCAACCAGCTCAAGAATCTTGCTGAAGGTCAAATCCGTCTGCAATCGCCCCTCTTTTTCGAGGATAACTTGGCTGAAACCAGAGGACAACAGTTGATCGGTCTTTTCTAGCTTGCGGACAGAAGCGTAGATAGGCAGGTCTGGAAACTGGCTCCGCACTAATTTGACAAAGGCCTGTCCAACCCCGCTAGCCCCCGCCCGCACCAAGATTCGATCTGACGCTTCCAGCTTGAGATTTTTCATGGAACCGTAGGCAGTGTAGTAGGTTTCAGGGACGCTAGCTAGCTCCGCCCAGCCCAAATCGGTCTGGACAGGATAGAGGATTTGATTAGGCACCAGGGCGTACTCTGCATAGCCACCGTCGAAAGCCCGCCCCAGCTCGCCCATGATCGATACAACCTTTTGCCCAACTGGCAACCTGTCTGGCTCTGTCGTTTCCTCAATGACGCCGACCAATTCAATCCCCAAAATCCGTGGAAATACTACACTTGGTGACAGACCCTGTCTAGTAAAAATCTCCGAATGATTGATACCAAATCCTTTGATTTTTACCAAGGACCAGCCAGTTTTCACCTGCGGTTTGGCAATTTCTTTTACTTCCAAAACCTCTGGCCCACCAGCCTGTGAAACCACAACAGCCTTCATAGGAACTCCCCTCTTATTAGTCAAACTTTTTTACTATTATAACAGAAAAAGAAAATTAGTCAATATTTTTGACTATCTACTTCCTAGCAATTCTTGGTAAATAGCTCTATCCTCATCTTTGAAGACATTGAAAATGACCTGTAATTGCGGGTGGTCGTGAACAAATGCTCTCACAGTTTTGATTGCAATCTCCCCAGCAAGCTTTTGCGGAAAACGAAACTCACCCGTACTAATGCAACAAAAGGCGATACTGGTCAGTCCCTTTTCCACTGCTAATTCCAAGCTTTTTTGATAAGAGGAGGCCAGCAATGCCTCATCTTGAGGACTGACCTCCGCCTGAATAATCGGCCCAACTGTATGAATGACATAGTTAGCGGGAAGATTGTAGGCTGGTGTTATTTTTGCCTGACCTGTTTCTTCCAAGTGCCCCTGAGCCTTCATGAGTTGGTAGCAAGCCAACCGAAGCTGAAGCCCTGCCTGCGAATGAATCGCATTATCAATACAACGATGATGAGGCACAAAACACCCCAAGAGCTGACTATTTGCCGCGTTGACAATCGCATCAACTTCTAGGCTAGTAATGTCTCCCTGCCAGAGATAAATCTGTGGCTCCACTTCCTGCAAGTCGGAAAGGCCTGTCACCCTTTTCTGAGTTAATTTTTCCTGTAAATAGGCATCTTGCAGGCTCCAAAACTCCGCCGGCATGACCTTGGGCTCCCAAATGTTCATCAAGGCTCGCAAGGTCTATCCTGAAGTCCCTCCCCGTGTAGAATACTCTCTGACCGAACTGGGGCACTCTTTGAAACCCATCCTTGATTCTATGTGGGACTGGGGAGAATGGTACAAAGCACAACAAAACTAGCCTAGAAAATTCTAAGCTAGTTTCTTTTTATCCTTCAACTGCTTCTGAGGCAGTTTCACTTGCTACTTCTGAAACGGTTTCTGATACCACTTCAGTTTGAACATCTTCGATATCAATTTCAATATCTTCAGACACAACTACAGCATCCTCAATATCTTCTTCTGTCAAATCTACTGTCGGAGCTTTAGCAGTTTTTGCCTTGATAGCTTCCAAAATGTCAGCCGTTGACAAGTTTTGTTCCGCAATTTTTTCCTTGATTTGCTCAAAGGTTTCCAAGGATTTTTCCTTACCAGACTTGACCAAATCTTCTACTGTCAATTCACCAGTTTCAAGTTGAGTTTTTACTTCGGTAAATCGTTCAGTCGCTTGTTTGCCTAAATCTTGTGCCTTAGTGACAAAATCAGCATTGATTTCTTCATAGTTTTCTTTATAGTCATTAGCAAAGTTTACAACTTTTTCTTTGACTGTTTTACCAGTTTTACTTGCTAGAAAAGCAGCTGCAGCAGCTCCTCCTGCTGCCCCTAACAAAAGGCTAGTCCACACGCTACTAGATTTTTTTACCATTTTTTTCTCCTTTCTTACCTAAGAGAGATGAGAGAGTTGACAGAGCTGAAAGAGCTCCGCCAGCTTTTACAGTACTTGCTCCAGCAGACTTAGCTTTGACTGTCAAATCACGCGCTGAAGCATTCAAATCAGATACAGAAGTTGACAAGTCAGCTACCGCTACAAAGAGGGGATCCAGGGTCGAAACCTTGCCATTTACATCTTCGACTAAAACATTGGTTTTAGCCAAAAGCTCGTTGGTCTGATAGAGAGTCACATTGACATCGCTGGTCAAGACCTTAAGCGTTTGCTGGGCTTCATCTGTCACCGTACCCAATTTTTTCAACAACAAAACAATATATACTGCCACCGCCGCGATGGACAAGGCAATAATCAAGACAGAAATTTCAATAATCATATCTTCTCCTTTAGGGTTGATAGAATGGAGTAGAAGACTTTCTTCTCCGCAAAACAACCATGATAATACCAACGAGGATTAACACCCCAGATAGCCATTGTGAAACACGTATTCCCAAGAACATGAGGCTGTCCGTCCGCAAGCCTTCTATCAAAAGGCGACCACAACCATACCAGACTAGGTAGAAAGCCGTTATTTCTCCCTGTTTAAGGAATTTTGGTCGTCTACGTAACACACAAACCAAGCCAAAGCCTAGCAAATTCCAGAGAGACTCAAACAAGAAGGTTGGTTGACGGTAGGCACCATCAATATACATCTGGTCTCGGATAAAGGCTGGCAGGTAGTTCAAACTTTCTACTACCTTACCATAGGCCTCTTGGTTAAAGAAATTTCCCCAACGACCGATTGCCTGAGCAATCATGACCGATGGCGCTACAATATCCAAAAAATCCAGGGTATTAATAAAGCGATACTGGGTAAAGAAATAAAGGACAATCGCACCTGTAATCAAACCACCATAGATGGCAATACCACCGTTCCAGATAGCGAAGATAGATAAAATGTTATCCTTATATTCACTCCATGAAAAGGCGACGTAGTAAATCCGTGCCCCTATGATAGAAAGCGGAAATGCGATTAGAATAAAATCTAAAATATCATCCTGACGAATTTTCTTTCGCGGCCCCTCTTTTGTCGCCAGATAAACACCTAGAATCAGACCAAGCAAAATGCAGATTGCATACCAACGAATTTCTAAGGGACCTAATTTAACCGCAATAGGATCCATATTAAGCCTCTTCTCTATTGTGTTCAATTAAATTAGACAAGCGTTCTTCGAAGATCTTCGTTGCATCAAAGCCCATCTGTTTGGCACGGTAGTTCATGGCTGCTGCTTCAATTACGACAGAAATATTTCGACCGGTTTTTACAGGAATACGTATTTGTGGAATAGCAATTCCTGCTATTTCGATAGTATCGCCAGAGTTTCCCAAACGGTCAAATGCCTTACCTGTTTCAAAATTTTCAAGATAGACAGCTAATTGCACTTCTGATGAATCTTTCACGGCACTAGCACCGTATAGACTCATGATGTCGATAATGCCGACTCCTCGAATCTCTAATAAGTGGCGCAGAATTTCCGCAGGTTCACCCCAGAGAGTGACATCGTCTTTTGCATAGACATCAACACGGTCATCAGCCACCAATCGGTGTCCTCGTTTAACCAATTCAAGACCAGTCTCACTCTTACCGATACCAGAATCACCCTGGATAAGCACTCCCATACCGTAAATGTCCATCAAGACACCGTGTACACTCGTCCGCTGAGCCAGGCGACTATCCAAGTAAGAAGACAATTCTCCCGATAGACGACTGGTTGCTGTCTTGCTTCGGCAGATAGCAATTTGTTTTTCTTTTGCAGCCTTGTACATCTCCTCAGGGATTTCCAAGCCACGTGCCACTATGACAACAGGGGTTTCTGGCTGGAACATCTGAGAAAGAACCTGATAGCGGTTATGGGCAGTCATGGCCATCAAATAAGACCACTCCTTCATCCCCATCAACTGGATGCGCTCTGGAGCATAGTAATCAAAATAGCCAGTCATTTCCAATCCTGGTCGGGTAATATCTGCCGTCGTAATTTGCTTTTGTAGGAGCTCTTCCGTACTGTAAGCACATTCAATCCGCAGATTATCGACCAAATCTTTCACATAAACGGTCATTTCTTCCCTCACTTTCAGTTTTATTATATTATACCATAAGCAAGGGGTTGTGGGAAAAACAAGGGGCTGATTTGGTAAAAAGAATGTGTTTCTCTCTTTTTCTCACAAAATTAGCAAAACTTCCACAGATTAAATGCACTTCTCTTCCATTGCTACATATTTTTGACAAATCTGTTATACTATATATAGATTAATACTTACTATTAAGGAGAACATCATGGAACCATTATTTCTCACACCTGTTATGCACGAAAAAATTTGGGGGGGCAATCGCTTAAGGACCAACTACCACTACGACATTCCTAGTGATAAGACTGGTGAATGCTGGGCTATTTCTGCCCATCCAAATGGCGTAACTACTGTCTCAAACGGTCAATTTAAAGGAAGAGGACTGGATGACCTCTATAAGAATGAAAAACATTTATTTGGCAATCCAACAGATGATGTCTTTCCATTGTTAACAAAAATCCTTGATGCAGACGATTGGCTTAGCGTCCAAGTCCATCCCGATGATAGCTATGGCTTAGCTCACGAAGGGGAACTGGGCAAGACAGAATGTTGGTACATTTTAGAAGCCGAGGAAGGCGCTGAAATCATTTATGGTCACAATGCCCAATCCAAAGAAGAACTCCGTCAGCAAATCGAAGCCGGAGATTGGGACAAGTTGTTAACCCATGTACCCGTCAAAAAGGGTGATTTCTTCTTTGTACCAAGCGGCACCATGCACGCCATCGGTAAAGGAATCCTTATTTTAGAAACCCAACAATCTAGTGATACAACCTACCGTGTCTATGACTTTGACCGCCGTGACGACGCAGGCAACCTCCGTGAACTACACATTGAGAAATCGATTGATGTACTGACCATCGGACCTGTTGCTAACTCAACACCTGCCCACCTCAAAGCAGGCAATCTTGACTCGACACTTCTGGTTGCCAATCCCTTCTTTACCGTATATAAATGGAATATTGACCAAAAAATCAAAATGAAACAGACAGTACCTTACCTACTGGTCAGTATCATTGAAGGGGAAGGTGCCATCCAAGTCGGCGAAACCAGCTACCCACTTCAAAAAGGAAGCCACTTTATCTTACCAGCCGATGTGACAGACTGGACCTTTACAGGCCAAATGGACATCATCGCAAGTCACACAAACTAATACTCTTCGAAAATCAAAATTATCCGTTGTCAACTTGCCTTGATGAGTGAAAAGCTCCAGTGGAGGTTTTCAGCCTGTTACCTTGAAATAAGATAGTAACAGAGTTCTATCTTCGACTTCGTTTCCTAGGCTACTTTTGATTTTCATTGAGTATAAGCATACAAAAAACTTGAGCCTTTAAACTCAAGTTTTTTGTATTATTCAAACCAAGACTTATTTATCTTTTCCGCTTCTTTTATCTTACGTGGACCTGTTCCATAGCGTTCCGCGTCCCTATCTTCCTTATATGGTAAAAAATAAGCTGCTGCAATATAGAGAGCAATCAGAAGGAGGAAGGATTTGCCTAAGAGGAGACCTGCAATAAATATCGCGCGTGTTACCCAGGATTCCCAGCCCAATTTATGCGCTATGCCGGCAAGAACCCCAGATACTATCTTCCCCTGCCTTACTTTATATAATTCAATTGACATCTTTTATTCCTTTCACGTAAAAGCCCCCTTGACCTGTTTGTACTTTCAAGAAAAGTAAATCATTGCCAGATTTTTCAAACTGATAGGGACTATTTTTCTTTTTCCGGTTAACCAAGACATGACCTGATTGCGACTCAATCTGCCCCCGAATTCCCTGGCCTTTGCCAGTTTGTAAAGTCAAGGGAGCCTGAGCTAGTTGCACATACAAGTGTTGGGGATAACCACCGCAAGTCGTCAAGCGAATATCCTGTTGTTTTTTATCCCTTGAACTGCGGATAGAAATATCTTCAAATGGTAAGTAATCCAAGCGAGCATCTGCCTGACCAAGTTCCAAATCCAGCACTGACATCCATTCCTGAGGCAAGTTGATTGTCAAACGACAGGCCAAGCTACTGTGAAAATAAAGTCCCTTTTTTTCAACATAAAGACGAGGAAGCTTATCTTCTGGTGCATCTTGATTGTAGCAAATCTCCACACTAATCTGATTATTTTTAGACTTAGCCAAAGTTAGACGTCCCTCAGATAATTTTAAAAAGAGTGATTCAATCCCTTCAAAACTATAGGATTGTTTCAATTTGGAGGAAGCAAAGACTTTAAAACTTGGCAAGGTAAAATTCAATTTTACTTTTTCTTCCACAAAAAGAAAGTCTGGTTCTTGGTTCATTTCCTTAAAACAGGCACGCGCCTCTTCCTTGGTCAAGACACCTTTTTCATATAACTCAATTAAGCGTTCTTCTCTCTTTTGCGCCATAGGCTCACCTCAATTCTATTCTAGTATATCACATTTCTCCACAAAAAG
>NZ_WCJE01000012.1 GCF_016743335.1 Streptococcus suis | reverse complement strand
AAGGTCCACTGGACCTTTTTATTTAGATTTGATATAGTTGATACCGTCTGCTTTAGGAGCGACTGCTTTACCAAAGAAAGCAGACAGAGCAATAACAGTAATCAAATATGGTGCAATTTGAAGATAAACCGTTGGAATATCTTTCAATCCTGGTAATTGTCCACCCACTACTGCCAAACTTTGCGAAAGACCGAAGAATAGACTGGCGAGCATAGCGCCAATTGGATTCCACTTACCGAAAATTACAGCTGCTAGAGCGATGAAACCTGAACCTACGATTGTTGTTGCAGAGAAGTTGATATTCACTGATTGAGCACTTACAGCTCCACCAACACCACCAAGGAAACCAGCAATCAACACACCTGCATAACGCATAGCGTAGACATTGATTCCCAAAGTATCCGCTGCCTGCGGATGTTCACCTACTGAACGAAGGCGCAAACCGAACTTGGTTTTATAAAGGATGAACCAAGCAAGAAATGCTGTTGCAATAGCTACATAACCCATCAAGCTTGTATTTTTGAAGAAAATTTCACCAATGATTGGAATATCTGCCAAGATAGGGAATGAAAATTTACCAAATGATTCAGTAATACTATCAGTTTGACCCTTATTATAGATAACCTTGACTAGGAAAACTCCCAATGCTGGAGCCAAAAGGTTCAACACCGTACCTGATACAACGTGGTCTGCACGGAAATTAATCGTCGCCATCGCATGAATAGCTGCAAAGACAACACCAGCAAGACCTCCTACAATAACAGCTAATAATGGAGTAGCATTACCAAATGTCCCTGCAAATTCGATATTGAAAACAACACCAGCAAAGGCACCGATAACCATGATTCCTTCTAGACCAACGTTTACAATACCACCGCGTTCAGAGAAAACTCCTCCAAGACTGGTAAAGATTAAGGGTGCTGAATAAATCAACATTTGCGAAATGAGTAAGGCAAGAATTGAAACATTCATCTTATTTCGCTCCTTTCGCTTTATTTCTAGATTTTAATAATTGTTCAAAAATAAATTTCACACCGATAAAGAAAATGATTGATGCCGTAACAACGTTGATCAATTCAGGTGGAATCTGTGCACGTACCATACCTGGGGCACCGACAGAAAGAACACCGAATAGAAAGGCAGCCAATGGAATACCTAACGGTGAATTAGAAGCTAAAAGCGCTACTGACATACCATTAAAACCAATATCCAAGTTACCGCTTTGGATATAAACGTTTTGGAAAGTACCCAAACCTTGGATAGCTCCCCCAAGACCCGCAAGAGCACCTGAAATAACCATAGATAGAATAATCGTACGTTTCGCAGACATACCCGCATAATCCGATGCTGTTGGGTTAAGCCCCACTGAGCGAATCTCAAAACCAAGAGTCGTTTTGGTCAATAGGAACCAAATCACAAAAACTGCAATAATGGCAAAGAAAATACCAATATTCATACGTGAGTTATCTGTCAATGCACGGAGCCACTCTGTTTGGTAAGAGGCATTTGCTGACACGTTAACTGTCGAGTCTGTATTCTTCATCAAACTATCTGCAAATACATCACGAATGATATAGTTACATGAATAGAGTAAGATGTAGTTCATCATAATCGTAACGATAACTTCACTTGTTCCCAAATAGGCACGTAGAATACCTGGAATAGCTCCAGCAATACCGCCTGCCAACATGGCAATTAAGACTGTTCCCAAAATCAAAACTGGACGTGGTAAGTCAGGATTTGCCAAGGCAAACCATCCAGCAAAAACCCAACCAACATAGGCCTGACCAGATAAACCAACGTTGAAGAAACCTGCACGACTAGCTACTGCGAAACCGAGAGCAGTGAAAACAAGTGGTGCCATTGCACGGAAAATTTCACCAATTGATTTGATATTACCAAAAGCTGAATAGAATAACTCTTCATAGCCCCAAATTGGATCGTAGCCAAAAACAAGCATGACAATCGCTCCAAGTAGGATACCGCTGACCACAGCCATTAAGGGAAGGGCCAAATTCTTATATTTATTAAGCATGTTCTTCTCCCTTCTCAATATGTCCACCTGCCATCAAGACACCTAACTCTTGTTTATTGGTCTTAGCAGGTTCAACAATACCATGGATGACACCATCATGGATAACAGCAATTCTATCTGATACATCCAAAATTTCATCCAATTCGAAGCTGACAACAAGAACAGCCTTACCCTTATCACGTTCTGCAATGAGACGTTTACGAATATACTCAATAGCACCAACGTCCAAACCGCGTGTTGGTTGGCTAACAATGAAAAGGTCTGGGTTGCGATCGATTTCACGCGCGATGATAGCTTTTTGCTGGTTACCGCCTGAAAGAGCCTTGATTGGGACGAGTTCACTCGCCCCACGAACGTCAAATTCTTCCATTAACGCGCGTGCTTTTTCATTAATGATATTATAGTTCAAGATACCATTTTTTGAAATCGGTTCTTTATAGTAAGTTTGAAGCGCAAAGTTCTCAGCAACAGTCATCGGAAGAACGAGTCCATCGCGATGACGATCTTCGGGAACGTGGCTTACTTGCATTTCTGTAATTTTACGTGGAGTTTTACCAACTACTTCCTCACCTTTGATAGTGATTGAGCCAGATTTTACCTTACGTAAACCAGTGATTGCCTGAATCAACTCACTTTGACCGTTTCCGTCGATACCGGCAATACCAACAACCTCACCTGCTCGAACATCAAGCGATAAGCCCTTAACTGCTGGAATACCACGGTTTTCATTGACAACCAAATCCTTAATTGACAAAATGACTTCTTTAGGACTCGCTTCAACTTTCTCTGTTTTAAAGGAAACGGAACGTCCAACCATCCACTCAGCCAAATCTTGGTTTGTTGCTCCTTCAACGGCAACTGTTTCGATTGATTTACCTCGACGAATAACTGTTACACTATCGGCAACTGCACGAATTTCATCCAATTTGTGCGTAATCAAAATAATAGATTTACCTTCTTCAACCAAGGCTTTCATAATTTTCAAGAGCTCTGCAATTTCCGCAGGGGTCAATACAGCTGTCGGCTCATCAAAAATTAAAAGGTCTGCTCCACGGTAAAGTGTTTTAAGGATTTCTACACGTTGTTGTGCACCCACAGAAATATCTGCAACCTTTGCAGTTGGATCAACTTCAAGACCATATTTAGCAGAAAGTTCTTTAATTTCTGCGATAGCTTTTTTAAGGTCAATCACGCCACCTTTGGTGGTTTCAGAACCAAGAATGATGTTCTCAGCAACTGTGAAAGCATCAACCAACATAAAATGTTGGTGCACCATACCAATCCCCAATTGGGCTGCTTTGGATGGAGAGTCAATCTTCACGGATTGACCGTTGATAACAATTTCACCGCTTGTAGGTTCCAACAAGCCAGCAAGCATGTTCATCAGAGTAGATTTACCCGCACCATTCTCACCAAGAAGGGCATGGATTTCACCACGTCTGACATTCAAATTGATGTGGTCATTTGCTACAAATTCACCAAATATCTTAGTGATATTGCGCATTTCAATGACATAATCCTTAGTCATAATCTATTATCCTTTCTGACTATAGCCTTCTGAAAATTCTTCAGTACCACTTTAGTACCTTAAAATTCTTCATCAACTATACCATTTTTGTCAGTAAAACCTACCATAGCTGATAGGCTTTACTGAGAAAAATCTCAGCCCGAAAACGGCGACCCCGTCGGGTCGCCGAATCGGAATTGTCGAAAAGAAATTCATTAAGGTTTTTCAGGAACTTCTACTTTGCCATCCAAGATAGCTTGCTTAGCATCTGCAACTGCTTTAGAAGCATCTTCTGAAAGGTTAGTTTCTGCCAATTCAACACCTTTATCTTTCAATGAGAATCGAAGTACTTGACCACCAGGGAATTCACCTGCGACAGCTTTAGTTGCAATATCTTTAACTGAAGTACCAACTTGTTTCAAAGTTGAAGCCAATACAAAGTTAGAAGACTTACCATCTTTAGAAGTATATTCACCTTCTGCTGATTGGTCACGGTCAACACCGATTACCCAAACTTTATCTGCTTCATTACGAGTTTCATTTTCTGCTTTAGCAGCAGCAAATACACCGTTACCAGTACCACCAGAAGCGTGGAAGATAACATCTGCACCTGCAGCATATTGAGCAGCTGCAAGAGTTTGACCTTTAGCAGCATCACCAAATGAACCAGCATAGTCAACTGTAATCTTGATGTCTTTGTTTACAGACTTAGCACCCGCAACGAAACCAGCTTCAAAGCGATCGATGATAACACCTTCCATACCACCGATGAAACCTACGTGGTTTGTCTTAGTTGACTTAGCTGCAGCAACACCAGCAAGATATGATGCTTCATGGTCTGCGAAACCTACGCTGACTACGTTGTCTTGATCTGGAACAACACTATCCACGATTACATAGTGTGTGTCAGGATTATTTGGTGCAACCTCAGCAATCGCACTCTCCAAGGCAAAACCAATACCGAACACAAGATTGTAACCACCAGCAACAGCTGAATCAAGGTTTGTGATATAATCTGATTCACTAGCTGATTGGAAGTAATCGTAGCCATTACCTTTAGAAAGACCAGCTGCATTACCCCATTCTTGAAGACCTTCCCATGCAGATTGGTTGAATGAACGGTCATCAACACCACCAATGTCAGTAACGATAGCAGCTTTCACAGATGTGTCCGCTGATGAAGATGCTTCTGAGCTACTGCTTTTTGAAGCACGGTTACCACATGCAGCCAAAGATACAGCCGCAACAGCTGCTAGACCAAGTCCAACAAGTTTCTTGTTCATTTCTGAACCCTCCTAAAAATCTTTTTGCAACTATATTGTTGCAGAGTAATATTGCTACAGTCAAATGACTGTCATACAGACTAGGTTAAGTCTGTAAAGGAATATGGAAGTAATTCCCCGACTGTCATCTCGACTGTCGATTTATCTTTAGCGACCAAGGTCACTTTTAAATCCTTATCAAAAAATTCTGCCATAACTTGGCGACAAGCTCCACAAGGAGATATTGGCTTTTCTGTTTCGCCATAAATAATGATCTCAGAAAAATCTTTCACACCTTCAGAAATGGCCTTGAAAATAGCTGTCCTTTCAGCGCAATTGGTCAAACCAAAGCTTGCATTTTCAATGTTTACACCCGTAAATATTTCCCCTGTCTTAGCTACAAGAACTGCACTAACTGGAAATTTTGAGTACGGTACGTATGCTTTTTGACTGTTTTTTACAGCCAATTCAATTAAATCAATAGTCTCCATCCGCCTGTGCTCCATTCATGATTGCCACGCCTGATGACGCACCAATACGAGACGCTCCTGCTTCGATAAAGGCAATGGCATCTTCATACGAACGTGCACCACCTGAAGCCTTCACTCCCATGTCAGGACCTACTGTTTTTCTCATTAAGGCAACATCCGCTACTGTAGCACCGCCTGTAGAAAATCCTGTAGAGGTTTTAACATAGTCCGCACCAGCTTCTTGAGATAATTGACAAGCTTTCACTTTCTCATCATCAGTAAGGAGGCATGCTTCGATGATAACTTTGACTAGTTTATCACCACTTGCTGCTACAACAGCTTTAATATCCTCCAAAACCAAATCGTAATTTCCAGTTTTCAGAGCACCGATATTGATAACCATGTCAATCTCATCTGCTCCATTTGAAATTGCATCTTTTGTTTCGAATGCTTTTACAGCAGGTGTGTTTGCTCCGAGAGGGAAACCAATAACCGTACAAACTTTTACATCACTATCTTTCAAGCTTTCAGCTGCTAAAGCAACCCAAGTTGGGTTAACACAGACACTTGCAAAATCATATTCTTTTGCTTCTGCCAAAATCTTTTCAACCTGCTCTTGTGTTGTCTCAGGTTTCAAGATTGTATGGTCAATATATTTATTCAATTTCATAGTTTTCTCCGTATATTAAGAAATAATCTCTATGATTTCTTTCGTTTTTACACTTTCTTTATCTATTTTAACATTTTTTTGGAAATTTGTAAGCATGTTTTCCGAAATATTTTCATTGGCATAAATCGTTGCGATTTGTTCACCCTTAGAAACAGCTTCCCCTACTTTCTTATGGAAGACAATACCTGTTTCATAATCTAAATCGTCTGTCTTGACTGCGCGACCTGCACCAAGTTTCATTGCAAAGAGACCGAATTCCAACGCAGGAAGCCCTACAAGGTATCCATCCTCCTCCGCAAGAACTGGAACTTGCTGTGTAACCTGAACTGGACGATATAAATCTTCTAAGTCACCACCTTGAGCAAGGACCATCTCTTCAAATTTCTTCAAAGCTGCACCATTGTCAATATGTTGGCGTACTTCTTCAATGCTTTTCTCAACATTTGCAAGCCCCAACATAATTTGGGCTAGTTCACAGATAAATTCGGTAACATCTTCTCGACCTTTACCCTGTAAAATTTCAATAGCTTCTAAAATTTCCAAACGATTTCCAATCGAAGTTCCAACTGGTTGAGACATGTCAGTCAAAACAGCAACTGTCTTACGCCCAACCGCCTTGCCAAGATCCACCATGGTTTGAGCTAGAACCCGTGCTTCTTCAACGGTCTTCATGAAGGCACCTTCTCCCACTGTTACATCTAGAAGAATCGCATCCGCACCTGCGGCAATTTTCTTAGACATTACCGAGCTTGCAATCAGTGGAATAATGTCAACGGTTGCTGTCACATCTCGAAGGGCATAGAGCAATTTATCAGCTTTGACAAGATTGTCTGACTGTCCGATAACTGCAACACCAGTATCTTGAACTTGCTTGATGAAATCTTCTTGACTAACTTCAATCTGGTATCCTTTGATTGACTCTAACTTATCCAAGGTTCCGCCAGTATGACCAAGTCCACGACCGCTCATCTTTGCAACTGGAATATCAAAACTTGCTACCAATGGCGCTAAGATGAGTGTGACCTTATCTCCGACACCACCTGTAGAATGCTTATCTACTTTGATGCCTGGAATTGCAGACAAATCAATCTGTTCACCCGTTGCAACCATAGACATTGTCAAATCAGAAATCTCACGTGTTGACATCCCTTTGAAATAAATCGCCATCGCCAAGGCTGACATTTGATAATCCGGTACTGTCCCAGCTACATATCCATCAATCAACCATTTGATTTCTTCAGACGATAGTTCTAAGCCATCACGCTTTTTTTGAATTAAATCAACTGCTCTCATTCTCTCACACTTTCAAGGATGTAGTAACCCTTGTCTTTCTTTATTATCTGGCAGTTGCCGAACACCTCTTCCATCTTAGCCTTGGCACTCGGTGCACCTTGTTTCTTTTGAACGACAATGGTCAAGGTTCCGTTTGCCTCTAAGCGTTGAAAAGCGCCAGCAATTACTTCATGTACAACCGATTTTCCGGCCCGAATAGGTGGATTTGAAACAATATGATTGAATGTTTCGTCCACGTTTTCGTAGATATTGGATTGATAAATTTTAGCGGTAACACCATTCCTCTCAGCATTTTTTGTAGCTAAATCCAAAGCTCTGCTATTAATATCAATCAGTGTTGTCTTGGTGCTGAACACCTTAGCAAGTGTCAAACCAATTGGTCCATAACCACAACCAACATCCAACACCGATGCTCCTTTTTCAAAATGAAGGGTTTTTAAAAGCACTTGACTACCATAATCAACCATCTTCTTGCTAAAAACACCTGCATCTGTCATGAAAGACATTGGGGTGTCTAGTAAGTTTACGTGGATTTCATGAATATCATGTGCTACTGTAGGATTTTTTTCGTAATACATATTGGACATGTACTTATTATAACATTTCCTAAAAACGTTTTCAAGAGTTTTTCTTACATGAAAAATATGATAAAATGAAATCGATATTGAAACGCTTACCTATAGGAAGAATTATGTATGAAAAACGAATTTTTAAATTTTGAACAAATTGACCGAGCCACTTGGCAACAACTACACCGTAAGACTACCATTCCACTTAGTCAAAGCGAACTAAATTCTATTAAAAGTTTTAACGACCGCATTCAATTACATGAGGTTTCTGACATCTATCTTCCTTTGGTTAATCTTATCCATATCTATCGGAAAGCACGCAAAGACCTCAATTTTACGAAGAGTTTATTTCTACAAAAGACTATCAAGCCACAACCATTTATCATTGGTGTTTCTGGAAGTGTTGCTGTCGGCAAATCAACAACTAGTAGATTGTTGCAAATTCTTATTGCTCGGACTTTTAAACACGCCAAGGTTGAATTAGTGACAACAGATGGTTTTCTCCATCCAAATGCGGTCTTAGAAGAACGGCAACTGTTAAATAAAAAAGGTTTTCCTGAATCCTATGACATGGAGAAATTGATTGATTTCCTTGATAAGATAAAAAACGGCTACGACTGCCAAATTCCTGTCTATTCACATGAAATCTATGATATTGTCCCCAACAAAACTCAGGATATTAAGTCTCCAGATTTCTTGATTGTTGAAGGAATCAATGTATTTCAAAATCCACAAAACCAGCGCCTCTATGTCAGTGACTATTTTGACCTATCTATATACGTTGACGCTGATGTGGAGCATATTGAAACCTGGTACTTGGAGCGATTCCAAAAATTATTGACATTGGCAAAAAATGACCCTAACAACTATTACCATCGTTTTACCCAGATGACGTACCCTGAGATTCTATCTATTGCCCAGAATACTTGGAAAAATATTAATCTAGCTAACTTAGAAAAATTCATTGAACCAACCAGAAACCGTGCTGATATTATTCTTCATAAGGCCGAAAACCATGAGATTGATAAAATTTATCTAAAAAAATAAATTTCACTTGTCAAAAATACTCTTTTCAGATATAATGGTATAGTTAGTACAAGAAAGGGTGGAGGTGAAACCATTGGCAAACATTAAGTCAGCTATCAAACGCGCTGAATTGAACGTTAAACAAAACGAGAAAAACTCAGCACAAAAATCAGCTATGCGTACTGCAATCAAAGCATTTGAAGCTAACCCATCTGAAGAGCTTTTCCGTGCTGCTAGTTCAGCAATCGATAAAGCAGAAACTAAAGGTTTGATTCACAAAAACAAAGCAAGCCGCGATAAAGCACGTCTTGCATCAAAACTTGCTTAATTAAAAGAGAAACCTTTGGGTTTCCTTTTTTTTATTTTTCCCCTCGATGAGTAACATCCTTAACTCGTCAACCACAAAGCCCTCACTAAGATTATACACCTAGTGAGGGCTTTATGTTTGTTTTCATTATTCTGTGGGTGAGGGCGGAGCCACCATGGATGTCTTTCCCGCTCCCTATTTTTTATTATTAGGGAAGAACACGCTCCTAGAGATTCAAACTAATTCGTTAGAACCAATCTGCCAGTTCAAATGTATAGGTTTTGTCATTATAATAGTACTGATACTCTCCTACATCGCCCAAAGCCTGAAAAATAGCATTATTTTCAGTAGAGGCCAATGTAATCATTTGTTGCATTGCTTCTGCTGTTCCGAATTGCAAGACTACTTTATCCGTACCTTGTAGTCGCTGGTCAATGATGGACTGTAAAATTGCAGCTTCATCAAAGCTTGTGAAATAAACTCCCTTTTGAACATAGTAATTCAATGAATTATCTGTGCACTTTGGATAGGTCAATACTCTAGGTTCGTAATATTGTTCTTCTCCCCAGTAGTCGAGTAGGTCGCTATCAGCAATTCTACTTCTCTCTAATATTTCATCAGGGACACATAGATAATCGTATGAAATATCTGTATGCGCTTCTCCACTTATAGCTTGATCAAAAACTGGATCTCCCCAAGTCGTATCAACACCATAGTATTGTCCATTTATCTTGACTAGATTCCAAGCATGCCCAAACTCACCGTTTTGCCCATTTTTTGCAATCCCTGTAACATAGATACAATCAATGCCTGCTTTTTTACATAGATATTGGAAGGTGCGACTATAGCCAGCACAAACGGATTTCTTATCTAATAGCACACTGGTAATTCCTTGACTTCTCCACGTGACAGATTTGGTCTGCAGGGCTTCAAGGTCGTAATCCGTTTGCTTTATAATCACCTCGTAAAAATATTTAACCTTCTCATAGTCCGCCCCTTTTGGTGTCTGAGCAAGTATCTTATTCACTTCATCTTCTATTTTATTTTGTGTCGGAGATAAATCACTCGGATACACCGGCTCTTCTAAATCCAATATATCAATTCCACCAGCCATTGCTGCTTCATCTGTTAGCCAGTAAAATTCTGGATAATCATGGGCGACAGAAAAATATACGCGCGAATATATTTCATCATTAACAGAATCAATATCGATCACTTGCATCCGCTTGCTGAGTCCATTAACAAATTGGAGATAGACACGACGTTCCTTATCAGTATCCAATTGTTGGTAGTAGAAATTTCCTTGAACCTCTTCTTTTAATGCTGTTAATTCTGCTTCTAGTTGCTTTTTTTCTTTAGAAAATTCAATTTTAACTGCTTCCAAACGTTCACTCAGCTCTTGTCCTCCTCCTGAACAAGCAGAAAGGACTGTCGCCGATATTAATATGGTTAAAACGCCACGAGAAACTTTCCTCATATTTACCTCCATTCTTGTTTAAGTATAACATAATTAGGAGGCTTCTGACGAACTACACAAAAAAATTAGACTAGAATTTTCCTAGCCTAATAATATTGTTTTATTTAGGTAATCCTACCTCAAAAATAGTTCCTTTCGGTTGGTTATCTCTAACAGAAATTTTCCCACCTAGTGTCTTGATAATTTGCTGAGCCAGCGATAATCCTAGACCGAAACCACCTTTTTGACGCGTTCTAGCCTTATCAACTCGATAAAAGCGATCAAAGATTTTCTTCTTATCGGCATCGCTGATTCCCAAACCATTGTCGGCAACTGTGAAGTAGACAGATTTATCCTTGATATTAGCTGTAATTTGAATTCTGCCATCATCATCGGTATACTTCATGGCATTGTCAAATAAAATGGTAAGCAACTGTTTAATCAAGACCTTGTCTGTTCGAATCGGCTGATGAATCAAATTATTAACTGTTAGTGTTTTTCCATTTTCTTCGGCAATCATAAGGTAATTAGCAAAGATTTCATCAAAATAGTTGGGTTGGACATCGATCATATCAACTTTTAAGCCATCATCACGACGAGCCAAATTGAGCAGGTTCGTTGTCAATAATCGCATATTTCGAACTTCTTCCAAACTAGATCCGATGCTTTCACTACTCTCTAAAATCGTCGCTTCGGGATGGCGAAACAGGCTCTCCAAGCGATTTTGGAGAACAGCCAACGGCGTACGCAACTCATGACTAGCATTTTCAACAAAGTCTTTTTGCTTTTGATAGCTAATTAGAATCGGACGTATACTAAGATTTGATAGGTAAATACTGGCCAAGATAGAAATGAGCCAAGCTGATACCATAACAATAGCAACTGTCGATTCATAGGTCTCAATGGAGGATTTTATTTGGCTGACATTCACTAAAATTGTCGCATATTTTATATCATAGGACGAATAATAACCTAGTTCATCTGTAGCCAGCTCAATCGTCACATAGCGATAATCTTCAGACATACCGAAGCTTGATTCAACCGTTGCTTCCTTAATTCCGCCCAATTTTTCCTTATCTAACGGTAGGTCGGCCAAACCAGTAAAAGTATCTGGATTGACCATTTCTCCACTTTTACTATAGAGTAAGACATGAGTATTGATACCTAATTTCAGCTGTTCTACATCTCTAGTATTTTTTTGATTTTTAGGAACAGGCATGCTATCTGAGCTAGAGCTCGTCGTTTCTTCACTAGTTGGGCTATCTTGAAGTATAAAGACAGAGTTAGGCTCATAGGTTCTTGCGATTGCAAAACCAACAGCCATCGCTGGCTCTTCCTTAATCCGTTTCAAGGTATTATCTGAATTTTGATACATAGTTGAACGCATTAATTGAAAAATGATAGCTGTCATCAAACCAAAAATCAGGGTAAATACTGCAAAATAACGGATAAAGAAGGAAAATTTATCCGTGTACATTAATTTTTTTAATCGCTTAGGCATTTTTTAGAATGTATCCGACACTACGCAGGGTTTGAAGATTTTCCCCGAAGGTCGTTCCTTTCAACTTTTTCCTAATTTTAGAAACATATACTTCTACTACTGAAATAGTAGTGTCACTGTCAAATCCCCAAATACGGTCAAAAATTTGAGTTTTTGGCAAGATAACATTTTGATTTTGCAAGAAGTAGACTAGTAGATCGAATTCTTTTCCTAGCAATTCAACTTCTTCGCCATTTACAGTTGTAGAGTTTGTCGATAAGTCAACGGTCACGTCCCCATAAGTCAGTGTGTTTTCATTAAACTTGCCCGATCGTTTTAATAGAGCTTGAATTCGCATCTTCAATTCTTCTAAATAAAACGGTTTTGTCAAGTAGTCATCAGCTCCCAATTCAAAACCATGGCCTTTATCCTCTAGACTTTCCTTGGCTGTTGTAATCAGAACAGGTGTCGTAACACCTTTTTCACGTAACTCTTTCAAAACTTGGAAGCCGTCTTTTTCAGGTAACATTAAATCTAATAAAATTAAGTCGTACACACCAGTTTCCGCTTCATAGATTCCTTCTTCTCCATCAAAAACTTGCATAACATCCGCAAAATCATCTAGGAAGTCAAAAACTGAATTGGATAGGCTTAAATCGTCTTCTACTAACAAAATCTTAATCATGTCTATCTCCTTAACCTAATATCTAAAAGACAATTCAAAGACACAAGTAAAAACTTGGTCTTTGAACATATTTTTTCACTTTAATAAGTTGCCTCTGCATTTCTGTCAGAGTTTAATTCATTATACCACTTATCTCAAATTTTTCCTATTGGTTTGAAGTGCTAGAACTACCTGAAATTTGGGATTTTATTTCTTGATTCTTCTCTTTTAAAGCATTTACTTCATCAGAAGAAGTACTCGAGTTTGACTGAGTTGCTCCACTTGTTGCATCATGAGGGGAGGTACCTTGTCCAGGTGGCATGCCTTGGGTATTGCCATTTTGACCAGGTGGCATACCACGCATCTCACCGTTTCGACCAGATGGCATTCCTTGGGTTGTTTCGCCTGTTGCATCTGGTGGAGTCATACCTTGACTATTCCCATTCTGTCCTGGAGGCAGGCCTTGAGTGTCTCCATTTTGACCAGGTGGCATGCCTTGCATACCACCATTAGAGGCGGGCGGCATTTGATTACCTGCGATTGAATTAGCTTGTCCGTTCGTTGCTCCATTCTGAGCTAATGCAGCTTGGCTTTGTGTCGATACAGCTGTTGAAGATTTTGAAATGCTCATACCTCCAGCAAAACCTACAGTTGCTGCCGTAATAGCAACCGCTGCCAAAACTGTTTTCGACTGTGACTTTAATTGATTGATCATTGACATAAAATTCCTCTTTTCAATAAAATTTTATCATAGCGAGTCTTTACTCACCTGATGACACGAACAGTATAGAATGAGAAACTTAAACCAAGCTAAAGATTCATTGCATTTTCCTTAAAGCAAACTAAAAGAAGTCCTTTCGGACTTCCATCTTACAATTCGGTAATGTCGCCTGTTCGTAGGTAAACAACCCACTCACAGATATTTTTAGCATAGTCACCAACACGTTCCAAGTAAGTCAACACTTGGAAATAGTCACGACCAGCAACCAAGGATTCTGGATTCTTCTTGATTTCTTCTGTTGTTAATTCTTGGATGGCTGAATAAAAGTCATTGACGATTTCGTCACGAGCCGCTACTTCATAAGCGACCTCAACATCAGAGTTTGCTAGATATAGTTCGAGCGTTTCCTCAACAAGTTTGCGAACTTCTTTCCCCATTTTCTTGACTTCTTCCTCGACTACAGGAATGCGAACTTCGCCCTTCATCCGAATAGCAGCTTTTGCAATAGACACAGCATGATCCCCCATACGCTCCAAGTCGCTGGTTGCTTTTAAAACAGTGATAACACTCCGTAAATCTGTAGAAACTGGTTGTTGAAGGGCGATGATTTCAAGTGATTTTTTCTCCAATTTTACTTCGAAAGCATTAATTTTCTTGTCTGCTTCAATCACTTCTTTAGCCAACTCACGATCATGTGTTGTAAAGGCACGAACGGCATTGTTGATTTGTGCCAACACTTCGTTCCCCATGGCGTAAAATTGGTTATGAAGTTTTCCTAATTCCTCTTCAAATTGAGCTCTTAACATGTGAACCTCTTTCTTTTTCTTATAGGCCTTAGCCGAACTTACCTGTAATGTAGTCTTCTGTTTCTTTATTGGCAGGATTCAAGAACATTTCTTTTGTCAGATTGTATTCTATCAAATCGCCATCAAGGAAGAAACCTGTTCGATCTGAAATACGTGATGCCTGTTGCATAGAACGTGTTACTAGCACCATTGTATACTTATCTTTCAGACCATAAAGTGTGTCCTCAATTTTACCAGCTGAGATTGGGTCAAGGGCTGAAGTTGGCTCATCCAACAAAATAATTTTTGGGCTTGTTGCCAATACGCGGGCCACACATACACGTTGCTGCTGACCACCTGAAAGTCCAACTGCTGAGTCATGCAAGCGATCTTTGACCTCGTTCCAAATAGATGCACCAATCAAAGAACGCTCAACTGCTTCGTCCAAGACCTGCTTGTCCTTGATACCGTTAATACGTAAACCATAAACGACATTCTCATAGATAGACATCGGGAATGGGTTTGGTTGTTGGAATACCATACCGATTTCCTTACGAAGATCAACAGTATCCGTACGAGGACTGTATATGTTCTTTCCGTTGTAATCAATCGCACCTGTCAATGTTACCTCTGGGTTTAAATCTCCCATACGATTAATAGAACGCAAGAGGGTTGACTTACCAGAACCAGATGGTCCAATCAAAGCAGTAATTTCATTTGGATAGAAATCGATTGACACATTATTCAAGGCTTTTTTCTTGTTATAGTAAACAGACAAATCTTTTACTTGTAAAATAGGTGATGTCATTTGTTCCCTTTCTATCCAAAATGTCCTGAAACGTAGTCACTAGTTGACTTGAGTTTTGCATTCTGGAAGACGTTTGCTGTCTTATCATATTCAATCAAGTCACCCAGATAGAAGAAAGCTGTGTAATCACTTGCACGAGCTGCTTGTTGCATATTGTGCGTAACAATGATAATGGTGTAGTCCTTCTTCAATTCAAACATAGTTTCTTCTAACTGCATAGTCGCAATTGGATCCAAGGCTGATGCAGGCTCATCCATAAGCAAGATTTGTGGTTTTACAGAGATAGCTCGTGCAATACACAAACGCTGTTGCTGTCCACCTGATAAGGTAAAGGCTGACTTGTGCAAGTCATCTTTTACCTGATCCCAAAGGGCTGCTTGTTTCAGAGAAGTTTCAACAATCTCATCCAAAACCTGCTTATCTTTCACACCTGCACGTTCATGTGCGAATGTGATGTTGCGGTAAATCGATTTTGCAAATGGGTTGGGACGTTGGAATACCATTCCGATATGCTTACGAATTTCGTAAACGTTCATATCTGGTCTATTGATGTCGATTCCTTCATAAAGAATTTGACCGGTTACCTTAGCAATATCAATAGTATCATTCATACGATTAAGACTGCGAAGATAGGTTGATTTCCCACACCCTGATGGTCCAATCAAGGCTGTAATTTTATTTTTTTCGAACTGCATATCAATGCCCTTGATCGCTTCATTTTTACCATAGTAAACATGAACATCTTTTGTCGAAAGGGCGATATTCTCCTCTGGAAAAGTAATGATATGGCGTTCATTCCAGTTGTAATCTGCCATTTTTTCTCCTTATAAGTCAGACTTCTAGGCTGCTGAAGTCATTTTCGCATGAAGTTTCTTACCGATATATCGTGCAGAAAGGTTGAAAATCAAGATGAAGACCAAGAGGATGGCTGCTGAACCAGCAGAAACTTGGGTTGCATCTGGAATTGTACCTTCGCTGTTGACCTTCCAAATATGAACCGCGAGAGTTTCTGATTGACGGAAGATAGAAATCGGACTCGTAACACTCAATGGATTCCAGTTTGACCAGTCAAGAGCTGGTGCTGACTGACCAGCCGTGTAGATAAGAGCTGCTGCCTCACCGAAGATACGACCAGATGCCAAGACGATACCTGTAACAATACCAGGCAGTGCTTCTGGAATAACAACATGGAGAACAGTTTCCCAACGTGATAGACCAAGAGCCAATCCTGCTTCACGTTGTGTATGGTGAACGTGACGAAGGCTGTCCTCTACGTTACGTGTCATCTGTGGTAAGTTGAAGACTGTAAGAGCCAAGGCACCTGATAAGATAGAAAAACCGTACTCAAACTGAACAACGAAAATCAAGTAACCAAACAAACCAACGACAACGGATGGAAGAGATGACAAAATCTCAATACAGGTACGGATAAAGTTAGTCAATGGACCTTTTTTAGCATATTCAGCCAGATAAATACCTGCACCAGTTGACAAGGGAACAGAAATTAAGAGCGTTACAACCAATAGGAAGAATGAGTTGTAGAGCTGAATTCCAATACCACCGCCAGCTTTGTAAGATGAAGATTTACTTGTCAAAAAATCCCAGCTTACATGTGGCAGACAACGTAGCAAGATGTAAAGAATCAGTGACGTCAGGATAACGACAATCACACCAGCGATTGAGTAAAGAATTCCAGTCGCCAATTTATCAAATTTTTTAGCGTGCATAGTTTTTCTTACCCTCTCTTGTAATAAATTTCATAATCATGTTAAAGATAAGGCTCATCAAGAGCAAGACTAGGGCCAAGGACCATAGGACGTTGTTCTGAACAGTTCCCATAACCGTATTACCGATACCCATTGTCAAAACAGAAGTCAAAGTCGCTGCTGGCGTTGTCAAGGAAGTCGGGATAACCGCTGAGTTACCAACTACCATCTGAATCGCCAAGGCTTCACCAAAGGCACGCGCCATTCCGAAGATAACGGCCGTAAAAATACCTGGCTTAGCAGCATTCAAGATAACACGCCAAATCGTCTGCCAACGAGTGGCTCCCATAGCCAAACTTGCTTCGCGGTAGTGACGAGGTACTGCACGCAAACTATCTACCGTCATAAAGGTTACTGTTGGCAAAATCATGACAAAAAGTACAAATACACCCGACAAGATACCGAAACCTGTTCCACCGAAGATTGAACGTACAAATGGCACAACTACTTGCAAACCAATGAAACCATATACAACCGATGGAATACCAACCAAAAGTTCGATAACCGGTTGTAAGATTTTTGCACCACGTTTTGGTGATATTTCTGTCATAAAGACTGCTGCACCGATTGCGATAGGGGTCGCAACAACAGCTGACAGAATCGTAACAATGAAAGAACCTGAAATCATTGGCAGGGCACCAAATATTTTCGAGCTTGGTTCCCACTTGCTTCCAAATAAGAAATCAGTGATGCTCACACCGTCAACAAAGAAAGTCGATAATCCACGCTGTGCAACGAAAATCAAAATCATTGCAACAATAAAGACAATCAATGACAGACAAAGGAATGTAATTACCTTACCAAACTTCTCTAATCGAGAGTTTTTAGATGGAGACGATAACTCTTTTGCTAGTTGTTCGTTTTTCATGCTTACTCCTTCTCAGACACCGTGCCATCAGCACTTTTCACAACTTTCATATCGTTGATAGAAATGTATCCCATACTTTCAACGATACCATCTTGAACCTCATCTGACATCATGTAATCTAAAAATTCTTCTGTCAAATCAGTCGCATTTCCCATCGTATACATATGCTCATAGGACCAAATTGGCCAATCATTTGTTGCTACATTTTCAGCAGTTGGTTCAAAACCGTTTAACTTAATTGTTTTAACGGAATCATCTAGATAAGCAAATGATAGGTAGGAAATTGCACCTGATGTCTGAGCAACAATAGATTTTACCATACCGTTAGAATCTTGTTCTTGACTCTGAGTTGCGGTTTGTCCATCCATGATAACACTATCAAAGGTCGCACGTGAACCTGAACTAGCTGCACGGTTAATGATTGAAATTTCCAAATCCTTACCACCCAGTTCTTTCCAGTTGGTAATCTCACCAGTGAAAATCTTACGAAGATCTTCTGTGGTAATATTATCAACTGTGACTTTTTCATTGACAATCACAGCAAGACCTGCAACGGCAACTTGATGGTCTACCAATTTGCTGGCATCAATCCCTTCTTTTTCCTCAGCAAATACGTCAGAGTTACCAATCTGAACTGCTCCAGACTGAACTTGTGACAAGCCAGTACCTGACCCTCCACCCTGAACGTTGACGGATTTACCGATATTGACACTACCAAATTCATCTGCTGCTGCCTCAACAAGTGGTTGAAGCGCTGTCGAACCTACGGCTGTAATAGACTCTCCTCGATCGATCCAAGAAGAACAACCTGAAAGAGCCATACTACTCAAAAGAAACAAAGCTGCAATTCCAAGCTTCTGCTTTTTTTTCATTTCGTTTTTTCCTTTACATTTTTCAGTGGAATCTCCTAAAATTAACTCTGTATTTTACATAGAATTTACAAGTTATTTCCACTCATCCACTATATCATATAAAAAGACAAGTTGCAAAAAAAAATTGCTGATTTATTTTAAAATCTCAACCCTTTTGGAAAGCCGTTTTTAAGCGTTCCAGATACAATTTTTGCGAAACCAAGACCGTTCCCCTGAACTGCTACCTGATACCAGCCATTAGATAAATCCTTGGACACAGCTATTGTATGTCCAGCAGTATAGGACGAGAATTCTTCTGAGCTGATTTCCACTCGATTTTTAACCTCCGAACTATGGAGTGCTAGACCTAAAGCAAAACTTGGTTCAAATCTTTTTTTCTTAAACGTCCCCAAGTGAAGACCATTTCGAGCAATCTTTACTTTTGACAAATCAGGAAGGCCGTGTGGCAGTAGATAGAGATTGTCGCCAAAAACCTGCAGTAAACCATCCAATTGAACCCTTAAATGCTTCTGTTCAAATTCTTTCCAGAGAGCTTGTTGTTCTCTATTCAAATTGGATTTTCCTGGTTTTAATTTTTTCTGACTGACTTCCCCTAGAAATCTAAATTTGGCAACGAACTGACCTTCTCCTGCAAAATGGTGGGGATACATACGAGCAACTTCTGGATAACCGACTCCTTCTACCATTCCATTGATTTTAGGAATGTCTATTAGTTCCAAATCAAACTGTTCTAAGAGCCACGTCACTACTTCTTCATTTTCCTCTGGTGACCAAGTGCAAGTAGAATAAATCAATTGACCATCTGGAGCCAACATGTTCAAGGCCGATTCTAAAATTTCACGCTGTAAGCTGGCACATTGTGCTGGATAATGTTTGGACCAATATTGAATCGCATCGGGGTCTTTTCGAAACATCCCTTCACCTGAACAGGGAGCGTCTAGGACAATCATATCGAAATATCCTGGAAAGACCTTTTCCAAGCGGTCTGCTGATTCATTTGTAACAACAACATTCCTCGCTCCGAAACGCTCAATATTTTCAGCCAAAATTTTTGCACGTTTGTTAGAAATTTCATTACTAACCAAGAGCCCCGTATTTTCTAAGTATGAAAGCAAGTGAGTAGACTTTCCTCCTGGCGCTGCTGCCAAGTCCAATACTTTCATCCCTTTTTTCGGTGCTGCAATCTGACCGACAACCTGTGCAGCTGGCTCTTGTGAGTAGACTAAGCCAGTTACATGTTCTGGAGACTTTCCTGAGACCTTACCATAGTATGACCAAGTCATATTAGGGATTGGTTGCTCAAAGTCCAATTGGCTTTCTTTAAGAGGATTTGTGCGAAATCCTGAGATTGGCTCTTGTTCAAAACTCTCAAAAAATGCTTGGGCTTCACTACCAAGCAAATGATTATATTTATCTATAAAATCCTGTGGTAATTGCATTAGAATATATATCCCTTCACTTCCTCAAGATGGGATTCTGATACTAGCATGACAAACTCTCGCTTATCATAGGCCAGACTCGGACCATCAAAACTTAACATGACTAAGCCTAAAGAGGAACCAATAATACTGGCTGCTGCGTAGTCCCAGGGACACAGATAAGAAGCATAGGCAAATAATCTTCCTTCCAGAACGTGGGCGAAACCAATTCCAGCACTTCCTACAGATCTTGTTCCTAAACTTTGATTTGCTAATTCTGCCACTCCATGTGCATTGCCTGCGTACAACTTTGCATTGATTCCTATCAAACTCTGACGAAGAGGGCGCAGCTCTGGTTTCTTTAAGCGTTCTTGATTGCAATAAACAGGGAATGAATCTCCTCCATGGAAAAGTTTGTCTCGCATGACATCATAAATGATACCGAACTTTCCTACTCCATTTTCAAAATAGGCAATCATAATGGCAAAATCAGTTTTCTGAGCAATAAAATTTGTGGTGCCATCAATTGGATCAATAACCCAAACATTTCCCTCATGAATAGAAGAAACGTCCCCACCTTCCTCACCTAAAATCCCATCACCCTGATAGCGAGATTGAATCTGTTGAGTCAGCATTTCTTGCACTTGTTTATCAAGGTGTGTTACCAAGTCTGTAAAGTCACCCTTTTCTTCAATCTGAAGATCATCATGTAAATGCTGTCGGAGAAAATTTCCAGCTTCCAGGACAATCGTTTGGGCAAAGTGATACTTAGTTTCCAAAACGAATAACTCCTTTCCCTTTATCTCGAGCAGCCTTAACAACTCGATAGGTTGAATAACCAGAAACTGCTTCAAAGTCACGATCAATTTGACGTTCCTGTCCCTTACTTTTAACAACATCTTTGAAGCTTTTATAACTAGCTAATATAGCTACCGCATCTGCTCCTTTTTCATAAGCTGCCTCCACCTGATTCAAAAAAGAAAGCACGGAGGAAATCTCCTCTGTGCTCCACGAAAAATCAAGTGGATATGAATAATTTTTGTTCATATCTGTTATCTTTCTTATCCTATTTCTGCTCTCAATGTAGCATTTTTTAGTTCTTGTTTGCGATACTTCCGCGGAAGAAATGCACGAATTTCATCTTCGTTAAAACCAATCTGCATCCGTTTTTCGTCCAAAATAATCGGACGTCGTAAGAGACTCGGATAGGTTTCGATTAACCCAATAAGCTGCTTCACAGAAAGCTCATCAACATCAATATCTAGTTTCTGAAAAACTTTTGAACGGGTAGAAATCAAGTCATCTGTCCCATTTTCTGTCAATGCTAAAATGTTCTTCAATTCCTCAGCAGTTAGAGGGCTAGTCATAATATTGTGCTCAATAAAAGGGACTTCGTGACTTGTCAGCCAAGCACGAGCTTTACGACAACTGGTACAACTCGGTGACAAAAATAAAGTAATCATGTCTTCCATCCCCTCTAAAAACATTTTTCTTCTTATAGTATACTCTAACTTAAAAGAGTTTTCAATAGTAAATCTAATCTCTTCCCTGTAATTTTTCCAAAGATTCTATTTTTTTCTCTAAGCGTAGCAATATTTCGTTTTGTTCATCTATTTTTGCCATCAAGGTATCCAACTTCGTTTCACGCTCTGTTTCAGAGAAAAAACGAGTTATTGTAGAGGTAACCATACCAAAAGTACAAATACCAACCAACATCAAGAGGATGGCTATAATTTTAGAAATCGTATCTTGGGGGGACAATATCTCCGTACCCTACAGTTGTCATCGTTACAATGGACCACCAAAGTGCATCAAAGAATGATTTCCCTTCAATCACTGATAATAAGACACTTGCAACTAGAACCGCTGAGATATTTAACATCAACACTTTGGATAAACTGTTGGTATGCAATAGCTTGTTGATTGTATCCCAAAATCGATTAGACAGGGCAAATATTCTCGTTACTTTGACTAATCTGAAAAGTCGTGCAAGTCTTCCCAAGCGAAGAAAACTGAAGAATAAATCGAATGGAATAATAGCAATTAATTCTAAGATATGGCCCTGTACATATTCAAGTATGTCATCCGCATAATAAAGCTGAGCAAAATAATCGCAGACAAAAACAAACCATAAGAGCAAGTCTAGTACCCGATACCCACTAGAATTAGCAATATTAGCATCCATCAATGCAAGTACGATAAGAAATACATAGACTACAGCTATGTAGGTCATAGCCTTCTCATAAAAAGGATGACGAATCAATCGTTTAAGCATATTTCTCCCATTGCAAGGCAAATTCCTCATCAGATTTCATCTGCTCCATCAAACCTTCAATCCCATCAAATTTAACCATATCTCGAATTTTTTCCAACCAATAAATTGTGATTTTTTCTCCGTAGATAAAGCGATCAAATCCAAAAATATGGGCTTCAATCCGCATCTCCGTTCCATCAAAGGTCACATTTTTCCCAACGCTTGTCATAGCTCGATAGCGTTTTCCATCTACTTCGACATCAGCGACGTAGACTCCCTCTGCCGGCAAATGTACTCGGTCAAATGGTGCCAGATTTGCTGTAGGATAGCCAATAGTGCGCCCTCTGGCATCTCCATGCACCACAATTCCCTCCGTCATAAATGGATAACCTAAAAGTTGATTAGCTAGAGAGACATCCCCTGACTGGATAGCCTGACGAATGCGAGTTGAAGAAACTTTCTCTCCGCCCAGGCTCACTTCACTTACAATTTCTACCTGACCATCAAATAACTCTGTCAAATCTTTGACATCTGCTCTGCAATTGCCGAAATGATAATCAAAACCCGCCACCAAGACCTGGGCATTAAGACCACTTATGTAGCGGTCCAAAAACTGCTGTGGAGTATTGCTGGCAAATTCACTGGTAAAGTTGGTCAAAACCAGCTGGTCCACACCGTATGTTTCTAGGAGGCGGTAGCGTTCATCTTGACTGGTCAAATGGAGCAAGAGCTCGGGAGCAAAACGGGCAAAGGCCAAGCGAGGGGACTCTGGAAAGGTCAGTACGGACACTGACAATTCTTTTTCATCTGCAACTTGTCTAGCACGGTCTAAAAGGGCCTTATGCCCCAAATGAATCCCATCAAAATAGCCCAATACCAAAACTGTCGGCTCTTCCTGATGGAGTTCTTGATAATTTTTTATCGTTCTAATCTTCATATTGTTTATTTTATCACAACTAGGCTAAAACTTCTTCTAGAAAAACCTTACGAGGCTTGTAAACTTGGTCACGTTTTTCCAGGATAGCCACCAGTTTCTCCCTATGAAAACCTGCCAACAATTCCGCCTGACTATCTAAGGCTATAAAACGACCATATCTAGCTTCAATCACTTGCTCAATCGTCAAATCTACAATCGGCAAGTCACCAATTCCCTGCTCAATAGGGCGGAGGAAAGAATAATCATTTTGAGCAACCTTTTCAGCAATCTCTTCGATTGTCAGGGCATCAGCCAGGCTCATACCAGCTGAACCTGTACGCTCCAGCTTAGACATGTGACTGGCGTAGCCTAACTTAGCCCCTAAGTCAACAGACAGGGTACGGACATAGGTGCCCTTGCCACAGCGAACTCGGAAGGTAAAACGTGCACAATCATCTGTCAATTCAATAGGACTAGTCCGTTCAAAACTATATATGTCAATTTGGCGTTGGGGACGTTCGACTTCTTCACCCGCCCGTGCGTATTCGTAGAGTTTGCGGCCATTTACTTTGACGGCGGAATACATGGGTGGAATCTGGGTAATAGTACCGACAAAACTAGCCATAGCCTCATCAACTGCCTGCTCTGCTATGTCCAAAACCGGTGTCTGCTCAACAATCTCACCAGAAGCATCCTCTGTCGTGGTCGAATAGCCAATGGTAATCTCCCCCTCGTAGATTTTCCCCTCATCCTGCATGTACTCAATCATGCGCGTGGCCTTGCCGACTGCAATGGGCAGAACACCTGTCACATCTGGGTCCAAGGTCCCCCCGTGACCAATCTTCTTCTCCTGCAAAATCTTGCGGAGCTTAAAAACAACATCGTGCGAGGTCATACCCGCCTCTTTTTTTACATTAATAATTCCTGAAATCATTCTTCCATTATAACACAAAGGACCGCTCTTGTGGGCGGTCCAATATCAATCACTCATCATAAAAACGGTAGCTACCAAAGGTTGTACCTATCAAATTCTCAAGTTCCTTGTGAATACGTCGCATGGTTCCAGAAGGTGCCACTTCATATGTAACAGCCTCTTCAATCCCGACCTCTTCCTCCTCATCATAGCCCCAAGAAAATATCAATGGAGCATCATAATAGCCTTTGTCACCAAATTTTATTGTTGACCACTCCAATAGCTTGATTTCTTTCAAAAATTCTCTAAATTTTTTCACCTTGCTTTTACGAATGGGAGTAAAATCTACCGTATCTTCAACTAGGCCATCTATACCTATTTTTCTCTTCATTGATGATAAAAACTAGATATACTAAATATCCCGATGAAAATCGCTATCAATCTCAAAAAATGGTTGGATATCCTGAACATACTCCAAAACGCCTTGAAACTCTCCTTGGTCATCACGCACTGCCTTATAGACCACATAGACAAACTTGCCCATGCTCTCGGACTTGAACCACATGGTGACCTGGTCTTTTTGCCCTGTGCGGAGCAAGTCAAAAATCTTCTTGACCTTGTCCACTATTTTGGGAGGATGGCAGAGCTCCACATGGCGTCCAATCTGGCTTGACGTTCGTTTGAAAATCATGTCTTCAACAGGGTGGCTGTCATTATAATATTGGAAAATGTCATCATGTTCATTGCTATCTTCCTAGTAATCCATCCAATATTTCGATCAATTTTTCTTTTTCCTGACTCTCATTTGTTTTAAACCTGATTAGAGGGAGGTCGCATTTTTTCAAAATGTTATCCTTCATAATATCACGTTCAAACTGCTTAGAATTACCTTTGTGGAATGCATATCCATCTACTTCTACAGCAAGTACAGGGGCTTTGGTAAGTCTATTAATTATCAAAAAATCAAGGTGCGTATTTCCATGCCTTGCATACTTGGCTTCCACTTCTGTTAGTCGAGTAAAATCCTTCACAAGATTATGCAGTTTATAGTCATGTATAACATCTAAACTATTATATTTTTCATCGCTCACAAACACTTCCCTAATCCGATGATACATTAAATTCTCAGAATCATATCGCGATATCCGTTTTCGTTTTCTAAAATATTCCTCCTTTTCTTGCTCATACTGTTTGTATAAGTAATCGAAGATGGAATATATAGGGCTCTCTCTTACTTCAAAATTATTATATTGTATATATCCCAATAAATCACTAATATTTTTATCTAATGATTGCTCATTCCCAGTCATGACAAGAAATAATTTATTTTTAGCTCTTGATATCGCCACATTTAGTAAGTACGGATCATCCGTAAAACGTGTTATGCTATTATCAACCGTGGAGATGATTATCGTATCTTTTTCTTTTCCCTGAAACTTATGGACTGTATCGCTTTCCAAATCATCAATTTGCTCTTGCAACTTCTCTTTCTGCTTTCGATAAGGCGTGACAACTCCCGTCCGCTCCCGATAGATTTCATAATTTGGAATAACATCTTTCAGAATTATATCAATCTCTCTCTGACTATAGTGATCACGAGCGTGATTTCCCTTAGGTGTTCTAATAGCCTGAAGAACATCTTTTTCCCCTTTATCACCTGTCATAATCACTAAGTCACCATTATAAAACTTTTGATTGCAGAAATTGATAATTTTGGGATGACATCTATAATGCTCTCGTAATAGCGTTTCTGGAATATTCGGAATCACTTTTAGTACCGATTGAAGAAAACTGTTTGTGTATTCATAACCACTATGAACACCATATTTATGGAAAAGCTGAGCACTACTTTCTTTGACATCTTTTGTGACAATATGCGGTAGCTGTTTACTATCTCCAACAACTACAACATTTTTAGCACAGGATAATGCTAGTGCCCCAGTTGTAATATCCACTTGTGAGGCTTCATCTATGATTAAATAATCATAGGTAATATTCTTTCCTAAACTTGTTGTTGATGAAAATGTTGTACTAAGAACAATGGGATATTCTAGAAGAACTCGTCTCGATTGTTTCCGTAAATCTTCCTTTGTAAACTGTACTCTTTTTCTTCCATTCCCATACTTACTAACTAGAAAATTTTTGAAAATCTTTAATGAATCACTGGTCAAATTGTTTAAAACTTCCGTACCATTTAAGTGAACCAATTCTTCTTGAAGAGTTTCTAATTTATTCCTTATTTCTGTTTGTTTATGCTGATAAAATAGGTTCTGAAATTGTATTGTCAAATCAGATAATTCTTGTTTATAAAGTTCCCAGTTTTTAACACCATATAATAAAAAGTTTTTTATCTTAAAAATTAAACCTAACCTTCTATTCTTTTTATAGAATTCCTCAAATTCATTCCAAAGCTTAAATAACTTCTTAGAAGAATACAGTTTTAATTCTATAGGCGATATATTTATGTGCTCAAAAAAATCTTTGAAATGGCGAAATTCCGTTTCTAATTCTGAAAGTTCTTGTCTCAGATTAGCCACTTCTTCCTGAATTTCAAAAATACGAGGAAGCCTACGAATCTTTTCATTTAGTTCCTTATCAAGGCTTTCCATACCATTATCTTTTAATCTCCAAGAAGAAAAATCAGGGTACATACTATACTGATTGAGAATAAAATTATTTTTATTTTTTTCACTTCCAAGATAAGCCACGGGAAAGTCAAGACCATAGTTCTTTAGTTTTTCGTAAATATTATCAATGGCTGCATTATTATTAGAAACAATTAGAACCGTCTTATTCCGTATCACTATATTAGCTATAATATTCAGAATCGTTTGTGTCTTACCAGTTCCAGGAGGTCCTTGAATGACACTAAATTGATTTATTAAGGCATTTTTTGTTGCTTTATATTGACTATTATTACAACCAAAAGGGAAAATCAGTTCCCCATGAAACGGCAAGGTATTCTTCTTACTGGGACTTAGATAGCTCGCTAAAGCAACTGTTTTGTCTACGTAATCCAATTCCTCATACCTTTTTAACAAGAGCAATTGATCAGTCCCAGAGTTTCTCAGAGGATTCAGCTTAGATAGTTCCGTCAAATAACTAAAAATATGACGACTATTCGAATGTGTCAACTCATTTTGCCGTATTTCTAGGTCTCTCCCCATATATAATTTTCCAGTGCCATTTTTGTAGCGGATGATATAAGCCCGTGAGTGCGTTCCATTGAATTCAAACATTGACTCAATATTATTTAATAAAACCCCATCTTGCCTTCTATAAACTCCTATCTCTGAAGGATTCAACTGTTTGGAAAACTTCAGCACCTCAACTCTCTGCACATTGTAGCGATAAGGTTGGACATTATTTTTAAAATAAATTTCAAAGTAGAGCTTCCCTTTGTAACGAATCGATTGAAGCGACTCGATATTTTCTGACTTGTCCTCTCCATCAATCAAAATTATTTTTCTATCTTTCACTATATCTCCACTCTCACTTTCAATCTTAATCTTCCTCCTCCCTCAACGCCTCAAACTTGGCTTTCATGGTTGGGTTATTGCGAGTGAGTTTTTTGACGGAGACGTCGTCTAGCTTATTATTGGCTAGGCGAAGCTGGTTTTCGCTGGTGGTCAGGGCTGCCTTGACAGCTTCCATCCGCTTAATAGCCTTGTCGATTTCATCAATAGCTTTTTGGAAATTGTTGCTGGCCGATTGATAGTTTTTGGCAAAAGCATTCTTGAAAATTTCCAAATCTTCTTCAAAATGAGTAATATCGATATTTTGCTCCTTAACCAAGGCTAACTCCTGCTGGTATTGCAGACTATTGAGCGCAGCATTTCGTAAAATTCCGATTAATTGGATAAAGAACTGTGGTCGAATAACATACATCTTCTCATATTCATGACTAACATCCACAATCCCTGTATTGTAATAGTCATTGTCCGCCTCTAGCATGCTGACTAATACAGCATATTCACACTTTTTCTCCCGACGATCCTTATCCAACTCCTTAAAGAAATCAGCGTTTTTATGCTTGGTCTTGGTCGTATCTGCCTCATTTTTCATTTCGAACATGATGGAAATAAATTCCAAGCCCGACTCGTCAAAATCACGGAAGATGAAATCTCCTTTTGAACCGGACGCTGATACTTCGTTGTCCTTCGCAAATTTGGCACGTGGAAAAGCATAGGAACGAACCTTGTTAAACTCCGCCTCAGCAAATTGCTCCAAGCTCTCTCCAATTGCTTTAGTAGACTGCTGGGCCTTGAAATTTTTGTAAAATTCCACCTGCTCATCCGCCGCCTTGAGCCGTACTTCGTACTCCTGACGAGTGGTCGCCAGGGCTAACTCTTGCTTTTGTTCCTGCAAAACCAAAGCATTTTGTGCCGCATCCCGCTCTTTTTCCACCTGAGCTACCGCCTGCTGCAACTCCAAGTCCTTGGCGAGACCGATTTGCCCCAACTGAGCCTTAAGCTCTTGGATTTCTTGGTCTTTTTGGGAAATAGCAGAGCTGATTTCCAGTTCCGTCTGACTAGCAAATTTATCAAGTTTTGCGGTCAGTTCCAGAATCTCCTTATCCTTATCACTCAATCTAGCCTGCAAATCATTTTCAGCCTTCTGGCTTAATAATTCTCGTTCCCGCTCCAATCGTTCATGGATTTCCTTGTCAAACTCCACACCACGCACCTGGGCTAAAAGCTGACTATATTCTGTTTCATTGACCTGAAAGGCCGTCCCACAATGGGGGCAAGTAATTTGATGCATATGCTCTCACTTTCTTCTTTTAAAATAAGATATTAATTTATGTAAAACCGTAGCTACTCCCAACGCCAATAAAAAATAAAAGAAACGAACCGCATTTCTAGCATCTGGAAGTGATAGAGCCCAAAGGACAAAAATCGTTACAGCAGTCGGCCATCTCCAGCCCCAGGTCATCTTCCGTTTGATAAACCATTCCATCCAATCTTCATTAGAATCAAACCGTGTTTCATAATATTCTTCTTTCAGTTGTTCCCACCACTTTTTCATAACAGCCTCCTTTCAGATCACAGACCTTCTAATTCAAGATCCAGAAAAGTCTTCCACTTTTCCTGCAAGGGTTGACGTACAGGCGGCTCCTTACCTTCTAAGACTTTTTTGATACATTCATTTTGCACCAACCAGCCTGTCATGTCTTTTTGAGCATTCGCAAATTCATTACCAAAATCTTCTGGAATTCGTTCTTCAAAAGTAATCAAGGTCTGATTTTCTAGCTGAGACAGTGTAAATGAAACTGTTGCTGAATCCCACGTGTAGGCAATTTTCTCATTTTTTCGATATTCCAGTAAATCCATGCTTTCTCGGAAGTCTTCCATTTCAAATATCAACTTGTCACCTTCAACCCTCAACTGTGGAAACCAGCGAGCAAAACCACTATCTGTCGCCAACAAGTCCCAAGCTTCTGTCAAACTAGCCGACACAGAATAGCAAATGCTGAGCAGGTAGTGCCCCGCCTCTTTCTTCACACTAATCTTCATATCATACTCCTATTCTATCCTTCTATTATACCAAAAAACACCGGTCTATAACCAATGTTCCATATATATTTATAATTTTTGACCATCAGTAAGCAGCCCATTCTCAATTTTTATACCGTATTTCTTCTAGTATTTCAATCATTCCTTTCTCATTTTATGCTATACTAGATGTATTGAAAACAAGGAGGTTTATATGATTAAACTAATCGCTCTTGATATGGACGGAACGCTCTTGAATGAGCAAAAAGAGTTGAAACAGCCACAGATTGATGCCATTCATCAGGCTGTTGAAGCGGGCGTCAAGATTGTTCTTTGTACTGGTCGGCCCTTGGCTGGTGTTAAACCTTTCGTAGAGCAGCTCGGCTTTGACACCGAGGAAGAATTTATCATTGTCAATAACGGCTGTTCAACCCATTCGACAGAGGATTGGAGCCTGATTGACTGGGAAGAACTATCTATCTCTGATATTGATTATCTTTCCACTTTTATTGAAAATGATGATGTGCAAATCTCTCTTTTTGATGAGGAAGACTACTTCGTTCTTGCAGAAAAAGCCAATGCACGCGTTAATTTAGACGCAGGTTTAGTAGGAATGACTCCTCAACCAATTGATTTAAAAGAAGCCAAGTCAGGTCAGCATCGCTTCTTTGAAGCCATGTTCGTCGGTGAAAAAGAGCACATTGATGCCTTTGAAAATCAACACAATCCTGTACTCAGCCAAAGCTATTCCACCGTTCGTTCACAGGAGTATCTCTTGGAAATTTTGCCAAACGGTGCAAGCAAAGCCACCGGTTTGAAAAAATTGGCAGACCACCTCGGTATCCTTCCAGAAGAAATCATGGCTATGGGAGATGCCAACAACGACCTGGAAATGATTGAATTTGCTGGTTTAGGAATTGCCATGGGCAACGCCAATGAGCAGGTCAAGGCTATCGCCCAGGACATCACAGACACCAATGAAAACAATGGCGTTGCCAAAGCCATTGAAAAACATATTTTGAACAAATAAGGAGATACTATGAAATACCCAACACTTTTAGACCGCTTTTTAGTCTATGTCAAAGAAAACACTCGCTCAGATGAAAATTCGACAACTACACCTTCTACCCAAAACCAAGTCGAGTTTGCACAGAATATCCTCTTGCCTGAAATGAAACGCATCGGCTTACAGAATGTCCACTACCTGCCAAACGGCTTTGCTGTGGGAACACTGCCTGCCAACGACCCAAGTTTGACACGTAAGATTGGCTTCATCGCCCACATGGATACGGCTGATTTCAACGCTGAAGGTGTCAATCCGCAAATCATCGAAAACTACGACGGCAACCCAATCGCTTTGGGAACTTCTGGCTATGAATTGCATCCAAAAGACTTCCCACAACTTGCCAACTACCACGGTCAAACCCTGATTACCACAGACGGTACTACCTTGCTGGGCTCTGATGACAAGTCAGGAATTGCAGAAATCATGACAGCTATTGAATTCCTAGTCCAAAACCCCGACATCAAACACTGTGAAATCCGTGTCGGCTTTGGTCCTGACGAAGAAATCGGTGTCGGGGCAGACAAGTTTGATGTAGAAGACTTCGATGTCGATTTCGCCTACACCATAGACGGTGGACCGCTGGGCGAACTCCAGTACGAAACCTTCTCAGCAGCAGGTGCCAAGATTGATTTCCTTGGACGCAATGTCCACCCAGGATCTGCCAAGGATCAGATGATCAATGCCTTCCAACTAGCTATCGACTTCCACAATACCCTTCCAGAAGCAGACCGCCCTGAGAAAACAGAAGGCTATGAAGGTTTCTTCCATTTGATGAATATGGAAGGTAGTGTCGATACTGCTTCTACCACCTACATCATCCGTGACTTCGAGGAAGCAGATTTCCAAGCCCGCAAACAGCTCATGCTGGACATTGCTGAGAAAATGAATGCCAAGTTTGACACACCACGTGTCATTGTCAACCTACATGACCAGTACTACAACATGAAGAAAATCATCGAAAAAGATATGACTCCAATTAACATTGCTAAGGACGTTATGGAAAATCTAGGCATCAAGCCACTGATTGAGCCTGTTCGCGGAGGAACAGATGGCTCTAAGATTTCCTTCATGGGCATTCCAACGCCAAATATCTTCGCAGGTGGTGAAAATATGCACGGCCGCTTCGAGTTCGTCAGCTTGGAAACCATGGAAAAAGCTGTTGATGTGATTTTAGGTATTGTAGCATATAAATAAACAATTTGTTCAGACTTTCAATTGAAGGTCTGATTTTTTCTGAAAATCTTTCAAAATTTTTGAAAAACCACTTGTATTATTGAACTAATACTGTTATAATAGAACCATCAAAAAGAAATGGAGTTTTATTATGACAGAAGAAACATTAGCACAGGGAATTCTCATTGGCATTTGGGGTACAACACTACTATTTTCATTTATTTGGTATATTCTTGTTGCTATTTCCAACTACATCCTCTTCAAAAAAGCAGGCTACGCTGGTTGGAAATCATTGATTCCAATCTACAATCTCTATATCCAACAATGCATCGCCTTTGGCTATGAAAAAAGATGGTTCATTCTATTCTTACTGATTCCACTAGCAGGACCATTATATGGCATCTATCTCGTTTACAATTTTGGTCGTAGCTTTGGTTTATCAGCTGTACAAGCTATCTTCTATGTTCTTCTTACACCTATCTTTAACCTCTACATCGCCTTTAATGATGGAAGTCGTTACCAAGGTCCACAAGAATTCTTTATTGATTAATATACAATCAAGCCCCCGCACACGCGGAGGCTTTTTTAAACGAATAGAAAAATAAGAAGAACCATCATGACTAGGCTGACCAAAATAGATAAGGAGTTAATATTGGCAGGTTCAGCTGAGCGACTACCTAACTTTAATGCATAAATTGGGGACATGACTGAAATCGGAGAGACTAGACAGACCAGCAACATGATTTTCATCGTTTTATCAATAGGTAGAAGAAAATAAATGACTCCTGCTATTAGAATATTCGCACCCAGCCTCAAAGAGAGAAGATAGACCAATCGACTAATTTCTTGCCAATTCAATTTTAAATCAAGCAAGATTCCCAACATGAGCATGGCTAAAAAAGGATTGGCGTTACTGGCTATCGTCAGCGCAGAGATAAGTTCGCGTGGAAGTTTGATAGAGCAGACTGCTAACGATAGGCTAACTAGATAGACTACTAGTGGAACTGAGCGTGAAAGATTCTTTATAAAAGTTGCAACGGTCATTCTTTCCTGCTCTTCATCCACACCAGCTGCGATACTGTAATTCCCGCCTAGAACCATGATTGCATTCCCCGCATCAAATACGATGACGCTTAGTAGACTAGATAGCGGAAAAAAAGCTTGCACAAATGGGAGTGTAAAGGTTCCGATATTATAGCCTGATAACTGCATAAGACCGACGGAAGTCTGTTGACCAGACTTCTTCGCTTCCCAGTATCCCACCATATCCAAAAAAAGATTACAAAGAATTCCTAATATGAAGGGAACGTATAAATCTATAGATACTTGGGCTGTCGCTGAAGCTACAAGGAGAGAAGCTGGTAGCGTAACATTCATCACTAAGCTAGAAAAGATCCTTGCATCTTCCCTTCGAACAATCCCTTTGACTTTTAATGTATAACCTAAACCGATAACAAAGATAAAACCGAGAGCACGGGCTAATAATTCAAGTTCATTCATGAAACTAGTATAGCATATAGAAAAGAATTTTGATGATATATAAAAATTTTATATAATCGCTTGATTTTGCTAAACAATAGGTATATAATTTATATATAAAATAATTACATAAAGATAAAGAGGTGAGTTTATGTACTACCCCGTATCCTCTATCTTGATTGAATTTCTGATCTTGGCCATCGTAGAGAAACAAGATTCTTATGGCTATGAAATCAGTCAAACCATCAAGATAGTTGCTGATATAAAGGAATCCACGCTCTACCCTATTTTGAAAAAATTGGAAAAGGCTGGCTATGTCACCACCTACACCCAAGAATTTCAAGGGAGAAAGCGGAAATACTATACCATTACTCCTGCTGGACGTGAGCACATCCCCTTCCTGCAGGGTGAATGGAATAGCTACAAAGACCATATTGACGGAATTATAGAAGGGAGCTTACGAAAATGACACGCGCAGATTATTTGAACCAACTGGAACAAGCATTATTTCAACTTCATCCAAGTGCCAGACAGGAGGCTTTAGACTACTTCAATGAGTATTTTGACGAAAAGGATAACGACGAGGAAGCTATTATAGAGCTAGGAACACCTGATGAAGCAGCAAAAGAAATCATTGCCAATCTACCTGAAGATGCCCTAATCACCGAGAAAGACCAAGCAAGTCCACATTCATCTAAACCATTTGATTTCAACTTTGATTTTGATTTTCAATTTGACTGGGAGAATTTTTTCAACAATTTTAAACATTCAGCCTATCAAGCTAGGGCAAGAATTAAATTGACGTCGAAAATCGAAGAATTACCTGAGTTTTCAAATCTACAGATTTCGCTCGAAGATCAGGCCCTTAGTGTTCAAAGTTATGAAGGAGAAGCTGTCTTATTGCACAATCCTGTTTCAGAAGATGGCAGCTACCAGGCTTTTGACTATCAACTGGTTCAGGATAGTTTGTACCTAACAAGCAAGCCTGCCCCTAATCACCTCTACTTCTCAAACAATCAAACCAGCTCTGCTATTCTCAAAATCCCTAAAAAACTACTGCCCCTTACTAGTCTCAATCTGAAAACGACAGATAGCAGTCTAACAATAGTGGACATGCAAGTATGCGAACAGCTAGTCATCAATGCAGAAGATAGCAGTATCAGCATGACGAAAGTGAGCTGCCCAAGCTCTGCTCTACGGTTAGAAGACTCTACATTAACTATCTCAGAGGGACAGCTGAGCGAGTTAAAATTGGAAGCCAGCGATGCTGTTATCACTCTGACAAGCCTTAACCTAGCAAATGCAAACATACGCTTAGAAGACTGCATCTGGAATCTCAAAGAATGTGACTTGAACGGCAAGCTCAGTTGTCAGGCTGAAGATTCTGTCTTAACCTATAAACCAAGTACGGACATCAGTTTGGACATATGGGAGGAAGATTCTAGCCTTAAACTTCCAAAGGATAAGGCGTTTACAATGATGAAAGAGGGTGACATCACTCATCTCAGCTACAAGCAAGAAAATAGCCCTGCACAGCTTGTTATCCATTGTCAAGACTGCCAGCTTAGCATAGGATAAAGGAGGTTCCCATGAATCGCAAGGAATATTTACAGAAACTCGAAAAATATCTCAAAAACCTACCAAAAGATGATTTTCAAGATACCTTAGACTATTTCAATGAATATTTTGACGAAAAGGAAAACGATGAGCAAGCTATTCAAGAGCTAGGCAGTCCAAAAGATGCAGCCCGTGAAATTCTAGCCAATCTCTATGATAAAGAGAAGATTGAGGATAAGCCAAATACCCGCAATATGGTCTGGCTGACCATCCTCTCTATCCTTGCCGCACCAATCGGCATCCCCCTAGCAATCACCTTGGTCGCCCTCTTCATCACCCTTCTCCTAATCATCTTTAGCCTCTTTCTGCTCCTTATCTCACTCTGGATCGTCCTCCTCAGCCTGGCGATAGCCCAGCTACTCCTCGCCTTTGACCTCTTCACACTATCATGGTCTACCTCCCTGCTCTTCACAGGCCTGGCCCTCATCTGCTTGGCCCTCACTCTATTGGGTAGTAAATTCACTCTAGACCTTGGAAGCAAAACCTTCTTGCTTGTTTTACATTGGATACAAAGAAAGATTCGCAAAGGAGGCTATTATGAAACAGCTTAAACCATTTACGAAAATCAGTCTGAGCCTGTTAACCATGGGGACCATTCTCAGCCTCATCGGCTACCTTGCTGGTGGTTGGACAAATATGAAAAACATTGGCGAAAATTATTTTCAGCCCCAAACGGCAAGTTTTACGGATATTCGTTCTATAGAGGTCAATGAAAGACTGTCCATTATGCCCTCGCCTGACAACCAATTCCACCTCCACTACTATCGAAATCAGCATAAAAACATCGACCTACCCAGCCACCAAGTTCAAGATGGAAAATTAACTATTTCTAGTGCTTTTCAAGGCATCGTTTCCTATGATGGTTTACTCGAGCCCATCTTACATCTTGTCAATGACCAGAATATTGCCTACTACCAACCTGTCTTACAGGTCCCTAAAAATAGCACAATCGAATCACTCACAGGGAACCTCGCGGGAGATCTATATCTGGATAAAGTAACCATTCAAGATTTTGATCTCACTGTAGAAGATGGGGATATGTTGATTGAAAACAGTCAAATCAGCCTAAGTCGTCTATTACACATCAATGGAGAAGTAGCAATCAATCATTCCACATTAACAAGTCCGAAAGACATTTCCGATACTGTCGGGAGTATTCTAACTGTTGAGGATGGGGATTTTAAAGCTGAAAACCTAAAACTAGAGGGAAGGCATGACATCAGTAATTACGATGGCTCTATCGACATTTCTCTTCATTCACAAACCAAAACAGACATCTACATAGATGCCAGTCAAAATAATAGCAGAATAGAGCTGCCAGCCTATTCCAATACCCAAGCCAATAATTACCTCTTCATCTCTACACTAGATGGGGAATTGACTATTCGGTAATTGCAAAAAGCCCTCCTCACGGAAGGCTTTTTAACTTATTTAAACAACAAAACAGAGATCAGTGCCAAGATGGCTGGTCCACCTTGGGTCAAGATAATTTTTGGACTAGATGTCACAGCTCCATAACCTGCTGCTCCAATAACAAACAAGACAAAAATAGTTGTAATTTCAAGGTTTCCTGTGAAAATTCCATATAAGAGAAAGACAGCCAACAAACCATTGTAAATACCTTGGTTTTTGAAAAGTGTCGTCACAGACTTACGTTGCAATTCATCCTTTGTCATATTAAAGACACGACTAGTAGAATCTGAATGGGTCGCAAAGGTTTCCAAATACATGATATATAGGTGCTCAATAGCTACGATACTAGCTAGAATAGTGGTAAAAATAGACATAATGTCTCCTCTCAAAAAATTATATAGGTAGATTTTGCAAGCCAATCAACAGTTTATCAAGAGTAGCTAGGAATTGCTCGCTCTCCTCAACAGTTAGAATCTGATTCATCGAAGCTTTAATAGCTAGGTGGTGAGCAGAAGGACTCGTGATTAGCGCTTCCCTAGCCTGCTCAGTTGGCCAGACAAGTACTTCTCTCTGATTGTCAGGATTTCGCTTGCGAATGATATAGCCGCTCTCTTCCAACAATTTGAGATGACGTGTAACCGCTGCGCGGTCTATCTGAAGCCTCCCCTGCAAAGCCAACTGATGCAGGGGTGCATCTTTTAATAATGCTTGCAATATTGAATAGCGTGTCAAACTGATTCCCAACTGCTTTTCAAAAAGATTGGAAATCGTCTCATCTGCCACTTTCAGTCTGTATAACAAATCTTCCATTTCTTGCATTATCTACCTCTTTTGATTGATTAATCAATCATTGATAAGTCAATTATACTACAATCCGAACAATTTTCAACTATTTTGCCTAACTATTAAAAAAATATGTTGCCTACACCTATATTTTGTTATAATTAAGAAAATAACTAGTAGAGGGATGGGACTTACTTATGGAAAACACTCCTAGACTAAACTTGGTCATAGATGTGCTCATGCTCGCTGGTGCCATTTTGGCACAAAGCGGTGCAGAAATTCACCGAGTTGAAGATACCATGATTCGGATTGCACATTCACAAGGAATTGAACAGGCCAATGTCCTTGCCATCCCTGCTGCTATCTTTTTCTCCATCGACCATACGAATATTTCGCGTATGAAACGCATCGTAAATTCAAATTACGACATGCAGAAAGTTTGTGACGTCAACCAAATCTCCCGTTCCCTAGCCAATGAAGAAATCAGCCTAGAAGACGCTTGGAGCCAATTAAATGCAATCAAACAACAAAAGCCACCTTATAACAATATCCAAATAACCTTAGCTGCCGTAGTAGCCGCACCATTTTTTACCATTATGTTCGGAGGTTCTCTTTTAGATGCAGCAGGTGCTGTCCTCGCAACGGCTTTGGCTTTCCCTATCTCACTGATTGTCGAGCGCTACGTTGGAATTGATTTTGTTACCACCTTCGTTGGCGCCTTTATCTTCTCACTTACCTCTTACTTATTAAGCACAACCACTACTCTCCCCATTAATCCCAACTTAATTAACGCAGGGGCAGTCATGCCTTTTGTACCAGGGATTGCTTTTACAAATGCTGTAAGAGACCTTATGACCAATCATATCAATACAGGGATGACCAAATTTTTCCAAACTGCGCTTATTATCTTATCGCTCGGTGCAGGTACAACTGTGGCCTTTATGCTTGTGAGGTAATCTATGACACCAGTTAACTTCTTATTACAGGCACTCGCCTCTTATATCGCTATCGCAGCCTTCTTAATTGTTCTCAATGTTCAAAGAAAAATGCTAGTCCCTGGTGGACTCCTAGGCATGCTAGTCTGGCTCATCTATCTTTCATTATTAGGACCAACTAATGTACTGATTGCAACCTTCCTTGCAGCAATTATCGGATCTTGCATTAGTCAAATCATGAGTATTTTGCTTAAAACACCATCTGTTATTTTTTCACTTGCTATCCTAGCACCGCTTGTTCCAGGCTATCGAGCCTACATGACCACGACTTATTTCGTTTCTGGTGACCACGCTCAAGCCCTAACCAATATCACTACCGTCTTAACTTTAGCCTTAGTCATTCCCATCGGTATGGCCAGCGGAACAATATTATTACGCCTTTATAAGGTTCTTCGAACAGGCAAAAAAACAGCCTAACCCCTTGAAAATAAGGGGCCTTTTTGTTAAAATGAAAACTTATCAAAGGAGAGGCTATGAACCAAAACGTAACCAATCTAAAACTTGCTGAACGTGGTGCCTTGCTATCTATCGGTGCCTATATTATCTTATCAGGTATCAAACTCGTTGCAGGACAGCTCTTTCATTCAGATGCCTTACGAGCTGATGCCTTCAATAATATTTCTGATATTATCGGTAATATCGCTGTGCTTATTGGACTAAAAATGGCACAGAAACCAGCTGATACCGATCATAAATTTGGACACTGGAAAATGGAAGATTTAGCAAGCTTGATTACATCCTTCATCATGTTTGTCGTTGGTTTCCAAGTACTCTATGATACCCTCCAAAAACTAATCAGCAATTCTTCTGTCGAAGTAGACATTATGGGGGCCATTGTCGGAATCTTTTCTGCACTAGTTATGTTAGCTGTTTATTTATATAATAACCGCTTGGCAAAAAAAGTACGTTCCAAGGCCTTAGAAGCAGCTGCCAAGGATAATCTATCCGATGCAGTCACTTCCATAGGAACTTCTATCGCAATCTTTGCTGCGGCTTTCAACTTCCCTATTGTCGATAAAATTGCAGCCATCATCATTACCTTCTTTATCCTAAAAACAGCCTACGATATTTTTATGGAAAGCTTCTTTACCCTATCTGATGGATTTGATGAAAATTTATTGAAAAAGTACGAGGAAGATATTCTCAAACTCCCAAAAATCGTTTCTGTCAAATCACAACGTGGTCGGACTTATGGAGCCAATATCTATCTTGATGTTGTTTTAGAAATGAACCCAGACTTATCCGTTTATGAAAGTCATGAAGTGACTGAGCAGGTTGAGCAACTCCTAACACTCAAACATGGAGTTTTTGATGTGGATATTCACGTAGAACCATCTGAAATTCCACACGATGAGATGTATGAGCATGTGTACGATAAACTCTTCCGTTTTGAAACAGAGATACAAGCGCATGCTAATGGATATGAAGAATTGATTGACGACCAGTATCTCTTAATTGATGTCAAAGGCCGCTATCGAAATAAAACTCAGATGCTTGCCGACCACCCCATCCAAACGACGTATTTATCCAATTACCAAATGACCTCCATAAGCCAAAAATCAAAATTAGTTACGTTTGAAATTGGTGATTATGTTCATACGTCACTTTGGCGCCGTCATGAAAATTGGACTGTTATTTTCCACCAGATTTCAAAAAAACAAGCCTAGTCGAATGACTGGCTTTTCCTTTACCTTAAATTTTGGTTTTATACTCAATGAAAATCAAAAGTAGCCTAGGAAACGAAGCCGAAGATAGAACTGGAGTTCATCAAGGCAAGGTGACAACGGATAATTTTGATTTTCGAAGAGTATTAAAAAAAGAGCGCATGGCTCTTTTTCTTTATATTATTAGTTTTTTACTGCATCGGTTGCAACATCTTCACCAAACCATTTTTGTGAAATTTCTTGGAAGGTTCCATCATTATACAATTCTGTAAAGGCTTTGTTAATGTTTTCAACAAGAGTCGTATCTGACTTACGAGCACCTACTGCAAAAGCTTCGTTTTCATAGCCAGCATCAATGATGTTATAGTCTGCGATGATTCCCTCTTGTTGCAAGTAGTAGTTGGCATACACTCGGTCAATTAAGAGACCATCGATACGGTTATTTTTCAAGTCAATCAAAGCTTCATTAAACGTTGCATATTGACTTGCGTCATTGTTTTGCACAATATCTTTCAAAATGGCTGGTTGTGATTCAAAGACTGAGTAACCTGAAGAACCAGCTTGTGCCCCCAAAATCTTATCTTTCATATCAGACACTTGACTGATATTAGAAGATTTTTTTGTTACCAAGACTTGTTGATTATCCATGTAGGGATTTGTGAAGAGAACTTTTTCCTTACGCTCATCTGTAATAGAATAACCATTCCAAATTAAATCAATGTTGCCATTGTTCAATTCAGTTTCTTTCAAATCCCAGTCAATTGGCTGCCACTCAACAGTAATACCATATTTTTCAAATACCGCTGTTGCCAAATCAATATCAAATCCAGTATAGCTACCGTCTGTTTCTTCAAATCCCATTGGGACAAAGGTCTTATCAAAACCAATTGTGATGGACTTTTCAGATTCGTAAGTTGACCAATTATCTGACTTGGTCGTTGACTCACTTGATCCACATGCAGCAAGTGCAAAACTAGTTACAAGAGCCGCAGCTCCAAGCATCATTTTCTTCATATTCATCATCATATTTGTTCCTTTTCTTAATGTTTCGGTTCAATTTTGATGATTTCATCTGCGATATTCTCAGCAAACTGCATATCATGGGTGACCACAATTTGCGTGATTCCAGTAGCCCTATTTTCAAGAATCAGTTTCTCAACTTCTTTTCTTAATTCAGGGTCTAGGGCCGAAGTTGGTTCATCATAGCCGATAATCTCAGGATCAATCATCATTGCACGCGCCAAGGCCACACGTTGTTTCTGTCCACCCGATAATGAAAATGGGTAGGCAGTTGCGTGGTTAGCAAGTCCAAGAGTATCCAAGAGTTTAAGGGCCTTGTCTTCCGCCTCTGAACGCGACATATTTTGCGTTTTCATAGGAGAGAGAACCAAGTTTTCCAATACGGATAGGTGCGGGAAAAGCTGGAAGTCCTGGAAGACAAAGCCCAGCAAATGTCGTTTTCCCAACTCCTCTAATGGCAGTTCTTGACCATTATACATCAAAGTTCCTGAATCAATAGTCTCTAAACCAGCCAACATCCGTAAAAGAGTTGTCTTACCACCGCCAGATTGACCAACAATGGCAACAATTTTCCCTTCTGGAATGACCAAATCATAGTTGGAGAAAATCTGTTTATCTTCAAAGCGTTTTGACAAATTGCGTAACTCTAACATGACTTCCTCCTATCTATAATAATCAAATTTCTTTTCTACTTGTTTAGAAATCAGTGTTACCGCACCGATCATCAATAGGTAGATTGCACCTGCGATAAACATAGGTGCCAAGCTGGCATCACGATTGGCAGCAGTACGACTAGCCAACAACAAATCGCTAACCCCAAGTGCATAGACCAAAGAAGTATCCTTTACCAAAGTCATGACTTCATTGAAAACACTTGGCAGAACAATTTTCACAACCTGCGGTAAGACAATGTAGCGAATGGTCTGAACAGGGGTAAATTTCAATACCTTAGCAGCTTCGTACTGACCTTTTGGAATAGCTTCAATACCACCACGGAAAATTTCAGAGAAATAGGCCGCATAGTTGAGCGTAAAGGCCAGAATCACAGCAGGCATTCGGTCAAATGTAATACCCACACTTGGTAAAACGTAATAAACAAAAATTAATTGTAAAAGCAAGGGGGTTCCTCGCATAATTAATACATAGAAATGCAATAACCATTGTAAGGGTTTAAATTTAATCTGCATTAAAAAAGCGAAAACAGCTCCTAACGGCAAGGATAATATCAATACTAGAAAAAATACTTGCAAGGAGACTGCAGCACCATTTAGTAGACTGGGCAGAACTTCCAAAACATAATCCATAGAATTCTCCTAAAAGAGTGATTAGGTAATAGTATATCAGAAAACTTTATCTATTTCAAAGGATTTTTCAGAATTTTTATAAAATTTAATGCAATTTCCGTATATTTTTCTGAAAAAACGGATTTGGCTACCCAAATCCGTTCATATTTATTCAACTGTTACAGATTTCGCCAAGTTACGAGGCTTATCAACATCCAAACCACGTTGCAAGGTTGCATAGTAAGCGATCAACTGTGTCGGAACCACCATAGCAATCGCTGACAAGAATGGATGAACAGTTGTAACAGTGATGTCATCTTCTTCCTTAGCTACTGCTTCATCTACAATTGTCAAGACATTGGCACCACGCGCCACCACTTCCTGAATATTGCCTCGAGTATGGCTTGCAAGGTGTGGATGATTTGAAATCAAGGCCAAAACAGGAACACCGTCTTCGATCAATGAAATGGTACCGTGTTTCAATTCACCTGCCGCAAAGCCTTCACATTGGATGTAGGAAATTTCTTTCAATTTCAAGCTGGCTTCCATAGAAACGTAGTAGTCACTACCACGACCGATGTAGAATGCGTTGCGAGTGGTTGATAAGAGTTTTTCAACTTTTTCAGCAATCACATCTTTTTCTGACAAGCTGGCCTCGATAGATTGAGCAACGATGGACAATTCATGCACTAAGTCAAATTCTTTTGCGTAGGCATTGCCATTGGCATCACCGACAGCCTTAGCCAAGATTGCCAAAGTCGCAATCTGTGCAGTGTAGGCTTTGGTAGAAGCTACCGCAATTTCTGGTCCTGCATGGAGCAACATGGTGTAAGTTGCCTCACGTGACAGGGTCGAACCAGGAACGTTGGTTACAGTCAAACTTGGAATGCCCATTTCATTAGCTTTCACCAATACCTGACGGCTATCAGCAGTTTCACCTGACTGGCTAATCATGACAAAGAGTGGCTTTTTGCTCAAAAGCGGCATATTGTAGCCCCACTCTGATGAAATTCCCAACTCTACTGGTGTATCTGTCAATTTTTCCAAGAAATCTTTTGAGGCAAATCCTGCGTGATAGGAAGTTCCAGCAGCCAAGATATAGATACGGTCAGCTTCTTGTACCGCCTTAATAATATCCGCGTCAACTGTTACCTGACCAGCTTCATTTGTATAGGCGCTAATCAATTTACGCATAACAGTTGGCTGCTCATCAATTTCCTTGAGCATGTAGTATGGATAAGTTCCCTTACCAATATCTGACAAATCAAGCTCAGCTGTATAGCTACCACGTTCAATCTCATTTCCATCATAGTCCATGACTTCAACACTATCTTTTTTCACGATAACCAATTCCTTATCGTGAATTTCCATGTATTCACTTGTCTCACGAATCATAGCCATGGCATCTGAGCAGACCATGTTATAGCCATCACCAAGACCAATCAAAAGTGGAGATTTATTTTTGGCAACATAGATTGTATCTGCATCCGTAGCATCAATCAAAGCAAAGGCATATGAACCTTGAATAATCTTCAATGCTTTTTTGAAGGCTTCTAGAGTTGACAAACCTTCTTCTGCAAATTGACCAATCAAGTGTACAGCAATTTCTGTATCTGTCTGCCCTTTCAAGTCATGACCTGCAAGATACTCTTCATTGATTTCTGCGTAGTTTTCAATCACACCGTTGTGAACTAGGATATGTCCAGCAGTTTGAGAAGTGTGAGGGTGAGCGTTGTTCTCAGTTGGCTTACCATGAGTCGCCCAACGAGTATGACCGATCCCTGTTGTTCCCTCGGTCTTATCACCTACTTTGGCAGACAGCTCTGCTATGCGTCCAACAGCCTTAACCAAGTGTGACTTCTCACCACCTGTTACGAAAATACCCGCTGAATCATAACCACGGTATTCTAATTTTTCAAGTCCTTGAATCAAAATATCAGTTGCGTTTGTATTTCCTACAACACCAACGATTCCACACATACATATCACCTACGATGTTTCTAAACATCGGCTTTCATTTCTTTAAAAATTGGTCTAGTCTAATTTATATCTAAAAAGACCAGTGAAATCAGTATATAACAAGATTTCATCCTTGTCAACATTTTAATTGGTCTAGTCTAATTTCAAAATACAGATCCAGTCATCTCATACTCAATGAAAATCAAAAGTAGCCTAGGAAACGAAGCCGAAGATAGAACTGGAGTTCATCAAGGCAAGTTGACAACGGATAATTTTGATTTTCGAAGAGTATCAACACAATAAAAAAAGCTGATTCTACTGAACCAGCCCTGTCTTAATAAAACCAAATTCTGAAAGTGGACTAATCCGAAAAGTCAGTCTACCAACAATATCCTCACTAGAAATCAAACCAAAACTACGACTATCCTGTTGATTCGTTCGTACATCATTCAACACCAAATAGTGCCCCTCTGGAATGACGTTGTACTTTCCATTTGTCAAGGTTTCCAATGTAAAGTCATCTGTATAACTTTCTTGTGAATGAGGCGTTTTTAAATAGTTCTCTGTAACAATAATATCATTACGATAGAGAACATCGTCCATATAGGTAACCGTCTCATTTTCCAATGCAATCACACGACTCACATACTCTTTTCCCTCATGGTTATACAAAATAAAATCTCCATGAATCGGGCGGACATTTCGCACTGTCATGATAAAGTCGTTTTCCTTCAAATAACTATTTGCCATCTCAGGGGTAATCGTGACTGGCTCAAGTAACCAAAATCGTAGGCCAATGATTCCAAAAATCAATAAGACCAATAAACTGATTTGTTTTATTAAATCTCTTTTTACCATAATCTCTCCATTTCACTAGTATTATACCACAATTTAGAGCTATTAGTGTCTGAGATGCTGGTAAATCTCTTCGGCAATAACTTGATTTCCTAGCGGTGTCAAATGAAGACCGTCGCTATAGTATTCAAGATGTCCCTCCGTCACAGTGTAAAGGTTAATAACTGGTAAACCAAGTTCATTTCCGATAGCTGGGATAATCTTTTGTAATTCATCTTCAATAATTTGATTATTCAATCCAAAACGACTGGTTGGTACGTAAGGCGGGATGACTAAATAAACATCCGGCTGGCTTGGTAAAACCATATACTGCTCGGCCATTTCCCTATACTCTCGAATAAATCTCTCCCTGTTCCAATATGGTCCTCGGCTGTCGTTACTACCAATCATGATGATGACAATATCTGCTTCACTCTCAAGTGAAAGTTGGGCATTCTTTTCTTTAAAGTAAGGAAAATCTGCAGTTGACTGAAGTGAACGCCCACTCAATCCGTAATTTGAAACTTGATAGTGATGCCCAAGTTTCTCAGCTAGAATACAAGGATAGGCATCTTTTTCACGATTCTCCAAGCCATATCCATAAGTCAAACTATCTCCGACTGTTGCAACTTTTACGGCCCCACTTCCAACGGTTAGGACCTCAGGATACATTATATCTGACACACGAACTCCTCAATTTTTCTTATTTTCTATTGTATCATGTTGAAAAAAATAAATAAACTTCTGAATTTGTGATATAATTAACTTATGAAAAAACAAGTTATTATTATAGGCGGAGGAATTGTTGGCTCTACTGCAGCCTTTTATCTCTCCCAAGAAGAACACGTCAATCTTACTCTCATTGATTCAGGTATTGGAACAGCCACACGAGCTGCCGCAGGTATCATCTGCCCATGGATGGCTCAGAAAAAAAATAAAGACTGGTACAAGCTGACTTCCGATGGTGCTGTTTTCTACCGTCAATTGGTAGCCGATTTGGAAAAATCGGGTGCTACTGAAATTCCATTCAAACAGACTGGAACCATCGGCCTAAAAAGTAAGCCTGAACTACTTGATAAAATCCAAAAAATTGCCGAGGAACGTCGCGTAGATACTCCGACTATTGGCGAAATTATTCCGCTTGTAGGCTCGGAAATTAACCATTACTTGCCGCTACTTAAACCAGACTATTTTGGTATCCATTTAGAAGGTGGCGGTCGTATTGATGGTGGGCGTTTGATTGATATTCTTCAGGAACAATTTTTGAAAAATGGTGGTACACGTATCTACGGACAAGCAAAACTGCTCGACAACCATACTGTCGAAGTAGATAATCAAGTGCTTACTGCTGACCATATTATCTTAGCCACAGGGGCCTGGTTGCCACATATTCTTGAACCTCTTGGTTATCAAGTGGATGTTCGACCACAAAAAGGACAATTGTTCGAATTAGATACAGAATTCGATACCGACAATTGGCCAGTTTGTATGCCTTACGGAGAGATTGACATCCTACCATTTGAAAATGGAAAAATCATTATTGGTGCAACTCATGAAGATGATATGGGCTATGATTTAGAACTAGACCCTGAAAAAATCCAAGCCATGCATGATAAAATAGCCGAATTCATGCCTGATTTGGCAAATTATCCTGTAGCCAGAACTCGCATTGGAACGCGCGCCTATACTTCAACTTATTCACCATTCTACGGAAATATTGAGGATATGCCTAATGTCTGGGTAGCTAGTGGTCTAGGCTCTACCGGCCTGACAAATGGCCCAATTATCGGTTGGCAAATTGCTAAAGAAATTCTCAATCAAGAAACAAACTTTGACCGTACACCATATTCTCCAAATAGATATATTCTCAAAAAATAAGATACAATAAGTTTAGATTCTACTAATCCTTTAAATGTAGATACTAAGACTAGTTTGTTATCTAAGCAATAAATCATGACCACCCGTCAAACGGGTGGTTTGAACAAGGGCTATAAGCCCACATCACCAGCCAGCGCCTAAAGACGCTGGCTTTCACTTTGTTCAAGCCTCACTGCTTTTGACTCGTCACTAGCCTCTTAAAGAGGCATTCGTACTACTTGCCATTATCCCTAAAGGGATCTTCATACTCTTTTACACTTAACTTATCAAGTGCTATATCATGTTTAACTCGCTTTCTAGATTTTAAGCTCGTGAAGAAATCATCCACTGGATAATTTCCTTATTCTTGTATATATTTCTTAATTGTGGCTTCATTTAGTCCAACTTACACTCTTCAACAATTCCCCAAATTGTTGAAGCTCTCTGCCCAGAAATAACGATTACCAAATTTATAGAGAGATTGGCGTGTTTATCAAACATCATAAGAGCACTCTTGCCTTTTGAATAGCCCATAAAACTTGATACACTTAACCTTGGAGGAATACTGACTAACATGTGAACATGGTCTGGCATCAGATGACCTTCGATAATTTCAACACCTTTATAACTACACAATCGTCGAAATATCTCTCCAAGACTACTTCGATATTGATTATAGATAATTTTTCGTCTATACTTAGGGGTGAAGACAATGTGGTAGAACACAGCCACTTTGTATGTGATAAACTATGTGCCTTTTGCGCCATATTTTTCTCCTTTCGCTTTACAATAGGCTTGAACACCTTTATTGTATCGCGTTTGGAGTTTTTTTGGTATAACCTTCGTCGCGCACCCGCATAGCGGGTGGTTTATTTGTCACGCACCTTACGGAGCATGACGGACTAAAAGTCACATAATCACGACAAAAAGGTCCAAAAGGACCTTTTTGATTATTTTACTGTACGAACACGCATAGTGTTTGTTGAACCTGCAACACCTACAGGCACACCAGCAACGATAACAATATCATCTCCTGCTTCAACAAGACCTTGTTCTTTGGCAATGCGTTCAGCCAAATCAAACATATCGTCAGTTGAATCTGGACGGTTTGTTACAACCGGGATAACACCCCAGTTAAGCATCAATGATTTTTGTACTTTCTCAGTAAATGTTACTGCCAAGATGTCAGCATCTGGACGGTATTTAGAGATTGAACGAGCTGAGTAACCAGTTTCAGTAACTGTTACAACCAACTTGATGTTCATTGAGTGACAAGCATCTTTTACTGCAGATGCAATAACTTCTGTTTTAGATGCACGGTTAAAGTGATCAGAGTTCAAACGACCGTATTCGTTAAGAAGAGTTTGTGCGTTTTTAGCAATAGTTGCCATTGTACGAACTGATTCAACTGGATATTTACCGTTTGCAGACTCACCTGAAAGCATTGTTGCGTCAGTACCGTCGATAACTGCGTTGAATACGTCAGATACTTCAGAACGAGTTGCACGTGGTTTTTCAGTCATTGTTTCCAACATGTTTGTTGCTGTGATAACTGCTTTACCAGCTGCATTCACTTTTGTGATAATCATTTTTTGGTAAACTGGAACCATTTCGAATGGTACTTCGATACCCATGTCACCACGAGCAATCATGATACCATCTGAAGCTTCAATGATTTCATCAATATTGTCGATACCTTGTTGGTTTTCGATTTTTGAGAACAATTGAACGTGCTCATTACCAGTTTCTTTAAGAATGTTACGAACTTCTTCAACATCTTTTGCTGAACGAACGAATGAAATTGCGATGAAGTTCAAACCTTGTTCCAAACCGAAACGGATATCAGCGTTGTCGCGGTCAGCAAGAGCTGGGAAAGGAATTTTAGTATAAGGAATGTTTACACCTTTTTGTTTAGCGATAACACCGTCGTTTTCAACTTCAACAACAAATTCACGTTTTTCAGCATCTTTTTCGATTACTTTAAGACCTAGTTTACCATCGTCAACAAGAACTTGTTTACCAACTTCAACATCGTCAAATACATCCAAACCACCAGCAACGTTCAATGCAATCACTTCGCGAGTTGACTTAATGCCTTGTTTAGTTGCTACGCGGATTTTTTCACCAGTTGTGTATGAAAACTCTTTTGCATCGCCTTCAAACAATTCTGTACGGATTTCTGGACCTTTTGTATCCAACAAGAAACCAACTTTTTTACCAGCAATTTCTTCCGCACGGCGTACAGTTGCCATACGCTCACCTTGTTCTTGGTGGTCACCGTGTGAGAAGTTGAAACGGAATACGTTTGCACCTTCGGTAATCAATTGAGCAATTTTCTGTGCTGACGCTTCTACATCAAGGCTTTCACCCCAGTAACCATCATCACCGAATTTTTTTCCACCACGGATTTCTACCGCAGGACCAAGGGTTGCAACGATTTTTACACGTTTATTCATCTTAACAAAACTCCTTTTTATTTAATGGTCTTATGACCCTTAATAACACTTTAATGAAATGTCAAATTAGATTGACAAGTTACGGTTCAATTCAGCCAGATCCAAATCTGCTTTATGTGGATTGTTCACGACAATCTTACCTTCTGCAGTCAAGCTGAACAATGCTCCTTCTTCCGCAGTACCAAGAATTGGATTTTCAACCATTTGCTCGTTACGGATACCTACTGCAAGACCTCCACGTCCTTCTTTAAGCAATTTAACGGCATGAGCACCCATACGAGAAGCGAGTACACGATCACGCGCTGTTGGAGAACCACCACGTTGGATATGACCAAGTTCTGTCACACGAAGATCACTTGTATCGCCTGCTGCTTTCAATTCTTCAGCAAACTGTGCAGCTGGCATAACACCTTCAGCTAAAACAATGATGCTATGTTTCTTACCATTGTCGTAGCCCGCTTTAATACGGTCAACAATATCGTTGATATTGAAGTCTTCTTCTGGAACAACGATAACATCTGCACCAGAAGCAATACCAGCCCAAAGAGCGATGTCTCCCGCATGACGTCCCATTACTTCAACAACGAAAGTACGACGGTGACTTGATGAAGTATCGCGGATTTTATCAATCGCATCCATAGCAGTTGTTACAGCTGTATCAAAACCGATTGTAAAATCTGTACCCACAATGTCGTTATCAATTGTACCAGGTACACCAATAGCTGGGAAACCATGCTCCGTCAAGCGCATTGCTCCGTGGTAAGAACCATCGCCACCGATAACAACTACACCTTCGATACCATGTTTTTTCAATTGCTCAATCCCTTTAAGTTGCCCTTCTAATTTGGCAAATTCTGGATAACGAGCTGAACCAAGGAATGTTCCGCCACGTGAAATAATATCACCTACAGAACGTGCAGACAATTCATGGATATCACCCGCAACCATACCTGCGTAACCTTCGTTGATTCCATAAACTTCCATTCCTTCTGAAATTGCTTGGCGAACAACTGCACGAATAGCAGCGTTCATACCAGGGGCATCACCACCACTGGTCAAAACAGCAATACGTTTCATTCGTTAATGCTCCTTTAACTTTTCATTTTAACTGCCCTATTATAACATACTTAGCCTAAACTTGCTTGACTTTTTGCTATTTTTTTATCGAAAAATCGTTTTCATAACAAATTCACTTAACTCTTCTTCTAATTGAGGCGTTTTCATAACCATGTGGTGCTCAGCCTGAATTGTCTGATTACTATCTTGATAATGAAGTACTACTGGAATGCTTCCTCTATATTTATCCAAAATACGAGCAACAGCATAATCGTGTTCTCGATTTTCCAAAAGAATCCAAAATTTCTCAAAACTGACAGGCTCTAATTTTTCTAGAACTAATTGCAACTGTCCATCGCGCTCTTGCACTCTACCTGTGATGTACCCCATTCCCCCTTCTTCCAAAATAGAAGCGTATTGGCGATAAGATTCTGGAAAAAGAGTCACGTCAAGCGTCCTTTTGGTATCTGTCACTCGAAGAAATGCCATCTGCTCCCCAGTCTTTTTGGTACGAATCAATCGAATAGCTTGAATCTGCACAAGAACGGTTGCTCGATTGCCAACCGCTAAATCAGCCAAATCTGTAAAACTACGCTTAGACTCTCGACAAATATTGACTAAAGGATGCGGACTAATACCAACACCTAGCAATTCTTGCTCTAGCATAAATTTTTCGCTGTCGCTGTAGTCTTCTACATCTGTCCAACTATAACTCTCCTCTGCAAAAAATGTACCAATTGCCTCTGCAAAGACAAAGAGATTGTCTAGATTTTCAATAATCTTTTTACGATTGGCGTCAAAATCATCAAATAAACCAATCTGAATAAGAGGGATTAGTAAATCTTTTTTCTTGAAATTATCTGGCAAGCGCAAAATAAAATCTTCTACAGACTTATAGGGACGATGATCCAATATCCATAAAGCTAAATCTTTAGGCAAACCTTTCAGTGTTTTTAATCCTAGGTAAACCTTACTTTTATCAAACTTATCGTGATAAGGAATATTGTTAATCGTTAGTCGGGCTACCTCAAAGTCAAACTGCATCGCATCTTCAATATAGGCACTGCTAGAATGATTGAGCATGACATCAAAAAAGACATCCGTATAGTGACTCTTGAAATAGGCCATTTGAAAGGCTAAGGCTGAATAAGCATAGGCGTGGCTACGGTTAAAACCATAACCAGCGAACTTAGCCATCATGCCAAATATTTCCCTTGCATTCTCTTCAGCATGTCCGTTTTTCAGTGCTCCCTGTAAAAATTCCGCTTCCATTGCCTGCATTTCCTGGGCATTCTTTTTAGACATCGCCCTGCGGAGTAAATCCGCCTTGCCAAGCGTAAATCCTGCATAGACCTGTGCAATCTGCATGACCTGTTCCTGATAAAGCATGATACCATAAGTCGGTTGTAAAATAGGAGCAATGGTTGGGTCCAACAAATCAACTGTCTCTTGTCCATGTTTGCGTTTTACAAAGTTATCCGAATAATCACTAGCCCCCGGTCTATTCAAACTCGTTGTTGCAACTATATCTTCAAATCGACCAGGTTTGACCCTTCGAAGCAGGCTAATCGCACCAGGCTGTTCAAATTGAAAAATTCCCTTAGTCCGACCAGCAGCAAAAAGTTCCAAGGTTTTCTTGTCTTCTAAATCTATCTTGGCAATATCAATTTCCTGCTGATAACGTTCACGTACTCCTTCTGCCATTTTTTGCACAAAGGTCAGATTTCGTAAGCCAAGGAAATCCATTTTCAACAGACCATTCGCCTCAACAGCATGTGCATCATATTGGGTTACCAGCATGTCATCCCCTATTTTAAGAGGGATGGTATCTGTCAAGTCCTCATCACTCATCACTATCCCTGCTGCATGGATAGAAGTCTGTCGGGGTTGCCCTTCAATTTGTTGAGCAATCGCAAAAGCTTTTTGGTACTCTATCTTACTATTGATAATCTGACGAAAAGCGGCATTTCGCTGATAGGCAGAAGTAAGACTATCCCTAAATGAAATTTTCTTGGTAATATTACTTAACTCATATTCAGGTGTTCCGAAACGCTTAAATACATCACGAATGGCCTGCTTAGCTCCAAAAGTCGAGTAGGTTACAATTTGCGCAGCATGGGTTGAACCATAACGATCTCGTACATAACGAATAAAATCTGCTCGATGAATATCTGGAATATCAATATCAATATCGGGCATTGAATAACGTTCAGCATTGAGAAAGCGTTCAAAGAGAAGATTATGCTTAACAGGATCAATACCTGTGATATTTAAGGCGTAGGCAACTAGGCTTCCAACAGCTGAACCGCGCCCCATTCCCATGTAATACCCTTGGCTACGTCCAAAACGAAGGAGGTCCCATACAATCAAGAAATAATCATCAAATCCCATTTGATGAATAATGGATAATTCCTTTTCCAAACGTTCTTTATATAGTGAATTAGCCAAGCCCTTCTCTTCTAATCCTTGATAGGAGCGCTCGTATAATTCTTCCACTGCAGGTCTGTCACGATTAAAACGCGGCAATTTTAAATCTGTATTTAATTGATAAGAAATCCCTGCAACCAAGTCACGTAAATTATCAACTGCTTGCGGAAACCGATTAGAAAATAGATTGGTTAAGCTATCAGCCGATAAAAGCTTTTGTCGACTATCTATATCTGCAACTTGATTAAGTGGAATATTATCTCGAATAGCATGGAGAACCTGTAGACTTTCCAATTGTTCCTCTTCAAAAAAACGAACCGTATGAATTGGGAGTATTGCTTGCTTAAAGTCTTGAACTGGTGTATCAACCGTCACTCCGATATAATAGTTAACACCTAACTCAAGGTGCTCAATGCCAGAAAAATAAGGAACAACCACTGCTATGTCGACTAAATATTGACGAATAGTTTCAAAATCATCTTGCCCTGTCATCTTAGCAGTCGAAATTTTCAATAGATTGCGATAACCTCTGGTTGTCAGAGCAATCAATTGAGTAGTGATATCCTGCTCCTCTCCCTGTAATTTCCAGTCCAGTTCACAACCAATAATTGGTTGAAGCCCCATTTTGTTACAGGATTCCATAAAACTATAGGCTGCATAAAGACTGTTTTTATCCATTATCCCCAATGCGTGGTAACCAAGCTTTTTAGCCTTGCCTACATAATTTTCTATCGTCACCATGCTATCCATAAAGGTATAAACTGTCTTTGTATCTAATTGTGCCAGCATGGTATTCTCCTTTTCATGTTTCTTCTATTATATCAAATATTTATCCAAAAATATTTTTTAAAAATTCAAAACATTTTTCTTGCTAATTTATATAGTTTGTTGTATTATTAAGATAAGACATAAACACGGTGTCATCCTAGAAAGGAAATGATTATGGTTTGGAAATTTGATAATAACATCCCCATCTATATTCAAATCAGCAATACTATTAAATTGCAGATTGTGACTAATCAATTAAAATCTGGAGATAAACTTCCCACTGTTCGTGACTTAGCCGAAATTGCTGGCGTCAATCCAAATACCGTTCAGCGCGCTTTGTCTGATTTAGAAACGGAAGGCTTTGTTTACTCGGTTCGCACAACAGGTCGTTTTGTAACAGATAATCAAGAATTGATTACACAAACTCGCCTACATTTAGCACAAAAAGAACTCGAGAATTTTGTGAACAATATGTTAGATTTGGGTTTCAAACACGACGACCTCACTGGCCAGTTAGATGATTATTTGAAAGGAGTCACTTATGAATAACGCATATACTTTGGTTGAGCTACAACAAGTTTCAAAATCTTATGGTGGAGCTGTCGCCCTAAACAATGTCAATTTGAAGTTGACTGCTGGAAAAATCATAGGACTTTTGGGACCAAATGGTTCGGGTAAAACGACCATGATTAAATTGATCAACGGTCTGTTGCAACCTGAGTATGGTCAAGTCCTTATCAACGGTCGCACTCCTTCACCTGAAACCAAGGCAATCGTATCCTATTTGCCAGATACGACCTATCTTGATGAAAGCATGAAGGTTTCTGATGCTATCACCTTCTTTACAGACTTCTATGCTGACTTTGATAAAGAGCGTGCTGTCCATCTTTTACAAGATTTGGGCATTGATTTAAACAGTCGTATGAAACATCTCTCTAAGGGGAATAAGGAAAAAGTCCAACTCATTCTGGTGATGAGCCGCCAAGCGCAGCTGTATGTTTTAGATGAGCCAATTGGTGGTGTTGACCCTGCCGCCCGAGACTACATTTTAAAAACCATCGTCAACAACTACTCTCCGACTGCCTCTGTTATTATCTCTACTCACTTAATTTCAGATGTCGAGCAAATTTTGGATGAGGTTATTTTCCTTCAATATGGTAGCGTTATTCGCCATGAAAACGTGGATGATCTCCGTATTGAAAGTGGCGAGTCCATTGACGAACTCTTCCGCCAAGATTTTAAGGCTTAGTTAGAAGGAGATTGCTATGTTTAAAAAATTATTGAAATACGAATTTCAATCCGTTGGAAAATGGTATGTAGGAATTTATGCAGGGGCATTGGTCCTATCTGCCATACTTGGATTCTGGTTACAAGCTTTGACAATCCGAACACAAGCTGGAACCACAGAACCTAGCGGTGCTGAAATGGTTCTTTTCGCTACATCCTTCATGACCATCGGTATCCTGATTGCTGCCCTCGGTTTATCCACCTTTTTCATGGTTATTAACCGATTTAGAAAAAATGTCTATGGTCGTCAGGGCTATTTGACCATGACCTTGCCAGTTTCAAGCCACCATATTATTCTAAGTAAACTCTTGGCATCTTTGGTTTGGTACTTTTTAGCAGGAGTTAACATTGTTCTTTCAATCGGGATTATTTTAGCAGTCCTCATGCTCGGAAGTGGAGAATTTGTTATCCCTGAACTCCAAACCCTCATTCAAGAATTAGACTGGTCGGTAGTTTTTGCTCATTTATTTTATTCACTTATCGAGTCAACAATGGGAATCTTGCTGATCTACTTCTCCATCTCTGTTGGTCAACTGTTTAAAGACCACCGTCTTCTGTTTGCCATTTTGACCTATATTGGCATTTCAATTGTAGTTGGTGTGTTTGGAACTCTCGTTTTTACCAATTATCTAGAGAACCTTTATTATGCCGCGCTACCATTATACCCAAGTCCTATCTTGGCCTTGATCAATATCATTCTGGCCTTTGCCTACTATTTTGGTACACACTTTATCATGACCAAGAAATTAAATTTGCAATAAGAAAAAGCTCTTTGCCGGTCGTTCTGACATGGCCTAGAGCTTTCTTTTTACAAATTATACTTTTGAGCTAGGACATCAAGTAAGTTTGCCTTTTCTTCTTCACTGGCAAAACTTGCTTGAATAGCATTTCTGTTGAATAGATAAAATTCTTCCTTGCTAGTCCCAAAATATTCTACAAATAACTGATATTCTCTATTAAGTGTAGTATTAGAAACAGTACGATTATCTGTGTTGATTGTGATGTTTGCTCCTGCCTCAACTAGCTCATGATATGGAAAATATTCAATCGAATCAGCTGCACCAGTTTGAAGATTCGATGTTAGACACATCTCAAGCGTTGCTCCGCTATTGACAAAAGCCTGGATAGCTTCAGGATTGCGAGTAAGTGCCGTGCCATGACCAATCCTTCTAATCCCAAGTTCAAGAGCTTGAATCACATTGGTCACACATCCACATTCTCCGGCATGGAAAGTCATGGGATAACCTAAAGACTGAGTAAATTGAATAATATCCCGAAGTTCTTCCGTAGGATAGTCTGCTTCATTTCCTGCGAAATCAAATCCCACAAGTCCTTTTGGTGCCAAATCAGCAATAGCCGAAAAGAGTTCCTTCGTTTGATTCGTATTCGTTTGCTTTAAACCACAAACCAGAAGTTTAGCAACCACTCCAAAATCTTCCTGTCCCCTGTTTAGTCCAACTAAAACTGCTGAGACTGCTTCTAAAATAGTCAAGTCTTGATCCGTCGACAGTTCAGGTGCAAAACGAACTTCAATGTAAATGACCTTATCACTTGCAGCTTGTCGTACAAGATCATAGGCTGCCAATTCTAAAGCTGTTGCAGTTTGTAAGAGTGGGCGAACAAAATCAAATAACTTTAAATAAGCCATTAAACTATCAACTTTTCCATGAACACTAACTAATTTTCTTAATGCTTCATCTTCTGCAGGAATAGTAATCTTAGCCATCTGTGCCAATTGTCGAATGACTCCGAGGGACAATGAGCCATCCAAATGACAATGCAACTCTGTTTTGACCAATTCATTTACATTCAACACTGTTAACACAACCTCCGTCTGATATATTGTTAACTATCATATCATATTTTTGAAGAAAAACAAGAATTTTACCATAAAACCTGAACTTTCATTTGTTTTCAGTTGTATCATTCACAGACA
>NZ_WCJE01000110.1 GCF_016743335.1 Streptococcus suis | reverse complement strand
CTTAGAATTTGATAATCACTTCTGAATCCAAATGTCTGATGCAGCTGGTCAGTAATAGCCGTCCGAGTGTAGTTAGGTAGATAACCAAAACCAGGCAGATACTTAAAGGTGTATGAACGTAAGGTTTCAATGAGTTCAGTACATGTGAATTGCTTCTGAACCGCCAGCTCTAAGTAGCGATAGAGTATAAGAGCAAGAAAGCAAGTTGTAAAGTGAGCAGAAATGCGATCTTCTCGACTTAAATAAACTGGTCTAGCTTTCAATTCATGTTTCATAATACGGAAACATTCTTCAATCTCCCATCGTCTCTGATTAATGGAAACAATGGTCTCAATCGAATCGTCTAAGTTTGTCGTCACCGCATAAATCCCATCAAATCTAGCTTCAGAAACAATTCGTTCTTCATCCAACTCAATAAACGTTTTCTCAGCTATTTCCCCATCCCTTGTTGTCTCTATTACTTTTAGGAAACGCTTGGGATCTGTAGATTGTTTCTTTTTGTAGTC
>NZ_WCJE01000011.1 GCF_016743335.1 Streptococcus suis | reverse complement strand
TTGTCACTTTTGTCTTTTTAATTAAAAAACTGGATGTTAAAACTCCTGGTAGAGAAGATATAGTAGAACCTGTGTCAGAGACAGTAGCATCTATAGTAGAAACAATGGATGATACGGCCCTAGTGATTAAAGGTTTAGGTGGTGCAGATAATATTGAACATGTCACGAATTGTTTTACACGTCTTCGAGTGACTGTAAAAGATGAGATGAAAGTGGATGACCATATATTGCAGAAGGTTTCTCAACAAAAAGGTGTTGTGAAAAATGGCAAAAATATTCAGGTCATTATTGGTATGGGAGTTCAGACATTTAAAGAAGAAGTCTGTGCTACCCTAGGAATAACAGAGTAAGAAAGGATATTATAATGGTAAGAGAAAAGCAATCAGTCGTTATTGCAGGTGGAGGAAGTACGTACACAGCGGGAATTGTGATGATGTTAATCAATAACCAAGATAGATTTCCCCTAAGAAAATTGAAATTCTATGATAATGATAAAGAACGTCAAGATATTGTCGCAAAAGCCTGCGAAGTGATTGTACGGGAGCGTGCTCCAGAAATAGAATTTGTTGCTACGACAGACCCAGAAGAAGCTTTTTCAGATGTTGATTTTGTCATGGCACATATCCGAGTGGGCGGATTGAAAATGCGTGAACAGGATGAAAAGATTCCGCTTAAATATGGAGTCGTCGGTCAAGAAACATGTGGTCCAGGAGGGATTGCCTATGGCATGCGGTCTATAAAGGGAGTTATTGAATTGATTGATTACATGGAAAAATACTCTCCGAATGCATGGATGCTTAACTATTCAAATCCTGCAGCAATAGTGGCAGAAGCCACTCGTCGGATGCGACCAGAATCCAAAATTATCAATATTTGTGACATGCCTGTTGCCATTAAAAAATCAATGGCAGATATTTTGGGCTTGAAGAATGAAAATGAGATTATTGATCGTTACTATGGGTTGAACCATTTTGGATGGTGGACGGAAATGTATGATAAGGAAGGCAATGACTTAATGCCAATCTTACGAAAACATGTGCAAAAATATGGTTATGCAGCAGCTACAGATGAACATAATCCTTTACTGGAAGAGGCTAGTTGGAAAGACACCTTCTTAAAAGTGAAAGATGTCCAAGCAGTTGATCAGGCAACTCTGCCAAATACTTATTTGAAATATTATCTTTACCCTGACTATGTTGTTGCGCACTCTAACCCAGATTATACTCGTGCAAATGAAGTCATGGATCATCGTGAAAAAAATGTCTTTGCAGAATGCAAACGAATTGCCGATCATCAGACGGCAGCTGATACCAGTATTGAAGCAGGGGAACATGCAGAATTCATTGTCCAACTGGCTGGTGCTTTGGCCTATAATACCTATGAGAGAATGCTTCTTATTGTCAAAAACGAAGGAGCAATCGCTAATGTCAGTGAGGATGCAATGGTTGAAGTCCCTTGTATTGTAAGCAAGCGTGGCTATGAGCCATTGTGCATGGGTAGCATTCCGCATTTCCAAAAAGGAATGATTGAACAGCAAGTTGCTGTTGAGAAATTAGTAGTAGACGCCTATCAACAAGAGTCTTATGAAAAACTATGGCAAGCTCTTAGTCTATCTAAAACAGTGCCATCAGCCACCGTAGCAAAACAAATTTTGGATGAGCTGATTGAAGCAAATAAAGAATACTGGCCTACTTTAGCATAGTGGTTATTTATATAAAAATATGGTATAAATAATCAGTAACAAAAAATATGGGAAGATAGGGTGGACTTCTATATGCGTTTCACAGATATAGTCAATGAACATTACAGTGAACTTAATTCATCAGAATTATTGATGTGTAATTACATTATAGAAAATGCTGCGACCATACCCAAAATGGGAGTGGTGGAATTTGCAAGGAGAAGTCTGTCCTCAAAGTCTTCCGTTATTCGTTTTTCACAGAAATTAGGCTTTACGGGTTTTACAGAATTAAAAAATTTTATAAAGTGGCAGGATCAGGAAGAGGTACTGATTGAGCAACTAACCTTTAAGGAGCAGGTGACAAAGGATATTCATTCTTTGCTAGAGTTGATAGCAAAAAGCGATTGGTCGCCTATCTATCAAAGACTGGATACAATTGATAATATTTACGTGATTACAACAGGGGTAGCTCAGAAGAATCAAGCAGCAGAATTGCAACGCTTATTTCTCTTAATCGGAAAGCCCCTGCAGATTGTGCCAGGAGATGGGAATTCAAATGAGTTCCGAAGAATTATAGAACGCCTAACGGCTAAGGACATCGTATTTGTATTATCCTTATCTGGTGAAAATAATAATTTGGAATCAATCGTTAAGCGTTTAAAATTGGTAAAAAGTAATATCGTTTCGATTACAAGCTTACAGAATAATTGGTTATCAGGAAAATCAGATTTTAATCTTTATGCGACAACCAGTCGGAGTCCCCTCCCTAGGGATTGGTGGCTCCAAACAACTTCCTCCTTCTTTGTATTGATAGAAGCCTTTACCTTTGGGTATGTGGATTATAAGAAGCGAATCAAGTAATTTGGGTACGTCAAACGCATTAAGAAAAAATAGTTTTCAGAAAACTATTTACATAGCGACAAAATCAATCAAAGTAGTAAACTAGAGATAGAGGTAACTACGATGATTGATTTTCTTGTTTCACTAGAAGCCAAAAGTGAAGAATTAGATAAACGCCGACCGTGGAAAGTTCGTTATTCCCTATCTACCATTTTGTTTGTTGTTTTTGTTAGTCAGCTGGCAGGTATTGAAACTTGGAAAGAAATGGAAGATTTTATTGAGATGAATGAATCCCTTCTAGGACAATATGTGGATTTGAGTGATGGTTGTCCTTCTCATGATACGTTAGAACGGGTAGTGAGTATGCTTAATCCTCAATTTTTAACGGAGTTAAAAGTTGACTTTAGTCAGACTCAAGAAAGTGCTACTGTTGAACGCTTAATAGCTATAGATGGTAAGACTATGCGAGGAAATGGTAGTAAAACACAACGTCCGAATCATATTGTAACGGCTTATGATGGGGATAATCGTATTAGTCTAGGTCAGGTTGTAGTTGAAGAGAAAAGTAATGAAATCACGGCTATTCCACGTTTGTTACGACTTATTGACATTAGAAAAGGGATTGTGACCATAGATGCGATAGGGACGCAAGCGGAGATAGTAGATGAAATCATCAAGGGTAAGGGTGATTATTGTCTCGCATTAAAGGGCAATCAAGGAAGTCTTCATGAGGATATTGACCTTTATTTTAGTGATGCCAAATTGTTATCTCAGTTGACAGATAAAGTTTGTCATTATCAGACCATTGAAAAGGCACGCAGTCAGATTGAGGTGAGGGATTATTGGGTTTCTCATGATGTGAAATGGCTGAGCCAACGACACCCAAAATGGAAAAAACTTCGTGGGATTGGTATGACTAAGAATACCATTGATAAAGACGGCGTCATTACGGAAGAAGTTCGTTACTTTATCCTCAGTTTCAAGGGTGATGTGCAGACTTTTTCACAGGTTGTTCGCGGCCATTGGTCGGTTGAGAGCCTACATTGGTTGTTAGATGTGGTTTACCGAGAAGATAAGAACCAGACCTTAGATAAACGAGCTGCTTTCAATTTAAATGCTATTCGTAAAGTTTGTCTTCATCTTTTACAAACTATGACATTCCCTAAGGAAAAATTGAGTTACTGCCGCAAACAACGCTATATTTCTGTCCATTTGGAGGATTATTTGCCACAATTATTTGGAAATCGCGGATAAGGTGGTTGGACAAAGGTAGATATCAAGTTTAAAGCAGTTCTTTCCGGGGACAAAAGGAGAGAAGAAATTTTTCATGCGTATGGCGTGTTAATCGATCACGCCAAACGCATGAAGAAAATTTTGTTTTCGGAAAACGCACTTTCATATTTTATACAGTTTTTAGCAAAAATTTATGCTATAATTAGTCTGAATTTGAGGAATTATTCATGACTAAATGTAAAAGCTATGAAAATAAATTAAAAAATGTATGTAACAAGAAAATGGTTACATGCATTTTCTTTATGCGTACGACGTGGTTAATCGATCACGACAAACGCATGAAGAAAATTTTGTTTTCGGAAAACGTACTTTCATATTTTATACAGTTTTTTAGCAAAAATTTATGCTATAATTAGTCTGAATTTGAGGAATTATTCATGACTAAATGTAAAAACTATGAAAATAAATTGGAAAAATGCATGTGACAAGAAAATGGTTACATGCATTTTCTTCATGCGTACGACGTGGTTAATCGATGAAAAAGGCTTTACAGAGCCTTTTTTTTGTGCTATACTAACCTTTGTGCGAAATAACAGCAGGGCAAAATGAAGCTCGTCAACAGAAGGTCAGCAAGAAGAGTAATCGTTGCTGTTTCGATGAAGGCCTCCTGCACGAATCAGGTTTGCTTAAAACGTTATTTCCTACAAATAATTTTTATATTTTATTTTAGGAGGACATAACTATGTCACGTTATACAGGACCATCTTGGAAACAAGCTCGTCGTCTTGGCTTGTCATTGACAGGTACAGGTAAAGAATTGGCACGTCGTAACTACGTACCAGGTCAACACGGACCAAACAACCGTTCTAAATTGTCAGAATACGGTTTGCAATTGGCTGAGAAACAAAAATTGCGTTTCTCTTACGGTTTGGGTGAAAAACAATTCCGTAACTTGTTCGTACAAGCTACTAAAATCAAACAAGGTACTCTTGGTTTCAACTTCATGCTTCTTTTAGAGCGTCGTTTGGACAACGTTGTTTACCGTCTTGGTTTGGCAACTACTCGTCGTCAAGCACGTCAATTCGTAAACCACGGTCACATCCTTGTTGACGGCAAACGCGTTGACATCCCTTCATACCGCGTTGAAGTTGGTCAAGTGATCTCAGTTCGTGAGAAGTCAATCAAAGTTCCAGCTATCCTTGAAGCTGTTGAAGCAACTCTTGGACGTCCAGCTTTCGTATCATTCGATGCTGAAAAGCTTGAAGGTTCATTGACTCGCTTGCCAGAACGCGACGAAATCAACCCAGAAATCAACGAAGCTCTTGTCGTAGAATTCTACAACAAAATGCTCTAAGATTTGTATTGATATTTTAAAAGCCCTATTTACAAGGGCTTTTTGTCTGTATTTTAGGAGGGATTATGTGGCGTAAGTATTTTTTGCTAGTGCTAATAGCTATTTTGGTCGTAGGTGGGGCCTTCTTTCTATCTCAATCAGCGACTACGCCAAATGAATCAGACTATGTGAAGGCTGTAAAGAGTTACCAGACTATTTCGATAGATGAAGTGGAGCAAAAGGTCCAAGACGAGGAAGAATTTATATTATACATAGGTCGTGAGACATGCCCTTATTGTCGTGATTTTGTTCCGAAATTAACAGAGGCAGTAGAGCAATCACGTGCGACTATCTACTATTTGGATAGCGAGTCGGATCCGAGTGGAAAAATACAACAATTTCGACAGAGTCAAGGTCTTGCTACGGTTCCTAGCTTAACCTATTATAAATCGGGTAAATTATCTGGAATACTTCGTAAAGGGAGTCAGGCAACAATTTCCGAAATAGCAAGCTTTTTAGCTCTTCAAGGGTGGTAAATAATTTTTATTAATGTATGATTTGAATTCTATGCATTTATATTATTGTGAAAAATGTTTCAAAACAGATTGAAAAACATTTCACAATCTTGTATAATACTAATATCAGATAAAAATTGGAGGTTTATCATGAAAAAGAAAGCTTGGTTAGGCTTATTATTGAGTCTACTTGCTGTTGTGTTTTTAGTGGCATGTGGAGGCAAGTCTGAAAAGACAGCTACATCTTCATCATCTACGACCTCTTCTTCATCAGAAGAAGCTGTTTCAGGTGCATCTGAGAAAGTTTATACAGATCCATCTGAGTTGAAAGATAGCTACGATGTTATCGTTGTTGGTTCAGGTGGTGCAGGTATGTCGGCAGCTATCTCAGCTAAAGATGCTGGTGCTAGTGTTGTTTTGTTAGAGAAAATGCCTGTTATCGGTGGTAATACGGCTAAATCATCAGCTGGTATGAATGCTTCACAAACCAAATTCCAAGAAGCGGAAGGTATTGCTGATTCAAACGATAAATTCTATGAAGAAACACTTAAAGGTGGTAAAGGAACAAATGATCCGGAATTACTTCGTTACCTTGTAGATAACTCAGCTGGTGCAATTGACTGGTTGGATGGAATGGGGATTACTCTTAGCAACCTAACTACAACTGGTGGTATGAGCGAGAAACGTACCCACCGTCCTGCAGATGGTTCAGCTGTCGGTGGCTACTTGGTAAATGGTCTTTACCACAATCTTGTTGAACGTGAAGTACCAATTTTTGTCAATGCAGATGTTACAAAACTCCAAGACAAGGATGGGGCTGTGACAGGTGTTGAAGTGAAGATTGCTGGTGAAACTAAGAAAATCTCAGCTAAAGCAGTTGTATTGGCGACTGGTGGTTTCGGTGCAGATTTGGAAATGGTTGCTAAATTAAACCCAGCATTGAAAGGTTATGTTACAACCAACCAAGAAGGTTCAACAGGTGACGGTATTGCACTTGCTGAATCAGAAGGTGCAGCAACTGTTGATATGGAACAAATCCAAATTCACCCAAGTGTTGAGCAAGAAACTTCTTACTTGATTACAGAAGCAGTTCGTGGCGAAGGTGCTATCCTTGTCAACTCAAAAGGTGAGCGTTTTGTTAACGAATTGGAAACTCGTGATAAAGTTTCTGCGGCTATCAATAGTTTGGATCCAAACTACGCTTATGTTATCTTTGATGATGCCTTGAAAGATCGTGTGAAGGCTATTGCTCAGTATGAAGAAAAAGGTCTTGTAAAAACGGGTGCTACTCTTGCGGATTTGGCTAAAGAAATTGGTGTACCTGCGGATGCTCTTCAAACAACACTTGATACTTGGAACAAGGCTGTGGCAGACAAAAATGATGCGGCATTTGGTCGTACATCAGGTATGGACCATGCTTTGAATACTGGTTCTTACCATGCGATTAAAGTTGCACCTGGTGTCCACCATACAATGGGTGGTGTGAAAATCAATACCAATACTGAAGTATTGAAAACAGACGGTTCAGCAATTTCAGGTCTTTATGCTGCTGGTGAGGTAACTGGTGGTGTTCATGGTCAAAACCGTATCGGTGGTAATGCAGTAGCAGACATCATCGTATTTGGTCGTCAGGCTGGCGAACAAGCAGCAGGATTTGCTAAGAAATAAATTGTAGATACAAGAGGCTCGGCAGAAAGATGGTCGAGCTTCTTTTTCTTGTCCCTCTATCTCTAAGATGATATACTTTTAAGGTATGAAGAAGAAAATAGTATTATTGTTAGGAGCTATTGTAGTCATTGTTTTGATTTGGTCTGCTATTGCTGGTCAGCGTCAGCAATCCTATGCCGAGGCTGAATTAAGAGACCAGGATAAAATCTGGATTATCACTGATTTGCATTATTTATCACAGGATTTATTTGATGATGGAGAGGCTTTTTCCTATATAGAAAAAACAGCTGCTGGCAAGGATTTACGTTATGGAAAAGAGCGGATGGAGGCTTTGGTTGAGCAGGTTGAGCGTGAACATCCTTCCTTGTTACTAGTCAGTGGAGATTTGACTCTAAACGGTGAAAAGCATAGCATGGTTGAGTTGGCGCAATACTTTACACGCATGGAAGAACATGGAACGGAAGTTTTGGTGATTCCTGGTAACCATGATGTTGCCAGTGGATGGGCTAGGGCCTTTAAGGGAGACCAGCAGATAGTGACGGATCAGGTCACTGCTCAGCAATTTGCAGAGCTATTTGTCAATCACGGTTATCAACAAGCTAGCAGTCGTGACAAAGCCTCATTGAGCTACCTGGCCAAACCATTTTCCAATGCTTGGTTTCTGATGATAGACAGCAACATCTACTCTGACAGCTACGGAAAAGGAGCTCCTCCAACCAATGGACGTATCAAAAAAGAGACCCTAGAATGGATAGAAGTTCAGCTTCAGGCAGCCAAGGAAGCTGGAGTGAGCCTGATACCTGTTGTCCATCACAATGTCTTGCAACAGCATGCCATGCTGACAAAAGGCTATACTTTGGATAATGCTGCCGATTTGAAGACCTTGTTCAATCAATATGGGATTCATTTTGGTTTTTCAGGGCACACTCATTCTCAGAATATTGTTAAGGAAGACTTGGGACAAGTTAACTATACAGAGGTGGTCAATGGAGCATTTTCTATTTATCCAGCTATTATCGGTCAATTGAGCCTTGATGATACAAGTATTCACTATCAAAAAACTCAACTTGATATGGCTTCGTGGACAGAAAAGCACCAACCTAGTGATCCAAATTTGAAGGATCACGTTACCTACTTACAAACTGTCTTTGACAATACCAGTGACATCATGGTCCACAATGTGTTAAACGATGAGCGTTGGTATGATGGGGAGACGGCAGATGCTATTTCACAATTTATCATGCCGGCCAACCGTGCTTATTTTTCAGGAGAAAAACTAGATCAGACTTGGCTAGATGAGAAGGTATTTCCAAGCCAGACTTATCAGACCTTGCAAGCAGCATCACCGAGAAGTTTCTTGGCTGATTATCTTGATGTGATTATAAAACGGAGCCAAAGTCGAGATGTAGAGCAAGTAACGGTTTCTAAATGATGAATAGAAAAAAGGCTGGGCAAGCCCAGTCTCGCTTCTCAGAGTTCGTGTCAACATCTCAGCGCAGTGGTTGATTGGCAGATTTGTTCGTGTTTCACACTCCAAATCTGACCTATACGACTGATGCGAACAGAATTCGCTTCATCTCCAACCTCAAACTGTCTCCCAGACAGTTTGAGCTGTGCGGGGGTGGGAGTGAAACAGTCTGGGGATAGACTGTTTCAGCTCAACAACTTAAAACGAAAAATTGTTGACGAACTTTTTTAGACTAGTCGAGTTCTATCCCACTCCCTCTATGCTTGTAAAGGGAGAATGATTTTTAGTTGAACCCAATTATCTTCCTTGCTAAGTGTGAGACTGCCACCGTATTTATTGGCAACATACTCCATACTCTTAAGACCGAATCCGTGGTAGTCCTTATTTGTTTTTGAGGTTGCAGGGAGCTGTCCTGTGGATAAGTCAAGTGAAGAAGTATCGTAGTTGTCTAATCGAATGATGAGAAATTGCTGATGGCTGGCAACCTTTAAAGTAATCAAGCGTTGTTCAGGGTTATCTATTTTTTCCACAGCCTCGATGGCATTGTCAATGGCATTTCCAAACAGAGCTGAAATATCCATCACATCCATAAAATGGAGGGGTTCTCCCTGAACAATACAGGTAAAGTTGATTCCATTTTGCAAACAGTAATAATTTTTCTGGCTGAGAATGGTATCTAGAATGGGATTTCCTGTTTCAATCTTGGCATCAAGGGTCTGGATCACCTCGCTCATTTCCTCTAGGTATTGCTCCTTTTTGGTTTTATCCGATTCTTGTTGGATGATGGCCAGTTGATGCTTTAAATCATGGACCTTACGGTCAAGAATCTCACTGTTTTCACGATAGGCTTGGTATTGCTTGTATTGAAGTTGAAAGATATTATTGATAGAAGTCAATTCCTGCCGTAAATAGCGATCGTATTGTTGAGATTCTTGGGTGAATAGGAGTAGAAGACCAGAGAGATTGATGGTTGTCCGGAGAATGAAGATGCTGGTCGAATCTTGAAATTGGCGCGTGCCAGAGAGGATGAAACCAATATTACTGAGAACAAAGATAGATAAGGTTGTAAAGACGGCTACAGTAACATCTCGCTGCTCAATGAATTTATCCAATTCTTCTAAGCGAACTTTTTTATCTTGTAGATAGATGAGCCAGTAAGAAAGTAGAGAAGTTATCAACAGAAATAGCCCCTGTGTCCACAAGTTATCCACAGGTTGTTGATAAATCGTCAAACAGTAGAGATGCCAAGTAATGGAGGCTACTAATTCGGCAATAATAAAGGCTTTTGCTGTCAAATAGAGACTAGTCCTCTTGTGGATAACTCCAAGAAATCGAACGGAAACAAACATCCAAGCGATATTGGTGCCCATTCCTACAGTCCAAAAAAGCAAAGGGAGTTTGCCAGCTACAAGTTGAAGTAAGATTTGGATGAGAAAAATCAGGAGGATACGTACCTGTTTGCGTGACCATTTTTCAGACAAAACAAGTGAGGAACATACCAGTAGGCAGGCCAAGCTTTCTGTTAGTGCAGTATAGAAACGTGGAATATCAGGGAAATTGATCATAGTAGGCTATCTCCGATGAAGTTGGTTAGAGCTGTCATAAATTCCTTTTTCCTTGGGCGGCTAATCGGCAAGGCTGTATTTGTGACGTAAACAAGGCTACCTTCCACTTTTTGAACATGGGACAAATTGATGATATAGGCCGAGTGGGCTCGTACAAACACTTTACTGTCTAACATGGCTTCGAGATTTTTGAGACTATTATGGGTAATGGTTAGGCCACCATCAACTGTGTAGATGTGAACCTGATGTCCTTGACTTTCTAGGTAAACAATATCTTCTTGATAGAGTTTTACGGTGGACTGCTTGCTTTTTATATACAAACTTTGTTTCTCTTGGCTATCGGGTAATTTTCTAAGAATTTTTTTAAAATGTTCCTCAAAGACAAAGGAGCTCAGTGGCTTGAGCAGAAAATCAATAGCTTCAACTGAATAGCCCTGAATAGCGACATGGGAATGATTGGTCACAAAAACGATGAGAACATCTTTATCCACAGACCGAATCTTTTGAGCGGTGGTCATCCCGTCCATAATCTCCATCTCGACATCTAGGTAAATCAGATCAAATTGTTTTTGATAGTCACTAGTGATATGGAGACCGTCATTAAAACAGCTGATTTCCACTACAATCCCAGCTTTTTGGCAGTAGGTTTTGATGTAGTTGGACAATCTCTCTTGCTCGATTTTTTGATCTTCTACAATCGCGATTTTCATAAAGCACCCCTTTTATTTTCTATCAGTATATCAAAATTAAAATGAAATTGTTAGCTATATTTTAGAAAAATCAAATGATAAAATAGCAAGAGTAGGATTATTTTTCTCAATTTACAAATTATGAAGATTAAATGACAGATTATGAAGAAAGGGTTTTCATAATATACTCGCTTTGATAAAGTAAGAGCAAGAAAGGAAAAGGCTTACAAAAGCTGATTCTAAAAAATTTTTAGGAGGAGTCTTATGAAGACTTGGAAAAAACTTGGTTTAGCAAGTCTAGTTACTCTGATGGGAAATGTCGGAGTAACAGTATTTGCGGAAGAGGTGGATTATCCAACAAAATATGTGTCTATGGATAGTAGTACATTCACAAATATACTTTTTTGGGTGGTATTACTGATTATCCTAGCAATGTTTGGTTATTCTATCTGGAGATTCAGATGTAATAAGTCTTTAAAATCTCATTGGAGAAAAGTAGGATTATTCTTTTTAACGATTTTATCTGTTTTTGTATTAGTTTTAAATTTTATTTTAAATATGTTTGCAACAACAGTAAATATGTACTTTTCGCCGTCCTATGCAGATAATGAAAAAATTGAAGTAGCCTCCCAACAAACAAAAGAACTTGTTACAGAGGTACAAGAAGAAGGAACAGTTCTATTAGAAAATAAGAATAAGACTTTACCGTTGAATTCAACAAAAAAAGTAAACTTGTTTGGAATATCTTCTGTTAGTTTGACCTATGGAGGAACAGGTTCTGGTGCCGGAGATGAATCCTCTAATATTACTCTCCAAGAGGGATTGGAACAGGCAGGTTTCGAAGTCAACTCTACTTTAGTTGATTACTACAAAGAGAATTTACCTGAGAAAAGACAAACTGAAATTCACAATTTGACTGGTGGAGATTTCTCAATCAAAGAATTAGATAGTAATAACTATCCGTCAGATTTAATTTCAGAAGCCAAAGACTTTTCAGCTATCGCTATTGTAACTTTTTCTCGTCAAGGAGGAGAGGGTGGAGATTTGCCAATGGATATGGCAGAATATAATGGTGATGCAGGGAAGCACTATTTAGAACTACAAGATGTAGAGCGTTCTCTTTTGGATAAAGTAAAGGAGAATTTTGGAACAGTTATTGTATTGATTAATTCCTCAAACGCTATGGAACTAGGCTTTCTTGAAGAAGAAGGTGTAGATGCGGCTTTGTGGATTGGAGGTCCAGGCTCAACAGGAGCATTGGCAATCGGTAAAATTCTTTCAGGTGAAGTAAATCCTTCAGGAAGACTGGTAGATACATATGCGTATGACGTAACGTCATCACCTGCTTTTTATAATCAAGGGAATTTTACCTATTCCAATATTAGTACAACCGTTGAAAAAGATGGAGAACAAGTGACCGAATATCCTGAACACTTTTTGAACTATACCGAGGGTATTTATGTTGGTTACCGTTACTATGAAACACGTTTTGTAGATAATACGACTGGTCAAGTTGATGAAACAGCTTATGATGCAACTGTTCAGTATCCATTTGGCTATGGTTTGAGCTACACAGAATTTTCTCAAGACATCACAAAAATGACTGAAACAGACGGGCAAATTGAGGTTGAGGTAAAAATTACCAACACAGGCGATGTGGCCGGTAAGGAAGTAGCTCAAGTTTACTACACCGCTCCATATACAGTGGGTGGTATTGAAAAATCTCATGTAGTTCTAGCTGGTTTTGAGAAGACAGAGGTATTAGAGCCAGGACAAAGTGAAACAGTAACCATTAGTTTTGACCGTGACGATATGGCTTCTTATGACTATAAGGGTGAAAAAGCCTACGTTTTGGATAAAGGAAACTATGAAATCAAACTCATGAACAACGCACACGATGTGCTAGATTCTGAAACCTATACTGTTGAAAAAACAGAAGTTTTAACACAACGTCAATCTGATGAAGCTGAAGTAACCAACCAATTTGATGATGCAGCTGGAGATTTAGTCTATGTATCTCGTGCAGATTGGGAAGGAACTCTTCCAACAGAGCGCACAAAAGATCAAGAAGCTTCAGATGAAATTGCTAATGCATTAGATGTAAGCAAAATTGTTATCGAGAATGATGACTCAGATGAAGATATTGTTATAAAAAATAATGGTCTTCGTTTAGTAGACATGATAGGGCTAGATTACAATGATTCTAAGTGGGATTTATTGTTAGAGCAACTGTCGGTCAATGATATGAAGAGATTGGTAGGATCAGGTGGTTATGGTACAGTAGAGATTAAGTCAATTGACAAACCTTCTACTGTCGAATTAGATGGTCCGGCAGGGATTAATGGTATTTTTAAACCTATTTTTGGAACACAACTAAACTCAGAAACAGTTATTGCTTCAACTTGGAATACAGAATTGGCAGGAAAAACAGGAGAAGCATTGGCAAAAGAAGCATTAGCATTTGGAGTAGTGGGGCTTTACGCGCCAGCGGTAAATATTCATCGGACACCATTCTCTGGTAGAAATTTTGAATATTATTCAGAAGACCCTCTCCTATCTGGGAAATTAGCTTCAGCTGTTATTCAAAAAGCATCTGAGCAAGGTGTCTATACTTATCTCAAACACTTTGCTCTTAATGACCAAGAAACAAATCGTCAGCGTGTAGCAACATGGTCAAATGAGCAAGCAATACGTGAAATATACTTAAAGGCATTTGAAGTACCTGTTAAGGAAGGAAAAGCACCAGGGGTAATGTCTAGCTTTAACCGAGTTGGAACAACTTGGACAGGTGCGTCTTATGAGTTACTAACGACAGTTCTACGAGAAGAGTGGGGATTTGTTGGAACAGTAATCACAGATGGTTCATTTGGTAAGGCTTATATGAACGTTGATCAAGCTATTCGTGCAGGAAATGATCTCATTCTCAATCCATTACCACTTGGAAATGCTGTACAAAATAACAATACAACTAATCAGGCATTACGAGCTGCAAGTAAAAATATCTTATACACAATTGCAAACTCTAAAGCAATGGAAATTTATACACCCAAAACGCGTACTTGGATGGTGGTAGCTATAGTAGCAAACGTCATCGTTGTTGGACTATGGTCTTTGGGGATGTATGCATTATCTGGTAAACCGAAGATAAAACAGAAAAAAGAAAAAGTTGCATAGGAGACCGTATGAATGAATGGATTGCCAAACACCCAGACTTGTGGGAATTTATCAAGTTTAATGTGTTATCAAACATAGCGACCATTACAAATTTCTGTGTTCTTTGGTTGTCAACAAATTTCCTCTTTACAGCCTTGTCAAGTCAGCCATTTCACTGGTTCATCTTCCATTATTCCGTAGAAAATGGCGGTTTAAACGGCTTTCTCTCCTTCCTCTTGGCCTATGTAGCGGCACAGATTGTCAACTATATCGTCCAAAGGAAGTTGGTATTCGGTGCAGAAAATGATATTTCCAAAACCCTCCATTGGTATATCTTGACTGTTCTAGTTGCAGGCATTTTGTCCATCGTGCTACCACCTTACACTACTCAACTTTTTACATCATGGGGTTTGAGCTTGGGCTGGGCACAGACAGCGGCCAACTGGGTCAATATTTTCGTTCAAGTGGCTGTCAACTATCCAATGATGAAGTTTGTAATCATGAAATAAGAAGACGATCTCCCTAGTATTTTCTGGGGAGATTTTTTATAGCAGATTATGTCCAAAATCATACAGATTATGAAGAAAGCGTTTTAATTGCTTGTGTAGTCTGATATGATAATGGTAAATAAATATGAATGAGGAACAGGAAATGAAGCATCAGGAGATTATTAATCGTTTAACGTTGGAAGAAAAAGCTGCACTCATGTCTGGAAAATCTGTTTGGGAAACTAAGGATTACCCTGAAAAAGGAATTCCATCTATCTTTTTGTCTGATGGACCACATGGTATTCGCAAGCAAGAAGGCGAAGGAGATCACTTAGGGCTGAACGCTTCTGTTCCTGCCACCTGCTTCCCGACAGCTGCGACCCTAGCAAATTCTTGGGATGTGGACCTGGTTGAACGTGTCGGACAAGGTCTTGGCGCAGAAGCAAATAGCTTGGGTGTCAATGTCATTTTGGGTCCGGGGCTTAATATCAAGCGCAGTCCCTTATGTGGTCGAAACTTTGAGTATTATTCAGAAGATCCATATCAAGCAGGAAAACTGGCGGCCGCAATGATTCGGGGAATGCAGTCGCAAGGTGTTGCGGCAACGCCTAAGCATTTTGCTGTAAACAGTCAGGAATTGCGCCGTATGGCTTCAGACTCCATTGTAGATGAGCGTACACTGAGAGAGCTATATCTGACAGGATTTGAGATTGCAGTGCGTGAAGGAAATCCAAAGGCAATCATGTCTGCCTATAACAAAATAAACGGCGTCTATGCTAATGAAGACAAGCGCCTCTTGCGTGACATTCTGCGTGATGAATGGGGCTTTACAGGCTTTGTTGTATCGGATTGGGGTGGCTCCAATGACCATGTTCTCGGTGTTGAAAATGGTAGTCATCTGGAAATGCCAGGTACTAAAAAGGTCGGTCAAAAGGAAATTATTGACGCTATTCAGTCAGGTCGTCTGTCCGAGCAGGTATTGAATGAGCGCGTGGATGAACTGATTGATTTAGTTTTAGAGTTGGCTCATGCTGAAAAACGATCTGTAGATTATTCTGAACAACATGAATTGGCCCGTCAGGCTGCCACTGAGAGCATTGTGCTATTAAAAAATAAGGATCAGATCTTGCCCTTATCTAGTGAGACAAAAATAGCCCTCATCGGAGAATTTGCCCAAAATCCTCGCTATCAGGGAGCCGGTTCTTCTTTAATCAATACAAGACAATTAGATAAAACAGTGGATTGCATCGCAGATTATCCATTAAATGTTATTGGTTACGAACAAGGCTATCAACGTGTAGATAAAGAAGATAGGGTGTTAGTTGACAGGGCTGTCAATCTTGCAAACCAAGCAGAACTTGTTCTTTACTATATGGGGCTAGATGAAATGAGTGAAAGTGAGGGCTTGGATCGTCATCATATAAGTCTTCCTAAAAACCAGTTATCCTTACTGAATGCCTTGGTGGGGACAGGTAAAAAAATCGTTGTTGTCCTATCAGCAGGCTCAGTTGTGGATATGAATTGGGATGTGGATGTAGATGCGGTTCTTCACGGCTATCTATCAGGAGAAGCTGGTGCCAGAGCCATGTTAGATACCTTGACAGGACTTGTCAACCCATCAGGAAAACTAAGCGAAACCTACCCTATTAATCTTGCAGATGTTCCATCTTCGGATGACTATCCAGCGGAAGGCGATTTTGCCCTCTATAAGGAAGCTCTCTATGTAGGCTACCGTTACTTTACAAGCCTTGACAAGACTGTCAAGTATCCCTTTGGCTATGGATTATCCTACACAGACTTTTCTTACAGTCAATTGGATGTGACCGAATTAGGAGTCACAGTCACTATTACAAATATTGGTCTGGTTGATGGTGCTGAAATTGTCCAATTGTACGTAGGCAAAGAAGATAGTCAGATTTACCGCCCTGCAAAGGAGTTAAAAGGCTTTAAAAAAGTATATGTAAAAGCAGGCGAGTCCAAACAGATTTTTATTCCTTTTGAGGACTATACGTTCCGTTATTTTAATAAAGAGACAGGCCAATTTGAAGTAGAGGCTGGAAATTATCTCTTGCATGTAGGTGCAAGTAGTCAGGATATTCGCTTAGTTGGCGAGATTACCCAAGAAGGCACTATAGACCAATTTCCTGCTTCAGAACAGATTCCGACTTATCTGACAGCCCAAGTGCAGGCCGTCTCATCGCAGGATTTTGCACAATTGCTTGGACGTCCAGTTCCAGAAGAAACCTGGAAAATTGGTCAAGAACTGAGCCTGAACGATCCAGTTTTGAAACTCCAATTTGCTAAGAGTGGGTTGGCACGTGGCGTGCATAAACTATTGGCTAGCTTACTGAAAAAAGCAGAGCAGAAAGGGACTCCTGACTTGAACCTGCTGTTCCTTTATAATATGCCATTTAGGGCTATGGCTAAGATGACAGGTGACATGCTCGATTTACCGATGGTGGAAGGGATTCTAACCATTGTCAATGGCCATTTTTTCAAGGGCCTAGGCCAACTATGGAGAGCCTATCAAGCAAAAAGAAAATATCAAAAGCAACTTTCCTGAAAATGTGATAAAATAGTAACAAATTGTGTCAAATGGAGAGAAAGATGACCTTACTAAGCATTGCCATTCCGAGTTATAATTCGGAGGCCTACCTTCATTACTGTGTTCATTCCCTTGTTATGGGGGGTGATAAGGTTGAAATTCTGATTATTAACGATGGTTCGACCGATCGGACTCAGGAAATTGCAGAGGAACTTGCTAATCAATTTTCGAATGTACGAGCTATTTATCAAGAGAATAAGGGTCATGGCGGAGCTGTTAATACAGGGATACGTGAGGCCAAGGGGAAGTACTTTAAAGTTGTAGATTCAGATGACTGGGTCGATACCAGGGCCTATTTGAAGATCCTAGAGAGTTTGCAGGCTTTGGAAGATGAAAATACGCCAGTTGATGCCTTTATCTCCAACTTTGTTTATGAAAAAGAGGGACAATCTCGCAAAAAATCCATGTCTTATCAGGATGTTTTACCAGAAAATCGGATTTTTGGCTGGGAAGATGTGGGGGCATTTTCCAAGGGACAATACATGATGATGCATTCCTTGATTTACAGGACAGATTTACTGCGTGAGGTTGGTCTTGTTCTGCCAGAGCATACTTTTTATGTGGATAATATTTTTGTATTTACTCCTTTGCAGGCTGTGAAAACGATGTTCTATCTGCCAGTAGATTTTTATCGTTACTTTATTGGGCGAAATGACCAGTCTGTCAATGAATCCGTCATGATTAAGCGCATTGACCAGCAGTTAAAAGTCAATCGAATTTTGGTAGATAATTTAGACTTGGAGGCGATTGACAATCCTGATTTGCGAAGTTACCTGCTCAATCATGTGGAGATTACGACCATTATCTCCTGTGCCCTTCTCAATCGTGCTGGAACAGCTGAACACATGTTGAAAAAGCAGGAACTCTGGCACTATATTCGGGATAATAATCCAGCTCTATTTAAAATCGTTCGAAAAGGGTTACTTGGTCAATTAACCAACCTTTACGGTTATCCAGGTCGAAAAATTTCCAATGCCGTCTATAAAATCGCGAAAAGAATTTATGGTTTTAACTAAAACTCAGTTTCGGCTGAGTTTTTCTATTATAATAAGGAATATGAAAAGCGTTTACAAGGGAGAAGATAAATGCAAAGATTAGGACAAACAGGATTAGAAGTTTCACGAATTGGTCTAGGCTGTATGCGAATGGCTAGTTTGAGCGAGCAGGAAACGGCTAAGGTCTTGAAAACAGTCGTTGGACAGGGAATCAACTTTTTTGATCATGCGGATATTTATGGTGGTGGTGAATCAGAAATTCGTTTTGCCCAGGGAGCCAAGTTGGCAGGCATCAAGCGTGAAGACATGATTCTTCAATCAAAATGCGGCATTCGCAAGGGTTATTTTGATTTTTCTAAAGACTACATCTTGGAGTCAGTGGACGGTATTCTCAAGCGCTTGGATACGGAATATTTAGACGTTCTCGCCTTACACCGTCCGGATGCTCTCATGGAAGCAGAGGAAGTGGCAGAAGCCTTTTATCTCTTGAAAAAAGCAGGGAAGGTTCATCATTTTGGCGTCAGCAACCAAAATATTTACCAAATGGAGTTATTGCAATCCTATCTCGATCAACCGCTTGCAGTTAATCAATTGCAGCTATCTCCTGCTCACACGCCTTTGATTGATGCTGGATTACATGTCAATATGAAAGATGATGCTGCGACTATGCGGGATGGTGGACTGATTGATTATTGCCAGCTTAAAAAAATCACTATCCAAGCTTGGTCTCCTTTCTTGATTGATTTGCAACGAGGTATTTTTGCCAACCATCCTGACTATGCTCTTTTAAATCAGGCCATTGGAGAAATAGCAGAGCGATACAATGTTTCACATGAAACAATTGTCGTAGCTTGGATTTTGCGTCATCCAGCAATGATTCAAACCATTGTTGGCTCCATGAATCTAGAACGTTTGACCAAGATTGCACAGGCTAGTCAGATTACCTTGACTCGACCAGAATGGTACGAGATTTACAGAAGTGCAGGGAACATTCTGCCCTAGGAGGAATGTATGAAGTGGGAAATAAAAACATTTGAACAACTTAGTTTACAAGAACTTTACACCATCTTGACACTTCGGACCGATGTGTTTGTCGTGGAACAAGCCTGTCCCTATCCAGAAATAGATGGAAAGGATCCAAACTGTCTTCATCTTTTGGGAACTGATGAAGGGGAGTTAGTGGCTTATTTGAGAATATTGCCGGCTGGTCTAAGTTATGATGAAGTTTCCATCGGTCGTGTGGTCATCAAGCCAAGCCATCGTGGTAAAGGATTGGGTCGGCCAATGATGGAGCAAGCTATCCATTACATTACAAATGAATGGAAAGAAAGTCAGATTAAAATCGGTGCCCAAGCCTATTTAGAAAAATTCTATCAATCACTTAGCTTTAAGCCAGTTTCTGAAGTATATTTGGAGGATGATATTCCGCATTTGGATATGCTATACATCAAACCAGTCAACTAGGGCTGGTTTTTCGATTTTTTCTCGGCAATTTCTCCCAAAAATCAGCTATTTTATGGTAGAATGAATAGGTATAAAATCAGTAAAAGAGGAAGAATATGAAACGTTCTATGTACGCTGGACGTGTTCGTAAGGAACATGTCGGACAGGAAATTACTTTGAAAGGTTGGGTTGGCCGCCGTCGTGACTTGGGTGGCCTGATTTTCATTGACTTGCGTGACCGTGAAGGCATTATGCAATTGGTGATTAACCCTGAATCAGTTGAAGCTGAAGTGATGGCAAAAGCGGAGAGTCTTCGTTCCGAGTTTGTTATCGAAGTAACAGGAACGGTTGTGGAGCGTGAGCAAGCTAACGACAATATCCCGACAGGAGCTGTTGAACTGCAAGTAACCAGCTTGACAGTGTTGAACACGGCTAAGACAACTCCGTTTGAAATCAAGGACGGCATTGAAGCCAGTGATGATACCCGTCTTCGTTACCGTTATTTGGATCTTCGCCGTCCAGAAATGCTTAACAACTTCAAATTGCGTGCAGCTGTAACCCACAGCATTCGCAACTACTTGGATGACTTGGAATTTATCGATGTGGAAACACCAATGTTGACCAAGTCAACACCAGAAGGTGCGCGTGATTACTTGGTGCCATCTCGTGTGTCAAAAGGTCACTTCTATGCCCTTCCACAAAGTCCACAGATTACTAAGCAGCTTTTAATGAACGCTGGTTTTGACCGTTATTACCAAATCGTTAAGTGTTTCCGTGACGAAGACTTGCGTGGGGATCGTCAACCTGAGTTTACACAGGTGGACTTGGAAACCTCATTCTTGAACGAAGTTGAAATCCAAGACATCGTAGAAGGCTTGATTGCTAAGGTCTTGAAAGATACCAAAGGGATCGACGTGACTTTGCCATTCCCACGTATGTCCTATGACTACGCCATGAATTTCTACGGTTCAGACAAGCCAGATACTCGTTTTGACATGCTCTTGCAAGACTTGACAGATACTGTCAAGGAAGTTGACTTCAAGGTCTTCTCAGAAGCACCAGTTGTTAAAGCCATTGTGGTCAAGGGTGCGGCGGATAGCTACTCACGTAAAGATATTGATAAATTAACAGACTACGCGAAACAATTTGGTGCTAAGGGACTTGCTTGGGTTAAAGTAGACAAGGGAGAATTAGCTGGCCCGGTTGCCAAGTTCTTGACAAACATTACAGCAAACTTGACAGCAAGTTTACAACTGGAAGACAAGGACTTAGTTCTCTTTGTGGCAGATGAATTGGAAGTAGCCAATAATACCTTGGGAGCCTTGCGTAACCGCTTGGCAAAAGAGCAAGGTTTGATTGATGAAAGCAAATTCAACTTCCTCTGGATTGTAGACTGGCCGATGTTTGAGTGGTCTGAAGAAGAAGGTCGCTACATGAGTGCCCACCACCCATTCACCTTGCCGACGGAAGAAACAGCTCATCATTTGGATGGTGATTTGGCGCAGGTGCGTGCAGTTGCCTACGATATTGTTTTGAATGGTTATGAATTGGGTGGCGGTAGTCTTCGTATCAACCAAAAAGAGATGCAAGAACGGATGTTCAAGGCTCTCGGTTTCTCAGCTGAAGATGCGCATGAGCAGTTTGGTTTCTTGCTTGAAGCTATGGACTACGGTTTCCCGCCACACGGTGGATTGGCTCTCGGGTTGGACCGTTTTGTCATGTTATTGGCTGGTGAGGATAACATTCGTGAAGTAATTGCCTTTCCGAAGAATAACAAGGCATCTGATCCGATGACACAGGCACCGAGTACGGTTGCATCAGCTCAATTAGAGGAATTGGCTTTAGACATTACACTTGAAAATGAATAAATTTTTCAGAAAACAGCGAATACGCTTGATAAGAATGACCAGAAAGAATAAGTTTTGGTCGGTCATTTTGGGAATTTCTCGGGAAAAATATGCTGAACGGATATCGGGGTCCATTATTTATGGACTCCTATCTAGTATTGCAGTCAATTTTTTCTTTCGACCAGGGAATGTCTATTCGTCTGGAGTTACTGGTCTTGCACAGATTGTTTCTGCTCTGGCAGCTTCTTACGCTGGTTGGAATGTACCGATTGCGGTGGTCTACTACGGCCTGAACATTCCCTTGCTTATCTTAGCTTGGTATAAAATTGGTTATAAATTTACTATCTTTACCTTTATTACGGTATCCTTCAGTTCTTTCTTTATCCAATTTATGCCGCCAGTTACCCTGACGACGGATCCGTTAGTCAATGCTATTTTTGGTGGTCTCATGCTGGGAACTGGAATTGGCTTTGCGCTTAGGAATAATGTATCCAGTGGTGGTACTGATATTGTCTCTATTATTATTCGCAAGAAGACGGGACGACAAGTTGGCTCCATTTCCTTGATTGTCAACATCCTGATTATGTTGATTGCAGGGATGACCTTTGGCTGGCAATATGCCCTGTATTCAATGGTTGCGCTATTTATCTCCAGCCGAATGACGGATGCAATCTATGTCAAGCAAAAGCGGATGCAGGCTATGATTATTACCAATCAACCAGAACGAGTTATCAAAAAAATCCATAAGAAGCTCAATCGCGGTGTGACCATTATCAACGGTGCTGAGGGTGCTTATAACCATGAGCAAAAAACGGTACTGATTACTATTATCACGCGTGCGGAGTTTAGTGAATTTAAGCAAATTATGAAAAAAGCAGATCCTCAAGCCTTTGTATCGGTAGCTGACAACGTCAATATTATTGGTCGGTTTGTGGAAAGTGACTGATTGACAAACACTACATGTAGGAGTAAAATAGTATTTACAGTCTACATGTAGTGTTTTTATTATAAAGAGGAAATGTATGAAGAAGAAAATATATTTGGTTTACATCAGTTTGAGTGGCAATACAGAGAGTTTTGTGAAACGTCTAAAGTCCTTTTTCCAATTTCAAACTGACTGGGAGATTGAGCTAGTTCATGTTAAAGATTTGGTCAAGCAGGATATTCCTTTCTATCAGCTAGATGCACCCTTTGTCGCCTTTTTACCAACCTACTTAGAAGGTGGAAATGGAGTGGACAACGGAGATGTGGAAATTCTGACCAATCCTCTCGGAGATTTTATCGCTTTGGGGACCAATGCAGAGCTCTGTCTGGGTGTCGTTGGCTCAGGTAACCGCAATTTTAACAACCAATATTGTCTAACTGCTAAGCAATATGCTGAGCGATTTAATTTTCCTGTTATAGACACCTTTGAACTCAGAGGAATGCAGAATGACATTGAACGCATTGGTCGGAAGATAATGGAATTGATGTAAAGAGCCTCAACTCAGCTTTATGCTGGGTTGTTTTTTTGGTCACACAAAAAAACTCACCAGCGTGACCGATGAGTTTTAAGGAGATTATGAAAAATATTTAGGATTGACTATAGTATACCTCAGACTATATCGTGTTTCATCGGTCTAAAGTCCTATTTGTCTTCTAAAATGCAAATACTCTGTCCTGCAATCGTGATTTCTTGCTGATCACGCTCTTCGACTGGAGGATAGTTGTAGAGAACTGCCTTATCTTTTTCACGTTCATAGGTAAAGTCGCTATCCGCAAAGTTGATGATAAATTGAATGGTCTTTTCTTCACTTGTTACTTGATAGCGAAGAACATATTCAGTTAACCAGTAGAAATCACAAGTTTCTTGGATACTTTCGTAGTTATCCTGGCTGAGTATTGGATTATTTTTGCGGAAGGTAATTAATTCCTGAATGAACTCGATATGTTCCTTATAACGAATAGCTCGTGTCCAGTCCAGACGGTTGATACGGTCAGGGACATTGTAAGTATTATCTATTTCATCTTTTGTACGGAAAAATTCTTGTCCACTATGAATAAAGGCCATACCCTGAGAAATCAAAATCAGTTGAAGTCCAAAGCTTGCAGCACGTTTCTGCTGTTGAGGTGTCCAGTTTGGATTCTCAATATGGAAATAGTCAAATGCTGTAGCATTATCATGGCATTCGATGTAGTTGAGGGACTGTTGAGGCGTTAAGAAATGGCTTAATCGGCTACCAGTCAGGAGATGTTGTACCTTTTCGTGTAATTGCTTATCTACTAGACGGTTTGGATTGAGCAAGAGTTTCTTAAAGGTATCACGGTAATCGTCATTGAAGAAGCTGATTTCAGGTAACTGCTCTGCATTGTACTGGTGAGCCAGCTTTTCAAATTCGAGGCCTGTTGCCATTTTCCATCCTTCACCATAGAGGTAGACATTTGGGTAAATGGCAGATAATTCAGTTTGAATCTGGTTGATTGTTTCGCTATCTAAAATACCCATAAGGTCGAAACGGAAGCCATCAAAACCATAGAGTTCTAGCCATTGGCGAAGGGATTGTTTGATGTAGTTGCGGACCATACTGCGCTCGCTGGCAACGTCGTTACCGCAGAATGTCCCGTCTGTTCGCATGCCGTGGTCATCATAGCGATAGAAGTAGCCTGGAACGATGAGCTCAAATGCGTACTTTTCAGCATGATAGACGTGGTTGTAAACAACGTCCATAATAACTGAAATATCTGCATCATGGTAGGCCTGGATAGCCTCTTGTAGCTCTAGAATACGTGCGTAAGGATCGTTTGGTTGGCTAGAATAGGAACCTTCTGGCAGATTGTATTGCATAGGGTCGTAGCCCCAGTTGTAAACAGCTTGGGGTTTATTTTCATCCACACTGCCAAAATCATAAACAGGCAATAATTGAATATGGGTAACGCCTAGTTCTCTGATGTAATCCATTCCTAGCTTCATTCCATCCATGGTAGGAGACTCTGTCAATCCGAGAAATTGACTGCGATGCTTGAACCCGGCTTCTTTTTGCCATGAGAAATCACGGACGCTCATTTCATAGATAATGGCCTGAGAGATAGGTCGTTGGGTCTTAGCACGACGAATTTTATGAAGTTTATCTGGATTGATAACGTAGCTGTCACCTGAGTTGGCTGTGGAAGACAGGGCGTAGGGATCGTGAACGGAAATCCATTCACCGTTTACTTTGTGGAGATAGTGATAGCTGTGCGCTTCTAGGTCTCCTTCAACAGTAATTTCCCAAACTCCTTTTGCTCCCTTAGTCATTGTATGTGGGTTTCCTTCTAGAACAAGAAAAACTTGCTTAGAAATAGGTGCCCATAACTTAAAGGTTGTTGCCTCTGGTCGATAGGTTGCTCCCAAGTCTTGGCCATTGTATGTATAACTTTGTTCAAAAAGTGTAGAGCGAACGATATGACCATAGCCGAGTTCAGCTTTATTACGGTCCTGGTCGTAGATGGTATAGTCCTTGTCCAATGTCAATGCATGGAGGCTGGTTAGATAATAGATAACGAGATTGTCTACTTCTAGACAGGAATGGATAAAAAGTTGAGACGTAGCATCATTTGATTCGAGTGAGAAGCTCATATGTTCGGAGTCGAATCGTTTTTCCATGACCAAGCGAATAGTAGCTACATCATCTAGAAATGCTTGAAATTGTCGTAATGCCATGAGCCGAACGGCTCCTTTCTAGGTTAAAGTTCAGTAATCGTATGTGGAATGACGCGGCGGTAGCAGACCTGCTTGTCTTCCTTATTGTCGCTGATGATTTGGTGCAGAGTGTTGAATGCGACGCGTCCTAGTTTAATAGCGTGGACGTCAACGTAGGCTTCAATATCTAGTTTTGGCTTGACGGAGTCAAAAGAAATGATAGGAAGTTTGACTCCGACTTCGTTGAGATATTTGACAACACCTTCGGCAACGGAAGTGTCGGTTGTGACGATTGCATCCAGGTCTTGTTTGAGTAATTTCTTAGAAATTTTATAGGCACTGTCTTCGAGAAGGAAGCCAGACACAAACTTGACCTTGTTTTCATCCAGGGGAATATTGTGCGATTTAAGGGCGTTCTTGTAACCAGTATAACGGTCTTGAGATACGACTAACTCTTTGTTACCAGCGACGAAGGCAATGTTTTTGTAACCTTTATTGATGAAGTAGTTGGTAGCTTCAAAGCCGGCCTGGATATTATCATTATCAACTAGTGATATGAATGGAGAATCCGCCTTACCAAGAATGAGGAAGGGGAATTTGTGTTGGATAGCTAATTGTACCAATGGATCGTCGGGCTTGGAATAGAGGAAGATGAGGCCGTCCACTCGTTTGCCGTAGACCATCTGAGAAATTGCTTCTAGACGTTGTTCTTCATTCTTTCCTGTGGAGATTTGGATGGCATAATTATGATCTGCCGCAACTTGAGAAATTCCTCGTAAGGCGGTAGGGAAGAAGGGGTTTTGATAGAAAACATCCGAGTCATCTGGCAAAACTAGTCCGATAACCTGTGTATAGCTAGAAACTAGGCTTCGAGCGTTGAGGTTTGGATGGTAGTTGAGATCCGCCATGGCTTTCCGCACCAAGTCTTTCGTTTTTTGGCTAATGGCAGAGCTATTTTGAATGACACGAGTAACTGTAGATGGCGAGACACCAGCTAATTTGGCCACATCTTTGATGGTAGCACGCATATAGACCTCCTAGATTTCATCTCTGAATTTTGTTTTGAAAAATACCCATAACAAGCATAGCACAAATAGGATATTTTGTATGGTTAGAAGGGTAGTCACAGGTTGACCAAATAGTCCAATTAGACAGGCTATAAGAGTAGGCAGGCCCAGACAGTTGAGAGCAAAATTATAGCACTCTGCAAACGTTTCAAAATGGAAGAAACGAGACTTTTTAGTCAAAAAGAGGAAGAAGCTGGCTCCTAGTAGGATGAAGAGTAGGTTTGTTGTTAAAATAAAGGTCGAAATAAGAGTGATGGACAGTCCGACAGCTGCTCGGTTGGCTTGATACCATTTTTTAGAGATGGTTGCAGTCAAGGTCTCCTTACTAGCAAAATCGTCAGTATTCAAACCTTCATAAGTCAATTCGCTTAGAATATCACTTCCTTTACGAATAGTCAGAGACTGATTGGCGAATTGATAAGTAAAGTCAGAACTAGAGCTAACGGTATCACCAAATGTCACTTGCTCCCAGTTAGTATTTCCAGTATAGGTTAGGTGGTTGTTTTCGATGACTGCGTGTTGCCGGAGGTCATCTACGACCGGATCTGTCAGAGGTGCATAGATACCTTCTACGAAATTTTCTAAAGGATAGGTTTCGAGATTGACAGTCTGTAGGGAGCTCGGAATGAGCAAGAGCGCCACTAAAAAAAGCGTTGTAAACAACCGTTGCCAAAGGTTCATTAGTCTACGATTGGCAAACATATTTCTTGGAGAGAAGATACTAGAAAAATAGGAAAAAGGATATGGGAGCATTCGTTGAACCTTTCATAAATATCAATGTTTCCCCTGAAAAGGGAAAAGGTGGGACAGGGTTATCCCTTGTCGCCACCGCTTGTTAAACCAGATACAAAGTTCTTTTGTAGGAAGAAGAATAGGATACTGATAGGGAGGGCAATAAGAATGGCACCTGCCGCAAAGTAGGCAATCTTCATATTCTTCACATCACTGATGAAGGTTTGAAGGCCGACAGCTACAGTATAGAATTCTTTTTCACGAAGCAAGAATTTGGATAGGATGTAATCTCCAAAAGGTCCCATGAAGGCCCAGAGCGCTTGTACAGCAATCATTGGACGAACGAGTGGGAGGACGATTTGCCAGAAACGTCTGAAGTGACCGGCACCGTCTAGTTTTGCAGATTCATCAAGTGAGATTGGCACCGTATCGAAGTAGCCTTTCATGAGCCAAGCGTTCATTGGGATACCACCACCGACATAAAGGAAGATGAGGAACCAGCTTTGGTTGAGCGCATTGAGCATGAGGGCCATAACGAAGAAGGCGGTAAGAGCAGCCATGGTTGGTACCATTTGGATAATCAAGAAGAAAACCAAACTCTGCTTACGAGCGATGAAGTTATAGCGACTATAAGCGTAACCCGCTAGTACCACTATACTTGTTTGAATAACCATTGTCAAGAGAGCAATGATAAGCGTATTGAGGTACCAGGTTCCGTATAGAGTCTCGCTAAAGAGCTTGCTGAAATTGTCTAGTGTAAAGTTGATATTGCTATCCAATTTGAAGGCAACCACGTTACCAGACTTGAAGGCGGACATGATTGTAATCAAGAGAGGATAGATGATGATAACAGACAGAACAATCAGATAGAGATAGGTTAAGGTCTGATTGATTCTACGTCTAAATTTTACAGATACTTTCATCTTATACATCCTCCATTTCAAAAGCATTTAGTTTTTTGAAGGCAATCATGGAAATACTGATGACAATCATTGAGATAATCAATGTAACTGCTGCCGCCATTGAGTATTGAGGTGATGTACCTGTGGTTAATTTATAAATCCATGAAATCAAGATGTCAGTTGAACCTGCTCCACCACCGACGCTACCAGGACCACCATTGTTGAAGAGGTAGATGATAGAGAAGTTGTTGAAGTTGAAGGTGTATTGACTGATTAGTGTTGGAGCTGCTACTGCTAAAATCATCGGAAGGGTGATGTTACGGAATTTTTGAATGGCACTTGCACCATCAATGTAAGCAGCTTCGTACAAGTCGTTTGGAATGGATTGTAAAATACCCAAGGTCAAAACATAGATATAAGGGAAACCAAGCCAAGCCTGCATCATAATGAGAGCAACTTTAGTCCAGAATGGGTCGGTCTTCCAAGGGATAAGGAAATTATCGATGAATGGTAGGAATTTGCTCAAGAATGGCAATACCTGTGTGTTAATAGCACCGACACTATCGTTGAACATGTTACTAAAAGTCAAGATAGTTACGAAGGCAGGGACAGCCCATGGGAGCAAGAAGATAACACCGAAGATACGTTTTCCTTTGATGAATGGCTGATTTGCGATGATGGCTGTCAAGATACCGATAACAATTTGAGCTGTTGAAGCGCAGAGTGCCCAGATAATTGTCCAGCCAAGTACAGAACCAAATGCGGTACGGAATGTGCTTAGTTTCCAGATGTTTGTAAAGTTAGTAATACCAATCCAATCCAACAATGCGCTTGGTGGCAGGTGTTTGAAGTCGTAGTTTGTAAAGGCGATAAACAATGTAACGACAACTGGGAAGATGATAGCAAAGGTCATCGCAATATATGATGGGATAATCAAGAGATATGGGAAACCATTCTCATAGATACCTTTTACCATTTCTTTTAATGTGGTAGCCACTGGCATCCCTGAATTCCATCGTTTCGCGGTATCACGTGCATCTTTTAGGTTGAGTGCATAGAAAGCGAGATAGACAACCGTGATAATCAAATGGAAAGAACCGCGAATCAGCATGAATAGTGAATTATCTTGTCCACGAACACTACCGAGGGTAATCAAGTTGCCTAATTCACCAGCTGCAATAGCAATAAAATAAACAAGGAAGGCAAGCGTAACACCTAAAAAGATGTATCCTTTAGCTTTTTGTTTATTGTAGATTTGTCCGAGACCAGGGATCAGGGACAAAAGGAGTGCCTTACCTGGATTTTGTTTCATAGTCATAGTCTCCTTATATAGCTTCTGAATAGATGGTGGATGTTATCGTCATTTAGTTTTTCTTTTATTACTTCGTTAACTCGCCTTGCCTAACTTCAGTTATGCCTGCGGCTCATTACCTCGGAATAAAAGCAAACTAAAAGACTATATCTATTCAGTTTATCGTTAAGTAATAAAGTAGACTGGGAAGAGAACTCCCAGTCCAACTTTAAACTTGACTAGTTGCTGTGTTTTTGAGCAATTTCGTCTGCAATAGCTTTCACAGCGTCTGTTGCAGCAGTCTTAGCGTCTTTTGAACCACTTGCAGCTTCGAAGAGCATGTTACCAGCTGGTGTCCAAACTGAACCCATTTCTGAGATGTTTGGCATTGGTTGAGCTGAAGCAAACTGGTTGATAACTGCAGTTGTCAATTCGTCTTTTTTGCTTACAGCATATTCACGAGCTTCAGTGTTAGCTGGAACTTCGTTTGTAGCGTCGTAAAGTGCTTTTTGTTGGTCTGTAGCAGTCAAGAAGTCAACAAACTTTTGAGCCATTTCTTGGTTTTTAGCACCTGCTGGAACAACCCATGCTTTACCACCACCGAATGCTGAGTAGTTTTTGCCGTTTACAAGAGTTGGTATTGTTGCTACACCATAGTTTACACCAGCTTCTTTATATGAAGCTGCTTTCCAAGGACCTTCGATGATAGCAGCTGCTTTACCGTCTGTAAATTGAGTGTTAATCAAGTTGTTTGCAGCAGTACCGTCTTGAAGACCTTGAGGCCATTTTTCGTACCAAGTTTTAGCGTATTCAATTGCTTTGATGGCACCTTCATTAGCAAGTCCGATGTCTTTTGGATTTGTACCATTTTCACCGAATACATAGCCACCGTAACCAGAAAGAAGTCCGTATGTATAGTAGAAATTCGTCCAGTCAGCTAGGAATGCTGAAGTTTTACCCTCTTCACCAGCAAATGCGTATTTACTGTCTTTAGCAAGTGTTTCAAGTTCTGCAAATGTTTTAGGAGCTTCAGTCAACAAGTCTTTGTTGTAGTAAAGAACAAGTGTTTCGATAACCGCAGGTGAACCATAAACTTTACCACCGTTTGTTACAAGAGCAGTTGTTGTGTCATCTGCTTTGCTATCATCTGCAAGAGTCAATTCAGATAGTTGACCTTCAGAACCAAGGCTACCTACACGGTCGTATGGTGCCATCATAACGTCTGGAGCTGAACCAGATTGGTTATCCAATGACAAGTTATCCAAACCAGTTAAAGCATCACCAGTTTTAACGGTAACAGATACACCATTTTCTTTTTCGAAGCTAGCTTTGACATCGTTGATGTAAGATTCATAACCTTGGTCAACGTAGACAGTCAATTCTTTGCTACCTTCAGCAGACTTAGATGCCTCTGTTGATGAACCTGAGTTTGAGCATGCAGCTAAAACAGCAGTTGATGCAGCAAGAAGAGCAACGCTCTTAAAGAGATTGTGTTTCATTTTCTTCCCTCCGAAGATAAATAGTTTTGTGTGACGCTTGCTTTGCGCAAACGTTTTCCTAAGTTGATTTCATTATACACTAGATTGAATCCGTTTGCAAGCGTTTTTATAAAAATTTTTAAAATTTTTTTTGAGTTTAAAAAAATATAAGAATTTTTTTGCACACATTAATGAAAAGAAATATGGAATGGCATGTGAACTAACAGAATTAAATGGAAATTTCTTGATTTGTTACCGTTTTCAGTATATAATAAAAAAGAGAAAACGTTTGCGTTGTGCAAGCGGATTAGATAGGAGAACTTATGAAAGTAAGACAGAGTGGTGTGCTGATGCACATTTCATCATTACCAGGGAAATATGGAATTGGTTCCATGGGACAATCGGCTTATGAATTCGTTGATTTTTTGGTAAGAACTAAGCAACGCTATTGGCAAATCTTACCTTTGGGAACAACCAGTTATGGAGACTCTCCTTACCAGTCATTTTCAGCTTTTGCAGGGAATACTCATTTTATTGATTTCGATATATTGATTGATAAAGGCTGGCTGGCAGCAGAGGATTTGCAAGGTGTTCAGTTTGGGCAGAAACCTACAGAGGTAGATTACGCAGCTGTTTTTTATGCTCGCCGTCCATTACTGGAGAAGGCGGTTGCCAACATGAAGGCACAAGGCTTGCCAGAAGATTACTGGATGTTCTTAGGGGAGAATGACTTTTGGATTCATACCTTTGCGGAGTATATGGCTATAAAAGAGCATTTTGATCTCAAACCTTGGACAGAGTGGGAAGATCAAGGTGCACGCTTACGTTACCACGATACCTTGGAATATTATCGTCACTTGTTAGCAGATCGAATTGATTATCACCGCATTACACAATATTTATTCTTTTCACAATGGAAGGCTTTAAAGGCTTATGCCAATGCCAAAGGGATCGAGTTTGTTGGGGATATGCCGATTTATATCGCAGCTGATTCAGCTGATATGTGGGCCAACCCACACTTCTTTAAGACGGATGAAGAAGGCAAGCCAAGTGTGGTTGCAGGCTGTCCACCTGATGCCTTTTCAGAAATCGGTCAGCTCTGGGGCAACCCAATTTATGACTGGGAAGCGATGAAACACGATGGCTTTACTTGGTGGGTGGCACGCTTACGTGAATCCTTCAAGATTTATGATATGGTTCGGATTGACCACTTTATCGGCTTTGCTTCCTTCTGGGAAATTCCAGCTGGGGAAGAAACGGCAGTTAACGGCTACCGTGTAGAAGCACCAGGTTTTGAACTGTTTGAAACCATCAAGTATCACTTGGGTGATTTAAATATCATCGCAGAAGATTTGGGAACTGTGACAGACAAGGTGATTCAACTGCGTGAAACAACTGGTTTCCCAGGTATGAAAGTCTTGCAATTTGCCTTTGATCCTGAGGGCGACAGCATTGAAATGCCGCACAATCATCGCAATAATGTCGTAGCTTATACTGGTACGCATGACAATGATACGATTCTTGGTTGGTATGAAAAGGAAACGACGGAAGAATCCCGTGCATTCTTAGACAAGTACAGCAATCGTCGTGAGGATGAAACGGTTAGCCATGCGATGTTCCGCTTGCTGTTCGGCTCACCTGCCTTCATGGCCGTGGCTACTATGCAGGACTTGCTTGGTCTGGATGGGTCAGCTCGTATGAATCTGCCAAATACCCTTGGTGGCAACTGGACCTGGCGGATGACTGCTGACCAACTCACCCCTGCAATTGAGGCGGACTTGCTTGATTTGACAGTAACCTACCGCCGTGAGAATGCTATTATAAAAGCAAAAGAACAAGAAATGACAGAACCATCAGCCTAGGCTGGTGGTTTTTTGTAAAGGCTTGCAAGATATGGTATACTGTTTGGGTAAGGATGAACAGGTGAAGTAGGGGGACTAGTATGGATTTAGGACAAAAAATTGAACGCTTACGATTAGAAAAGGGGCTGAGCCGTCCAGATTTTTGCGGAGATGAATCCGAGTTGACGGTACGGCAATTAGCTCGGATAGAAAGTGGTCAATCGCAGCCCTCTATACCTAAGTTAGAGTATATTGCCCAGCGTTTGGGCATTCCAGCCTATAGCTTGATGCCAGACTATAAGGAACTACCACAAGGCTATTTGGAGCTCAAGTATAAGTTGCTGCGGGAGCCGATATATAATAAGATTGAGGTGCTGGATAAAAAGGAAATACAGTTAGAAGACCTTTATAATCGTTATTACGAAGAGCTACCTCTAGATGAACAGCGAGTGTATAGCGTTCTGCAAGCGACGATAGATACGACAAGTAGTAGAAATCCAGAATTTGCTAGTGCCATCTTAGATGAATATCTACCTAGCTTGGAAACGAAAACAGTCTATACTATAAACGAAATCTTGTTAATTCGTCTCTTTTTCTTTCAGTTGCTAGAGAGAAAGGACATCTATCAATACGGACAAAAGATAGATTTATTTATGTTACGGCTTGTCGAGCAGTTTAAAATTACACGTCAAGAAGATTATTTTATTGTGCGTGATGTACTCTTTTCAGGTCTGTGCTGCCTTGAAAAGATTGAACATTATGATTATTTTGATACCTATCTGGAGTGTTTGCAGGATGTTATGGAAGCGACGGAGGATTATCAGAAAAAACCACTTGTATTGATGCTCATCTGGAAGCAACTGTTGAGAAAGACACAAGATTTTTCAACTGCTGAGCCGATGTTTCAATCAGCTAAAACTTTTGCCAAAATCATCGGAAATGACCATCTAGCACAGAAATTGACAGAAGAGTGGCAAGAAGATTTGAAAAAATATTTGTAAGGAGGAGGGGCGACATGATTTTAGGACAAAAAATCGAGCAACTGAGACTAGAAAAAGGGCTGAGCCGTCCAGATTTTTGCGGAGACGAATCCGAGTTGACGGTACGGCAATTAGCTCGGATAGAAAGTGGTCAATCGCAGCCCTCTATTCCTAAGTTAGAGTACATTGCTCAACGTTTAGGCATTCCAGCCTATAGCCTGATGCCAGACTATAAGGAATTGCCACAAGGTTATCTGGAGCTCAAGTACAAGTTGTTGCGGGAGCCGATATATAATAAAGTGGAGGTGTTGGATAAAAAGGAACTATACCTTGATGAAATAGAGGAACTGTATTGTGAACAATTACCACCAGAGGAATCGGTGTGGGTTGAAACGTCAAGAGCGATTTTAGATGTTATTCGCACACAACATCCAGAATATGCAGTAGCCTTATTAGAAACGTATTTACCTGAACTTGAGGAGAAAGAAGTCTTTTCGTTGAAGGATTTAGAACTGATTAGTCTGTATTTCGTCAGTGTATTTGCACATATAAAAAATAAGAAAAATCAGTTATCAGAAATTGGCAAGTTGCAATCGTTCTTATCGCGTTTAATAAAGCATGTCAATCTTGTTCAGCCAGAGCAATTATTTCTTCTGAGTAATGTTATTTTTTCAGGTCTGGCTTGTTTGGATATGCTGGGGTCCTATGAGTTTTTTGACCTTTATATTGCTTGTCTTCAAGAAATAATGGAGAAGACACAGGATTTCCAAAAGAAACCAATTTTACTTATGTTGCATTGGAAACATGCTCTTGTTGTGGAGAATAAGTATAGTTTGGCAGAAGGGTGCTATCAAAAAGCAAAACTATTTGCTGATATGATTGGAGATACACATTTGGTAACCATGTTAGAAAAGCAATGGCAAGAAGATTTGAAAAAATATTTGTAACTATAATTTATCGGTGACATGAATGTCATCGCTGAAAGACCTAAAAGATATGATAGTTCGTCTTTTAGGTCTTTTTCTATCTCTTGAATGCCTTTTTACGAGTTTTAGACTATTTTCGATGACATTGCTGTCATTGGTGATTTTGTAGAAAGTAGATATACTCATAATGTAAATAAAATTAAAGGAGTTAAGAAAGTATGTTTGGCTATTTCAAAATTTTGGATATTTCAGGTTGGTGGATAAAGAGAGGATAGAAAATGAGATGTATTTTTGAAAAGGTGTATATTCTATGATAGGAAGTTAGACCTAAAAAATAAACAATAAAAACAGAAAAAAACAAAAGGAGAAAATTAAAATGAAAAAGACACTTAAAAAATTTGCACTCATCGCGGGACTTGTAGCAACAATTGGCGGAACAGCAGTAGCTTCAGCGGCTGTACAGTATCCTGGTGGAGGAGTTTGGACGTACGGATCAGCAAATGGTGGCGCTTATTCAAACTATTATCACAGCAGTCGCTACCATAGTTCAACAGTTGTAAGTAGATGGACTGGAGCCTCAAGTAAAGGGTATGCACAGGCAGGACAGACCTCTCGTGCATGGATTAGTACAAAACGTGGAGAGCAAGCAGCTTTCTATTACAACTATTAACACAGTGTATTTTGCTTGGGACTACTTTCTGTAGTTTCCAAGCAATTCTTTGGAGGAGACGATGAAACGTTTATTTATTCTAGTATCGACCGTATTGGTAGCGATTTACCTGGGTATTTCTTTGGCTGGTCAGGTTAGTCTTGTAGAGTTTGGTTCATATCAGGCAGTGGATGTTATCGGGAAAGATACCAATAGACAGACAGCCAATCGTGACCAGGTGACAGAGGTCTTGACCGACTTGGCAGATGAGCATAAGAGTGTGATTGCTAGACGGATTGTCGAGCCTAATGCTTCTGGGGAAACCAGTTTTACCTACGCTATCTATGGTAGCGGACAGGTTCCAGAAGGTTTGACCGTTTCCTCCAAGGAAAGTGCTGAAACCAGCGACTTGGTTAGTTCTTATCTGATTGTTTCAGGAGATTTGGACAACCAAGTCTTGAAAGAAAGTTTGGAATCACTGGGTTATAGTGGCATGGTCCATCATGGCTATTCTCTTTTTAGCATCTTCCTGTCCACAGTCGTTTCAGAAGTGGCCATACTGAGCTTCTTTGTCTTTCTCTTGACTTTCATGGCTCTCACCTTAATCTATCGGATCAAGACTTTACGATTTGCAGGGATTCGTCTGATTTCTGGTCAAGGTTTCTTACAGGTGGTGGCTCGACCTTTATGGGAGGATATTTGTCAGATTACGGTAGCTACATTGGTGGGGTCTATAATCGGACTTCTTATTCTCTATCTTCAAGCTGGATTTTTACTATCCATCTTGCAGGTCTTCTTCCTGGGGCTTTTCCTCTATGCACTGGCTCTTGCTAGTATTTCTGTCCTACTTAGCCTGGTGTATTTACTAGGGTTGAGGCACAATAGCTTGGTTGATTTGCTAAAGGGAAAACTTCCTCTCAAACGGATGTTGGCTATGATGATGGTTGGGCAACTGCTGGCTATTTTGGTAGTAGGTTTTAGCTCTAGCCGTCTATTGCAGGGCTATCAGGAAATCCGCTTGTTGGAACAGGCACAGGAGGAATGGGCATTGAGAGATAACTATTACAAATCTGTTTTTAGTTACAGCTCTGCTATGATGTCTGAAGAGGAAGTCGCCCAGCAGAATAAAAAGTGGCGGGAGTTTGCCAAGGGACAGCTAGAAGCTGGGTCGGCTCTATTTGTGAAAAGCAATGTAGACCAGTATCTCTTTGGTAGTGATGTGGATCCAGAGGGTAATCGCCTGACGGATTATAGTCCTCGTGGCAATGTCCTCTATGTAACGCCAGCATATCTGACCGAGCAGAAGGTGGCAGTGGATACCGCATTCTTGGAGAAGATGAATCACTTGACTTTAGGGGAATATGGCTTGATTTTGCCAGAGAGCTTGCGACATCAAGCGGAGCAAGTAGAGGAGATGTTTCAGGCAGAATTAGAAGGATTTTCTCGTGAAAGCTTGGAAATAAGTAGCCAGCAGTTATTTGATACTAAGATCAGTCTGACCTATACAGATAGCGGTCACCAGCGCTTCCTCTATAATGACGGTGAGCGTAGCCAGCTTCAATATCTGACAGATCCGATTATAGTTGTCTTAACTCCTGAGTCCACAGGAGCAACACCGATTTCCGATATGTTCTGGGGAACCAGTATTGATGTGGGGATGAAGTTTAAGAACTATCAGGCTACGATTGAATCCATGAAGGAACAAGGTGTGTATAACTGGGTGTCGTATTTGGTCAATCATCGTTTGACCTTTATGGGTGTCTTGAACACCAAGCGGACAGAGTTTTATTCGCTACTCATTGGCACTGTCTTGACTTTAGCAACGGCTATTTTGCTCTTTGATGCCATGAACTTGCTCTATTTTGAGCAATTCAGACGGGAAATCTTTATCAAGCGTTTGGCAGGAATGACCTTCCGTGAGCTTCATGGACACTATCTCTTGGGACAACTGGGGGTGTTTGTAGTAGGTTTACTTACATCAGTTTGGTTGACAAGTAATCTTGTTATGAGTAGTTTGGCAGTGGGCTTGCTTGCTGTCAATGCCATGGTGATATTGAAACTGCAAGATAAAAAAGAACAAACTGCCAATGTCGCAGTATTGAAAGGACAATAAGATGATTGAGATTCAGGGATTGAAAAAGAGTTTTGAACAACGGGTGATTTTTTCTGATTTGAATATGAAGCTTGAAAAGGGGAAAATATATGCCTTGATTGGTAAAAGCGGCAGTGGCAAGACGACCTTGTTGAATATGCTGGCCAAGCTGGAAGCTACTGATGGTGGGCGGATTATGTATCATGGACAGGATTTGTCCACCTTATCTTCTCAGGTTTTCTTTCGGCAGGAGATGGGCTATCTGTTTCAACATTTTGGCTTGTTGGAAAATCAGTCCATCAGAGAGAATTTGGACTTGGGATTTGTTGGACAGAAGCTGTCAAAAGCTGAACGCCTGCAAAGGCAGTTGGTGGCTATGGAACAGGTCAATCTGGGCTATTTAGATGTGAATAAACCTGTCTATACCCTATCAGGTGGAGAGGCGCAGAGGGTCGCCCTAGCCAAATTGATTTTAAAAAATCCTCCCTTGATTTTAGCGGATGAACCAACCGCTGCACTGGACCCTAAAAATTCTGAAGAGGTCATGCAGCTTTTGACAGAATTAAAAAATGACAAGCGTGTGATTGTCATTGCGACCCACAATCCTGCTATTTGGGAAAAAGCAGATGTGGTAATTGATATGAAGGAGATTGGACATGGATAATAAATTTAGGTATTATCGCAATCCAGACTATACGATCGGACGGCGAAAGATGGATATGCTGGTCATTGAAAATTTGACGGATAACTTAATGTTGTATCAAGTTCGGGTAAATGGGTATTTGCTGGACTTTGTCAGTGCAGAGGGGCACGTAATCAGACGTTATAGACTGAAGGATTTGCCCTTGGATGTCGAATTAACCGTGGCAGATGTGGAAGACGATGTAGATTTGACCTTACCGGAAAATCAAACCTACCGCCAATTTGACTTTTTCCAAAATCTTGCCTCTAAATAAAAATTATCTCCTCTAGGTCGAACTTAGAGGAGATTGTTCTTATTTCTTCTGTTTACGGACATAGAGCCAGTAGCGAATCCAGTAGTAGATGGTGTGGAGCAGGGCGGCAACAAGGCTCCAAAAACCGATAGCAGCCAAAATATTAGTGAGGTCAGGGAAAATCATTTTTGCAAATAGATAGAAGATTAGGTAGAGATACCAGTAAAGCCAGTAGTTTTTTCTAAAATGTTTCATCGCTTCTCCTCCTTACTACTTTTCTTTATTATAGCATTTTAATATATTTATTTCAACTTGTTCACAAAATCACATTGACAAAGCATGGTTTTTGGAGTAGAATAAGACTAAAATTAGGAGGTGCTTATATGAAAAGACCAATTCATCTGTATATTTTTGTGATACTATCCAGTATTGCCAGTATTTTAAGGCTGTTCAATGCCTTTGTTTCGACCTTTAACGAGGAGCAAGTTCGCACAGCTATGCAGGGAGCTGTTGGGATTGATGTGGAAGAGTTAATTCTTGTTTCGAGAGAAACAGCCAATCTCCAGACCAGCATGATTCAGAAGATAGCAGCTATAGCTATGTTTGGTCTGCTGATTGCGGTCATTGTTTTCCTCTTCATGAAGAAAAATGAGCTGGCCTCCTATCTTTACATTGGCTATCTATTTTCAACCTTATTGCTGAGTACCTATAACTACCTAGCAGGTAAAGGTGTTGCTCAACTCTACTCAGACGCAGCCTTTCGTGATGTGACAGCAGCAGGTATGCTAGGGGCTTACATCCTTAACATTGTCCTATTTGCCATTTACTTTGGTGTGACCATCTTCTTCCATCTGCGTAAGCCCAAGGAACAGGCAAGTACAGCTATCAATTCTACTGATATTTAAAAATCCAAAAAACTGCATGGTTCATATTGACCCTGCAGTTTCTTTTATTTTATGGGATAGCAATGTAACGACGAGCTCCTGAATAGCTGATATAGCTAATCCACTGGCGGCCCTCGGCTGTGACGACCCGATCATAGCGGACACTTTGTCCAATACCATAGTGGAATAAGACAGGGGAAGAGAGACTCGGACTGTTTCGAATGGCTAGTCGGGATTTAAAGGTATAGGTTCCAGACGATGGTAGGGAATTTGTATTTGCAGCTGTAGTAGAAAGCTGGGTTGTTGTGCTTCCTATAAAATCAATCTGATTTGCAGCATCTGTGAAATAGACGTGGATGTGGTATTTTCCGCTATCATTTTTATGCTTGCTAGCTAAAACTTTCACCTTGTAGCTACCATCGTTTTGTCGTTGAGCAGGGTACCAAATGAGGTCGTCTTGTCCACCCTTATCTGACCAAACAGGTACAGATACAGCTGTAATTTCTTTTGGTGATTTAGCTCCTGTTATAAGAACCTCAAAACTACCTTCTGCTTGATTGATATTTGTAATGTGAATTTTCCCTTGAGGTTTGATGGAAGTCGATACGATTGGTTGCTGGGGTGCAGGGGAGGGCTGTACTTGTTTGATAGGAATGTAGCGTCTTTGACCACTATAGCTGAGGTAGCTAATCCACTGGTAGCCATCAGCTGTTAGAACCCGGTCGTAGCGTACGCTCTCACCGGCATAATAGTAATCCAAGGTTGTGCTAGATTGTTTGGCTTCATTTTTAATTGGTGCTTGCTTGGTAAAGGTATAGGTACCGCTGTTTGCTAAGCCAGCTGCCTGAGTAGGTGCAGTGCTAGTTTGACTGACAGGGGAGCTAGCTAGATCCTTGAAGTGAATATAGCCACTGACAGAGTTCTTATGGATCAGACGGCGATTGTAGGTGTATCGAGTACCGTAGTTGTATTCTTCAATTTCGACCATGTCACCTTGGATGCTAGATACCCAGGCAACGTGCATAGGGGAGGTCCACCAAGCTACTGCTCCCACGGCAGGGTTCATATCCACGCGGTAACCCTCACGCTGCGCTCGGTATCCCCAGACATCCGCATTACCGTAAGCTGGTGGGATTTCAAAACCGTTGACTTTACTGAGGCGAAAGGCTACAAAAGAAGTACATTGACGGGTGTAGAGCCTCCAGGGGTCAATAGCGTCAACCGCTGTATAAGGATAATCATCCCCCAAGGCACTGGTGGAGCTAGAACGTGTGCTGGCAGTACGAGTTTGGGTAGTCAGTCGAGTTCTGGTGGTGTTGGTTTGTGTTTGGGTGTTTGTTTTTTGGGAAATGGCAGAGCTACTTGTTGATGAAGTATTAGTTTGAATTTGGTTGGTACTTGTTTGTCTAGTCTGGTTTTGACTTTGCTGTGAGGAAGGTGTTGTTTGTTGAGAACGTGTTTGACTAGCTGGACTAGTTGATGGTGTAGTGGTTTGGATTGGTTGAATTGCTGACGTTGTTGTACCCGTAACGTTTTTTTCTTGCGATATTTGTTCTGTATTGGACTTAGTGGATGGTGTAGTGTTTGTTTGGTTTGTACTAGATTGACTAACTTGATTGTTTTTTTGTTCAGTAGTGCTATTTGTTGTTTGGGCTATAGTTGGGCTTGTAGATGGATTAGTTGTCGTATTGGCACTAGCTACTGGAGCAGCTGCCAGACAGGCATAGGCTAGTAGGACAGAAGCGGCACCGAGAGAATAGGTGCGGATAGAAAAACGAGGTTGGTTTGCTGTAAGTGATGTTTTTGTCATTCAGACTCCTTTGATGATTTTTTGTAGGGGTCTTAGAACCTGTATTCACAAGTAAAGTGCTTTTAGATAAGAGATAGTTTTTCGCTAATCAAGGCAGTTTTTTGAGGGAATACTGACTGTATTTTGAAAAAAACGAACGATGAGTAACTGGAAAACTAGCCTTAGGTGAACGTGCTGAACTGTGAATACAGGTTCTTACTCCCCCTCGCTAAATCTATTCGCAAGAAGTTGGATAATTTTTTGGCATTTTATATTTGTTTTCTGAAATTGATAAATTATCGCAAACGAAAAATCCTCAACCAGTAGGATTGAGGATAGTTTAGTATTACATTTTCTCTGGAGCTTTTACACCAAGAAGACGAAGTGCTTCTTTTAGGACGACACCAGTTGCGTAGGCAAGTGCCAAGCGGCTGTCACGCTCTGGGCTTTCATCCAAGATACGAGTGTGTGCGTAGTACTTGTTGAAGGCTTGAGCTAGGTTGATAGCGTATTTGGCGATAAGTGATGGGTCAAATTTGTCACCAGCACGTTCTACAACGTTTGAGAAGTTTTGGATGTGCTTGATGATGTCCCAACTTTCTGCATCAGCCAGTTTGTAGTCATTTTCTGCGCTTGGTACAAAGTTGGCTTTGCGCAGGATAGACTGGATGCGGGCGTATGCGTATTGGACATAAGGACCTGTTTCGCCTTCGAAGGAGACCATAGCTTCTAAGTCGAAGTCGTAGCCATTGTCACGGTCGGTTTTGAGGTCGTAGAACTTAACAGCACCGACACCAACTGCGTGTGCTACTTCTTCCTTGTTTTCAAGGTCAGGGTTTTTGGCTTCGATTTGAGTAAGGGCGCGTGAAATAGCTTCATCTAGAGTTGGCTCGAGCAGGATGATATTTCCTTTACGAGTGGATAGCTTTTTCTTGTCCTTGGTAACCAGACCGAAGGTGATATGGATCATATCGTCGCTCCAGTCGAAATCCATTTCTTTCAAGACAGCCTTGAGCTGTTTGAAGTGGTTGATTTGCTCCTGACCAACGACGTAGATGCTTTTCACAAAGTCGTAAGTGCGTTTGCGGTACATAGCTGTTGCCATGTCACGTGTGATGTAAAGTGTTGCACCGTCTGTTTTCATGATGAGGGCTGGTGGAAGATTGTAGCTCTCAAGGTCAACGATTTTGGCACCTTTAGATTCTTGAAGAAGTCCTTTTTCTTCTAAGATTTGGATACCTTCATCCATCTTATCGTTGTAGAAAGCTTCGCCATTATAGCTGTCGAACGTTACATCGAGTTTGTCGTAGATGCGGTTGAATTCGACCAAGCTTTCATCACGGAACCATTGCCATAGCTCGTGAGCTTCTGGATCACCGTCTTCCAATTTTTTGAACCATTGACGTGCTTCGTCGTCCAACTCAGGCTTTTCTTCTGCCTCAGCGTTGATACGCACATAGAGTTTGAGGAGTTCTGAAATTGGGTCTGCTTCGACCGCAGCCTTGTCTCCCCAAAGTTTGTAGGCAACAATCAACATACCGAATTGTTTGCCCCAGTCACCCAAGTGGTTGATACGGATTGGGTTGTAGCCAAGCTTTTCGTGGATGTTAGCAAGGGCATCACCGATAACGGTTGAGCGCAAATGGCCAACTGAGAATGGTTTAGCAATGTTTGGACTAGACATATCAATCGTCACATTGCGTCCTTGACCGATGTTGAGTTTACCGTATTGGTCTTTTTCAGTAATGACATCTGTCAAGACTTGGTGGGAGATAGCAGCCTTGTCCAAGAAGAAGTTGACGTAAGGACCCGTTGCAACGACTTTTTCAAAACCAGTCGTATCCAATTTTTCAACGATGTCTGCTGCGATAGCCTGTGGAGCCTTGCGTTCTACTTTTGCCAAGGAGAAGGCTGGGAAGGCAATATCGCCCATTTCTGATGATTTTGGTTTTTCTAGCAGATTGTAGATAGCTTCCACTTCCAAACTCGGAAGGATGGCAGCCAATTTTTCTGCAATCACTTGTTTTTGATTCATATAGGATTTCCTCCAACGTTATTGATTCTATTTTATCACATTTCTAGGCTAATAGCGGGGAAAAGTGTTATAATATTTCTATAAATATACATTCTGAGGTAAAATGATGAATAAAACAGGACGACATGATTTGATTCGGGCCATGATTCGTCAGGAAAAGATTGGACGTCAAACAGATATTCAGCAGGCATTGGAGGCTCAAGGAGTAGTGGTGACCCAGACCACATTGTCACGGGACTTGCGTGAATTAGGCGTGATAAAAATTCATGAAAATGGGCATTCCTTTTATTCTTTGGCAGTGGAGGAAGACGGAGTTAACTTTATCCAACTATTGGCACAATATGCATATAAAGTCGACAGGGCTAGTTTCATCCTAGTTCTCCATTCGGAACTCGGTGAGGCAGCCTTGATGGCCAATATTATCGATGCTGAAAAGCCAAAGTCGATTTTAGGAACCTTGGCAGGCGCAGATACCTTATTGGTTATATGTCGAGATGAAGAGGCCGCCAAACAGGTTGAGGCTGAAATAAATTATTACTTGAATTAGAATTGAGAGAAAGAATGGCAACAGATAAAATTTCTCCAGGCATGCAGCAGTATCTGGATATCAAAGCAAACTATCCAGATGCTTTTTTGCTGTTTCGCATGGGTGACTTTTACGAATTATTTTATGAAGATGCAGTAGAGGCTGCACAGATTTTGGAATTGTCCTTGACCAGTCGGAATAAAAATGCGGAAAATCCCATTCCTATGGCTGGTGTTCCCTATCATGCGGCCCAGCAGTACATTGATACATTAGTTGAGCTGGGGCACAAGGTGGCGATTGCCGAGCAGATGGAGGATCCTAAGCAGGCAGTCGGTGTGGTTAAGCGGGAAGTGGTGCAGGTCATCACACCGGGTACAGTCATGGATTCCACCAAAATGGGAGCTGACAGCAACTACCTGGTCACCATTGACCGTCAGGGCGTACAATTTGCTCTTTCATACATGGATGTGTCAACAGGCCAGTTTTTCGTGACTAGCCTAGACGATTTTACCAGTCTTTGCGGTGAGATTCGCAACCTGCGAGCACGGGAATTGGTCATTGGCTATGCGCTGTCGGAGGAAGAAGAGCAGGTCTTTTCTAACCAGATGAACCTGTTGCTGTCTTTTGAAGATGAGGTGATAGAGGATGTTCAGCTGATTGATAATTCGCTGACAGACTTGGAAAAGGCTGCGGCGGGCAAACTCCTCAGCTACCTACACCGGACACAGATGCGGGACTTGAGTCATTTGCAGAAGGTGGTCCACTATGAAATTAAGGACTATCTGCAAATGGACTATGCCACCAAGTCTAGTCTGGACCTGCTTGAAAACGGTCGGACAGGTAAGAAGCATGGCAGTTTGTACTGGTTGCTAGACGAAACAAAGACAGCCATGGGCATGCGGCTCTTGCGGGCTTGGATTGACAGGCCCTTGATTGATCTCAAGCGGATTGAGAGCCGACAGGCTGTCGTGCAGGTTTTTCTGGATTATTTCTTTGAGCGGAGCGACTTGGTGGAGGCCTTGAAGGGTGTTTATGACATCGAACGCTTGGCCAGTCGGGTGTCTTTTGGCAAGACCATGCCCAAGGACCTCTTGCAACTTTCTCAAACCTTGGGAAATGTCCCTGCTATCAAAAATATCCTGCAACAAATGGACCCGTCTGTTCTGGCTAGCTTGGTAGCTGGTCTGGACCCAATCCCAGAACTGCACGCTCTGATCAGCTCTGCTATTGACCCAGAGGCCCAAGGGGCTATTACAGACGGCAATATCATTCGCACGGGCTTTGATGAAACCTTGGACCAGTACCGTCTGGTTATGCGTGAGGGGGCGGGCTGGATTGCGGAGATTGAGGCCAAGGAGCGTGAAGCATCTGGTATCAACAATCTCAAGATTGATTACAATAAAAAAGACGGTTACTATTTCCATGTGACCAATTCCAATCTGGGCAATGTGCCTAGTCATTTTTTCCGTAAGGCGACCTTGAAAAACTCGGAGCGCTATGGAACGGAAGAGTTGGCTAAGATCGAAGGGCAGATGTTGGAGGCGCGTGATAAGTCTGCTAATTTGGAGTACGAGATTTTCATGCGGATTCGCCAAGAGGTTGAGAAGTATATCGGTCGCTTGCAGAAGCTGGCTCGGACTATTGCAACCATCGATGTTTTGCAGGCCTTTGCGGTTGTGGCGGAGCAGCAACATTTGGTTTGTCCACGCTTTACAGATCAAAGAGAACTGACCATTGATCGTGGTCGTCATGCGGTGGTGGAGAAGGTCATGGGCAAGCAGACCTACATTCCCAACTCTATTCACTTGAATACCGATACGCATATGCAACTGATTACTGGTCCAAACATGAGTGGTAAGTCTACCTATATGCGGCAGTTGGCGGTTATCGTCATCATGGCGCAGATGGGTTCCTATGTGCCTGCGGATCAGGCTGAATTACCGATTTTTGATGCTATTTTCACCCGAATTGGGGCGGCAGACGACCTAGTTAGTGGTCAATCGACCTTCATGGTCGAGATGATGGAGGCCAATAAGGCAGTCCGTCTGGCGACAGATCGGTCGCTCATCCTCTTTGATGAGTTGGGACGGGGAACAGCCACCTATGACGGTATGGCTCTGGCCCAGTCTATCATCGAGTACATCCACGACAAGATTGGTGCCAAGACTCTTTTTGCCACCCACTACCATGAGTTGACAGACCTTAGCCAGACCTTGGAACACTTAGAGAATGTCCATGTATCGACCTTGGAGAAGGACGGCCAAGTCACCTTCCTCCACAAGATTGCCCAAGGTCCAGCTGACAAGTCCTACGGGATTCATGTGGCTAAGATTGCGGGAATGCCAGAGGAACTACTGCAGCGGGCGGATAGGATTTTGCAGACGCTTGAAAACCAAGCTCCTACTGCACCAGCAAAACCAGCTCCATCAGTGGTGGCAGAACCGTCTGGTCAAATCGACCTCTTTGCAGACACCCCTTCTCACCCAGTCCTTGATGAACTGGAAAAACTAGACATCTACAATATGACCCCCATGGAAGTAATGATGGCAGTGGCGGAGTTGAAGAAAAAATTATAAGACAATGAAAGTCAGGACAAACGTTCTGGCTTTTTTTGAGCAAAGAACGAACGTTTGAATCCTTTTTTGTAAAAATCTTGTTTTTTTTGATGTGCATAGGCTATACTGATGAAAGAAAAAAGTAAAGAATGGGATATGACTGGCTATGCAAAATCATCAGGACGTGCGTGCGAAACTGTTTCAATTGGAACAATTGGTTTTGGATATATATGCTGAACTAGAAAGGCAAAATCCGCAATTTGCCCCGATTAGCTGGTATGTGTATCATCTGGGTTTGGATGATGAACAGGCTAGCGAACTCATGCAGTATTTTCTCTTTCAACAGGATAAGTCTCTTGAGGAACTAACGGCTTGGTTGGAAGAGTGGGTTGCGACCAATCGTTACTCTTATCCTCGTGATTTTATTGAGAAGATGGCTCGTCGCTACCATGAAGAAGTTACACGGGCAGTGGATAGGGCGGATGCCAGTCTGTCCTTAGAAGATTTGGAGCAGTTGAAGGCAAGCGGAGCCTTCGATGGGCTAGATGACTTTGAAGAGTAAAGCCCCAGAGGTTTTTGGTTCCTCACATAAAAAAGTTGATATAAAAGACTAAGTCAGGACTCTTGTTCTGGCTTTTTTTCAAATAAAAAAACTGCTTCCATGGAGAAAAGCAGGGGATATATAGTAGTTTGAATTAGGAAAATGACAACTTTAAGTTATAGTGTCAATAACCCACTCCTAAAATAACTTTAGAGTTCTCAGATTGATAAACTTAGATGTGTCCTGTTTTTACTTCAACCAGCTATATTAGTCCAAATAGTTCTGTAAACTCTCGATGAGTTCCTGATTGTACTTGACGTACGATTGTTTTTTTTCTATAGTCAGGCCATCGAGTTGGCGAAAGCAGGAAAGTAGCTTATCTTCAAGAATGGCTTGGAGTTTTTGACCATCTTCGGTGAGCTGGACAAGGAGTTGTCGTTTGTCTCCCAGAGGAATGCTTCGCTGGATGTAGCCCTTTTCCTCAAGCCGCTTTAGGAGTGGCGTCAAGGTGTTGCTGGCCAAATCTAGCTTTCCACCGAGTTCCTTGAGTGTCAGTGGAGCTTTTTCCCAGAGGACAACAAGCACGAGGTATTGGGTATAGGTCAAGTCAAATTCCTTGAGATTTTTCAGATAAAATTGATTAAAGAGTTTGTTGACTTGGTAGAAGGAATAGCAGAGCTGCTTTGAATAATGATAGTCGGACATGGTTTCTCGCTTTCTAATCGTGCACGATAAAAATATCTTATCAAAATTCTTTTACCTTGACAAATCAAATGAATAGGGATAGACTAGACACATAACAAAAACAATCGCACGCGATTGAAATTGGGAGGAAGCATGAAAAAAGCACTGATTGTCCTAACCAATACAGAACAATATGGTGAGCATGAACGGTTGACAGGTTTATGGCTCAGCGAGCTGACTCACTTTTATGATGAGTTGGTCAAAGTTGGTTATGAAGCGGATTTTGTCAGCCCAAAAGGTGGTTATGTGCCCCTAGACCCACATAGTTTGACCACGATGGATGATGTGGACCGTACTTACTATAGAAACGCGACTTTTCGCAATCGTGCCTTGGGTCAGACCTTACGACCAGAAGAGGTTAAGGCGACGGACTATGAGTTGATTTACTATACAGGTGGTCATGGGGTCATGTGGGATTTCCCAGAGTCTGTGGAAATAGCAGAGCTGGCAAGCCAGATTTACCAAAACGGAGGTCTCGTCACAGCAGTTTGTCATGGTGTGGCAGGACTATTGCCAATCAAAGATGAGGCTGGTCAACCCTTGATTGAAGGAAAAGTCGTTACAGGCTTTACCAATCAAGAAGAGGAATTAAACGGCACCGCAGACTTGGTACCATTTTTAACGGAGACAGCTCTTCGTGAAAAAGGGGCTAAAGTTGAAATTGGAACAGCCTTTTCCCCCGTTGTGCGCCAGGATGATCGCATCTTGACAGGTCAAAATCCCCAATCTGCTCGTGCCCTAGGCCAAGCAGTTGTTTCGAAGTTGATGAATTAGGAGGAAGAATGATGTATCAATACGATGTTACCTTTATCGGTTCAGGACATGCCAACTGGCATGCCGCGGTTGATTTAGCAAAAGCAGGCAAGAAAGTAGCCATTGTCGAAAAAGATATCACAGCAGGAACTTGCACAAACTACGGTTGTAATGCCAAGTTTTTACTAGAAAGTCCCTTTGAGTTTATGGATGGATTGGCACGGTATGAAAAAGCAGGGATTGCCAAAACAGGAGAAATTTCTTGGGAAAAATTGATGGCGTATAAAAAAGAGGAGATTCCAACCTACTCTCCTATGCTAGAAGGTATGTTTGCCAGCCTGTCAATTGATCTTTTAAAAGGACACGGGCAGTTAAAAGATCTTCACACAGTGATGGTTGATGATAAGGAAATTACCACAGAATTTGTCGTGATTGGCACAGGTCAACGCCCTGCTCGACTAAATGTCCCTGGGAATGAATGGTTTCAAGACAGCCGTGCCTTTCTTGATATGGACCATATGCCAGAAAGAATCGTCTTTATCGGTGCTGGGATTATTTCGCTAGAGTTTGCGACAATGGCTTCGCTACTGGGCTCAGAAGTTCACATCATCGAGTTTGCAGATCGTGCTTTAGCAGCCTATCCTGAGCAAATGGTAGCTAGTGTGGTTGATAAAATGACCGCCGATGGTGTTAGCTTCCATTTCAATCAGGCAGTTGTTTCAGCTGAAAAAACAGCAAGTGGTCTTCTTGTCAAAACGGCTCAGGGCTTAGAAATCGAGACAGACACCATTATTGATGCCACAGGCCGTGTCTCAAATGTAGAAGGTCTAGGCTTAGAAGAGGTTGGAGTGGATTTTGATCGCACTGGCATCAAGGTGAATGAATTCATGCAGACAAGCCAGCCTACTATCTACGCGTCTGGTGATGTGGTTTCTAAAACGATTCCTCGCTTGACACCGACTGCTAGCTTTGAGTCTAGCTACATTGCGGAGCATATTTTGGGCAATCCAGCTCCGATTGCCTATCCAGTTGTTCCAAATGTCGTTTTCACGCTGCCACGTCTGGCTCAAGTTGGTGTTACGGTTGCAGAGGCTAAGGTGAATCCTGAACAGTACAAGATTGTAGAGATTCCCTTTGGACAACAATTAAAATTCCAAACTAAGTTGGAGACAGAAGCTCACTTTACGCTGATTGTAGGAAGTGACAAGACCTTGAAGGGTGCAGCCTTGATTGGGCATGAAGCAGGAGAGATGATTAATTTGCTGACCTTGGTTATTAACCAAAAGCTGACGGCAACAGATCTAAATCGCATGATTTTTGCTTTCCCTGCAACGACCAATGGTTTACTTGGAGCTGTTAAGCAGGCTCTGGCATAGAAGGGAGCAAGATGCGAACAACCAATTTACAGAAACTTGGAGCTGTTGGCTTTCTAATAAATGCCAGTATTTACCTAGGAACCGAATTAATCGCTGCCATTGGAACGGGCTATCCGCTTAGCTATGTCTATGGTCGGCAGTTTATTTCAGCTCTTGGGGTATACAATGGCCAGCAGGTAGCTGGTGTGCCAGAAAACTTTTCAAATTGGGCGATTGTCATGAATAGTGGCTTTATTCTAACTGCGATTGGCTTTGTCTTTTCTTATGCTCTGCTTATTTTCTCTAAGATAAGGCGAAGACATCCAATTTTGGCAATCCTTATCCTGCTGATCGTCATCCTTTTTGGTTTTGGAAGCCTTCTAGTCGGTTTTTATCAAGGTGGTGTACCTGGTCAGGACGGTTTGCATGGATTTGGGGCACGTCTGTCCTTTATGATGGGCAATAGCACCTTGCTGTTGACAGGTCTTTTCCTGCCCGATCAAAAAATGGTTTATCGCTCCATTAGTATTTTTCTCGGATTGTGTGGTTTTGTCGCTGCAGGATTGTTGCAGACGGCAATCGCAGAAAATCAAGTGGTGGTAATGGCCATTTATGAACGCTTAACCGTCTATCCTATCACAGCTTGGCAGATAGTGACGGGGCTAACATTTCTAAAGAATGACTAAGTCAGGACAAACGTTCTGGCTTTTTTGCCGTTTAGTGATGAAAAACGACCACATAGCCAAAAGTCCTTGAAACCACTCGAGAAATGGTGTTTAATAGGGGCAGAAAGAGAAAGGAGAGAATATGAAAGTAAAACTAGCTATTTCATCAGATATTGTAGAAGACTTAGTAACTATTGAAGCTCAAGCTATGTCTGAGCAGGTTACTCATCTGGTATCCTATATTCAAAACTTGGATAAGCAGAGGTCCAGTCTAACCGTCAAAAAAGGGGAACAGGTTTATCTTTTGGAGCATGATGAGATTGTCAGACTCTACTTGGAAGATAAGGTTTTACAGGTGGAAACAGTAGAAACTACCTATACTTCCAACCTACGCTTGTATCAGGTTAAGGAGGACTTGCCGGCAAACTTCTTACAAATCTCCCAGTCGGAAATCATTCACATCAAGCAACTGGACCACCTCAAACTAACTGCCAACGGCCTGATCAAGCTGGTCATGAAGAATGGGTCGGTCACCTACTCATCCCGTCGCTATCTAAAAGTTATCAAAGAAAGGTTAGGATTATGAAAAAATACGTCTTATCAGCTAGTTTAGGCATTACCATCGGAACTATTATCTCCATTATCACATCAGCCGTCTTCGGACAGGGAACCTATTTTCCTCTAAATCCCTTTTCAACCATGGGGGCTTACTACCTGAGCAACTTTAATCAAGTAACCGTCATGATGATTTGTGTAGTTATTTGGGCGGCAATCGGTCTCTTGTTCCAGCTGGCAGACAAGATTTTTGAACAGGACTGGAGCCTTCTACGAATGACTGCGACACATTTTTGTATCACAGCTTTAGGCTTCACACCGCTGGGCATTTTGGCTGGTTGGTTTCCCGTGAAACTTGGGACTCTTATCTTCTTTTGGTTCCTCTTTATCTTGGTCTACGCTTCTCTCTTTTTCCTAAATTATCGGAAAATGGAGCGGCAAATCAAGGACATAAACGGTCGTTTGTAGTATAATAGCACTATCATTTTGTTGGAGTGTTTTATGAAAATTATTTTGACGATTGTCTATAGCTTGGGGGTAGTGTGGAATACTCTCTATATTGCCTACAATGTCGGTAAACTTCCTTTGTTAAATTTGCTTTGGCCTGCTGTGATTTTAGTGGCCTGTGCCATCAATTTGTACTTCTTATGGACCAGAAAACAAGAGTCAGAATAGGCTCTTGTTTTCATTTGTTTTTCAGAAACGAAGTCTATATTTAGTGTAATTTTTCTATTTTTATATTTTTTTACACAAGATATTGATTTTTGTTTTGTGAAGTGCTACACTAATAGAAGTGAAGAATTTTGGAGGTTTGTCAGATGAATGTGCAAGAAAATGTCTTACCGAGTATAGAATTATTGGTTTTGAAACGTGATGGACGGACAGTATCCTTTGACCAGGATAAGATTTTTTCTGCTCTTCGGCGGGCAAACCAAGAATTAGAACATCCTGTTTCAGAGGCAGGTTTAAAAATTGTATTAGAAGCTGTTTTGGCTGAAATTGGTCGCCGATTTGAGAAAGATGTTCAAATTTACGAAATTCAAACGGTCGTTGAACAGGAATTGTTAAACGCCCATTTGTATGATTTGGCGGAGCTTTATATTCAATACCGAACACGCCGTGATTTTCGCCGTCATCAGGCTACCGATATTAATTTTGAAATTCATAAGCTGCTGAGCAAGGACCAGTCTGTGGTCAATGAAAACGCTAATAAAGATGCGGATGTTTTCAACACCCAGCGGGACCTGACAGCAGGTATTGTCGGAAAGTCTATCGGTCTCAAATTATTGCCAGCTCATGTGGCCAATGCTCATCAAAAAGGGGACATCCATTATCATGATTTGGATTACAGCCCTTATACACCAATGACCAACTGTTGTTTGATTGATTTCAAAGGTATGTTGGCACAAGGCTTCAAGATAGGAAATGCGGATGTAGAAAGTCCAAAATCAATTCAAACTGCTACGGCTCAGATTTCACAAATCATTGCCAATGTGGCCTCTAGTCAATATGGTGGTTGCTCAGCTGACCGTATCGATGAAGTTTTGGCGCCCTATGCGGAGCTCAACTACCAAAAGCATTTGAAAGACGCCAAGGATTGGGTATTAGCAGACAAGCAAGAAGAATATGCGCGTGCTAAAACGCAAAAAGACATCTATGACGCTATGCAATCTTTGGAGTATGAAATCAACACCCTTTTTACTTCCAATGGACAAACACCCTTTACCTCACTCGGTTTTGGGTTAGGGACATCATGGTTTGAGAGAGAAATTCAAAAAGCGATTTTGAACATTCGTATCAAGGGTCTAGGGAGAGAAGGTCGTACAGCTATCTTTCCTAAGCTGATTTTCACAGTTAAGCGTGGCTTGAACTTGGAGCCAGATTCTCCAAACTATGACATCAAGCAATTGGCGATTGAATGTGCGACCAAGCGTATGTATCCAGATATGCTTTCTTATGATAAGATTGTTGAGTTGACAGGTTCCTTCAAGGTACCAATGGGCTGTCGCTCTTTCCTTCAAGGTTGGAAGGATGAAAATGGCCAGGATGTGACATCTGGTCGTATGAACCTAGGTGTCGTAACCGTCAATTTGCCACGGATTGCCATGGAGTCCGCTGGAGATAAGGATAAGTTCTGGGAAATCTTTGCAGAACGTATGGCCATTGCCAAGGATGCCCTGATCTATCGTGTGGAACGAGTGAAAGAGGCAACCCCGGCCAATGCTCCAATTCTCTATCAATATGGGGCATTCGGAAAACGCTTGGCTAAGACAGACGCAGTAGATGAAGTCTTTAAAAATCGTCGAGCAACCGTATCTTTGGGGTACATTGGTTTGTATGAAGTCGCAACAGTATTTTACGGTGGCGAATGGGAGACCAACCCAGAGGCAAAAGATTTCACGGTGGATATTATCAAGAAAATGAAAGCCTTGGTTGAAGATTGGTCGGATGAATATGGTTATCATTTCTCAGTTTATTCGACACCATCTGAAAGCCTGACAGACCGCTTCTGCCGAATGGATACAGAGAAATTTGGCATTGTTAAGGACATTACGGATAAAGAGTATTACACTAATAGTTTCCACTATGATGTACGCAAAAATCCAACACCGTTTGAAAAACTGGACTTTGAGAAAATTTATCCTGCTGTAGGTGCTAGTGGTGGATTTATCCATTACTGTGAATACCCTGTGCTGCAACAAAATCCAAAGGCCTTGGAAGCTGTTTGGGACTATGCTTATGACCGTGTTGGTTACTTGGGAACCAATACTCCGATTGACCATTGTTACGCTTGCGATTTTGAAGGTGATTTTGAGCCGACGGAGCGTGGCTTCAAGTGTCCAAATTGCGGGAATAGCGATCCTAAGTCGGTGGATGTTGTTAAACGAACTTGTGGTTATCTAGGCAATCCACAGGCCCGTCCGATGGTAAAAGGCCGTCACAAGGAAATTTCGGCGCGTGTGAAACACATGAATGGGTCGAGCTTATAAGTAATAAACAGACTATGTAGAGCTTCCACAGTTCCAGTTAGCTGTGGAAGTTTATTATAAACAAATAAGAGATAAAAAAAGAGGAGAAAACAATGGGAAAATATCAATTAGACGATAAGGGGAAGGCCCTGGTGACACGCTATCATGAGAAGAATTCTAATGTGAAACAGGACAAGAAGGCGCGTTTGCAGGAATTACTCAAGCAAGCAAAAAATAAGAAAAAATAGTATGGACTATACAGATATCAGTATTCTCCATACCAATGATATGCATTCCTACATGGAGAATTTTCCAAAGAAGGCGCAACTGATTGCGAACATTCGGGATGGTAATAAGAAAAAGGGGATTCCGACCTACAGACAGGCCTCCACCCTCAGATGTGGGGCATTGTCCCGGGCGGTGAGGATCTTTTGGTCAATGGCAGAGCTGTCGAGCCAGATAGGGTCTATCAGATTGTGACCAATTCCTTTGTTTGGAGCGGTAATGACAACTATGACGATTTCCACAAGGCAGAAATTGTGCAGGACTTGGGACTGGATATAGACATCATCAGTGAATTTTTCAAGAGACAATATGGAGACTAGAATGGAACTAAGAAGACCAACTGTGGCGGATAAGGAAACGATTTTGGAGATGCTGGCAGAATTTGAAAAAGCAGGCTCAGCTATGGACGGAGGATTTATCTCCAAAGATGTGGACTTTGAAGGCTGGATTTTGAGAAACCAAGACTATGAGGCAGGCATCAACCTGCCAGAAGGTTTTGTTCCCTCTATTCAGTATGTATCATTTGACCAGACAGGTCGAGCCCTTGGTTTTCTCAGTCTACGCCTACGGCTCAACGATTTCCTGCTCAATAAAGGCGGTCACATCGGTTATTCCATTCGCCCAACCGAGCGAGGAAAGGGCTATGCCAAGGACCAGCTGCGACTAGGTTTGCAGGAGGCGGTTAGTAAAAATATTTCCAAAGTCCTCGTGACCTGCTCGACAGACAATCAAGCCAGCCGTCGCACGATTGTGGCTTGTGGTGGCGTTTTGGAAGATATTCGAGACGGAATAGAAAGATACTGGATTGAATAAGAGAGGAGGTAGCTATGCGAGAGCAGACTTGGAACAATCCCAAGCCAGGTGAGTGGAAGAGTGAAGAACTCAGTCAGGGACGGATTATGGACTACAAGGCCTTTAACTTTGTGGACGGCGAAGGCGTGCGCTGTTCCCTCTATGTCAGCGGCTGCCTCTTTCACTGTCCAGGCTGCTACAATGTCGCCACCTGGTCCTTCAAGGCCGGCATTCCCTACACCAAGGAGCTGGAAGACCGCATCTTAGCAGACCTGGCCCAGCCCTATGTGCAGGGGCTGACCCTCTTGGGCGGAGAGCCCTTTCTCAATACAGGGACCGTCCTTCCCCTCGTCAAGCGGGTGCGGGATGAATTGCCAGACAAGGACATTTGGTCCTGGACAGGCTACACATGGGAAGAATTGATGCTGGAAACGCCAGACAAATTAGAACTGCTTAGCCAGTTGGACATTCTCGTAGATGGTCGCTATGACAAAAGCAAACGCAATCTTATGTTGCAGTTCCGAGGCTCTTCCAACCAACGCATTATTGATGTGCAGAAATCATTGCAGGAAAAACGAGTTGTCCTGTGGGATAAGTTAAAAAAATAGCCCTTCACAATGTGAAAGGGTTCTTTTTGACCAATTCTCTCAAAAAACGAGAAAAAGCCTTGATAAATCAAGACTTTCCTCATATCAACCAATATCCTCCCTGTAGGGATCGAACCTACGACCCACGGATTAAGAGTCCGCTGCTCTGCCAGCTGAGCTAAGGAAGGTAAAAAATAAAAATGCTGTATTGGTACCGGTTATTCAAAGATTGTATTGATCCCGCACGCTAGAAGCAGGTGGGTGACGTGTTTCTGACTTAGTTGCTTCTGGGTGTGCCAGCCTGCATACTGCCAAAAGATCTTTGTCTCCCTAGTAATACAAAAATAGTCGGTCAACACATAGGTATGAATTCGTATACCACAGCAGTTCTTATTTATGATTTAATATTACCACATTTTAAAAAAAAATCAAGAGAAAATTGGCAAAAAATGAAAACGGTATCAACTTTTTTTCTTGTTTTGTTTTAGATGCTTGATTTTTTCTTGGGTCATGCCCAAGGCACGCTCGTATTTGCCGGTGTCGTTGGCGGTGAAGTAGTCCGCATTTAGTAACTTGTCGGGCAGGTATTGTTGGTCCACCCATTTTTCAGGATAGGCATGCGGATACTGGTAGCCAATAGCATTTCCCAGCTCCTTACTACCAGCATAATGGCCGTCCCGCAGGTGATTTGGAATGGGCAGATGACCGTTTTTCCGTAAATCAGCTATAGCTGCATCCATAGCCAGATAGGCAGAATTGGACTTGGGAGAAAGAGCCAAATCAACGACCACGTTGGCAATCAAAATCCGTGCCTCTGGAAAGCCGATTTTCTGGGCCGCTTCAAGTGCAGTCACCGTATGAATCTGAGCCTCTGGATTGGCCAAGCCTATGTCTTCGTAGGCAATAACGGTTAAGCGACGAGCCAGGCTAGGTAGGTCTTCGGCCTCAATCAAACGAGCGGCGTAGTGGAGGCTGGCATTGACATCGCTGCCTCGAATGGATTTTTGCAGGGCTGAGAGAATGTCGTAGTGGGCATCGCCCTTCTTGTCCATGCTGATGTAGGACTTTTGCAGGCTATTTTCCACTGCGTCCAGGTCAATGTAGCGGCTACCGTCGTCGCTTTCCTTGGTCGAAAGCACAGCCAGCTCTAGTGAATTATAGGCGGCACGAAGGTCACCGTTGGTAGCATTAGCTAGGAAGTCTAGAGCCTGAGGTTCAATGGTAATAGGAAAGTCAAAACCATGTTCGCTGTCTGTCAGAGCCAGTTCCAAGGCTTGTCGGATATGGCTGGTTTGCAAAGGCTGCAATTCAAAAATCTGTACCCGACTACGAATGGCAGGCAAAATAGAGAAAAATGGATTTTCTGTCGTCGCTCCAATCATGATGATATTGCCGTTTTCCAGGAGAGGAAGCAGGAAGTCTTGCTTGGTCTTGTTGAGGCGGTGGATTTCATCGAGCAGGAGAACCAGACCGCCAGAAAACTTAGCCTCTTCAGCGATTTCCTGCAGGCGTTTTTGGTTGTCGGTCGTGGCATTAAAGGTCCGAAAGGCATACTTGGTCGTGCCAGCAATTGCGGACGCAATCGAGGTCTTGCCAATCCCTGGCGGACCGTAGAGAATCATGGACGACAGCATATTGGCATCAATCATGCGACGGATAATCTTTCCAGGACCGACCAGGTGCTCCTGACCGATCACTTCATCAATGGATTTGGGCCGCATACGAAGAGCGAGATTGGCTGGCATAGGCTTCCTTTCAGTACATTTATGGTATAATCATTATACTACAATTTTAAGATTTGGAGAGAAACGAAGATGGCGGAGTTGACGGTGACTGTTTTGGAAGAATACTTGCGTGACCACTATGGGACGACAGTTCCAGAGCAAAGTCTCTTTATGAAATTAGTGGAAGAAATTGGTGAAGTGGCAGAGCTACTGAATCAGCGTGCAGGCCGCAAGATGATGGATGGCGAAGACGACAGCTCTGCTCGTCTGGCAGAAGAATTAGCTGACGTTATTCACTATGCTGTAGCCTTGGCAGCGGTGAATCAACTAGATTTAACCAAGTCTATTTTGGAGAAAGACAAGCGGGCTTCCGTCAAATACGGTCGAGAAATAAATTTATTGGAGTTTATAGAAAAGAGGAAATAGAATGGCGAAACATGGCTTTTTAGATGTGCTGGAAGCGGCACTGGACAAACATTTTACTTATGATTACGAGCTTAACTGGGACAAGAAAAACCACGCAGTTGAGTTGGCTTTTATCTTGGAAGCACAAAATGTGGCTGGGATTGAAACGGTGGACGACGAAGGCAATGCTTCTGCGGAGGATATTTTCCTGGAGGAGTACGTCCTTTTCTACAACCAGGACAAGTCTCGCTTTGACGAGGAAGACTATCTGGTCGCTCTGCCATTTGACGCCAAGAAGGGCTTTTCAGCAGAGTTTCTGACCTATTTTGCAAGCTTTCTCAAGGACACCGCAGACCAAGGCCTAGATGACCTCATGGACTTTTTGGCGGACCCAGAAGCCCAAGAATTTGCGATTGCATGGGATGGCGAGGCTTTTGAAAAAGGCAGAGCAGAATTGGTGGAGGGGGAGTTCTACCCATATCCGAGGTATTGAGATGGTTCATGAAATGTTATTGGCTCCAAAGCCTTTTGAAATGATGAAGTCTGGTCAGAAGACCATTGAGCTACGACTTTATGACGAGAAGCGCAAGCATATACAAATTGGAGATCGCATCCGTTTTTATTGTACAGAAAATCAGATGCAAACGATCGAGGTGCAAGTATTAGATCTTCACATATTTGATAATTTTGCTCAGTTATACAAAGAACTGGATTTATTGTCTTGTGGGTATACGCAAAGCAGTATCAGAGAGGCGAACCCAGAAGATATGGAAGTTTACTATTCACGAGAACAATTAGAACAGTACGGTGCAGTGGGTATAGAATTGAGGGTAATAGATTCTATTTGACATTCCGTTTTCTCTCTTGCTTGACTGCAGGTGAAACTTTTGCTATTATAAAAATAGAAAAGGCGCTGAGTTCCAGCTCAACGCCCAGTAGGACCGCTAAACGGTGGTTCAGTTCGTTAGATTAAATAACCGTCAGAACTGTGTCAAAGTTTGCTGACGGTTATTTTTTATCTCGAATAGCTAAAATGATGACGATTATCAAGCTCAGCATCTCAACAAGTAGACTTGATAAATATAAATCCAGAGATCTCCGACGTGAGAGTTTTGAAACGATATTTTTCAAAACTCGAGCTAGTGCGTGCCCTAGACAAATCTTATAGGATTTGTCGTTGCCAGATGAGTAAGTTAGCTTACCATCTGGCATGGGCTAGCCTTTCTAGCAGATTTGCTGTCCACTTCCATGGGCATCACCTCCGTTCAGAAACTTGGAACCACCGTCTCAAACTTTCCTACACATGTTTATTCGCAGTGCGATTAGAAAATTTTCGAAAAAGTATTATTAGGGCTCCATTGCGTAACATTAACTTGTAAAATGGGCTAGAAATCGGTACAATAATACAGTGATTGACGCATAGAAAAAGTAAAGGAAAACAAACATGAACTCATGGCAAGAATTAACGATTCACGTGCATCGTGATGCAGAAGAAGCAGTTTCAAATCTGATGATTGAAACGGGCAGTCAGGGGGTGGCCATTAGTGACTCGGCTGACTATGTGGGACAGGAGGACCGTTTTGGTGAACTCTATCCCGAGGTGGAGCAGTCGGATATGATTGCAATTACGGCCTATTATCCTGATACTGTGGATATTGAGGAAGTTAAAGCAGACTTGGCGACTCGCTTGGCGGATTTGACAGGCTTTGGCTTGGAAACGGGTCAGATCAGCCTAGAAAGTCAGGAACTGGCAGAGGAAGACTGGGCGGACAACTGGAAGAAATACTATGCGCCAGCCCGTATTACCCATGATTTGACCATTGTACCGTCTTGGACAGACTACGAGGCGACTGCTGGTGAGAAGATTATCCGCCTGGACCCAGGCATGGCTTTCGGTACGGGAACTCACCCGACGACTAAGATGAGCCTTTTTGCTCTTTCTCAGGTCCTGCGTGGTGGCGAAACGGTCATTGACGTTGGCACAGGCTCAGGCGTCCTCTCCATTGCAAGTTCTCTCTTGGGTGCTAAGGAGATTTACGCTTATGACTTGGATGAGGTGGCGGTGCGTGTGGCCCAGGAAAACATTGACCTCAACGCCCACACCAGCAACATCCATGTCGCGGCAGGCGACCTGCTTCGTGGCGTTGACATTGAAGCAGAAGTCATCGTTGCCAACATCTTGGCGGATATTCTCATCCATCTGACGGAGGATGCCTACCGTCTGGTCAAGGACGAAGGCTACCTGATTATGAGCGGCATCATCGCGGACAAGTGGGACATGGTGCGAGCATCTGCAGAGGCGGCTGGCTTCTTCCTCGAAACCCACATGATTCAGGGTGAGTGGAATTGCTGTATCTTCAAGAAAACCGCTGACCGCTCAGGTGTGATTGGAGGCTAGGATGCAGCAGTATTTTGTCAATGGCAGAGCACCGCAGGGCGTTTTCCAAATTAAGGATAAGGACACTGCCAAGCACATGTTTTCTGTCATGCGCTTGCAGGCAGATGACCAGATTGTCCTGGTCTTTGATGACGGCATCAAACGCTTGGCACGGGTAGTGGACAGCCAGAGCCAATCTGTTGAAATTATCGAAGAACTGGCAGACAATGTTGAATTACCCGTTTCCGTTACCATTGCCATGGGCTTTCCCAAGGGAGACAAGCTAGAATTTGTCGCCCAAAAGGCAACGGAATTAGGCATGGCAGCCCTCTGGGCCTTTCCAGCTGACTGGTCCGTGGTCAAATGGGACGGTAAAAAACTGGCAAAAAAAGCAGAAAAGTTAGAAAAAATCGCCCAAGGCGCAGCCGAGCAAAGCAAACGCAATCGCATTCCAGCTGTTCGCTTGTTTGAGAAAAAAGCGGATTTCCTAGCTCAGCTGGTAGGATTTGACCAGATTATCTTAGCCTACGAAGAGGCTGCAAAAGAGGGTGAACAAGCCAACCTGGTGAAAATCTTATCTGGCTTAGAAGCTGGCCAATCAGTCCTTGTTATCATCGGTCCAGAAGGTGGCGTGTCGCCTGAGGAAGTAGCCGCATTTGAAGGATCAGGAGCGGTCAAGACAGGTCTTGGTCCTCGTATCTTACGAGCGGAGACGGCTCCACTTTATGCTCTTTCTGCCATTAGCTACGCGACGGAATTGCTGAGGTAGTATATGTTTGCCTTAGGTACGATTATCAATACGGTGGCTATTGCCCTAGCAGGTTTGCTAGGGTCTTGGTTTGGACATTTACTGAAAGAACGGCATCAGTCTGGTCTAACCTTGGCCAGCGGTGTTGCTATTCTATTTTTAGGGATTTCTGGCACGCTGACAGGTCTTTTAAGAGTGGAAAATGGTCAACTGGTCACCCAGAACACCATGCTCTTTGTACTCAGTCTGGCTTTCGGTACTTTCTTAGGAGAAGTCCTTCATATCGAAGGTTGGTTTGAGCGTTTGGGTATCTGGCTCCGAGAAAAGTCAGGAAACGGTCAGGACTCTCAGTTTTTAGATGCTTTTCTAACCGCATCCCTGACGGTCTGTATCGGTGCCATGGCCATTATCGGCTCTATCCAAGACGGATTGACGGGGGATTATACCCTCCTCGCCATTAAGAGCATTCTGGACTTTATCATCATATTTATCATGACAGCAAGTCTGGGTAAGGGAGCAGGATTTTCGGCAGTACCTGTCTTGATTTTTCAAGGCTCTGTGACTCTTTTGGCGCGCTTGATTGAACCTTTGATGACGGACCAGGCCCTTGCCAATCTCTCCTTTATCAGCTCCGCCCTCATCTTTTGTGTCGGAGTCAATATCATCTGGGACAAAAAGA
>NZ_WCJE01000109.1 GCF_016743335.1 Streptococcus suis | reverse complement strand
ATGACCAAACGGGAATAGTTTTTGTATTTAGGGCGCACAAAAAGGAGGTTTTTTACCCCTATTTTTCAACTATTATGTTACTCTATAAGTGAAGCTTACAGGTGCCTTGCTTTTTATCTTTCTTTGGAACGTTCGATTGGGTCGGATGATGGATAAATGTTTGGCAATGTAGGTTTCTAATTGGAAGGAAGTGAGTTTGTCTCTAAGAAATTTTCGACAGGCATAAACAGCGTCTGAAAAACAAATTTTATAAGCCTGTTTTAACTTTGATGTTTTAATAGCAACGTGTGAGGTTAGCCATTTACAAACATTAAAATTGATAAAGCGAGCGTAGATTTCTTGGAGAATCCCTTCCTTCTTTTTTGCATGAAAATGAGTCAGACCGATACTGTATTTTAGGTCACGAAAACTGGTCTCTATGCCCCATCTGTAGGCATAGAGATCTTTTAATTTTTCTGGAGAATAATCGGTGTTTGTCACCAAAGTTTCAAAGAAACCTGGCTTGATTTCGAGACGCACCATTCGAAAATGAAGTTCGTAAAACTG
>NZ_WCJE01000108.1 GCF_016743335.1 Streptococcus suis | reverse complement strand
GTTAGATAGTGAAACTATAAAAAGTATTGTACATAGAAAATGGATTTGTTTAGATTTTGAAATCGAATAAGCATCATTTCTACTTTTCTTCTCAAAGCGGCGAGATTGGGGAATAGTCAATGGGACGATGGGCTGTGACATAAAAAATCCTCCAGTTTGTTTTTTATAACAGTATACTGGAGGAATGAGTTATTGGATAGATACCTGGTTATTGGGCGCTTACGATACCTTGTTATTAGGCGGTTATACTTTTTTCCAGAAAAATACACCTACTGACAAATGGGTCAGGTAGGTGTATCTAGCAGAACATAGTGATGGGTTAGTTGTTTTTCTCGTCCTTCTTATAGGCGACCAAACGATAGCCTAGCAAGAAGAGAATAATGCCTAGCGATAAAACCGCTATGACCACCGCATTTCCGGTATATGGGATTTCAATACCGGGAGGTGTAACGGGTTTGTTCTTGATTTTAACAATTTCAGACACATGTGAATCCGAAGTAATTTCAAAAGGAATCGTATCTTGGGCTAGAATATAGCCTGCAGGAGCCTTGACCTCTTTCAGATAATAAG
>NZ_WCJE01000107.1 GCF_016743335.1 Streptococcus suis | reverse complement strand
AAGGAGGGAATTATCATGGATGTTCTCTATCAATCTTGTGCAGGTATTGATGTCCATCAAGCCAATATTGTCGTCTGTATCCTACATGGACCACTCACCTCAACTCGTCCAAAGCGTGAGATGGCTACGTTTGATACAACGACTAAAGGCCTACGTGCTTGCCACGATTTTCTCAGTCAATTTCATGTGGAAGCTGTTGGTATGGAAAGCACAGGTATTTATTGGCGACCTGTCTGGCATGCTCTCTGTGATGACTTCGAGCTGATACTGGCTCAACCAGCCCACATGAAGGCTATTCCAGGTCAGAAAACCGACAAGAAGGATGCTCACTGGATAGCCAAATTAACACGGATTGGTCTGCTTCCTCGGAGTTTCGTCCCCGATGAAACCATTCAAGAATTGAGGGAGTTGACCAGACAGCGAAAACATTATGTGGAAAGCCGTAATCGCGAAACCAATCGTATCCATAAAATTCTTCAGTCAGGTGGTATCAAGCTAACAACCTATATCGAAGATATAATGGGGCTATCTGGTCGCAATCTCCTTCAGCTACTGGTTGATGAGACGCCTATCACACCTCGCATTGTCCATCAATC
>NZ_WCJE01000106.1 GCF_016743335.1 Streptococcus suis | reverse complement strand
AGGGGTATATGGTGGTATGAACGCAAATTCAATATTATCAGGAATTTCAAGTGCCTGAGATTTATGCCAAATGGCATTGTCCATGACTAAAACGATGTAATCATCGGGATAAGCTTTTGATAATTGATGTAAAAATTCATTCATCCAAGCGGTATTACAACCACCAGCTATTATGAAGAAAGATTCCCCTGTGTGTGCATCTGCCGCACCATAGCAGTAACGAAATTCTCGGATATGATGGCTTGAGATATTCGGACGGTAGTTTTTAGGACTCCAACATGCCCCAGTTTACTAATCCGACCAAACCCTGCTTCATCTTGATATATAAGACGGGTTTGCTTATAGGCATTTTGTTCAAGAAATCGCTTACTTGATTTTTCCTTGTACAAAGATTTTATTTTTTGACGCTAAAATCGTTTCGGCGTCTGCTTTCTTTGGATGTTCTGGACTTGGCGTAACTTTTGTTGAGGCTGGGAAAAAAGCCCAGCACCACTACTCAGAGTTCGCGTCAACATCTCAGCGCAGTGGTTGATTGGGTTTAACAGTCCAGTGGACTGTTAAAGGTTGGAGATAGTATTTGCGAAGCAAATCTCAGCAG
>NZ_WCJE01000105.1 GCF_016743335.1 Streptococcus suis | reverse complement strand
ATGCACGGTAACTGAGAACTCTTCATTTCCTGGCATTTGTCCACTTTCTGTTTTTACTATTTCAAAACCAAATTTTTGATAAAAATTAAGTGCTGGGGTATTTCCATTTAAAACTTCAATTGATATAGGTTCATGCATCTTTTTAAGAACAACATTCACTAAACTCGTTCCAATCCCAAGCCGACTATATTCCCTATCTACATATAACCATGCTAGTTCATCATCTGTAAATGCAACAAAACCAACTACAAATCCTTCCATCTCTGCCACAAGAATCTGGTAATCAAACAACCCTTCCCTATCAGCAGCAATACTAAGCGGAATAAATGCTTCTGATAAGTTAGCTAAATCCAATTCTTCTTGACGTGCAGGATCATGAATTTGGCAAAGCCTTTGAAAATCTTTTTGAATAAAGGGTCTAATATTAATCTCTTTTGACATTATTCATCCTTCCTTACAAATTTGTCCATGACATAAACAATTCTACTTCCTGAGTATCTTCATCTATGTTCTCTGAAATAATCGAAAATCCTTCTCTCAGGTAAAATGAAATTGCTTTTTGGTTTTTTTGATATACATTTAACTGAAGCGTTGGATGAATTGCTTTTACAAAATTAAGCAACTCCCTACCAAAACCTCTACTACGCAAATCTTTGGAAA
>NZ_WCJE01000104.1 GCF_016743335.1 Streptococcus suis | reverse complement strand
CAGATGACCTTTACATTGACCAAGGACAATGATGCAACCGCAGCATCAGCCGTTCAGACACATGCTGCGACAGAAGACTTCGTGTTTACTAACCTGACCTACGGTTCTTACACCCTTGTTGAAACAGCGCCACCAGCGGGCTACATGGTGGAACCGCTTGTTTATAAAGTTGCGGTCAGTCGAGCAGGAGTATCCCTTTATCGAACAAGTGACCAAGTGACACCAAGTCGAGTCGAAGGGGCGAGCCTAATCACATCTCCTGATTTGAGTAATATTCAGAGTGGTCCTGAGAGCAATGCCATTGATGGAAATGATACAACTTTTGTGACCTATCATAATTTCAATGGTCAAGGAGATAATATTCCTGCTGGAGCCTATCTAGGGGTTGATCTACAAGGCGTGAAACGTGTTCGAAATATTTTCTACTTACAAGGAAATCAGAAAAATGTAACGGATAGGATGAATCGCTACACAGTAGAATACTCAATAGATGGTGAGACCTACTACCCAATCGCTTCATCAGCAACGGCTGAGCGCTTTGAACAGTCTACCGACCTTCTCGCTCGGTATATCCGTGTGAGAAATGAAGAGCAAGTCGTCAAAAAATGGTATGCGGTTCGTGAGCTACGTATCTCAGCCCAAGAAGCGGAGTCCGTAAGTCTTCAAGGTGGGCAGGCATTCCC
>NZ_WCJE01000103.1 GCF_016743335.1 Streptococcus suis | reverse complement strand
AGACGGCGGCACCACCCCACCAACAGACGGCGGCACCACCCCGCCAACAGACGGAGGAACCACCCCACCAACAGATGGAGGAACTACCCCGCCAACAGACGGCGGCACCACCCCACCGACCGACGGCGGCACCACCCCGCCAACGGACGGCGGCACCACCCCACCGACCGACGGCGGCACCACCCCACCGACCGACGGCGGCACCACTCCGCCAACGGACGGCGGCACCACTCCGCCAACGGACGGAGGAGTTAATCCGCCAACGGACGGAGGCACCACCCCACCAACAGATGGAGGCACTACTCCGCCAACGGACGGCGGCACCACTCCGCCAACAGACGGCGGCACCACCCCACCGACCGACGGAGGAGTTAATCCGCCAACGGACGGCGGCACCACCCCACCAACGGACGGCGGCACCACCCCAACTCCACCGACTGGTACAATCACTGTTACACCAAAAGCAGGCACTGCACAGTTGCCAAATACTGGTGAAGCCAGCACTAGTCCTTTATATGGATTACTTTCTCTCGCTACAGGTCTAGCAGGACTCTTTGGTTTGGTGAAGAAGAAAAAAGAAGAAGACCAGTAGTACATAATGACTAGTCTTCTACAGGCTTGTTAGCATGCTTGACCCTCGAGATTTCATATCTTGAGGGTCTTTGTATATTGTAAGTAACGTAACCGCCCAA
>NZ_WCJE01000102.1 GCF_016743335.1 Streptococcus suis | reverse complement strand
TTAATTTATTATTTGCTCCATACGGAACTTTTGTGGTTTCATTCCTTGGCGTTCATAAAAACGGACAGCTCCTGCATTGTCAGCCCATACATCCAAGGTAAGATTGTGGCACCCCTGCTCCTTAGCATAGGAAAGAGCAAATTCATAAAGCTGCTCGCCAATTCTTTGACCACGCGCAGAATTGGCTACACACAAATCATCAATAAACAAGGTTTTAACTGGTTCTAAAACATCGCCTGTTGCGGTAGATAATTCACAAAAAAGATGCCCAACCACTTGTCCCTCTAACTCAAAGACAAAAATGGGCTTATCTGGATTTTCCAAAAGTGCTACTAATTCAGCCTCAGAAAATTTTTGACCTGCACTTTTAAAAATATCTGGTCGTGCCTGGTGATGCACCTGTAAAATATCTTGTAATAATTCATTTAAAACTGGAATATCAGATTGTCTGGCTTTACGGATTGTCATAAAAAATCTCCCCTTTTTTATTTTCTCTATTATAGCACATGTTTATTTTTTAACAAAATAGGTCTGCAGACCGATGAAGAATCTGAAAATTCGAGTATACTATAGGTGTATCCTAAAATTTTTCATAAATCTCCTAAAAAATCAGCTGCCCAAGGCTGGTTTTTTGTTGTCTTAAAACGAGAATGTGTAGTGTAGAAAATTACTAAAGCTTCTCGGGAGTTTGACAGTTTGAAACCACCAAAAGTGTCACAAACGTTGAC
>NZ_WCJE01000101.1 GCF_016743335.1 Streptococcus suis | reverse complement strand
CTTAAGTGTCAGCAGGTGTATTTTTCCTTGAAAACACCGAGTGTCTCTGGAAAAATATCCTTCAAGATGCTATAATATTACTAGGAACTTCGAATAAATAGATTGAGATTATTCTTAAATTCTATTTATCGGAGGAACACAATTGACAAAATTTCGCCACAGCATCAGCCCTATGGCTGACATCGCAGCTAAGAAAATTTTCAGTGACCATGAAATTACCATTGATTTCATCGATACCTTTCTGGGCTTTCGTCCCAAGTCTGTCCAGATTTTAAATGGAACGATTGCTGATTTGAAGAAAGAACGGGAGGGTTATTTTAGCACCACCGTGGACATTCTAGCCAGACTGGATGATGGAACTCAGGTTATCATTGAAATTCAGGTGGTCCATCAACACAGCTTTATCAAACGTCTCTGGACTTACTCTTGTCAGCACTTGGTCAAGGATTTGCCTAATGTTCGTGACAAGGTCAAACGAACCCATGACATGTATGATAAGATTTCGCCTGTTTATTCCATCGCCTTGGTCGCCACCCAGTATTTCGACGATAAGCAGCCCATCCATTCCTTTGTCTTGACAGCTGAGGAAAATGGACAGGTGTTGGAAATTCCGTTTGGAGAGCAAGGGGAGATGAAGAGGGAGTGGGAAAGAACTCAACTAGTCAAAAAATAGTTCGTCTTCCCACCCCCGCACAGTTGATTAGGTCAGATTTGGAGTGTGAAACACGAACAAATCTGCCAATC
>NZ_WCJE01000100.1 GCF_016743335.1 Streptococcus suis | reverse complement strand
GGTCCCGTAGTGTAGCGGTTATCACGTCGCCCTGTCACGGCGAAGATCGCGGGTTCGATTCCCGTCGGGACCGTTCAAATAGTCTGGGAGACTATTTGAAGTTGGAGATAGAGCAAACGGGGTTTGCTTCATATTTTCGACTCGTTAGCTCAGTTGGTAGAGCAATTGACTTTTAATCAATGGGTCGCTGGTTCGAGCCCAGCACGAGTCATATGCGGGTTTGGCGGAATTGGCAGACGCACCAGATTTAGGATCTGGCGCTTTCGGGCGTGGGGGTTCAAGTCCCTTAACCCGCATAGGAGAAATATAATTTAGCCGGCTTAGCTCAGTTGGTAGAGCATCTGATTTGTAATCAGAGGGTCGCGTGTTCAAGTCATGTAGCCGGCATTAGGAAAGATTGCGAACGTAGTTCAGTGGTAGAACACCACCTTGCCAAGGTGGGGGTCGCGGGTTCGAATCCCGTCGTTCGCTTTGAGAGGCCGGGGTGGCGGAACTGGCAGACGCACAGGACTTAAAATCCTGCGATGGCAACATCGTACCGGTTCGATTCCGGTCCTCGGCATGAAGATTATAATAGTTAGCACCCTTAGCTCAACTGGATAGAGTACCTGACTACGAATCAGGCGGTTAGAGGTTCGACTCCTCTAGGGTGCATCACTCGCTTAATGGAGACGTTAGGGGAGCTTTATTTTTAATAGTATCGGGAAGTAGCTCAGCTTGGTAGAGTACTTGGTTTGGGACCAAGGTGTCGCAGGTTCGAATCCTGTCTTCCCGATTAT
>NZ_WCJE01000010.1 GCF_016743335.1 Streptococcus suis | reverse complement strand
GTTGTAGCCCTCAGCTTCTATTTCTCCACTATTAAAAAATTGCATCCAGCAATGATGTGCTTCCACCACCACCGTCACCACCTGCACCGACAATATGATTACCAATGACCTGAGCAAAAGTCTCAATGTTCAAACTCTGTACATAGATTTCTCCATAACCAGTAAAGGTATTAACGATTCCTTCACCTGTACCGATAGATTGGAGAAAACCATTTTCCATATGGATATTGTAGTCCAAATCACGACTCCAAGCAACCACATGAGCATTGTCAATGGTGATACTTCCACCATCCAAAGTTAGCTTCTTAATAGAACCAAATGCATTCGCCAAAAGTGTTCCGCGCCCCTCTGTAGTCATCACAAAGAGTCCACCCTGACCACCAAAGAAAGCTTTCCCAACACTCTGGCGTTCCATTTTATATTGAGCAGAACCATCAAGGGCAAGGAAGGCACCATCATTTAGTCGATATTGCTCTGCACCAAGTTCCAAGGCAATAACCTGACCTGGCGTTGAAGGCGCAAGTGCAATTTTTCCATCGTCACTATTGGAAATAGCTTGCGTGATAAACATAGATTCGCCTGATACCATTGACCGACCGATGGCCCCCATCAATTTACCAAAACCTGAACCACCACGCGCATTGAGCTTGGTATTCAAAGTCACGCTGGGCGTATGGTAGACCATACTCCCCTGTTGAATATAAGCTGACTCTCCAGCCTCTAAGGCAATTTCCACTAAAGGAAATTGCATATTACTATCGATAGTATATTTCATCCGATTGTCTGACATGAGAAGGTCTCCTTGTTTTGTGTTATTTGTATAACACAATTCTACAACTAAAACAAAACCCTGTCAAGTATTTTTATAAAAAATACGGGAAACCGCACCATCTGTTCCCCCATTTTTATTACATAGTCTTTCAGCACTAGGAAGTGAGCTGCAGGTTGCTTCAATAGTCCAGCGGACTGTTGAAGGTTGGAAATCATACTTACGACAGTAAGTAACGTTCGTAGAGTACAGCAAAGCAAGTTAACGACGTAATAAAAGATAAACTGAATGACTAGATAACTTCCGTCATACGACCCGTATCCACATCATAAATAGCCCCTGAAATTTCAACGTCGTCAGGTATGAGCGGAGATTGTTTCAAAAGGGCAATATCTGCCCGCACGCTTTCTTCAATGTCTGTAAAAGGAAGAAAGTCCTGACCAGCCACATCCACCCCCAAATCCCGCTTGAGTTGGACCGTAAAGTCTTCATTGGTAAAGGTCTGGGCACCGCAGTCTGTATGGTGGAGCACCACGATTTCCCGTGTACCGAGTTGCTGCTGGGAAATGACTAGCGAGCGAATCATGTCCTCCGTCACGCGCCCGCCCGCATTCCGCAGTATATGGGCATCACCCAGAGCCAAGCCCAAGGCCTGCGCCACGTGAAGCCGTGAGTCCATACAGGTCACGATAGCCACCTTGGTCTTTGGACGAAGAGGCAAATGGTAATCACCATGCAGGTCAACATAGGCCTTGTTGGCCTTCATAAAGTTTTGAAAATAAGACATAGGACCTCCTTGTCTGATGAGAATTTCTGAAATTTTCAGAAATAGGTTAGACCTAGCTTATCACATTCCCGACCATTTGTCGCAAAAAGAGGAGCGACTAGCTGTCACTCCCGATGATTTCATCAGTTGAATACTTTCTGCAAGACTTCGCCAATGGTGGTCACGCCGATAACGGTGATTTCCTTGGGGACCTTGATACCTGTCAGAGAATTTTTGGGGGCATAAACCTTGGTAAAGCCCAATTTGGCGGCTTCGTTAATCCGTTGTTCAATCCGATTGACGCGGCGGATTTCACCTGTCAGACCAATCTCGCCTATAAAGCACTCTTGTGGGTTAGTTGGCTTGTCCTTGTAACTGGAGGCAAGGGCAACTGCGACCGCTAGGTCAATAGCTGGCTCATCCAGTTTGACACCGCCTGCTGACTTGAGGTAGGCATCTTGGTTTTGGAGGAGCAGGCCTGCCCGTTTTTCCAAAACCGCCATAATCAAGCTGGCACGGTTGAAATCCAGTCCTGTCGTGGTCCGCTTGGCATTGCCAAACATGGTCGGGGTCACCAGGGCCTGCACTTCCGCAAGAATGGGGCGGGTACCCTCCATGGTCACGACAATAGCCGAGCCAGTCGCCCCGTCCAGCCGCTCTTCCAGAAAGACCTCACTTGGATTGAGAACTTCGACCAAGCCCTGCGACTGCATTTCAAAAATGCCGATTTCATTGGTGGAGCCAAAGCGGTTTTTGACCGCCCGCAAGATACGGAAGGTGTGCTGACGCTCCCCCTCAAAATAAAGAACGGTGTCTACCATATGCTCCAAGGTCCGCGGTCCAGCCAAGGTTCCTTCCTTGGTCATGTGGCCGACGATAAAGGTTGCGATATTGTTGGTCTTGGCAATCTGCATGAGTTCATTGGTCACTTCACGGACCTGACTGACAGAGCCTTGCACGCTAGAGATGTCAGGACTCATAATGGTCTGGATAGAGTCGATAATCAGGAAATCTGGCTTGATTTTCTCAATCTCGGTCCGAATGCTCTGCATATTGGTCTCCGCATAGAGATAGAACTCGCTGTCAATGTCGCCCAGACGCTCGGCACGGAGCTTAATCTGCTGGGCAGACTCTTCCCCCGACACGTAGAGGACGGTGCCAATAGTCGAAAGTTGGGTCGATACTTGCAGGAGCAGGGTGGACTTGCCAATCCCTGGATCGCCTCCAATCAGGACCAAACTGCCCGGCACCACACCGCCACCGAGGACGCGGTTAAACTCCTCCATATTGGTCTTGGTGCGAGCCACTTGAATGGACGACACTTCATTGAGCTTCATCGGACGGGTCTTCTCACCTGTCAGGCTGACCCGCTCGTTCTTGACTTCCGCGACTTCCACTTCCTCGACAAAGGAAGACCAGGAGCCACAGTTGGGGCAACGGCCCAGATACTTGGGCGAGTGGTACTCGCAGGATTGACAGACAAAGGTTGTTTTTTTCTTAGCGATGATGATTTCCTCCTATAGAGTGTATTCTAGGATTTCGCAGTAGGCTATGGTTTCTTTGGGAACAAACTGGCGTATCAGCATACCGTGACAGACGATAACGATTCGGGCATAGGCTTGGTATTTTTCAAGGGCCTGTAAAAATCGCTCTTTCATCTCCGCAGCAGTCTCATAGCGAACAGAAGAAGTCTCGGGCACCGCTCCGCCATTTTCCAAAAATAATCGATGAGCTAAGACAGCCTCATCTTGACTGGTATTTTGCCCCGTCAGGTCTGGTCGCCACTCATGAAAAAAGGGTTCGACCAGAAGAGGTAGTTGCTGGGTATGAGCAATGTAGGTCGCAGTTTCCAAGGCCCGTGTGACGCTTGAAGCAATGACTACTTGAGCTTGGGAAAAGATAGGAACACTAGCAATTTCCTGAGCTAAAGTCCGCCCCTTTTCAGTTAAAGGAGCCAGATCCCGTCCAAAACCTGCATACAGCCGAGGATGTTCATGCTGGTCAAACATGCTGTAGTCGGGCTCGGAATGCCGCACAAAAAGAATCTGCATCGTAGTCTATTTCCCCGTCGAGCCAAATCCACCTGTCCGAACGCCGTCGGCCTGGTCGCCGTCAGCCAAAAGGAAGGGGGCAAAAACAGCCTGTACGATCCGCTCACCAGCTTCCACCACGACGGTTTCTTCTGTGATATTTCGCATCTGGGCAAAGATATGACCTTCGTTGGCTGGATTGCCATAGTAGTCGCCGTCGATAACTCCAACTGAGTTAATCAAAACCAGCCCCTTCTTGCGAGGGTTGGACGAACGGTCGTAGAGATAGAGGACCTCATTTGCCTGCATATAGGCCTTGACACCCGTTGGCACTAGCTTAATCTCACCTGGCTCCAAGCTGACCGTCTCCGCAGCTTTCAGGTCGTAACCTGCTGCGTGGGCTGTCTCACGTTTTGGCAATAAGTTTTCATCTGTAAACTGGCTGACCAGTTCGAATCCACGGATTTTCATATTTTTCCTTTCGAGTGCTTATTTTGAAGATAAATCTTCTAGTAATTTTTCAAAGTCAGAATTTATCTTTTGGGTCTTATTAAAAATTGCATATTCTGACTTAGCTTTGTCTTTGGCAGTCTGACTGGTAATCTGACTCTGTCCCTCCAAGAGTTCATAGTCTTGAAAGGCTAAAAATCGGTCAATGCTATCTGCCAAATCTTGCATGGTCTGGGTCTTTCCTTGCTCAATTTGTCGCTCCAGATAGTCAAAGTAGCCCGAAATACTACGTTCCAGCGAACGAATTTCCTTTTCGTTCAGATAATTTTTAGCCACAAGAGCATCTGATTGCAAAATACGTCCGTCAGGGGAGTGTTTCCAGGTTACCAACCCCATGTTTACTTTGGTGTGGTCCGCCTTTTCATAAATAATTTCTGCAGCTGTTTTACCTGTAATTGCATAATGAAATTTATTTTGCACATGAGCATAGAATTGTTTGGTCACCAAGCTATTAGCATCGTAATCAATCGCAATCTCCGCAAAAATATCTGTGATTTGTAACCAGATTCGTCGTTCACTAGCACGGATAGAACGAACTCGTTCTAAAAGCTCACGGAAATAGTCTTTTTCCAACAAGTTTTCGCCTTGCTTCAAACGCTCATCATCCATGGCAAAACCTTTAATCATGTATTCTCGAAGTACAGTCGTTGCCCACTGCCTAAACTTAGTAGCCTTTTGAGAATTGACACGGTAACCGACGGAAATGATGGCATCGAGATTGTAATAACTAGTTAGATAATTTTTACCATCACTTGCAGTTGTTTCCATTTTGGAAATAACTGAATGCTCATCTAGTTCGCCTTCTTCAAAAATATTTTTCAAATGTTTGCTGATAGCTGGTACACCAACATCAAATAATCTTGCCATTTCCTTCTGACTGGCCCAAATCGTCTCGTCACTGACAATAACACTAGCCTTTTCTTGGTCATTTTCTGCTCGGTAAATTAAAAATTGTAATTCCTTCATATTTGCCTCTTTAATTATTTAGGGCTTACTCCCTACTACAGATTCATTCGCATTTTTCGTCACAAATGCAAAAAGTGTGGTTAAGGGAAAGGCATACTCGTCATCAAAGCGAGCCGCACGTAGCCACAAGTCTTGGTCAACCTTGCGAAGATAGACACTACAACTCGTATTCTAACCATAGCTCTATTATACACTAATTCGTAAAAGCCTGTGATATTCAACAAAAAAACACCTGACAAACAGGTGTTGCTACTATAAACTAGCTCAAGCAGTTCAAACCTCTTCCGAATCAAAAATATCCCAATACTCCTCGACTTCTTTCTCCAACTGTTCAACCAGCTCCAGCAAGTCTGCAGCTCGGAGAATAGCGATCCCCTTGTCCACCATCCCTCTATCCTGCTGAAAGATACCCATGCGAACATTGGCCATGCCTACATAATCAATCCGCATACTTTCCTGAGCCATAGCATAAACTCTCTCCATTACTGAAATACAAAGTTTATACTCTTCATTTTTCAGTAAAACGGTCGATAGATTATAGAGAAAAGCAAACTGGCTAACCTGTACATCTCTGAAGTCCTTATACTTGTCCAAGGAAAGCAAGATTTTATCTACAAAGCCTTTCAAATGAGATACAGGAATGATTGGAAGCACCAGGCCTAACTTACGAAAATCAGCTAAATACCAAGTATCCGATTTTTCCAATTCCTTCCAAAGGGCTTGCCCCAACTGTCTGGTCCGCTCCCCATCTCCCGTTTGATAAATGGATAAGATTAAGCGTAATTGTTGCTCAATTCGTTGAACCCGTATATCTTCTTGCTTCTTCAAATACTGCTCTACTTGGTACAAAAAATCTTGGCAACCTAATTCGGAAAAAAATCGTCCTCTCAGATTTTCAAAGCGATGGATGATAGACGAACGCTCCGAAGGCTGATAGGCATGGCAGATATAGTCAAACTCTGCGAAGGTCATATCCAACTGACGAAGGATATGGGAAAAGTGGGCGATGGTCGGATATTCTTTGTTGTTTTCAATTTTTGATAGGGTCGTCCGTGACAAGGCATCTCCACAAACTTCCTGCTGGCTAAGCCCCTTGGACTTACGAATTTCCTTTAAGACTGTTCCAAAATCCCATTTCATACAAGACCTCCAAAAAATGTGAGAATTGTTTGCGTTTTCATCTTTTGAATTTATTCTATGATACCATAATAGTAAAGAAAAACAAACAAAATAATAGGAGGCACTCTTATGAAAAATTGGAAAAACTATCTCTTGCTTTTAACTTACTCAGCCATCCTACTAGCCCCTCAACTTTTAGGAGATGGATGGAATCTAATTATACCAATTGTCAACAAATAAATAAGCTACTACCATCTCACCACTCTGGAAAGGAGGAAAAAGACTGGAAACTATATGTTGGGTGGAGAGGATGGGAAAGCTAATCTTGAAAATAAAAATACACTTAGAAAGGAAAATTATCATAAAAAAGTTTGCTAAATTAGTTTTTGCGGTGGGAATCGCTTGTAGTTTAATGGCATCCACAGTCGCCTTTGCAGACTTCGTCGATGGTGGTGAATGGCATTATGGAGTTGGATGGACAGGAACCTACGGATATTCCAACTACCATCATCCAACACGTTCTCATACTGCTACTGTAAAAAATGGGCAACATGAAAACCGTCAACGCCAAGGTGCGGGTATATGGGCTAAAGCATCAATTACCAAAATCCCACCAACTGGCATGGAATATTTCTATGGTTTTTGATAAACACTAGGTGTACACTAAAAATAAATCAGGAATCCACAAATGATGGAATTGTGAAACAAACGATTACCATGCTCAGAAATGTTTGATAGTAGGGTAATCGGGAACAACTGTTACTCATCAATTGCTAAATGACTGATAGTCAAATCCAAAAAGATAGTTAGTTTCCGACCAGCTCTATTGGTGTGCTGGTCGGAAAACGTATATAAGGAGGTGTTCAGATGAAAAGGCTAAACCATTTCTGTATGATTCTACTTCTGTGTTGTGTCAGTTTTATCGTTGTAAATCTACACTATACTAAGGAAATCAATCGCATACGCGAATTAGGAACGACTGACTATTCATTTCAATTTTATTTACGCGATAGTGCCGTTCCTTCACAGGATTTACTGCATTTTTTTGAAAAAATTGCTGATAAATACGACGTTTCAATTATCAAAACAGATAGCAACACCGAGATAATAAAAGCAGGTGTTTTTTCTCATGAGACCTTTCCTTATAAAGATTTTGGAATCCAGCAACTTACTTTTAACGAAGACGGAAGTGGAACTTATACAAATATACAATCCTCCGACAAACTAGGGCATATCCCAACATTTTTGCAGGCTAAGACGATACGGCTCATCACTTTAAAAAACTATTTTCAAGATACATCCCATACACTAAATGGTCAGTATACCGTCACAACAACAAAATCAATAAACGATACTGAAATAGTACAGGAATTGAGTCATTTTTTCAATATTGATTCTTCCACACTATTGACACCAACCTTTGAAACAGCAGTAGAATTGATAAATAGAGACTTGCTACTAGTAGCACTCATCTGCTGTATCGCATTTTTACTCCTTTCATTAACTTCTGTTTACCAACCAATTTTAGATATCAAACATATCGGCGTTGAAAAAATACTTGGATATAGTAACTTAGAGATTTTCTATCGCTATGTAAAACAAAACATACTAATCATGGGGATCGGTAGTATCATTCTAAATAGTTTACCATTTCTGTTTTTTGACTACATTCCTCAAGGTTTTTCAGCTATGATGCTGCTAGCACATTTTATCCTCCTTCAAGTCTATCTACTCATCAACATTTTAGTCATCACAATTATCCAACGCATCAATGCCGCATCTATCATAAAAGGATTTGTTTCCTTCAAAACAGGATTCTATATCAATAATTTCTTCAAATGCTGTCTCACACTTCTTATCACTATATTGATGATTGGTGTCGGAAATAGCATGTATGAGGAACATCAAGAGTTGAACTATCAAGAACAGTGGGAAAAACAAGGAGATTTCCTAACACTCGAAACCGTAAAATCAGGAAATCAACTCTGGCAAGATAGCCTGTCTGGTTCCGACAAAGCTCATCAATATTATTACTCCTTATATAAGAATCTGACAGAAAATCTTCCAACCTACTATATTCGTTCTAGTATCATAAACCCTGGCAATTTCTCACATCTCAAAGAATTTGAACATTCAACATTGGCTAATGACATCCCTGTTCTATATGCCAACAAAGCCTATCTCGAGAGTATAGGATTTCCTATCCCACATACAAGTAAACAGTTAACTGTACTCTTTCCAGCATCAATGAAAGAAAATGAAGAGTCTGACGAAAATCTAGCAAAATTGATTGGTTTGCTGTCACTGAAATATGAAGAACAAGTGATAAAAACAATCAACGAAGTAGAGGTTGAATGCATTTATTATGAAAGTGACTGGACATTCTTCCCTTACAATGAAACCTTATCCAACAATTTCACTAATCCAATCATTAGTTTGGTCAATGACAACGACATGTCGTGGGAAGATAAAGCACACCTGTCAAATACTGGATTAAGTAGCCCAATTAAAATTGCAAATACCCCTCAAAATCAACAAAAAATCGAACAAATTCTTCAGAAATTGCCTGATGATAGCTATTTCAAGTTCTCATCAATAAAATCTATTCAACAAGGACGTGTAGATAGTTTCCGCGATGCTAGTCGTAACTTCATCACCTTGTTTGCGATTATCTGCTTACTGAGCATTGTTGTTTCCTATTTTATCGTGAGGAGTATGTTCCTATGGAGAAAATCTCATATCTTCACAATGAAATTTTTAGGATGGTCACTCCTTGACCGCTATAAACCAATTCTAATTGGACTAGCATTACTTTATTTGCTACCTCTTCCAGTTATTTTAATAGCTGGTAAGTCACTATTTCCTCTTGTACTTTTTTTACTATTTGCCATTGCTGATGGAGGTATCTTCCTATTTACATCGCTGAGTATGGAGCAAAAAAATCTTGTACAATACTTGAAAGGAGAGAACTTATGATTCATTTAGAACATATCTTTAAAAAGATTGGTCAAAAACATATCCTACATGATTTTTCCCTCCACATTGAACAAGGTGAATTAGTCGCAATTGTTGGAAAAAGTGGCAGCGGAAAAACAACATTACTAAACATCATTGGCTTGCTTGACGGTGAATACGAAGGAAATTATCTCCTATTTGGTCATTCAAACGTACCTGTAAACACTAGGACATCTCAAAAAATAATTCGGGAACAAATTTCCTATCTATTCCAAAATTTTGCTCTAATTGAGAACGAAAGCGTCGAGTATAATCTCCTGATGGCATTAAAATATACCAGATTATCAAAAAGGGAAAAGGAAGAGTCTATAAAAAATATACTAGAAAAAATCGGACTAGCAAACACGCTAAAACAAAAAATTTCCGAGCTATCTGGAGGAGAACAGCAACGAATTGCTATCGCTCGGGCTCTACTCAAACCAAGCAATCTTATCTTAGCAGATGAGCCAACGGGATCATTAGATCAGGAAAATAGGGACTTAATCCTACAATTTCTCATAGAAATGAATAATCGTGGTAAGACAGTGATTATCGTCACACACGATCCATATATCGCCGATAAGTGTCAGCGAGTTATTCGTTTATAATTTAGATAGTTTCTACACTCTTGGCGAATCAGGCATTCCACTACAACTGCAAAAATCAATGCTCTAGAACGTATGCCATGCATCACTTGACCCAAGTTTACGATAAATAAACACAACACTTATCTAGTTCTTTCATAAAATACAGCCTGGAGGTGCAACAATGACTGCTGCATTCATCATTTTTTTAATCATAAAAGTATTAGCCCTCATTCTATTCCTTGCTTGTTTATTTCTAGGTTATAAACTAGTTAAAACATTAAATAAAAAGCAAGTATCTCCTGCAAAAAAATGGGGAATCATTGGTCTCTATAGCCTATTTTTGCTTATCGTAGCCTATCTTACAACATTTGTTGTCGTACTGGGAATCAATACTTAGGCTTCGAATTTTGTGATATATGTAAGGAGAGACAATAATGGATATCAAAACGAATAAAACCTTATTAGGGCAAATTGAGACTATCCTTAACACACAGCTCTTATCGGTCCAAGAACTTGCGATATTAAAACATGCACAAACTGCCCTTCAACACGACGACCACCTTTTAAAGGTCATCGCTTACTTAAAACAAGAACTTTCGCCTCTTGCAATAAGCAACTCATTGTCTCCAGAAGTTTCAGGGTTATTTCTTGAAATAAACAGACAGCACCCAGCAACACGAGCTGCTGCCATTTGGAATTTTCTTGTTCCAAAAATCAAATAAATGGGCAGGACATAACCAACATAAACATCTTGATTATCTGCTAATCTCAGGGATAAATCCAACCATTTTCTTAGGTTGTGCTCGACATGGTTTACTTGAAAATAATCATTCTCTGGATTTCTCTAGCCCTTGCATTGTACGGGGACAAGTTCATTCAGAAAGATTTCCCAATTTTGAAAGGGATTTTCCTACTTATTGCTCTGGCAAGTTCACTTTCTTTTCTATTTTAATCCCACATAGAGTATTTTGGAAGGGAAAACAGTTATGAAACCAACCAATCTTTTTCATAAAACATCGACCGTTTTCACTCTAATTGGCCTCCACTTAGTTGTCTTCCTACTTAGTGGACTTCGCTCTTGGATGTTCCACCAACCCTTCAAATGGTGGATTACCCTAGGGATTAGTGTCGGTTTTTCAGTTGCTTATCTCTTAGTAACAAAAAATAACCCCTAGTCATCAACGACTCACTAACTAGAAAATTGCTAATAAACTACATCAGATGGATATGAAAACATTCCAAGAAAATTTATACGAGACTGAATGTATCAAGTTATCTAGCTTAATCTTGAAGTCTTGTAGAACAAATACTTAAAAACCAGTCAATCACAGAAATAGAGATTGACTGGTTTTTGCTGTTCACATTCTTATACCATATAACATTCAAAATCAGACTTTACGATACAGATGGAACTCTGTCCCTCCTATTATTCAATGAAATAGGCTGTGATTTTTGAAGTGTGCAATTCAAACACAAACTGGTTGTGGTAGAGTTCGGCGTAGTAGCCGTTGAGCTTGAGGAGCTGGCTGTGGTTGCCTTGCTCAATCACTTTTCCGTCTTTGAGGACGATGTTCAATCCTCAAATCTGACTTTATTTCTCCGGTATGACCCAAAACAAATAGTAAGTAATGAAGATTGTTAATAGTCCCAGTCCTATTTTGACCAATAAAATAGGAGCCAGCCAGATAGAAATTGCCATGAGTAAGTAAATTTGCCAGATGATTTGCTTTTTTCGTTTGCGGGAAATAGATTTGGTCTCAACGTAATCAGCTACGTAAAATTGATAAATTTTTGTATTGCGTAGCCATTTTTCAAACCTTTTTGAACTTCTCGCAAAGCAAAAACCAGCCAAAAGTAAAAGAGGAGTTGTCGGAACTATCGGCAAAACAATCCCAATGACACCAACCACCAAACTAACAAAACCAAATACTAGATAGAATATTCTTTGCATACTAATATTATACCAAAAAACTCGTGAATTTTTGAACAATTTTATCACATTTTCAGAAAACGCTTGCATTTTATCAGATAAACGGGTATGATAAAGGTAGCAAATTTAGGAAAGAGAGAAGACGCTATGAAACTTCTAGGACTGGTCGGAACAAACTCCGCTCGCTCAACCAACCGCAAACTCTTGCAGTACATTGAACAGCACTTCGCTGATAAGGCAGATATCGAACTGGTTGAAATCAAGGAACTCCCAATATTCAATAAACCAGCCAATCGAGAATTACCAGAAATTGTCAAAGAATTGGTCGCAAAAATTGAGGCTGCTGACGGAGTCATCATCGGAACTCCCGAATATGACCACTCTATTCCAGCTGTCCTTATGAATGCCCTTGCTTGGGTATCATACGGTGTCTATCCACTATTAAACAAACCAGTTATGATTACTGGTGCTTCTTATGGAACACTTGGTTCCTCTCGTGCCCAACTACAGCTACGTCAAATTCTCAACGCTCCTGAACTCAAAGCTACTGTTTTACCAGATGAGTTCTTACTATCTAATTCCATGAAAGCCTTTGATACAAACGGTGAGCTCATTGATTTAGAAATCAGTCAAAAACTGGATGCCATCTTTGATGACTTCCGTCTCTTTGTCAAGATGACAAGTAAACTGTCTAGCGCCAAAGAGTTACTTCAAAAAGAAGCTGAAAACTTTGACTGGGAAAACTTGTAAGAGAGGAGAACAATCATGAAATTTGTCGGAATCGTCGGGTCTAATGCAGACCAATCTTATAACCGCATGCTATTGCAATTTATTCAACGCCACTTTAAAGTAAAATTTGAATTAGAGCTTTTGGAAATCAAAGATGTCCCAATGTTCAATCAGGACGAAGACCAGTCTAATAGTTTTGCGATCCAATACCTTTACAACAAAATCACACGTGCTGATGGTGTCATCATTGCTACACCTGAACACAACCACACCATCACACCTGCTCTTAAGAGTACTCTAGAGTGGCTCAGTTTCAATTTACATCCATTTGAAAATAAACCAGTTATGATTATCGGGGCTTCTTACTACGACCAAGGAACGTCTCGTGCTCAAGTCCACTTGAGAAAAATTTTGGACGCTCCAGGTGTCAATGCCTACACGTTACCAGGTAATGAATTCCTCCTTGGTAAAGCGAAAGAAGCTTTTGATGATAAAGGGAACATTATCAATGAAGGGACTGTGAAATTCTTGGAAAGCTGTCTAGACAACTTTATCAAGTATGTCGGCGTTGTATCTAAATTGAAACAACCCAAGCCAATTGCACCAGAAGATTTAGACTGTAACCATCCAATCGCAACGACCATCACAGGTGTGGACCCAGATGACCCAGACTGGCTGGAAAAGGCTTCTAAATTGGTTAATGCAGTTGAGGGAGATACCTATGTTAAACTGGACAATGGTCTGTTGACCGTTAACCAACTCAATATGTTCCTCAATGCGATGCCATTTGAGTTGACCTATGCAGATGATAACAATCAGTTCCTCTATTACAACAATAGTCACCAAGAACCTGAAACCATGTTGGGTAAACGGGTACTTGCTCAAGTAGGAAATCGTCTGTCAACTGTCCACGGTACGCTACCTCCTGCCCGCATGAAGAATGTCGAATGGGTTGTTGGAACCTTACGTAATGGTAACCAAGAGTACGTTCGAACAATCGTCCCAGGCACACCACCTGAAATTATCAATACTCATAACTACCAAGCTATGTACTATCCTGACGGGTCCTACGCTGGTATCAATGAAATTATCTTTAATTTTAAGCCATGGTTAGATTGGTATCTTGAAACCACTGGACAACGCTTGGTGGGGGGTGCAGGAAACACCGCATCTCCTGCCCATGTTGATGCAACCTCTGGCGCTTCAGATACAGGTAGTACCCCTACAGCTTCCACACCGACAGATGCCAATTCTGGTGCATCTGCTCACTAACAAATAAAAACTAGTGGGAAGGGGCTCCCTTTCCACTATATTTTTCAATAAATTTTTGATGATTATGTCACAAGGAGGCCCCATGTCCCCATTTCAAGAAAAAATTTCGGTTGCAGTTTCAAAAAAAGAATCCCTTTTTGATGAAAGTCTAAGCCGTTACGCCTTACGCTCCATGTATGCAGGAGCTTATTTGACCATGTCAACAGCTGTTGGTATTATTGGAGCGGATGTCATCTCAAGTCAATTCCCAAGTCTATCGCGTTTTGTTTTTACCTTTATCTTTGCTATCGGACTGATTTTTGTTCTTATTTTTGGTGGCGAATTGGCTACATCTAATATGATGTATCTAACGACTGGTGCCTATTATAAGCAAATTACTTGGAAAAAAGTAACGCTGATGTTACTTTACTGCACCTTCTTCAACTTTGTAGGTGCTACCATTCTGGCTTGGCTTTTCAATCAGTCCTTCTCCTACCTTAACTTATCTAACGAAAGTTTTGTTGTCAACGCTGTCACCATCAAACTAGGAAAATCCGACTGGAGTAACTTCTTTGAGGGAATTACTGCCAATATGTTTGTGAATATGGCTATCCTTGGGTACATGCTACTCAAGGAACAATCCGCCAAATTCTTTGTTATTGTATCTGCTATTTTTATGTTTGTTTTCCTTATCAACGAACACTTAGTTGCTAATTTCGCATCATTCATGCTCTTAGCCTTTAATGCTGCTCGTACTAATGTAGATACCTTTACTATAGTAAATATTCTTCGTCAGTGGATTGTTGTTTTCTTTGGAAATTGGCTTGGAGCCGGACTCTTTATTGGAATTGCTTATGCTTGGCTCAATCAGACCAAAACCAACTATCTTGAACAGTAATGATACTACAAAAACAGCCAAGATAAACCACATCCTAAAAGTTTAAGGATTGTGGCCTGCTTATCTTGGCTGTTATTTTTTACTATTCAAACACAAACTGGTTGTGGTAGAGCTCAGCGTAGAAGCCGCCCTGTTTAAGGAGTTGGCTATGGTTGCCTTGCTCGATGACTTTTCCGTCTTTGAGGACGATAATTTCATCCGCATTGAGAATGGTTTTGAGGCGGTGGGCAATGACGAAACTTGTCCGTCCAGCGATAATAGCCTCCATGGCCTTTTGGATTTTGGCTTCCGTTACGGTATCAACGTTAGACGTTGCTTCGTCCAAAATCAAGACCTGTGGATCTGTTAAGAGCGTACGGGCAATGGAAATCAGCTGTTTCTGACCTGTGGAGAAGACATTCTCATCATCGGTCACATAGGTTTCATAACCCTCTGGCAAGCTCATGATAAAGTCGTGAATATGCGTCGCACGAGCTGCGGTTTCCACCATTTCCTGCGAAATACTCTCATCACCAAAGCGGATATTATCCGCAATAGTACCAGAGAAGAGGACTGACTCCTGCAAGACAATACCGACCTTATCCCGCAAACTATCCAAATCATATTCCCGAATATCGCGACCGTCAAAGGCTACGCTACCACCATTGACATCGTAGAAGCGGTTGATCAAGTTCATAATGGTGGTCTTACCAGATCCCGTCGGCCCAACGACCGCCACCATTTTGCCCTTAGGAGCTGAAATGGACACCTTGTCCAAGACCTTCTGACCTGGCAGGTAGCCAAAGTCGATGTCCTTGATTTCAACACCTTCTTTTAATTCGGTAAATAGCGGAGCGTTTTGAGGGCGGACTTCCTCAGGCTCATCAAACATTTCCTGAATACGATGAGCACCAGTGAAAGCCAACTGCAATTCTGCCCAGCTAGATGCAATCTGCATGATTGGCTGGTAATACTGTTGCGAATATTGAACAAAAGTCACGACCAGACCAAGTGCGGCAGCTGTTTCCAGCGAGCTATCATTGAGAACGATGCTGGATCCTGCAAAGATAACAATGGCAGTATTAACCAAGCTCATTCCGTTCATAAATGGAAAGAGAATCCCACCAAACAAACGTCCCTTGAAAGTCGTGCGACGAACTTCTTCATTGAGCTCCAAGAAACCATCAATCGTCTCTTCCTGCACACCCTGTACAATAATCGCTTTTTGCCCTGAAATCTTCTCATCCATGTAGGCATTGAGTTTAGACACGGCAGCCTGTTGCTTGTCAGTATATTTCCGTGACAGGCGAATGATAATCACTAGGGCAATCAAGGCAACTGGCGTAGATGCGATAGTTACCAAAGCCAAGCGAGTATCCTGACGGAACATCATGATAACCATACCGATGTAAAGAGCGATATTGGTCACTACCTGAGTCAAGGACTGGTTAAAAGCATTTTGGATATTGTCCAAATCACTGGTAAAACGAGAAAGAATATCCCCATCCTTGTGGCTGTCAAAGAAGGCAACTGTCAAGCGTTCCAACTTGCCAAACAAGCCCTTGCGCATCCGGTTGGTTGAATGAGCCACGATACGCGTAAAAAGGATGGTGTAAATCAAGGTTGATACCACAGTCGCCACATAGGCCAACAAGAGATTGAGCATAACCCCATTAAAATCAGCTAGGTCAGGCTTGAAATCTGACTGACCCATTTGCACCGAAGCAAAATAAGCCTGACCAATTTTCCCCATCTCTGCAATCGCATCTCCAAGGAAAACAGGTGTCTTAACCTGCAAATAAGTCGCCGTCACAATAGCTAGAAAAATCACAGCAAAGGACAGCTTATAGCGTTTAAAATAAAACCAGAAAAAACGTAAAGTCTTCATTTATTCCTCCTTCCCTTTCTGTGTTTCGTAGATTTCGCGGTAGACATCATTTGTCGCTACCAGCTCGGCATGGGTACCTTGACCAATCAAGCGACCTTCATCAAGAACCAAAATCTTATCAGCTTTGACAACAGAAGAAATCTTCTGAGCAACGATGACCGTCGTTGTCCCCTTCAAATCATGGTTGAGGGCTTCTTGTACCAACTTCTCTGATTTGGCATCCAAGGCTGAGGTCGAATCATCTAGCACCAAGACTTTAGGATCACTAATCACCCCACGCGCAATGGACATCCGCTGTTTCTGACCACCTGAGAAGTTATTTCCACGTTCTTCTACTTGACTCTCATAGGTATCATCCAAGCGGTCGATAAATTCTTTTGCTTGGGCAATACCTGCGGCCCGCTCCAAACGTTCCAAATCTGCACCAGGTGCACCTTGACGCAAATTGTCCGCAATGGTCCCTGAAAAGAGAATAGCTTTTTGCAAAACGATAGACACTGTATCTCTCAAGGTTTCCTGACTGATGTCTTTCAAATCACGACCGCCAATTGACACAGTCCCTTCCTGTGGATCAAACAAACGCGGAATGAGCTGGGCTAGTGTTGATTTACCCGCACCCGTCGCACCGACCACACCGACCATCTGACCAGACTCAATCTCAAAGGAGATATTTTTCAAAGTTGGCTCAGTGTCATGCGGATAGGTGAAGCTGACATTGTCAAAGACAATCCGTCCATCCAAGTCCTCTTTTGCACCTTCTTTAAAGGTCATCGCTGGCTCTGTATCTAAAACCTCACTCAAACGTTTAATGGAAATAGCAGCACGTGAAGCCTGCATCCCCATAAAGCTAGCCATGATAATGGCAAACATGATTTGCATGAGGTAGCTCATAAAGGAAGTAAAGCCCCCAACTGCTTCGATATTAGTGTCTAACATCCCTGAAACGAGATAAAGCGACACAAAAATCGCCATGTAAGCAATCAACATCATTAAGGGTTGCAAGATAGAAAAACCATAACCGATAAAGAGGTTAAGATCTAAGAGTTCGTTGGATACTTCTTTAAATTTAGCGTATTGATTTTTCTCCTGGACAAAGGACTTAACCACACGAATCCCACGGAGATTTTCCTTGGCAATACTGTTCATCTTGTCCATGAGGGACTGGAATTTACCAAAGCGTGGCCCCATCAAGCCCATCACAACTGCCATGATTCCCATGATGAGGATGACCATGAGCACAATAACCCACCAAAGTTCTGGCAAAGTGCGCACCGCCATGATAAAGGCACCAACAAAGAGCAGAGGTACCCGCATCAAGATCGTAAAGAGCATCATAACAAGGTTTTGGATTTGATTGACATCGTTGGTCATACGAACCACCAAATTCCCTGCATTAAATTCCTCTACATTGGCATAAGAAAAGCTCTGAATTTTCCGAAAGGTCTTCTCACGAATATCCGCAGATACTCCCTGAGAAATCTTAGCCGCCATGATGGTATTGGCCAGACCAGCCAAGAGACCAATTCCCGCAATCAACAAGAGGAACTTACCGACACGGACAATCTCATCCTTATCATTAGCCAAAACAGCCGTCAATACATCCTGCAAATAACTTGGCTGCATCAAAGTCGTCGCTACAACAATAGAAGTCAGCAAGACCGATGCCAAGGCATACCATTTATAACGTAAAATGGCTTCTTTAAACATGTTTCTTCTCCTTATAATTTCTAATATTTTCTTTTAATTGATTGGCCACCTGTCTGATCAAATCAAATTCTTCCTTTTGAATACCTAAAAATAGAGAACGATCCATCTCCTCATGGAAATCTTGTAATGGCTCAATCTTGCTCCGCCCCTTCTCTGTCAAAACCAACTGCTTATAGCGTTTGTCAACTTGTGAAGGTATGACCTGGATAAAGCCGTTTTTCTCCATTCGCTTGACCAGGTTACTGGCCACTGATTTGGAAATACAAAGCTCTGCTTCGATGTCTTTGACAAAGGTCTCACCGTCTACCCGCTCCGACATAAAGAGCAAGGCCCAACCCTGTGGACCGGCTAAGTGCTCCACATCGTATTCCTTTGCAATGGTTTCACTGATTTGTTCAATCTGATTTAATAGATTCCGAAAATCTGCAATAGTATGTCCCAAAATATCTCCTTTCCGTTATATAATTATCATGAGAACTATTGTAGTTCTTTTGACAACTATTGTCAATCATTTCAACTCCTATTTTCTGAAAATGGCACATATTTTCAAACTGTCTCCTGCTAACATTTTTCTTCCTTACAGCAAGATTTGACATGAATTGCAAGATTTTATACATAGATTATGTTATAATGTATTAAAATTATACCTACTAGAAAGGATTTTCTATGACCAAACAAACCATTGCTGTCTTGGGACCAGGCTCATGGGGAACCGCCCTTGCTCAAGTTCTCAACGATAACGGTCATACTGTCCGTATTTGGGGAAATATCCCTGAACAAATTGATGAAATCAATGAAGAACATACTAACAAACGCTATTTCAAAAATGTTATACTAGACGAAAAAATCAAGGGCTATAAGGATTTAACAGAAACACTTGATGGTGTTGACGCTGTTCTTTTCGTTGTACCAACCAAGGTGACCCGTCTAGTTGCCAAGCAAGTGGCCCAAGCCCTCAAGCACAAGGTGGTTGTTATGCACGCCTCAAAAGGTCTGGAGCCTGATAGCCACAAGCGCCTATCAGAGGTTTTAGAGGAAGAAATTCCTGCTGAACTACGATCTGAAATTGTTGTAGTTTCTGGTCCAAGTCATGCAGAAGAAACCATTGTCCGCGACCTAACCTTGATTTCTGCCGCTTCAAAAGACTTGGAAACAGCTAGCTACGTACAGAATCTTTTCAGTAACCACTATTTCCGTCTCTACACTAACAATGATGTCATCGGTGTAGAAACAGCCGGCGCTCTCAAAAACATCATCGCAGTTGGTGCAGGTGCTCTTCACGGCCTCGGTTACGGTGATAATGCCAAGGCAGCTATCATTGCTCGTGGATTGACAGAAATTACCCGACTCGGTGTAGCCATGGGTGCCAATCCCTTGACTTACAGCGGTCTATCTGGCGTCGGTGACTTGATTGTTACCGGTACATCTGTCCACTCACGTAACTGGCGGGCCGGTGATTTGCTTGGGAAAGGTGAAAAACTCGAAGATATCGAAGCCAACATGGGTATGGTCATCGAGGGGATTTCTACCACCAAGGCGGCCTATGAACTGGCACAAGAATTGAATGTCTATATGCCGATCACTCAAGCCATCTATAGCGTGATTTATCAAGGTGCAAGTATCCAAGACGCGATTAAGGAAATTATGTCTGGCGAATTCCGCCACGAAAATGAATGGTCATAAAGTAAAGGAGATTTTATCATGTCACAAAAAGTTAGAAAAGCCGTGATTCCTGCAGCAGGTTTGGGAACGCGATTCCTCCCAGCAACAAAAGCACTTGCCAAAGAAATGTTGCCAATCGTTGACAAGCCAACCATCCAATTTATCGTTGAAGAAGCTCTTCGCTCTGGTATTGAAGATATTTTGGTGGTCACTGGTAAGTCAAAACGTTCTATCGAAGATCACTTTGATTCAAACTTTGAATTGGAATACAACCTTAAAGAAAAAGGTAAAAATGACTTGTTAAAACTGGTCGATGAGACAACTGGTATTCGACTACACTTCATTCGCCAAAGCCACCCTCGCGGACTTGGTGATGCCGTTCTTCAAGCTAAAGCCTTTGTCGGGAACGAGCCTTTTGTTGTTATGCTCGGCGATGACTTGATGGACATCACAGATACAAAAGCTCTCCCATTGACCAAACAACTCATGAACGATTACGATAAGACTCATGCTTCAACCATTGCCGTTATGCCTGTTCCTCATGAGGAAGTTTCAGCTTATGGTGTCATCGCACCTCACGGTGAAGGGATTAACGGTCTTTACAGTGTGGATACATTTGTGGAAAAACCAAAACCTGAGGACGCTCCTTCTGACTTGGCTATTATTGGTCGCTACTTGTTGACCCCAGAGATTTTTGAGATTTTAGAAAACCAAAAACCTGGTGCCGGTAACGAAATTCAATTGACAGATGCCATTGACACTCTGAACAAAACGCAACGTGTTTTCGCTCGTGAATTCAAAGGCAACCGTTACGATGTTGGGGATAAGTTCGGTTTCATGAAAACTTCTATCGACTACGCCCTCCAACACCCTCAAGTAAAAGATGATTTGAAACAATACTTGATCGATCTTGGTAAAAAATTAGATAAAAAGAAAAACTAGCAAATAACGCTAGTTTTTTTTATATCAAATAAAATATCCCAAGTAGAAAAACAATCAAGCCCAAATATCCAATGAAACTGAAAAAGATCTGTTTTCCTGTAAAGAGATCCTTTTCCACAAGAGGTGGAAGGAAAATCACGACCAAACAACCTCCAATAGCGCCTCCAATATGTCCTGCCATGCTAATGGTTGGATTAAAAAGTCCCAAAACCAAGTTCAATCCCAAAAGGACCATATAACGTTGACCAAGAACCTGTAGATAGGGGCTGCGACTAAATTTCCTCAACAGTGCCATAGCTGCAAAAAGACCAAACAGAGAGGTCGATGCACCTGCACCAACTACATCTGGTGTAAAGAAGAGAACAAAAAGATTGCCCATTATCCCAGACAAGAGATAGAGAAGAAAGAAGCGACGTGACCCAAAGAGTCCTTCTAATTGATAGCCCAAACCAAGTAAGGTAATACTGTTAAAGATAAAATGCTCCCAACCAATGTGGACAAAGATAGGTGACACCAACCGCCACAACTGAGTCGGATCATAACGCACCACTTGCCCGTACATACCACCAAATTCAAAAATCGTATAGGCTGTAGTGGTCTGCCCAAATCGAAACACTTGTATCAAAAGAAACACAAGAGCCGTGACTGCCAATAAGCCATTGGTCACAAGATAGCGCTTATCAAAAAAGTTCTTCAAAAATCAACAACTCCTTTACTGGAATATCAAATAGATCTGGTTCGAACTCATAGACTTGAAAGTCTGCCAAAGTCGATACCGTCTCCCCCTGATAATCTGCTAGGTAGCGATCATAAAAACCACCTCCATAGCCCACTCGAAAACCCGCTTGATTCCAAGCTAAACCAGGGACATGAATCAACTTAACCACAGACTTATCCACAGGTTGTGAATAAGTTCCAGGTTCCCAAACTCCAAACCTTGATTTCACCAAATCATCAGGATTATATTCTACAAAATCCATACGCCCTTGTGAATAGGTCTTAGGGATGAAAATCTGCTTACCATACTTTTGAGACTGCTCAATCAGGTAAGAAGTGTCGAACTCATGGGGCATGGAAAGGTAGGTCCCAAGCGACTTTGAGCCTTGATAGGTGTCAGATAAAAGGAGCCTTTCTGTTAGTTGCTGACTCCATCTTGCTCGCTGACTACTAGTCAGGTCTTTCAAGCTCTGCAAGACCTCTTGCCGAATGCTCTTTTTATCCACAGAAACTCCTTTCTTTCAGAAAAAGACTGGAAAAACCAGTCTATCTTGCTTTCATTTTCAAAAAATCGCTCAACTTTTCCACAGCAAAGGGAAGCACTTCCTCTTTGGGACTGAGACGTGGATTGTGAAGGGGATAAGGCGTATCCACACCCAACCAGAACATAACACCTGGAACCTTGTTGAGCAGGTAACCGAAGTCCTCACCCGTCATGGCAGGTGGGCAGTCAATCATCTCCACTCCGTCAACACCATCAAAGTAGGTCATCAGTTCATCCGCCAGCTGGGGATTGTTCTCCACAGGCAGATAACCGCTAGGATTGAGCTCAATTTCCAAGTCCACTCCAAAGGACAGGGCGATTCCCTCTGCCACTTCCCGCACCCGTTTTTGCACCAGAAGACTCATGCTCTGGGTCAAAGCCCGAATGGTGCCGTGCAAAAAAGCTGTTTCAGCAATAACATTATTAGTCGTACCCGCATACATAGAGCCAAAGGTCACCACAGCCCCCTCAATTGGGTCAACATTACGGCTGACCACTGACTGCACCTGAGTCACAAAGTAGCTGGCAGCCACCAAGGCGTCATTGGCGGTATGGGGAAATGCTGCGTGCCCACCCTTTCCTGTAAACCGTATCTTGACTTCACAGGTCCCAGCAAAGAGGGTCGCACGGTTGGTGGCCATTTGACCGACTTTGAGGTCTGGTCGGACATGGAGCCCATAAAATTCATCTGGTAACCAATCCCCAAAGGCACCCGCTTCATACATCAGCATGCCACCTGCTAGATTTTCCTCCGCAGGCTGAAACAGGAAGAGAAGATTGTTTCTCGGCTGCTGCTCTGCCATTTTCTCCAAAAGCCCCAAGGCAATGGTCATGTGGAAATCATGCCCGCAGGCGTGCATCCTGTCTGGGTGGAGGGACTTGAAGTCCAGGCCCGTCTCCTCCACGATAGGCAGACCGTCAATATCCGCCCGCCAGCCAATCGTTTTCTCTGGAGCAGAGCCCGTCAGATAGACCAAGATTCCTGTCTTCCAGGTACGGACTTGGGCAAAAGTACAATCTTGAAGTAAACCTTCAATAGTTTCCATAAGAAAGGCGTGGGTCTTGAACTCCTCCATGCCCAGCTCTGGAATCTGGTGGAGGGCCCGGCGTGTCGCAATTAAATCTAGCATAGCTACCTCTTAGAGTGTCCGCAAAGCCTCTTCCAAGGCTGTTTTTTGTTGGGTTTGAGCGTCAATTTCCTTGATGATACGGGCTGGCACACCTGCAACCACTACGTTTTCAGGAACGTCTTGGGTCACAATAGCACCTGCGGCCACTACAGAGCCACTACCGATTTGCACACCCTCGATGACAACAGCATTGGCACCTACCAAGACGTTGTCACCAACTCGAACTGGCTCAGCAGAAGCCGGCTCAATCACACCCGCAAGGACCGCACCTGCACCGATGTGGCTGTTTTTACCAACCGTCGCACGACCACCCAAAATCGCACCCATATCAATCATGGTACCTGGACCGATTTCCGCACCGATGTTAATCACCGCCCCCATCATGATAACGGCATTATCGCCAATGGTCACTTGATCGCGGATAATGGCACCTGGCTCGATACGGGCATTGATATTACGCTTGTCCAGCAAAGGCACAGCTGAATTGCGACCGTCTTGCTCCACCACGTAGTCTACATTTTCAGTCAAGTTTGCCAATAGTGGCTCGACGTCCTTCCAGTCACCGAAGAGGACATTGCCAAGTTTTGTCACCTCAGCAGGAACAGGCCCAGCCAATTCACCTTCAAATGTCACTTTAACAGTGGTCTTCTTCACAGCATTGCCGATAAAAGCAATGATTTCTTGTGCAGTCATTTTTTGTGCAGTCATAATGTTTCCAATCTAAAAATAATATTTTTACTATTATATCAAAATTTTCTGAAAATTTGATAATGAAAAACAAAAAAATTGAAAAAGAGGCTAAGTTAGCCTCCTAAAGTTATTGTGGTAAATCGAATTTTACAATTGCTGGTTTCATGTCTGTACTAAACTGGAAGCCTGGTTCAACCTCTAACTCAGCAGCTCCCTCTTCATTAACTGCAAAAGCAGTCGTCGCTCCTTCAATACTTCGACCAGGTGCGATTGTTTCGAGAATGGTACCAACTGGATAACTTTCTGTCACTTTGTTGTTGATATATAAATCCATATCTTCACCAACAACATAATCTTCATCAGTTAAGTTTGTCACATTATAAGTTACCAAAAGTACTTTATTAGCTACAATATCACTTACTGTATTCCGTTCGTCAGTCCATGCAATATTCGTAATTGTAATTTCCGCTACATCTTTAAAAACAATGGTATCTCCCACCTTATAGCTTGTATCGGATGCTTGTTCAGAGCTTGACTGGGCAACACTACTAGAGGTATCGGTAGTTTCTTTTTTACTTGGTTCTGTAGTTGAACATGCAGCAAGGGTTAGCACCGATAAAGCAGTTACTGCTAGGAATGTAATTTTTTTCATATAATCCTCCAAAAAATTTTACAATTCCATTATATATATATATATATATATATATCGGTTGTCAAGTAGAAAATCAAAAAAATTAGAAGTTTTACCTCCTAATTTTTAATCATTATCTAATCTTCAATTTCTTTTCTTGGATTGACAGCTCCAACGATATAATCTTGAACTAAACCTGTGGCATCCAGTACAATCCCATGTAAAACTCCGCCGTAAACAGCTCCACCGTCAATCCCCATTTTCCCATCTGAACTGGTCCAGATTTGGCTAATGCGGAGTTTTGTTTGATAAAGGTTATAAACAGGAGTATGCCCAAAGACAATCATCTTCCCTGTGGTATTTTCGGCCTCATGGAAAGGAGTTCTAAGCCAGACTTTATCATGATTGCTGGTTTCGCGCCAGTCTGGTAAGGTCAAGTCCACACCAGCATGGACAAAGATATAGCGTTCAGTCTCTATATGATAAGGACAAGATTTGACAAAATCAATCAGGTCCTCGTACTGTTCCATCACTGCATTTGCATCTACTAGACCATCAACTGGCGCATCCAAGGGTCGCCCAAGAAGGGAGTTAATCGTCGTATCGCCACCATTTCTCCGATAGTGGTCATAGCGGTCAATCGGATCACGTAACCAGGCCAGAAACATCCGTTCATGATTGCCCGTTAAGCAAATCGCACCCTTTTCCCGCACCAACTGTCGAACCAACTCAAGACAGGCCTTTGAATTTTCCCCGCGATCAATCAAATCACCTAGGAAAATCAACTGTTGTCGCTCTTCGTTCCATTTCTTTAAAATATCAAGCAGGAGTTCAAACTTACCATGAACATCTCCGATTACAAAAAAATCTTTTTTCATAGAGAATATTCTACCATATTTCTAAAGGAAAGAAAAACTGACCGTTTCCGATCAGTTTCATTCTATTACAAACGTGCGTTCAATTCTGCACCGAGTTCTTCAAATCCTGGTTTACCAAGAAGAGCGAACATATTTTTCTTGTAGGCTTCTACACCTGGTTGGTCAAATGGGTTGATTGCATTGAGGTAACCAGAGATAGCAATTGCCAACTCGAAGAAGTAGAAGGTGTAACCAAGTGTGAACTCATCTTGTTGTGGAAGAGTCACAAACATGTTTGGTACGCCACCATCTGTGTGGGCAAGCAATACGCCATCCGTTGCTTTTTTGTTTACAAAGTCAACGTCCTTACCTTGCAAGTAGCCAAGACCGTCAAGGTCTTCTGCCATGTCAGGAATGAGGATATTTTTTCTTGGTTTATCAACACGAACAACTGTTTCAAAGATATTGCGGTTTCCTTCTTGGATAAATTGTCCAAGTGAGTGCAAGTCTGTTGAGAAGTTAGCAGATGTTGGGTTGATACCTTTTTGGTCCTTACCTTCTGACTCACCCGCCAACTGTTTCCACCACTCGCTGAAGTATTGAAGTGATGGCTCGTAGTTTGCCAAGATTTCTGTTACATAGCCTTTTCTGTAAAGAATGTTACGCACTGCAGCGTATTGGTATGCTTGGTTTTCAGCAATCTTATCAGATGTAAATGTCGTGCGGGCTGCGTTTGCACCTTCCATAAGAGCGTCAATATCTGCACCAGATGCTGCGATTGGCAAAAGTCCAACAGCTGTCAATACTGAGAAACGGCCACCGACATCATCTGGAACAACAAAGGTTTCCCAACCATTTGCGTCCGCTTCAACCTTAACAGCACCTTTTGCCTTGTCAGTTGTCGCATAGATACGCTTGTTAGCTTCTTCTTGACCGTATTTCTTCACAAGCAATTCTTTGAAGACGCGGAAAGCAATGGCAGGCTCCGTTGTTGTACCTGATTTAGAAATCACGTTAACTGAGAAATCCTTGTCTGCCACGTAGTCTACCAAGTCAGCAAGGTAGCTTGATGAGATTGAGTTTCCAGCGTAAAGGATTTGTGGAGCTTTGCGCTCTTCACGTGTTTGCAAGTTTACAAAGGCATTGCTCAAGAAATCAATAGCTGCCTTAGCACCGAGGTAAGAACCACCGATACCGATAACTACCAAAACTTCACTTTCCTTTTGGATTTTAGCTGCAGCTTCCTTGATACGAGCAAACTCTTCTTTGTCGTAGTTTTCTGGCAAATCCAACCAGCCGATAAAGTCGTTACCAGGACCTGTTCCTTGACGAAGCATTTGGTCAGCTAGGGTAACTTGTGGTTGCATGTAGTCTACTTCTTGAGCTCCAACGAATTGGCCCAAGACTTTTGAATAGTCAAATGTAATATGTGTCATGTCATTCCTCCATTTATGTACCATAATATGATAACGCTTTATCATGTTTTTTTCAAGGGATTTATCAATTTTCATTTATTTTCATGAAATGGTTTGCGTAACTTGTTTATTTTTTGCAAAAATAGTGAAATTCTGAGGAGTTTCGTAGTCTGCTAAAAACTGACCTGAACCCGTCACTGTCATCAGATTTGGCAGGATTTTTGATAATAAGTACAAGGGAACCAGGGTAATATACCAGATTGTCATCACTTCAAAAATAAATTTGCTATTATTCCCTCTCTGAGTATAGCGTTGTCTGTATTCTTCTTTTAATGATGGGTGAGGAATATAAATGTGAAACGGGACAGCGCCACGTACAAGCATAACCAATAACATCCTTACTAGAAAATTCATCGCGACAAGGACCGTCTTCCCCTCCTCATGCAAGGCATAGGCTTTGTCCACGTAGATGTTTTTATAATTCTTATCTTTAATCGGGCGTGGAGTTGATTTTCTTTCTTCCTTATTCAAATGACGAACACTGGAATTATCATATTTGATATCCGACATTTCTAAATCTACAATTTCTGAAGATTGCTTGGCAAGTGTCGTTTTCCCCATACCTGGAAAAGCAAATACAAACATAGGCTTTCCTCCTTTTCCTCTGTAGAATAGCAGAGCTAACAAAAAGTTTTCTTAAGAGGAAATCTATTTTACTCCTTTTTCCCTATAAATCAATAGAAAATCCCAAAAATCAGTCCCCAGACGGAGAGAAAAGTACTTGCAAAGGCAGTTGCCCCTATTTCTAAAAACAAGCCAAAGAAAACCCTCTGAAAGCTTGATTTCAAAGGGTTTTTAGACTGTACGCAAAAAGAGCACACACCCGACTTCGCTTAGGGCTGCTGGATTCCTCCCCTGACCCGCTTCACGCACGAATGTTGCTCCGTTTATTATTATAACACAAATTGACTAAAGTGCAAGTTTAGAGTGTAAACTAGCTATCCGAAGTCGCTTCCTCTTGCGTCTTCATGATAAGTTTAGCAGCCTTCTGACTTTCTCTGCGTTGTCTGAAAAAATCTTGCATGATATTGGCACATTCCGCTTCTAAAATACCTGTTTCTACCTTGACACGATGGTTGAGTCGCTCATCTGTCAAAATATCATAGAGACTGCCTGCCGCACCAAACTTTTGGTTGGTAGCACCGTACACCACCTGGGGAATACGAGCCAAGCCAATAGCACCGCTACACATGACACAGGGTTCAATGGTCACAAAGAGGGTCGTATCCAGCAATCGCCAATTCCCTTCCACTCGATTGGCTTCTTGGATGGCCATGACTTCGGCATGCATGATTGCCTGATTGAGTTCCTCACGGGCATTGTGTCCGCGACCAATAATCTCTCCATCCTTGACAATCACACAACCAATTGGAATTTCATCCTTCTCCAACGATTTTTCAGCCTCAATCAAGGCCTGAGACATAAAATATTCTTTTTCTTCTTGTGTATAGTTCATAAAATTATTATAACAGAAAACAGCCCCGAGGGGCTGTCTGTACAGTCTCTATTACAATTCTCCAACCAATTTCACGACGTTTTCTACAGTGAAGCCGTAGTTGTCAATAACTGTTTGGGCTGGAGCAGAGGCACCGAATGTGTCGATACCAAGGACTTTACCATCAAGACCGACATACTTGTACCAACTTTGAGTTGCACCCATTTCAATGGCCAAGCGACGACGGATAGCATTTGGAAGAATCTCTTCCTTGTAAGCTGCGTCTTGAGCATCGAAGAGCTCAGTTGATGGTACAGAAACCACACGAACTTTTGTACCAGCTGCTTCTAGTTCTTTGGCAGCTTTAACAGCCAAGTTCACTTCTGAACCTGATGCAAGAAGGATTGTGTCAAAACCTGCTACTTCATAAACTACATAAGCACCTTTAGCAACCTTGTCAAAGTCTGTTCCTTCTTCAACTGTCAAGTTTTGACGAGTGAGAACAAGGGCTGATGGTGTAGACTTGCTAGTCAATGACAAGTACCAAGCTGCCTGCGTTTCACGCGCATCTGCTGGACGGAAGACATTGAGGTTTGGCATAGCACGAAGTCCTGCCAAGTGCTCAATCGGCTCGTGAGTTGGTCCATCTTCACCAACTGCGATAGAGTCATGAGTGAAGACATAAGTCACAGGAAGTCCTTGAAGAGCTGACAAACGAACTGCTGCTTTTACATAATCTGAGAAGACGAAGAAGGTACCACCATAGACATGAAGTCCGCCGTGGGCTGCCATACCGTTCAAGATAGTACCCATAGCAAATTCACGCACACCAAATTGGATGTTGCGGTTGAGTGGATTTACTGAATCTTGCAAACCATCTTCCTTGATATAGGTCATGTTTGAGTGAGCCAAGTCAGCTGAACCACCGAGGAAAGTTGGCAAGACCTTAGCCGCTGCGTTGAGGGCATCTTGTGATGAGTTACGAGTTGCTTGTGAGAAGCCATTTTCGTAAATCGGGAAGTCTTCTGGCTTGATTTCGACTACATCACGACCTTCCAAGATAGCTGTTACTTCTGCAGCTAATTCTGGATGAGCTACTTTGTAGTCTTCAACTAATTTCACCCAAGCATCGTAGGCTGCTGCACCGCGATCAGCTACATTAGCTTTGAAGTCCGCATAGACTTCAGCTGGGATTTCAAATGGACCATAGTTCCAATCAAGCGCCTTACGAGTTGCTTCTGTTTCTTCTGCACCAAGTGGAGCACCATGAACAGCATTTGTACCTTGTTTGTTTGGCGAACCATGACCGATAACAGTCTTGATTTCGATAAGAGATGGCTTACCTGCTGCCTTAGCTTTTTCAATAGCAGCAAAGATGGCATCCACATCTGTTCCGTCTGTTACGAGGTCTGTATGCCAGCCATAAGCATTGTAGCGAGCGCGCACATCTTCTGTGAAGGAATCTTTTGTTTCACCATCCAAGTTGATGTCGTTTGAATCATAAAGAACAATGAGTTTTTCTAATTTTTGAAGACCTGCATAAGAAGCCGCTTCTGCAGAAACACCCTCCATCAAGTCGCCATCGCCACAGATTACATATGTATAGTGGTCGAAGATTGGGAAACCATCACGGTTGTACTTAGCTGCTAGGAAACGCTCTGCTTGCGCAAAACCTGTCGCAGTTGAGATCCCTTGTCCAAGAGGACCTGTTGTTGCATCTACACCTGCTGTGTGACCAAATTCTGGGTGACCTGGTGTTTTTGAACCCCACTGACGGAAGTTTTTGATTTCGTCCATGCTTACTTCTTCAAAACCTGAAAGGTGAAGAAGTCCGTAAAGCAACATAGAGCCGTGTCCTGCTGACAAGATAAAGCGGTCGCGGTTGATCCAGTTTGGTTGAGCAGGGTTGATACGGAGTTCTTTAGTGAACAAGCTATAGGCCATTGGTGCCGCACCCATGACAACACCTGGGTGGCCAGATTTTGATTTTTCAATGGCGTCGATACCAAGGAAACGAATTGCGTTTACTGAAAGTTGTGACATCTTATTCTCCTTTAATAAAGTCATGGTTTCATTATACCATAAAGCGTTTTCTATGTCTGTTTCAAAAGGCAGGACTTTCGTCCCGCCCCTCTTATCTTCTTATAGCAAGGCCTTGAATTGAATGTTCGAATCTTCCAAGAAACAGTCGTCAAAGCCACGTGGGTGATGGTATTCAATGCGGTCTTTGTCAAGTGGATAGGTGTACTTGCCACCAACTTCCCAGATGAATGGATGGAAATCATATTGCAAGCGTTCCTTACGCATTTTCCAGAGCTGCAAGATTTCATCTGTTGACGCCATGAAGTTAGACCAGATATCATAGTGAACAGGGATAATAACCTTAGCACGCAAGTTTTCTGCCATACGGAGAAGGTCGATTGAGGTCATCTTGTCTTGGATACCGATTGGGTTGTCACCGTAGTTGTTGATAGCAACGTCGATGTTGAAGTCACGACCGTGTTTTGCAAAGTAGTTTGAGAAGTGGGAGTCTGCACCGTGGTAGATGGTTCCGCCAGGTGTTTCAAAGACATAGTTGACTGCCTTGCGAGCCATGAGTTCATCTGTCACAGGAAGTCCTGCTAGTTTGCCACCGTTTTCTTCGTAGCCTTCGATTGGCAAGGTCACCAAGCAAGTACGGTCGAAGGACTCTACTGCGTGGACCTTGATGTCTTTGAATTCAAAACTATCGCCTGGTGCGATACGGATAATACGGTCAGCGGGTACACCCCATTTTTCCCAGATATCGCCACTTTCAACTGGACCGACAAATTTGACATGGTCCAACTTTGGATTGTTGATGATGGCAGCAGCTGTGCTGATGTCCATGTGGTCACTGTGGACGTGCGATACTAGGTAGTAGTCCAATTCATTGATGGCAAATGGATCGATAACCATTGGCTGCACACGCAAGTTTGGTTGCAATTTACGGACGCCGGCCATGTTAGCCATTTGGTGTCCCCAAACCATGTCTTTCACTTTTTTAGTAGACTTACCACGAGATGACCACAGGTCCATAACCACGTTAGCTCCGCCAGGCGTCTTAATCCAGACACCACAGTTGCCTAACCACCACATAGCAAAGTTGCCTTCTGGCACTACTTCTTCTTCAATTTCTTCATTGAGCCAAGTTCCCCATTCTGGGAAGGTTGAAAGAATCCAGGATTCTCTTGTAATATCTTGAACTTTAGCCATTTTTCATTCCTCCTATAAGGCTGATTGTGTTTCTATGCTTCTAGTATATGCGCAAAAGGTCACAAAAAAAAGACCAAATAAAACACAGGCTTGTGTTCACATTTGGACTTTTGCACGCAGATGGCTAATACAAATCTGTTTCCAAATCGGAACTAGCTAAGCTTGCCAATAATTCATTGGCAATCAGATTTTGCAAACGCTGTTTCAATTCCAGGGCTTCCTGGCCATTTTCAACATATGACGCTAGGAGTTTGTCCAATTCTATGGCAAAACCTTTTTGACTGTCTGTCAGATTGCGGTATTTGGCAAAATGAATCAAACGCAAGACATCATCAAAATCCAGAATCGGATGGACTTGTATCACAGGCAAATCCGTATCCGTCACTTCATTGGTCGAAATCAAGAAGTCCACCTCCAACAGGTCTTCCACGCTCTTAAATTGCTCTGTTGTAAAGACGGCAGAGATGGTTTTTTCAGGTAGGTGGTGCTGACATTGTTTCATCAACAATTTCTGCACAGAAACTCCCTCATCACAGATAAGAAAGACAGTCGGACTGGTCAGCTTTCGACTACTGCTTCGACGAAGGGCTCCACCCAAATGCACCGTGAGATAAGCAATATCCTCATCTGTCAACTGGATTTGCCAGGCTTCTTCCAGAATATGACTAGAAGATTTTGTCAATCGAAAAAGAGTATCATACTTGTAGCGAATTTGATCAACCAAAGGATTGCGCGATAAAATCCCGTAAGTTTTACGAAATAGCATGGCCTTGCAGTGAGCCAGCAAATCATGGGCTAGCTCCTCTTTTTTCTCCAATTCAAAATCTGAATGTAACTCAAAATGACGGATGAAGACATCGACAATCTTCTTCAAATCCGCAAAATCCTGGCTAGTAACATGGGCATCCCGGTCCTTGCGATAGGATAAGAGCAAGACGGCGATTAGCGACACCTCTATCTCGTCCAAATCAAGGCCAAACTGCTCATCTAGGGATTGACTGATTTTTTGGGCAACCCCGTACTCAATCCGTTCATAGACCAAGGCGAATTCTCGGACAATCGCATCCTTCTCCTCTTGCTCCAAACTCATATTGAGATAAGTTAGCAACATATAGGGTAGAATCTTGAGCATCAGTTCAATTTCAGAACGATTGATTTTCTTACCAAGATCTTTTTCAATACCATATACCTGGTGGGACAAAAACTGGGCCAAATCTTTTGAAAAAAGGGACTGGCAACCACTGAAAAGACTAACCTTGTCTTCCAAAATGCTGACAAAACTCTTGCTCGATTCTGTGAACAAACTATAGAGTAGAGAGTGGATATACTGGATTTTTGTCAAGGGATGACAGGCCAGATCGTACCCTTGTGACTTAGAAACATAGAGGGTCATCTGATACTGTTCCTTACTCAATCGACTACGGATTTCATTTAGATCATTGAGAACGGTATTTCGCGAAACCTCTGTCAGATCCATCAATTTTTCCAAGGTAATTCGTTCGTGTGCAATGCAGATATAAAGGAGCATCAACTGCATCCGCTCATCCATATTCATAATATAGCTATAGGAATCAATGGAATCTAAGAGTTGACGACAGGCTTGCTTTTGCTCTTCGGACAAACGGATTCCGATCCGAGGTAGACTTTCGATTGGCTCAACATGGTCTGGAAAGGCAGCATTGATTTTTTCTAAATGATAATAGATTTTTCTACGCGATTGTTGCAATTCCTTGGAAATAGCCATAATGGTTTCTGGCTCTTGGATACCAATCAAATGACGCAATAAGGCACAACTGCTTTTATCTAGTAACACCGTTTTTCCCTCCTCTCTTTCTATCTTAACATATTTATAATATAGATTCTAACAATTATATAAATATGTAGCGTTTTTTATCTGTCAATAGATGCTCTTGATAATCTCCACCCGTGTAATCAAATCTCCATGCATATTGTCAATCCGCAGTGCTACATTTTTCAGATAGACGCAGGCACCGATGGCAATGGTTTTTTCTTCTTCATTGAGTTTTCGGGTCACAAATTCACGCAGGGTTTCACTGCCTTCACTAGGAATTTTTACCCGTGCAATGATGTTGGCAACCTTAACCTTCTGGCTGGCCCGCATGATGATATTATTAGAGTCATCAAACTGGGTAAAGAGGTACTTTCTCACAGCAAATAAGATAGCAACCGACGCAATACCAATCAGGTAATCCATACTAGACCCATGTTCCACAATCAGTTGACGGGCAATGGCAACCAAGAGCACCTCGATGACAGTACTAGGCGATTGTTTGCAAAGCATTTTGATGAATTCGACCCCGACTGCCAAAGTCATAGCCTTGCTTAAAAAACTCTGGATAAAGTTATCCGCTTGAATACCACCCGTCAGTGAACCAACTAAATCCGCCAACAACAAACCTGACAATGCTAGTAGGGCTAATCCTAAAATGGCTGATAAAATCAACTCCAGATAGTAGGCAACCTCTGTCAGACTATCTTGTAAAAACTTTCTCATCTTTCTCCTCATCAAAAGAGAAAAAGCAGTTCTCCTTTTTGGGGAGTCTGCTACTTTTCCCTACTTTTTTTCACACAAGAACTTAATGTTCATCACCTTTTTGTCCGTAGTAGGCATTTGGACCGTGCTTACGGAGATAGTGCTTGTCCATGATATAGCTTGGTGCTGGTTCCACCCGTGGATTGATTTGCTCTGTGTAGCGGTTCATCCGAGCAACTTCTTCAAGTACAACACTATGGTAAACCGCCTGAGCAGGATCCTTGCCCCAAGTAAATGGCCCATGGTTTCGGACAACAATACCCGGAACAGCAACTGGGTCAATGCCACGGCGCTCAAATTCCTCAATGATGACTGAGCCTGTTTCTTTTTCATAGGCAGAATTCACTTCCTCAGCCGTCAAAGAACGGGCACATGGTACCGGACCGTAGAAATAGTCTGCGTGCGTTGTTCCATAAAATGGAATGTCACGACCAGCCTGAGCCCAACCCACTGCTTCTGTCGAATGCGTATGGACAACCGCGTGTACATTTGGCCAAGCCTTGTAGAGGGCAACGTGGGTCGCCAAGTCAGAAGATGGGTTGAGATCGCCTTCTACCACATTTCCATCCAAGTCCGTAACGACCATGTTTTCTGGTGACAATTTTTCGTAATCTACACCAGAAGGCTTGATAACGATGCGACCAAGTTCACGGCAGACTTCTGATACATTTCCCCAGGTGAATTTGACAAGACCGTGGGCAGGTAGAGCGATATTGGCTTCATAGACCCGTTGGCGCATTTCCTGTAAATCTTTTGGCATTAGTTCAACCCCGCTTTCTCAATCAATGGATAGAGGAAATCCTGTGCCTCTTTAATCGCTGCTCGTGTTTCCTCAACCGTTTCACAATTCTCTGACCACATTTCAATCAAGAATGGACCTTGGTAGTTGGTCTTTTTCAATACTGCAAACATATTATCCCAGTCCACACAGCCCTGACCGAATGGTACATCGCGGAATTGACCTTTGGAGTTCTCGGTTACCGCATAAGTGTCTTTCAAGTGAAGGGCTGCAATAGAGCGATGTCCTAGGTAAAATTCGCTGTAAATGTCATTGTGCCAAGCAGAGACGTTTCCAGTATCTGGATAGACAAAGAGATAAGGCGAGTCGATTTCTTTTTCAACGGCTAGGTATTTTTCAATGGAGTTGATAAATGGATCATCCATAATCTCGATGGCCAACATGACCTGAGCCTGTTCTGCCCAGTCGCAAGCCTTGCGGAGATTCTTGATGAAACGTTCTCTAGTTTCAGGCGATTTTTCCTCATAGTAAACATCGTAACCAGCCAACTGGATGACACGGACACCCAAGTCCTGAGCTAGTTCGATACACTGTTTCATGATTTCTAGGGACTTGGCTTCGAGAGCAGGGTCATTGGAGCCAAGCGGGTAGCGACGGTGACCTGAGAAACAAATGGTCGGAATGCGGACACCTGTTTCATAGATAGCCTTGACCAAGTCTAAACGCTCTTCCTTGGTCCATTCCAAACGAGCCAAACGAGCATCGCTCTCATCCACCGACATCTCCACAAAGTCGAAACCTAATTCTTTGGCAAACTCCAAGCGTTCCTTCCATGTAAAATGCTTGGGCGTTGCCTTTTCATATATTCCGATTGGTCGTACCATAGGCTTTACCCCCAGATACGACGGATTTCGTCTTTGAATTCACGTGCCGCTGCTGCTGGATCTGCTGCTTCTGTAATACCGCGACCTGCGATAAAGGTGAAGACTTCTACACCCTCAAAGAGTTTGAGTGTATCCACATCAAGACCACCTGTTACAGAAACACGGAAGCCCATGTCAACCAATTTTTTCACTTTATTGAGGTCTTTTTCGCCCCACGTTTCGCCAGCAAGAAGGGCGTCACGAGATTGGTGGTAAATCGCTTGGGAAATACCTGCGTCCAACCAGAGTTGAGCCTGTTCAAACGTCCAATCACCGTAGAGCTCGATTTGGATTTCACCCTTGTCACCACGCACTTCCTTGATAGCCTTCAAAGCAGCTTCCATGGTTGGAATGGTCGCAGAACAAATACAAGTCATCCAGTCCGCACCACGAACGGCATTGTTTTTAGCCACCGTACCACCAGCATCCGCACACTTGGTATCTGCAACGATAATCTTGTCTGGGAAAAGGCTGCGAAGAACTTCCACCAATTCGCTACCAACTTGGAGCAAGCAAACCGTACCTGCTTCAATCACGTCAACTTCATGACCAACAGACACAGCTGCCTTAATCGCTCCCTGCAAATCTGAGTGATCCAATGCAACCTGTAAATTTGGGATATGTTTTGTCATCTTTTCTTCCTCCTAGCTATCCAAGTCTAAACCTTCTAAATATGGGCTATTTTTTGATTCTTCCACCATTGCCAATACTTCTTCTGGAGTTTTGCAGGCAATCAAACGCTCGATTGAATTTTCCAATTCGAAGAGGGCGATAATCTGCGGAATAGCTACTGAAGTATGGATTTTTGGATCTGTCGCAGCCAAGGTCAAGAGGACGGAAACTTCCTTACCGTCTGAAAAGGCTACTGGTTTTGTCAAGGTAATCAAGGCAAAGGAATCTTTCAAAACACCGACACCAGCCTGGGCATGTGGCATAGCCATACCTGGCATGAGCACATAATAGGGACCATATTCTTCTGTCGATGCAATGATGGCATCATAGTATTCTTCTGTCGCAGCACCACTTTCAATCAAGGGCTCAACAGCCTTGTGAACAGCTTCCTGCCAGGTTTCCGCTGTCAATCCCAAGCGAATGGAATTATTTTCCGTAAATGATTTTTGTAAATTCATAGTTTTTCCCTTCTACACGCTATATGAAAGGGGGAGGGAGACTCCCTACCCCTAACGACTATTTATAGCACTGCTTGTAATTTTGTTTTGATTTCGTTGTCGTCCATGAGGTTATCAAGACCAACCAAATGACCTTTCGTGCGACCTTCCAACTCAGAAATCAAGTGATTTGAAGCAACTACGATATCATATCCTGCCGCTAAACCTTTTGCTTCACCGACTGAGCAAGAAGCTGATTGAAAATCTGTTACGCCAAGTTGACGAAGGGCGTTTTCTACCTTCATCTTGATGACCATAGATGAACCCATGCCGTTTCCACAGGCTGTTAAAACTTTAACCATCTTATTTTCTCCTTGTTTTTTATAAAATATATTTTGTTGTTTTTCTTAATGAACCAAGTAATAAAAGATAAACTGGATGACGATGTTAGTCCGCTTGCGCCTCACCGCGATAGTAAGCTTCCTTATCTTTTGCTTTCGCAAATTGAAGTTGCGGAATAGCCAATAAGAAGAGGCAGACAAGAACATAACCAGCAATACCTAGGTACTTAAATGCAAATCCAAATGGTAACCATGGCACTTCAAAGTCAATGTTTCCGTGGTAACCACCGCTCAATTCAAGCAAGCCGACGCAGACTGCACCAAGGGCAACTTGAAGGACACCTGAGATGAAAGAAAGGATGGCTGCTGCTTTCCAACCACCACGTTTGTCAGCGTAAACTGCGATAGCTGCGTTATCGAAGAATACAGGTACAAAACCAGTGATGATGAGGATTGGGCTCTTGAAGACAATCAAGAGAACGATTGTAATCAACTGACCGATTAAACCGAAAGCAAAACCTGAAAGAACTGCGTTAGATGAACCAAAGCCGTAAGAAGCTGCAACGTCCACCGCTGGGAATGAACCAGGAAGCAATTTGCTTGAGATACCTTGGAAGGCATTTGTCAATTCTGCTACGAACATGCGGACACCTTGCATCAAAATGAAAAGATATACTGAGAAGGTGAAGGCTGTTTGTAAAACATACATGAAGAAATCTTGTTTGGCTGGGTTGTATGGAGCACCTGAAGTGATCACTTCTGGGTTTGCCATGATTTCTGGACCCAAGATGAACAAAATCACACCGAAGAACACAAGCATCAATGTCGCTGAAGCAACAACTGTATCGTGGAAGATGTTGAGGAAGCTAGGTAGCTTCAAGTTATCCAAGTTTTCTTCTTTTTTACCAAGTTTTGGTGCAATCTTATCGACAAACCAGATTGCGAATTGTTGTTGGTGACCGATGGCAAATCCACCGCCACCTGTCAATCGTTGGGTTGGCTCAACTGTCATGTTTGAGCTGACAGCCCAGTAAATACCACAGATGATACCAATCGCTGCTGTACCAAATTGATTGCGAAGAGCCGGGATAAGGAAGAGCACCATCAATGAGACTGTTGCCGCTTGTTGTACCATGATGTGTCCAGTGATGAACAGAGTACGTACTTTGGTAACCTTACGTAGTGCCACCAAGAGGATGTTGACACCGAAACCAATCAAGAGAGCTGTTGTAGCTGCCGATACGAAATCAGGAAACTCTTCAGCAATTTTTCCGTTTGCTGCCGCAAGACCGAAGTAAGGGTCAATAACTGCCGCATCGATTTGGAACTTGTGGTTCAAGGCTGCCAAGATTGGACGGAAGGTTGTTACCAAGCCTCCAGCAGCTACGTTCAAAATCATGTAGCCAACCGTCGCTTTGATAAACCCTGCAAAAACATCATGAGGCTTTTTCTTTAAGAGGGCATAGCCCACCAATACCAAAAGACCTACGAAGAAGGCTGGATTCTGCAGGATATTCTGTGAGAACCAGTTTAATGGGGTTTGAAGGAAATCCATTTTTCATTCTCCTTTTTTGAAATGATTTTTATGGTTTTATTATAAGTTATGTAAGCGGAAACAAAAAGACCAAATAAAGCACAGGCTTGTGTTCACTCTTGGACTATTTACCAAAGTTTTTATTGACTACTTCTAAATCGTAAAATTTAAAAGACGATTTGGTTTCTGCCCACAAAATAAAAAAGAGGTCAAGAACCATAGGGTCCCTAACCTCTTGGGAGGAAAGCATACTATTCTTCTGATTTTTTAGTTCTTCCTTGCGCAGCAACTGTCAAACCAAGTCCAGCAAGTCCGAGACTTAGAAGTGCCAAATCACTTTGATGGTCACCTGTAGCTGGTAGGCTTTCTTTGGTTGATGTACTTGTAGTTTGTCCAGACACTTGAGCTGGTGGAGTAGAGAGACTTGGTTTTTCAGCCTCTTTCTTAGCCTCCATACTGCCTTTCACAACAATACGTGTTTCGCTATCAACAACTGTTTCTGATAACAGATTTGTTGCTGCTACCTTGCCGTCAACCAAGACATCTTGATAAACCAAGACTCGCTTACCTGCCTTACCTTCTTGAAGCACATAAGATTGACCTTTTGCAAGACTTGCATCATAGCGAATTTCCTCTACGATAGGAAGAATTTTTTCCTCTGTACGTTCCTTGGTAGTAAAGTCTAGACTTGGTTTTTCTTCAGCAGTAGGCGCTATATCTGGAACTGCCGTAGTGATGTAAGGCAAGCGAATCACCGTTGCAGTCAACGGTGCAAGCACAACTGCATCATCTGTCAATGTCACACCTACCAAATCAGTCAGCGCTACTATTCCAGCCCGCTTACCATCGACTAGCACTTGCCCCTTAAGCAATTCTTTGTAACTATCAGAAAGAACAAAGCTGCGCTCCTTGCTGTCGGCGTTAACAAAGACAGCATATCGATCACCGTTGCTTGCAATGGTTTGATAGGCAATGACCACATCATTTTTGGCAATGCCATTTTGACCTGGAATTGAAATCAAGCTAACCTTCTGTTCAACTTCTTCTTTTGTTCCCAAACGGAAGGCATCTGTTGATTTGCGCAAGGCAATCAATCCTTTTGTAAAGGCCTGAGTACGGGTATTCTCTGGATAGAGCGCCTCATCTGTCGCTTTGGTCCAGTCAAACTTGTTGACTGCATCCGATGAATCGTAAGAATCATGAATGTAGTATGGGTAATCAAATGGTGTACCATCAGCATTTGTCAACAAATGAGCTTTGTTTGGTACCTTGTCCTCTGTAACTGGCTCCTTGTAATCAGGATGGCGGAACTGTTTGGTCCGTCCATACTCCTGACCAGAATGGATAAACGGTGTCCCTTGAGCAGTCAAGACTAGCAAATTACCCAAGCGTTGACGTTGGTGAATTTCAGTATAGTTTTCAGCGATTGATGGATCCTTCTTGATGGACTGAGCGATAATATCAAATAGGGTCAAGTTATCATGCGCAGCAATATATTGGATCACATCACCTGGATCATCTGCCAAGAAGTTGCCTGGTTGTGCCTTGATGTTATTGAAGACAGACTCAACACTCTTAGCACCGCCTGTGATAAAGGCTGGCTGACCTTCGTTTGGATAACCAGATTTAAGTGTGTTACGAATCTCATCTGAGAATACCGCAACAGTATCTGTTGAACTCATCCAGTCTTGGTCCGCTGGCTGAACAGGCTGATTGGCATCACCTGTAAAGGTTCTCCATCCTTCACCAAGCATAATAATGTTTGGATTGAGTTTTTGAGCTTCAGTAAAGGCCAGCTCAATTGCTTCGGCATCATGGTCACCCATCATATCGAAGCGGAAACCATCTACCTTAAACTCATCCACAAGATACTTGATGGAATCAACTAAGACACGACGGCTCATGTAGTGAGTAGTTCCCAGACGACCACCACCAAAGCTTGATTTAGCCGTACCATCTGCCTCCATGAAGTGGTAATAGTTTGGCTCTAAATCTTCAAACAAGAAGGTCTTAGAAGTGTGGTTATAGACCACATCCAAAATCACACCCATGCCTTGTTTGTGGATTTCATTGACCAGGTTTTTGAACTCTTCGATGCGTTTCATTGGATCGGTCGGATCTGTAGAATACATACCTGTAAAGGCAAAGTAGCTCTGTGGATCATAGCCCCAGTTGTAGTTGCTGTTGCTAGAAGCGTACTCGCTCATCCGCTCTGCATTTTTCAATTCATTGACATAATAGTAGCTCATAACTGGGAGCAGCTGAATATGGGTCACACCCAAGTCTTTAAGGTAGCTGAGTCGCTCTGCAAAGGCCGCAAAGGTACCGAACTGAGCTGTCAATTCATCAGAAATAGCAGGGTCTGATGTGAAGTCACGAACATGGGCTTCATAGATAATGGCATCTTCACGCTGATTGAAGTTAGGAATTGTGGCATAGCCCAAGCCACTTGAACCAACTTCTGATGGATCCACAATCGCAGCTTTTGCAATCCGATAAGATGGATCTGTATCTGCCAAATCACTATTCCACTCAGCTAAAGACTTAGCATATGGGTCCAAGACCAGAACAGCTTGATCTCCACGAGTGATTTCATAATGGTAGTAGTAACCACGATAGTCCGCGATACCAAGACCTGATTGACTGTTCAATTCGAGGTCCCATTGTCCCTTATCGCCCTTGGTCATGGCCAATTTGCCGACCACCTTAGACTGGTCATCCTTATCATAAAGAACAACTGCTACACTGTCTGCACTTGGAGACCAGAGAGTCATATCAACGACACTACCAGCCTGACGCACACGCGCACCAAGTTCTCCATCGTAAGCATAGAGCTCATCCTTCAATTGCCAGCTCATAGTTGTTGTGAAGCTATCAGTGCCATATTTGAGGGTATAGCCCGCATTTTCTTGGTTGAAATCCCCGAGGACTCGCAGCTTGTTGCTAGCAAGGTCCAAGACAAGGTCCGTCACAGCAACTGTCTGGCCATTTTTATCTGTTACAGACAATTTCTCCAAGATGCTATCCTTATCCGCACCTTCCAGCGTTGTAAAGGCTGCTTCTAAAGCTGTTAGGCTAACGTGAGAAACACCTGTCACACGGACATTGTTGACAAAATAAGGGTTGGTGTAAATAGTCGCATCATCATCCTTGAGGAAGATTTGTGTCTGATTTTTCAAATCTTTAAAGCTATAATCTTTCTGCTGAATCTTCACATCATCTCCTGACTTGCTTTCATCCAATAGCAGGAAGCCAATGGAACTTGGTAAATCTGTCAATTTAACATCGATATAGGCACCATACTTGCCTTGGTTTTCAAAATCAATACCATTTGGCCAGTCACCCAAGGCAACATCAGTCACATCTCCCCAGATCCAGAGACCTTTTTGATCATAATTGCCATCGGTACGGGAGTAATTGATACGGATGTAGCCTTCTTTAAGCGGTTGATAAAGGCTGAGTTGGTAGTTTTCATCAAACCAAGCTTCATTCATCTTGGTGCTAATCCGTTCAATTGTCTTATCACCTGTGATGTTCTCACCAGAAGTGTTATTAATCAACAGACTAATCTTGCTGGCCGTTTCATCTTTCATCTTGATATCCAGATAATAGCCATAGTCATCCTGTTTAGCCGTGCTGAAATTGGTTGCACCTATTGGCCAGGCACCAACATCTGACGATGGTTTTTCGACATCATCCCATGTCCATAAACCTAGACTAGATAAATTATCAGATGGTAGAGTTTTAAAGTGAACACGTAAGTAGCCTGCTTCAATTGGTTCTTCAGTTGCTCCTTGCACACTTGCATTGACGATGTCACCTGCTTGAGTCTGAAGGAGCATGGTGCCACCTTGAGCCATAGTCGGAAGTTCGACTTGAACAACCCATTTACCGTCTTTCTCGATAGCTTGATACGTTTTTCCTGTGTAGGCATCTGTAACAACCACATCTTTACCAGATACTTCAATCGCCATTTCCTTGCTCTCGGTATTGGTTGAGAAGACAAGATAGGCAGCTTGATCTTGGTAACTGCGTTTGCTGATAAGCCAACCTTGGCTATCATTTCCAGCAAGGGTGCTTGTATCACCACGTGAGAGCAATGTTGAATTGGCATTACGGAAAGCCAACAATTTTTGGTAATGGTCCTCTATGTCACTTGTCTCTACCTTGCTCCAATCGAAATCGTACCGGTTGTCATAAACTGGCCAGTTGTTTTGTCCAGATTGCCCCAATTCTTCACCGTAGTAGATGACTGGCTGGCCTTTTGCAGTAATCAAGAGACTGGCAGCCAATTTCAGTTTATCCAGATTTCCTTCTTTTTCTGCACCACCGAGACTGTAGAGGAAACCATCTTCGTCATGACTGCCCAAGAATTGACCTAGAGAAGCTGCACTAGTCAGAACCTTGCTACGTTCTTCCAGCTCTTTTCCAGCTGCTTTTAGTTGACCATTGACTAGATATTTGGCAATATCCTTGAAGCCAAAGTCCAACAAGCTATCCATAGTACCGATACCCAAGTCACCCTTGGTATCCTTATAATTCGCTCCCCATGTTTCCCCAATCAAGTGGAAGTCAGGGTCTCTATCCACCAATTCATTTTTGAAATGTTGCCATGTGGTATCGTCAACGTGTTTGACTGTATCGACACGGAAAGCATAGATAGAGTTGCCCTTGGCAGTTGTTGAACGTTCCAACCAAGATGCCTGCCAAGCAACCAACTGATTGCGAACAGCTACTTCTTCTGTCTTGAAGTCTGGTAATCCAGATAATGAGCCTAATTGATCATCTCCCTGCTTGTCTTCTTCCTTAGTCCGTACCATACCTGCAAAGGTTTCTTCTGTACCATAACCAGCATGGTTAAGAACCACATCGACAACAATGTTTATTCCTTTTTCTGCCGCGGCATCAATCAATTCGTGGAAATCAGCTAAACTTCCCAAATGCGGATTTAGTTTCTCAAAATTGGATGCCCAGTAACCATGATAAGCATAGTACTCTCCATCTTTTACGCTACCAACATTCTGTGGAATATTTTCCACAATCGGAGTCAACCAGATAGAGTCCACACCCAATTCTTTCAGATAGTCCAGCTTGGCTGTCACTCCTTTGAAGTCACCGCCCTGGTAAAGACCGCGTGGGTTGGTGACCGTTCCTTCCACCAGCTTATCATTGCTGGTGTCTCCATTATAGAAACGGTCTGTCATCATAAAGTAGATGACTTGCTCGTCCCAGTCTTTTTCACCATCTGCCTTGATACGCTCTATAATGGTCACATCTAATTTTGTTTCATAGTAGCCGTTATCCTTGTCATAGACCTTTACAGGAAGACTATATGTACCTGGCGTTGTGCTAGATGTCGCTTTAATGGTCACACGATTGAGCTCAGTAGAGATTGGCACAAGACCTCCGCCGATGGCACTTGCATCAACTTCCATTTTGACAATCTCAGCATTTTCAGGATTGGTGACAGTTACAGATACCAAGCCACTTTCATTGTAGTTGAATGGTGCTTTGCTACTAGCCTCAAGTGTCACATTTTTTGTACCCGGAGTCGCTTTACTTGTATCGAGTTCTACTTTCTCTTCAATAAAATATGGATTGGTATAGACTTTGTCGTCGTCATTGCGAAGGAAAATTTGGCTATGCCGTTTACGATCTGCAAAAGCTAAATCAATCGATTTATTGCCAGCAAGATCTGGATTATTCTGATTGATTAGTAGAAATCCAAGCTTAGAATCTAAACCGTTCGAGAGGGGAATGTCGACATAGGCGCCGTATTTGCCAAGTTTAAAATCAACGGCACCTGCTGGCCAGCCGCTACTTGCTTCAGTCGTATCGCCCCAAGTCCAAACGCCCCAACCTTCATAATTGTTGTCTTCACGTGTGTAGTTGATACGGAGGACATTTTCATCTTTGAGTGGCTCATAGCTAGAAACAGTATAATCGCTAGCAATCCAAGCCTCATTTTGTTCCGGAACAAGAAGCTCCACTTTTTGGTCCGATTCTGTTATTTTTTCCCCATTCTTGAGAACCAGATAGCCAATCGTTCCTGGTGTCTCAGATTTTTTAATATCAACGTAATGACCGTAGTCATCTACCTGACTGCTTGAAAAATTCGCTGTATCCGTTGGCCACTGATTACCATCGGACGGCTCTGCCACTCCTCCCCAAGTCCAAAGTCCTTGACTTCCTGGTGCTGTTTCATCTACATTTTCAAAGTGCAGACGAATGCTACCTTCTTCAATTGGTGCTTCCTCTGGAGCAGTTGCATCGGCTGTTTCTGTTACCGCTGTCGCTTCAGCTACTATAGAATCTGTAGCTTCTATCGCAGTTGTGGTCGCTTCTACCGCGCCGCCATCCTGTTCCGAAAGAATCGTTGAACTAGTTGACGCAGGGAGGACAACTTCCTCTGCCTGCACTAGTTGACCTGCTCCACTTAAAAACAGAGCAGCCGCAATCCCAACAGAGGCTACACCTACATTTAGTTTACGAATGCCAAAAATCTGTTTCTTCTCTAGCATCCCTGTTCGTTTCATATTCTGAACGGATTTCTTTTTCATAGACTCCTCCATATAATACTCAATGAAAATCAAAAACAGACTAGGCGACGCAGATGCAGATAGAACTGAAGTTCATTAAATCAAGTCAACAACGTCTGATTTTGATTTTCGAAGAGTATAAATAAGTTTGAATTGTACACTACCAGTATATACAATTCCAAGGAGTTTTTGCAAACGTTTTCTCGAATGTTAGCGGTAACAAGTTTTGGGCTACTATCTAACAAGAATAGAATAAATAGCTCCCCCTTCTTTTGCTCCTAGACCGCCCACTGACCAAAAAAGAGACTACTGAGGTGTAGTCTCCCTTTCAATTAAGGTTGCCTGGCAGTAATGCCCCTGTCTAGCCAGAGGCTTGCCATCCAATATCGTCATTAAATGTTTGACGCTAAGAGCCCCCATTTGACGAATCGGCTGCTTCATCGTCGTCAAGGCTGGTCTGGACATCCTATCTAAAAAGAAGCCGTCAAAACCAATCACCCCAACGTCATTCGGAATAGACTTTCCTAGAGCTTGTAAACCTCTTGTAACCCCAAGAGCGAGACGATCCGATGCGCAGATAAAGCAGGTGTTTTCTGGTAAATAATCAAGATTTTTCACAAATTCTTCCGCAACACGAGAACGATTTTCCAATCGATAGAGATGAGTTTCTCGGCCCTGCATCGCATCTTTGTAGCCTTCTTCTCTCCCTTTTTCAAAGGCTTCTGGCAAGTCAATCCCTACAAAAACAATCCTCTCATAACCTTTTGATAAAGCAAACTGGGTTGCGGACCTAGTCGCCAAACGATTGTCTGAATCTACAAAAGGAAGCCCTTCTTGATTCTCTCCAAATAAAATCAATGGCTTCCGCAGCCCTTTCAACCAAGGGTAGTCATCCTTGCGAGCGCCAGTCACGATGTAACCATCACATTGATCAGTGATCTGACTTGGATTGGTCACCAACTGCAAGGTATAATTTCGATGATTGAGCTCATCAGCGATTCCTGCAAGAAGGTCGATATAGTACGGCTCTACCACATCCATCTTTTCGAGAATGACAGCCTGAACAATCAGTGTCCGTTGCTGGGCCAAGGCCTTGGCCGCCACATTTGGCTTATAGTTTAATTCTTCCATCGCAGCAGTTACGAGCGTCCGCAGCTCTTGTGTAACTTGTTCTGGATGGTTGATGACACGCGAAACAGTCATCTTTGATACATTGGCTAACCTAGCCACATCGGCTAATGTCGTCATAGAACTCCTCCCTAATTCTATTTCTGTTGCTTATCTTTTAGCAAGCAAACAGTCAAAATTGTGCAAACGTTTTCTTTAAGTTATTATATCTATTCCTCTGCTAATTGTAAAGGCTTTTCTGTCTTTTTCACTCAGGCATGACAAAAACACTGGCGGCTGCCAGTGTTTTGGGGTTATTTCCTGCTTCAACTAGCCTCGTATGCTGTGAGCAAGTTAGGAAATTGGTTCAATTTGCAATTTTCATCCGTTTTGGTGACCTTCTAAGCCAGACTACTGAGATGATCTATCAGTCCTGCGTCGTGAAATCAGAAGGCTAGATAAACCAATCAGGCCTAAACCGACCAAGCTAAATGAAGGATGTGCTTCGCCAGTAGCTGGAAGAGCTTTTTGGGTCTCTGATGTCTTGGTTTGATTGCTAGGGGGTTGAGTTTCTGAGACTGTTTTCTTTGTTTGCAAGATTGGATCACTTGCTACATCAGTTGCCTTGCTTGTCTTATTTGTTAGAACTGCTCCTGAACCTCCTGTTCCCTGACCTGAGGAAGAATTGGTAGTCGACTTGTCCGTCACTTGATTACTTGAGGCGCTTCCATGTGTGTCACTTGGAAGTGCTGGTGCAGTTGGCTCGCTTGGAGTATCTGTAGTGGCACCGCCACCTGGTTGGGTTGGAGTGTCTGTTTCGCTACCTGTACTTGGTGGGGTTGGTTGCTCAGCATTTTCCTTGTCTTTCAAAACAAGGGCGGCCATGCCATTTTCTATTCTTTTTATATCCTTACGAAATAGATTAAATGAATGGATTGGAGGAGCAAGACTTTCAATCTCTGAGACAATCTCCAATTTCATTGAACTATCTGTCCAGCTACTATGATATAAGTCTAAATAAGAAAACAGTTCTGCAAATATTTCTTGAGATTCTTCTGTATATAGGCTACTATCCAATCGACTAGCTTTATTCAGGGTTTCGTACAACAAAACCTGCTGTTCATAAAAGGCTTTGGATTCTACCTCTGTCATTTTATGGATAGGAAAATTAATATCATGCTTTACCCCAGTCCCAATCTTTTGATATTGGAACACCAGAGCATCCACCATAATTCCTTTGAGTAACTTGGAATTTTTTGCATAATTATATGGAATCGTCCGCTCGCTGGCAGTCCCTGGTACCAGTTCATAACCAGCAAATTCCTTGGCCTTGACAACTAGATTCTCTCCTGGACTAACGGTCAGATAAGCTTCTTCAAGTACACCCTCTTGTGTTCTATACTCAATAGGCACTCCGATCGCCTCTTCTGTAAAGGGAACACAGAGAATGGTAACACTGGTCTTACCAGCCTTGACTTCATCATAGGATAGATTACCAGATCCAAATCTCGTACTAGTATAGCCTTCTGGAATGAAAGTTGCTAAGTCTTGACTCCGACCTTCAAGAATCTCCTTTTGGGAAGTCTCTAAAACCTGACCTGTAACCGCATGGACAAGGGTTACCTGATAGGTCAAGGGAGCTGCCTCTATGGGCTTGTAGTAAAGTAATACTTCCTTCTGTCCTGACTGAATGTCCTCATAACGGATTAACTCGCTAGTAGTTGTTAACCGATAGTAACCATCTATTTCTGGACCACTGACAAACTCAAAACTCCCTCCTTTTAATCCCTGATTTTTTGGAGTAGCAATATCCTGTAGACCTGTGTCCGTTTCAACTACATAGCGGACAGTATAGCTTAGGCTTGGCAAGGTATCAGAAAGTGGTTTATAGTCCTTTCTCTGATAGGTGACAGTATCATAGATTGCAAAGGTGGCATTCAGGTCATCGTAATGGTAGACCGTCTGACCTGATTCTGAACTCACAAATTGATAGTCTGGATAGGCCTGACTGATGTCAATGCTCTCACCTGGTTTCAACTGATAGGTAACTTCCTGCAACCTTTCCTTATCACCAAAATTTTCACCTGTTTTCAGGCTATAATATACTGTCAAACTCCGACTAACCTGCTCCTCTGCCTGTACGACTATCGGTTCCAAGCCTTCTAATCCTTCTGGAACCACTAAACCACCCAAAACAGTGAAAGCTACCAACCCAATACCTAGTTTTGCCCATTTGGCAAGCTGCCTATGTTTACAATGTTCTTTCATTCTACATCCTCCTCGTAGATCATTCTTTTTGGTGTTTACATGAACACAATATAGGATTATACTAAAAAAAAAAAGTATACTGTCAAGAGATTATGCGTAATTAGGACAAATATTCGTCTTTTCATAACTTCCTCTGTTTTTCATTCACTTACAGAAAAAACACCAGCATTGCCAGTGTTTTCCTTCTATACATTTTCTTTCTGAATGCGAGCTAAGAATTGCTTAGTACGTTCTTCTTTTGGCTGGTCAAAAATGTCTTCTTGTCGACCTTCTTCGATAATCCGACCACCATCCATAAATATGACTCGATCAGCTACCGCACGCGCAAAGCCCATCTCGTGCGTCACAACTACCATGGTCATACCTTCTTTTGCCAACTGCATCATGACAGCCAGGACTTCACCGATTAACTCAGGATCCAAGGCCGAGGTTGGCTCATCAAAATAGATGATCTCGGTCTCAGAACGTAGACAAACTCCTAACAATATAAAAAATTGAAGAAGTTTGCGAAAGATAGCAAGTCATTAAACTCTTAGAAACATTTATATTCTGGTGTTTCTGAGAGTTTTTTTATTTTCAACATAAAGAAAAAAGATTGAAGAAAATTGTCCAAAATGGACTTTTTCTTCAATCTGAGACCTACTCGGTCTTTATATCTCATATTATAGTCGAATGAATTAGCTTTCAGACAAGGAACTGAGGTGCAGGTTGCTAGAACAGCATAAAGGCTGTTCTAGGTTGGAAATAAGACCTGCGAAGCAAGTCACTTTCGTAGAGTACGGCAAGACGAAAGTGACGATGTATCAAAGTTAATTCAAATGACTATAATTATACTCCAGCTGGTGGGTAAATATAGCTGACTGTTCCTTCACTAGTCGTTGTTGGATCAAAGAAACCTCGGACATTACTTGGGTAGTATACTCCACCATAGTTTGATTCCTTAACTTGAATGTGACCGTTAGCTGCCACATCTGTTACATAGGCAACATGACCGTAGCCTCCATCTGTCCATACAGCAATAGCGCCAACTTTTGGAGTAGTTCCCACTTCATAACCAAGCGCTACCGCACTAGCTGCCCAATCTCCACCATTACCCCAATAGTTTCCAACCCAAGGAGCCATTTCTTTGGCACCCCAAGTACACTGACCCGCTGGATAGGTATTAGCCGTATATTCCACAGCAACCTCTGACACCATATTGGTAGCCAAAGCAGCCTTTGCAGCGGCAGCAGCTTTGGCTGCTTTTTTTGCAGCTTCAACCTTTTTTGTTAACGCTGATACTGTCGGACTATCGCTTATAACTGTGTCATCTGCACTGACATTCACCATTCCCGACCATAAAAGATTTCCTATGAGGGCTGTAAACAGTCCCAATTTGAATTGTTTTTTTATCATTTGATAACTCATAATATTTGATTCCTTCGTGTTTTTCTGCCCTATCTATCCTAAGGGATAATCCTTGCAGAGAGCTTAAAGAAATGTAACAAATATTACAGATAACTTGCAATCTCTTAACAATTACAGTGTTCGGACTTTTTGTCAAAAAAACGACCTCCAATACGGAAGTCGTTTTCTATTTAGTGTAATTATTTTCTCCTACTCCTAAGTACACTGATTAGAATAAAAACCAAACCAGATATAATGTTTAGATATTTATTCCCATAAAGCGGACTAATCGCGATAAGGAAAAATCCTAGCGCCAATAAGAAAGGAGATTTGTTCTTGGAAAACATTATTCCTCACCAGCCTTAACCTTATTGGCTGCAATAACAAATGGTGTCCAAATCAGGAAGGCAACAAAGAGGTTGAATAGTGAAACCAACGCAGCCATAATGTTACCACCTGTTGCTAGATAAGCGTAGAGTCCTGGAGGGGTAATCCATGGAACAGGAGCAAAGACTGGCGGAATTATACCTGCCGCTGTCGCTAAGTATGCGATAGTTGCACAAATCGGTGGAACAATTAGCCATGGAATAGCAAACAGTGGATTCAATACCATTGGTATACCAAAGGTAACTGGTTCGTTAATATTGAATACACCCATTGGAGCAGATAATTTAGCTACCATTTTGTATTCTTCTCGTTTTGAGAAAATGAAAATAGCAATAATCAAAGCTAGAGTGACGCCTGAACCACCCATTTGAGCATAAGCATCAAAGGAACCACGAGTCCAAAGCCACGGTAAATTCGCAGTACTATGAGTTGCAGTATAAGCAGCCGCATTTTCATTTAGTGCAACCATATAGACTCCGTCCATAATTGGCGCCAAGACATTGTGGCCATGCAGGCCGAAGAACCAAAAAAGTTGTACAAGGAAAGTTAAAAGAATGACTGACCCAAGACCTTGTGACAGACCAAGTAATGGCAGTTGAATATAAGTTGATACTAAATCTCCCAAAGATTGTCCTGTTAGAGTAAATGCAAGATATGCCACAATGGATGACGCATAAATTGCAGCAGTACCTGGGATAATAGCAGCAAAGGCCTTATTAACTGCCGGTGGAACAGAATCTGGCAATTTAATAATGACATTCCGTTTTACAAGACTTGCATAGACCCATGTGGCGAGAAATCCAATAAACAATGCTGTAAACAAACCTGTTGCACCGCCATATTTCAATGCGATAGCTCCCCACTGGCTTGTTTCCAAGGCTGAAACTCCATCTGTCGTCACAATGGATAATCCCAAACCTTCCAAAGCAGAAACAACTGACTTATCAACTCCGTCTAAAGCAGTGGAAATCGTTACACTTTGAGGAATAGTAGAGATGAATGATGCAAAGGAAATCAAACCGCCTGCAAGAGGATTGACCTTGTACATCAAAGACAAGTTGTAACCAAAAGCAAAGGCAAAAACAAGTGCCATAATCCCAATGGTTCCAAAATAAACATAGCCATTGATGTTAATAACAGGCTGCATAGCCTCTGCAAAACCTGTCCAACCCATATTGTTTGGAATATCCCTCAAAAAGACATTGAGCAGGACGGCTACCGTACCAGCCATTGTAATCGGCATCATGGAAATAAAGGAATCACGTATAGCTATCAAATGACGTTGCGAGCCGATTTTTCCTGATATTTCCATGAACTTTTCAGAAATATTTGACATAATCTGTCTCCTTTTCTATTTTTTTATTGTTGTATAAACAAAATCACGATGTCGAAGCACCTTCTTTAGAATACCGAATCAGTGCTTCTAATTGAGCATCTGTCTGCCGTTTCAAACTCTTAGAGAAGACTTTCTCCATTAAAAAGTAGTTCCCTCTCATAAATAAGTCTGCCGCTTCCATTTCATAAGAGTATTCAATCTCTGTTTGATTGTCCCCCAAAGCGTGCAAATCATAGCAGATATGCTCTTTTCCTCGATTGGAATGAAAGCAAACAGCATAACGATAGGGAGCAAGAAATTCCTCTACACGCACCTTGACACTATGCTCTCCTTTGTCTCCAAATGTTTTTACATAGGTCAAACCCTCCTGGATATCTTGATCAAGAAGAGGACGTCCAGTATTTTGCTGATAATCCTCTTTCAAGGACCGACCAATCGCAGCAAATAATTGTTCAATTGGAACCTGTCCTATTTTTTTGATTTTCATACCTATCCTCCTACCTCCGTTATCCAATAAGGTAGCCTAGCCACAATTCTTTTGTTCAGCTAAACGCTTATAGAGCTCCACTACTTCCTTGGCCATATCAATAAATGTCAAGGCATTCATCAAGTGGTCCTGTCCATGCACCATTAGCAAGGTCACTTCCACCGTTTGCCCACCAGCCTCTTGGGCTAGTAGACCTGTTTGTGACTTATGGGCAATATTTAGGGAGGTGTTTGCTTCTTGAAGCAAGTGCTCTGCCGTCTGGAAATCCTCCTGCTTGGCCGCTTGAATCGCCTGAACAGCATAGCCCTTTGCCTCTCCCCCATACATAATAAGCCCCATAATCGCTTCTAAGTATTCCGGAGAGTTCATACTAGTCCTCCATTAGTGCCAAAGCAGCATCGAGCACCTTAGCACCATTCATCACTCCATAATCCATCATATTGATTGCATCAACCTTGATTGCAGGCTCGAACTTAGCCTTGTAGTCATTTAGCAAAAATTTAACCTGTGGACCTAGCAAAAGGACATCAATCTCCTTTTGACTAACTTCACTATCAGCTTCTGACACAGGGACTGCCCAAATCGTTGCCTCTATCCCCTTTTCTTCTGCGGCTTTCTGCATCTTGGTCACCAACATACTAGTAGACATACCAGCATTGCACACTAACATAATTTGTTTCATAAAAAACTCCTCCTACCCCTGTTTCTGAATCAAGGGAATAAATATATCGACTAATTCCTGATAGCTAGGATTTTGCACTAGCCTTTCTTGCAAAGACCTGTCTTGAATAAATGCAACCAGACAAGGTGAAATATACTTCAGATGCGGATTCCGCCCTTTAGACGGGGATAGAAGAAAGATAAACTGCACCTTCTTCCCCTCTTCCCATTCAACCGCTTCCTTACAAACTCCAACCACAATCTGCTCTGAGAAGGTCAGGGGAATAGCTGGATGCGGAAAGGCCAATAGTTCTCCAAAAACGACCGAGCTATAGGACTCTCTCACATTTACCTGTTCCCTAAAATGTTCCACAAAGCCTGATTCCTTGGCTTCATCCAAGCACGCTATTAGTTGCAACAAGGTCCTATCTCGACTCATCTTTTTGTCTAAAGAGACTATTCGCAAGGGTGAAAATACAGCCTCTGCAATCTGTCTCGCCTGCTCTTCCTCCATAGGCAAAGCCTCGTTCTGCTCAACTCGGACAGGTGTCACTTGTTGAAGATAGGAACGAATTGCCTCGATATCCTGCTCCGATAGGAAAACACTGACGGTGATAACAGGTGTCAGGAAAATTAAATTGGACAAGCTAATCGAAGAAATAATCAGGTCTACATCTCTTAAACGTTCCTCTGTTACCTCGTAGTAACTCACAACATCTGCAATTTCCAAGCTTGTTGCAAATTCCTTTTCCAAACGATTTCGCAACATTAAAGCGCTTCCAATTCCGGTCGCACAGACGACCAATACCCGCAACTTTTTCCGCCCCTCGTATCGCTCAATTGCAGCCAATACATGCAGGGTCAGGTAGGCCCATTCGTCATCCGAAATGCTATAGGCCAACAAGGTGGGCATAGAAGCAAAAGCTTGCTTGGTCAGCTCAAATACTTCTATATAATCCCTCTGGATATCAGCCACCAAGGGATTAGCCAACTGAATCTGGTGCTCCAACCGCGTCCGTAAGGGAAGCAAATGAGCGACAATCCCCTTGAAAAGCTGTCGATCTTTTAACAAATCCAGACCAGTCAACTGAGAGAGAGTCTGTAAACAACTTTCTACTTCTTCCTCCAAACCGTCCTCCAAGTCTGAAAGCTGACTGGGATTTCCTGTCAACTTTACCTTCAGGTGTAGAGCAATATAGTTAGCTTCTTCTACAGGAATCGCCACTTGAAACTCTGTTTCAATTCGTTTGATAATTCGTCCAGCAACCTGATACTCCTTGGAAGATTGAATCTGATCAGATATTGGAAATCGCTCTAAACTAGCTCCTCCCTTCATTCGTTGTAAGAGCAGAGCGATATGAAGAACCAGGTTTTGCATCACAAAGTCAGACAGGCGAAGTTTGGCATCGCGGCACTCATCCAAGACAATCAACATCAGGTCTGTAAACCGAATGTCTGGCAGGAGCTGATTTTCCACCAAACCATAAAGAGACTGACCATTCCCTTGTCCAAAAAAGTAATCCATGATGAAGTGCCGAATAGCAGGCTCCTCCCCGCTTAATTCTACCCCCCTCCGTGTGAACAACAGTTCCAGTTGGTAAGGAGCAAATAAATTGCGAATATCCGCGATGATAGAATGCAGGGTTGTTTTTCCGATAAACAGCTCTCGTTGCAAACGATCCATGGACTGAATTGGATTTTCAAATAATAACTTACTTAAAACATACCGTTGTCGGTCCGTCGCTTCCTCCAGTTGCCGTAAGTCCGTCACCTGCTTTTTCAACCGTAGCTGTTCTTGCCAAAACATTTCAAACTCAACCGGTCTCTCTACCAGCAAACAGTAGCCCTTACTTTGTTTGGACAAAATAGAAGCACCGCTAGCCTCTAGCGAAAGAGAGAGTTGTTGGACATACTTTCTTGCTGTTCGATCACTGACACCCAAAGCCTTTGCCAGTTCTATACTAGATACAAAGTCCCCTTGTTTTGTCAGTAAATAATCTGCCAGACGAACTTCTTTTTTAGATAGCATACTCCCTCCTCTCCGCAAGATTTATACGAAATATAACAAGACTAGTAAGCTAGAGCCTGTTGATAAAAACATATTTTTATATTTCTATTGTAGCATATCCTCAGGCTACAAGGGTTCTCTTTTTTTCCGTATTGTTAATGAAAGGAATCGGACGCAACGATTCGCAATCGAAAGGATTGCCAAGGCTTGATAAAAGCGAGCAAGGGCAGATAGTCAGGGCAAATTCGTCCAACCCGATTCACTTTTGAACTAACGGTGAACTCCCTCAAAGCTATTTGTAACTCTCCCTTGTAACGACCATATAGATCATTGTCAATCAAGACATCCCCTCGCTGCACAAGCGTTTCCCCATCTGTATGTGCAGGAATGGTCGCATCCTTGTAGACAACACGGGGCATGGTCGACCGAAGTAGGTAAGCTGAAACGTCCCCACGATAAACATGATCAAACTCAATGATTTCCCGCTCCACAGCTGTCACTTGCCCAGTAAGTTCTACAGGTAAACAAATGTCCTCTTCTTCCAAGATAGATTGAATAGACTGGAGCTCCTCCTCCGAGATGAACTGATTGGAGATGAGAATACAGTCAATCAAACCTGTCGCCTTGAGCCAGGCAATCTGAAGAGGTAAGGTCTGGTTGCGATGCTCCTCCAAGGTAGGTAGACCTTCTGACAAGGGCCAAGGCCCTTCCGTTGCAGACTGGGCAGTCACAAAAGCTGCCGTCTGTATGCCTTCTTGGTGATAGAAAGAAGACATTTCTAAAAAATGTTCTTCTGATAGTCCTGTATAGGCGTGAGGATAGAAATTATGACAGGCAACAATGTTATCCCTATTTGCGTCACTAGCTAGCAGTTGCGTCAGTAAGACCTTATCGGTACTCAGATTTAGTTCAATCTTGAGCCCGTAAGGATTCTGTGTCAAGCTGACAATCTCCTCCAAAGGCAAGGCCTCGTCCAGACGAATCCCTGTCAGCCCTAAACCATGGGCTTCTTCAATGAGTGATTTCTGCCAGCCCTGTGCCTCTATAAAACTCGGGCTAAGATCCGCAATCACGACTATCCCCAACTGACGAGCATAGGCAATCAAGTCCCGATAGAGTTGCAAGGCTTCTTGGGCATTCCCCCCAAGCTGCAAGAGGCTCATAAACATTCGCTGTGCTCCATAACGCCCCAGCAAGTCTATATAAGCCTTAGACTCTTCCAGAGAATAGTTTTCTGGATAGATTGAAAAACCAAATTGAACCATTGCTCCTCCTAACGACTAAATCCATTGGCATCACTCAGCGCCTTAAACCAACGTCCCGATTTCTTAATCCTGCGCTCCTGAGTCTCCAAATCCAACTCGACCAGCCCATAACGATTTTTGTAGGCATTGAGCCAAGACCAACAATCAATAAAGGTCCACAACATATAACCTTTACAGTTAGCCCCTTCCTCAATAGCCCGATGTAATTCTATCAAGTGATCTTCGATAAATTCAATCCGATAATCATCCTGAATGACCTCATCTTGTCGGAAAGCCGCTTCACCCTCTACTCCCATACCATTTTCAGTGACTAACCACTCAATATTGTTGTATTGGTCCCGAATATTGATTGCGATATCGTAGATTCCTTTTTCATAGATTTCCCAGCCTCGATGCGGATTGATTTTTTTCCCTGGCATATCGTAAGGTGCGAAGAAGTGCTCTGGAGTCAAAACCTCTCCCTCTTTCCAAACCTTTGTCGGTGCCTGTACACGAAGGGGTTGGTAATAGTTGACACCTAAAAAATCTACCCGATTTTCCCTAATAATCGCCAGCTCTTCCTCGCTGGTTTCAGGACTCAATCCGTATTCCTCAATCAAGTCAACCAAGTCCCTCGGGTATTCTCCCAATACAGAAGGATCTAAGAAGCTCTTGGTTTGGAAGAGCTCAGCTATTTTAGCTGCCTTGACATCATCAGGATGCTCACTTCGAGGATAGGCCGGTGTCAGATTCAGGACAATTGCAATTTTCTTCTCCAAATTCACTTCATGACAGGCTTTTACTGCCAAGGAACTAGCCAACTGAGTATGGTAGGCAACAGCAACCGCCGCCTTGGCATCTACCTTACAAGGATAATGATAATCCCCTAGATAGCCACACTCAACTGGAACAATCGGCTCATTAAAGGTAATCCAACGATCTACTAGGTCGTCAAACAATTCAAAACAAGTACGAGCATAGGCTTCATATGCCCAAACAATGTCCTTGTTCTCCCAGCCTCCTTGCTCCTGTAAAGCATAGGGAAGATCAAAATGATAGAGATTAACAAACAGCTGAATCCCTTTTTCTTTTATCAAAGAAAATACAGAACGATAAAAAGTCACAGCCTCCTGATTAACCTCTCCAACACCCTTTGGAAATAACCGCGACCACTGAATCGATGTCCTAAATACTGTGTGTCCAGTTTCAACCAATAACTCGATATCCTTTTTGAAATTCTTATAGAAAGTGGAAGTCCTCTCTGGACCTACTTTCCCATGGAAACGTTCTGGCTCAATGCTGTACCAGTAGTCCCAATTATTCTGTCCTTTTCCATCGCCCAGCTCAGTTCCCTCACTCTGCGGACCCGATGTAGAAGTCCCCCACAAAAAACCTTCTGGAAAATGATAAACTACCTTATCCTCTGTCATAACCAATTCCTTTCTTCTTTATCTGATCGATGACACTCCTAAATTGTGGCAAGTACGCCTCATGTGCCACTAGTAATTCTTGTAAGACACGCTCTGCCAATTCTCCATTCGGAATCAGAGGATTGAGAGCAAAAGCCTGTAAAGCCAAAGCGTAGTCTCCTGTCATTGCAGCCCCAACAGTTGCCAACTCCATTTGCTTCATTTGCTGCAAGTATCCCCTGACCACCATCGGTGTTTTGGGACATACCAAAGGAAGCGCACCCTGGGCAGTAATGACAGATGAGACTTCAACTACGCAATCCTCTGGCAGATAAGAAATCACTCCCCTATTAACCGTCGAAACCGTCATAATTTCCTTGCTATCGTTGTATATAGCACAAATGAGTTGACAGGCAACATCACTGTGATAAGCACCACCACGTTGCTCCAATTGCTTAGGCTTATAGTCCAAATTTGAATCCCTGTAGAGCTCAAACAACTCTTCTTCGACCTCTTGAACAACCTGAGCCCGCACCTTCCCTTGACGATACTGGTCTAAGGTATCTGCCAACATCTCCTTTTCTAAAAAGTAGTAACGGTGGTAATCACAGGGCAACAGACCAATCGACTGCAAGAAGGGGAATGAAAAATCTAAATTGGTAATATTTTTAACAACCTCCTGATTCCCTCTTGAGTTACCGTATAAAGCTTCCATGACCTCACCAGTACGATTCTGGCCAGTCTGATCCCAAACTTCATGAAAATGGAAATGGTTTAATCCAACATGATTGGTTTGAATCGATTCCTCAGGCAAATTCAAAATCTGAGCTGCCGTCTTTTTCTGACCAATCGGAATATTGCATAAGCCAATCACCCTGTTCCACTGCAGTTCATTAACAATCGCTTCCGTTACTATGCCTGCAGGATTGGTAAAATTAATCAACCAAGCATCTGGACATAGATCTTTCATATCTACAATGATACCCTTGTAAGCCTCTATGGTCCGAAATGCCTTAAAGATGCCACCTGCCCCATTGGTTTCCTGTCCAAGTAGACCATGACTTAGAGGAATTGTCTCATCGATATAGCGTGCCTGTAACTGACCAACTCGGAACTGAGATGTCACAAAGTCTGCTCCCTTCAAAGCAGCCCTTCGATCCAGTGTCTCCTCTATTTTCCAGTCTAATCCAGCCATTCTGACCATTCGACGTGCCAAATCAACAACTATCTTCTGCTTTTCCACCCCAGCTTCAACATCTACAAACCACCATTCTCGAATGGGTAGTTGCTGATGCCGCAAAATCATCCCTTCAACTAGCTCAGGAGTATAGCTCGATCCGCCACCGAGCGTGACTAATTTGATTGATTTCACGACCTGTTCTCCTTTTTTATTCATATATTCTTATTATATTCCTGTTTCTACCTTTTGTAAACGCGTACACTTCCTGTCTTTTTCCGTAATATAAAGGAAACTCCCCTCAAGACAGCCAAAAACGACCTCCAATACGGAAGTCGTTTTCTTATTATTTACATTTATTTCACAACAATATTAACCAATTTAGTTGGCTCCAACAGTCCAGTGAACTGTTGGAGGTTGGAAATAGACAAACAAACGAGGCAAGCGTTATTTGGTAACGATATTGACAAGTTTGTTTGGCTCCAACAGTCTGCGGATAGACTGTTGGAGGTAGGAAATGAGCAAATAAATTGGTTACTTCACAACAATATTAACCAACTTATTTGGTACACTAATCACCTTCACCACTGTTTGACCAGCGATTTCAGCCTGGACTTTTTCGTCCGCAAGGGCAACTTTTTCAAGCTCTGCTGGTGACAGGTCTTTGGCTACGGTCAAGCGAGCTTTTACCTTGCCCTTGATTTGGACAACGATTTCCACTTCGCTTTCTACCAGCTTACTTTCATCATATGTTGGCCATGCGACATAGCTGATTGACTGGCCTGTTGCTTCCAGACCTTGCCAGAGTTCTTCTGCCAAGTGTGGTGCAAATGGAGCAATCAATTGGACAAAGCCTTTGGCGTATTCGACGTAGAGCTTGTCTTCTTTGTTGGCTGCGTTGACAAAAATCATGAGCTGGGCGATAGCCGTGTTGAATTTCAAGTCTTCAATATGCTCAGTCACTGTCTTCACAGTTTCATTGTAAACTTTATCAAGCGCTCCGCTATTTTCCGCCACAAGCTCCTTGGTAGTCACGAGGCGATAAACACGGTCAAGGAACTTACGGCTGCCCTCGAGACCTTCTTCTGACCAGGCGATTGACGCATCAAGTGGCCCCATGAACATTTCATAAACGCGGAGAGTGTCCGCACCGAATTGCTCTACCACATCATCTGGGTTAACCACGTTTTTAAGAGACTTAGACATCTTAGCAGGTGCCTGCTCCAACTCCTCACCAGTTTCGATGTTGAAGAAGGATCCGTCGCGTTTTTCCACCTTGTCGGTCGCTACAAGCGCACCACGGCTGTCGCGATAGCTAGTTCCCAAAATCATGCCCTGGTTAAAGAGTTTTTGGAATGGCTCTTTAGTCGGCACAACACCGAGGTCGTAAAGGAACTTATGCCAGAAGCGAGCATAAAGCAAGTGAAGGACTGCGTGCTCAGCACCACCGATGTAGATGTCCACTGGCAACCAAGCCTTGAGAAGCTCTTCGTCTGCCAATTTCTCATCGTTGTGCGGGTCGATGTAGCGGAGGTAGTACCAGCTAGAGCCCGCCCATTGTGGCATAGTGTTGGTCTCACGGCGACCTTTTACGCCGTCTTCCCGTGTCACTTCTAACCAGTCTGTCAAGTTAGCAAGCGGTGATTCGCCTGTACCTGAAGGCTTGATGTCTGAGGTTTTTGGCAATACCAGAGGTAACTCATTTTCTGGTACTGCTGTGGAAGTACCGTCTTCCCAGTGGATGATTGGAATTGGCTCACCCCAATAACGCTGGCGGCTGAAGAGCCAGTCGCGGAGGCGGTAAGAAATTTTCTCTTGACCGACACCATTTTCTTCCAACCAAGCCACCATTTTGGCAATAGCTTCTTCCTTATTGAGACCATCTAGGAAGTCTGAGTTGATGTGGGCACCGTCTTCTGTATAAGGTGCTTCTTCTACATTGCCACCTTCCAAAACAGGAATAATTTTTAACCCAAATTGTTTAGCAAATTCCCAGTCACGCTCATCATGAGCAGGAACAGCCATGATAGCACCTGTTCCGTAGCTTGCCAGTACATAGTCGGCAATCCAGATTGGAATTTCTTTACCGTTCACAGGGTTAATGGCGTAGGCACCAGTCCAAACACCTGTCTTGTCTTTAGCCAGGTCTGTACGAGCAAGGTCTGATTTAAGAGAGGCTTGGCGTTTGTACTCTGCCACAGCTTCTGCCTGCTCTGATGAGGTAATGCTATCCACCAAGTCGTGCTCAGGAGCAAGAACAGCATAAGTCGCACCAAAAAGGGTGTCAGGACGGGTAGTAAAGACTGTGAAGTCCTTGTCTGTGTCCTTAATCTTGAAAGTCACATTGGCACCGGTTGACTTACCAATCCAGTTGCGTTGCATGTCCTTGATAGACTCTGGCCAATCAACATCTTCCAAGTCATTGAGCAAACGCTCTGCATAGGCAGTGATTTTCAGCATCCATTGACGCATTGGCTTGCGGACAACTGGGTAGCCACCACGTTCAGACGTTCCGTCAGGAAGGACCTCTTCGTTGGCGATAGCAGTTCCCAATTCCTCTACCCAGTTTACAGGCACTTCTGCCTCGTAGGCTAGGCCTTTTTCATACAACTTAGTGAAAATCCACTGAGTCCACTTGTAGTAGTTAGGGTCTGTCGTATTAACCTCGCGGTCCCAGTCGTAAGAAAAGCCAAGGGCGTTAATCTGACGTTTGAAGTTGGCAATGTTTTCTGCTGTAAAGTCAGCTGGGTCATTGCCCGTATCCATAGCGTATTGCTCTGCTGGCAAACCAAAGGCATCCCAACCCATTGGGTGAAGAACGTTGTAACCTTGGGCACGCTTGTAACGGCTGAGAATGTCGGTCGCAGTATAACCCTCTGGGTGACCAACGTGCAATCCCGCACCAGACGGATAAGGGAACATATCTAGGGCGTAAAAGTTTGGCTTGTCCGCATCTGTTCCCGTCTTAAAAGTGTGATTTTTCGCCCAAAATTCCTGCCATTTGGGCTCGATTTCCTTGTGATTGTAGAAGCTCATGTCATTTCTCCATGTCAATAAATTATCTTTACCATTATATCATGAAATCAGGAAAGAAAAAAGCAGGACTACCAATCCTGCACGTCATACGCATGAAAAATTTCCGAAAAATTTCTTCTCTCCTTTTGTCCCTGGAAATAACTGCTTTAAACTTAGTATCTACCTTTATACAAGCACCTTATCCTCGATGTCCAAATAATTGCGGCAAATAATCCTCCAAATGGACAGAAATATAGCGTTGTTTGCGACGATAACTCAGCTTTTCTTTAGGAAATATCATGTTTTGTAAGAGATGAAGACAAACTTTACGAATAGCGTTCAGATTGAAGGCCGCTCGTTTATCTAAGGTTTGGTTCTTATCTTCTCGGTAAACCACATCTAACAACCAATGTAGGCTCTCAACCGACCAATGACCGCAAACAACCTGAGAAAAAGTCCGCACATCACCCTTGAAACTAAGGATAAAGTAACGAACTTCTTCCGTGATGATACCGTCTTTATCAATGGTATTCTTAGCCATCCCAATCCCACGAAGTTTTTCCATTTCGAATATCGTTGGCTCAACCATTTCACATCGTAACAACACTCTTACGAAGGGCTAGCTGACGCAAGAGGCGAGGAATGGTAGTAATTTCATTATTTTTATCCTCAACAGCT
>NZ_WCJE01000001.1 GCF_016743335.1 Streptococcus suis | reverse complement strand
CGAAAAAAAGATGAAAAATTTTTTAAAATCATCAAAATCGGGAAAAAGTACGCATTTTTGATATACAAAAAGAACCTCGCTAAACCCTTGATATGCATAGGGTTAGGGAGGTTTTTGTCGTTTCAAACTATCAAAGATGGGAGTATAACTCATCCTATCAACTATCTCATCAGTCTTGGGACTGATTCTCTTCTTTTTTTGCAAAATAATCTCGGACAATTGGCGCAACTTCTTTTCCGTAGAGTTCGATAGCACGGAGGACATCTTCATGTGACATTGAACCGATTGGGAGATGGAGGAAGAAACGGTCCAAGTCAAGTGTTTCAATAGTCTTGATAATTTTTTCAGCGACTCGTTTTGGATCTCCGACGATGGTTGCTCCTTCGTCTGTCAGAGAGTAGAGATATTGCGCCTTGGTCATCTCGCTCCAATGTGGGCGGTCTTTGGCAATATTGTCCGTAATTACTTTGGTTGGATGATAGTATTCTTCCACAGCCTTGTCATGGTCGTCTGCAATCCAACCCCAGGAATGGGCTGCAACTTTCGTTTTCTTTGGATCATGACCTGAGTTGCGAGCAACCTTGCGATAAGCATCGACTAAAGGTTTAAAGCGATGGGCACCTGCACCAATGACAGCATAAACGATTGGCAGGCCTTTCTTAGCAATCTTGATGGTGGACTCTACATTGCCCCCAGTTGCTACCCAAACGGGAAAATCTTCCTGAACAGGACGTGGATAGACTGGCTTATTATCGACAGACTGGGTAAAATGCCCATCCCACTTGAGATTGGTTTCCTTATCGATTTCCAGAAGCATATCTAGCTTTTCATCGAAGAGTTCTTCATAGTCGTGGAGATCATAACCAAACAAGGGGAATGACTCGGTAAAGGAACCCCGACCCGCCATGATTTCCGCTCTGCCATTTGACAAAGCATCAATGGTGGTGTACTGCTGGTAAAGTCTCACAGGATCCATGGAGGAAAGGATAGAAACTGCTGATGTTAACTTGATATGCTTGGTATTGACGGCACCAGCTGCCAGCACAATCTCAGGTGCAGAAACCGCAAAATCTTCTCGGTGATGTTCCCCAATCCCATAGACATCAAGCCCCACCGCATCTGCTAGCTCGATCTCTTTGACTAGCTGACGAATCCGCTCGTCGTGGCTGTAAGTCTCCCCTGTTTTTTCTAGTGGAGTTGTTTCGCCAAATGTTGAAATACCTAATTCTACCATGATGTGTTCTCCTTTACATCTCTTACTTATTTGATGGTCTTATTTTATTACTAACTAGTGATATTGTCAAGGAATTTGCTCAAATAATAAAACGACTAGGAAAACCTAATCGTTTCAATCAATTATTCGTAACGTAATGCCTCAATTGGATCAAGCTTAGAAGCCTTATTAGCAGGAAGAACGCCGAAGACAATTCCGACTGCTGCTGAAAATGCTAAACTTCCTAATACAACCGGTATTGAGATTTCAGCTGTCATCTCTCCCATAACCTTTGTGGCGTTGAGAATAAACACAATGGCTTGAGCGATAGCTAAACCGATTGCTCCACCTAAAGTGGTCAAGACCATAGCTTCAATCAAGAACTGCATCAAGATATTTCCTCGGGTTGCCCCCAGAGCTTTACGAAGACCGATTTCACGTGTCCGCTCAGTCACAGATACCAACATGATGTTCATAACACCGATACCACCTACAAGAAGTGAAATTCCTGCAACAGCACCGATAAACGTAGTGACACCTGACATTTGGTTCTTAAAATCATCTAACATAGCTGACATATCATAGATATCATAACGGGCTTCCTTTAGACCTGTAATGTTGGTCAAGTATGCTGCGGCAGCCTGACCAACCTCAGCAGCTCTACTCACATCTTCTACATGGACATAGAGCCCACTATTTTCCTTGGTACCCATTTCAGCAGCTAGTTGCGTATTGGTCATAATGGCATTTCCGCCTGAGTTGAAACCATAGAGGGAAGTACCTGCTTTGGGATCTTTGTAAACACCAACTACAAGGTAAGAATTGGCATTGACACTGACGATTTGGTTAAGGGCCGCTTCTGCTGAACCAAAAAGTTTCTCAGCAAGTGCAACATCCAACATGATAATACGGGAAAATCGGCTGTAATCGTTAGCTGTGAAACGACGGCCAGCCAAGATTTCTAATGCCTTTATGTCAAAATAGGATTGACTAACACCAGTAATAAAGACATTATCAGCTTGCGCATTGCCCGCTGCTACAGTAGAGGTACTTGAAGCACTAATGTAGTAGCCACTGAGCCCATCGATTTCCAAAAGCCCCTTTAACATTGTGTCCGTTACATCTGGCTCCTGTTCTTCAGAAGCCTCGCCAGGAACTGTGTACGTAAATGCACCCTGAGTTTGTTCTTCAGTTCCAACAAAGGGAGTAAAGTAGACCTGAACATTATTCTGATCACCAGCCAGAGACTTTTCAATACTCTTAGACATACCTGTTCCCATTGCTACAATGATCACAACAGAGGCCACACCGATGATAATACCTAACATAGTCAAAAGAGAACGCATCTTATGGGCTAGGATAGACTTGAGGGCAAATTTCCAATTTTCCATCTATACCTCCTCCCTTCTACTATCTTCTGTAATGACACCGTCACGCAAAACGATTTTACGTTTGGCATAGGCAGCAATCTCAGGCTCGTGTGTAACCATGATAATGGTCTTTCCTTCATTATTCAACTCTGTCAAGAGTTCCATGATTTGCTCACCTGTCTTGGTATCCAAGGCACCTGTTGGCTCATCTGCCAAGATAATAGCTGGTGTATTGACCAATGCACGCGCAATGGCAACCCGTTGTTTCTGACCACCTGACAATTCTGACGGTAGGTGGGTCATCCGTTCTGCCAATTCGACTTTTTCTAAGTATCGCTTGGCTAATTTTTTTCGTTGATTGGCTGGAACCCCTGCATAAATCAAAGGTAACTCAACATTTTGAAGGGCATTGAGTTTGGATAATAGAAAGAATTGTTGGAAAACAAAGCCAATCTGGTCATTGCGGACGGAGGCTAATTTCTTCTCAGACAGTTGACTAACTTCTTCACCTTCTAACCAATAGTTCCCTGAACTGGAACGATCCAATAGCCCGATAATATTCATCAAGGTTGATTTCCCTGAACCAGACGGTCCCATAATAGCCAAAAATTCTCCCTCTTCCACCTCTAAATCAATATCTTTGAGGACACGAAGTTCTTGGTCACCGTTTTTATAGGATTTATTGATATTGGTTAATCTAATAAGTTGGTTCTTCATTGGCTTCAACCTCTTTTCCTTCTTCAAGGTCTGGAGTTGGAATAGTAATGACCTGATCTCCTGCTGCAATACCTGCTGTCACCTCTTGATTGAGAGCATCTGCATTTCCAAGGGTAACCTCTACTTTTTTAGCCTTCCCTTCCACAATTGTCCATACAAAGTTTTTATCTTCTTCTGGAACAACTGCTGTTACAGGAATTAAAATATGATTGGTAGTATTAACAACTTCAATATTAACTGTAAAACCTTGCTTCAATTCACCCAATTCACTGGTCAAAGCAGCCTTGAAAGGATATTTGGCACCTGAGCCACCACTAGTTCCTGTTGCTACACTAGCAGTTTGTTCAGTTGAGGGATAGTTGGAGATATAGGTGATTTTACCTGTCCAGGACTTATCAGGGTATACCTTACTAGTCAATTTTACTTCTTGGTCAACCGCAATGTTTGCCAAATCGTATTCTGTCAAATTACCTGTAACTTGTAAGCTACCTTGGTTGACGATATGAACCACTGTCTGGCTAGATGTTGAACTTTTTGAGACAGATTTATTCACTTCCACAACTGTACCAGCTACTGTACTTGTAACTGTAGCTTCTTGCAAGGCTGTATACGCTTTATCCACAGCAGCTTGTGCATCTGCGTACGAATCATTCAAGTCTGCCAACTGCATATCTACTGAACGTTGAGCTGCAGCTGTTGCCGCTTCATCTGTTGCAGCATCACCCGTTGTTTGAACAGTCTGACCATTGTTTCTCAAATCATAAATCTGACGTCCAATCTTATCACGCCCACGAACAGCAGTATCCAAAGCAGACTGCAATTCTGTTGCATCATAGCGAATCAATGGTGTTCCTACTTCAACCTGAGTTCCTGGCTCAACTAAGACCTCGCTCAAATCTCCTTTTGAAGGATCATAGTAAACGTATTGTTCATCTGCTGCAGAAATCGTTCCTGTCAATAAGGTCGATGAAGCAATCGATCCCTCTTTAGCTACTGTATAGGTCAAACTGGTCGCAACTTGCTCTGTAGAAGTCGGTGAGGAACCACCTAATACACCTCCAAATACCAAGGCACCACCAATTAAGGCGACAGCCGCAACACTGAGACCACTGAACAAAGCAATTTTAGCCTTCTTTGTCTTTAACATATGATACTCCTTTTCTAATTCAAAACATATTTATTTTGTATTGTCTTTATAATACACAAATACACGTTTTTTTGCAAGTGTTTTCTTAATCATTTTACAAAAAGTTCGGTATTTTTCCTACTTACAATTTTGTAAGAGAACGTAGCGGATTTTTGATTGATAAGTAAAAAAACGATAGAATGAAGATAATTATCATTTAGAGGAGAAAAACTCATGAAAGAATTTGATATTATTGCCATTGGTGGAGGCAGCGGCGGTATTGCTACTATGAACCGTGCTGCTATCTATGGGGCTAAGGCTGCTGTGATCGAAGGAAGCCACCTTGGCGGAACCTGTGTTAACCTTGGCTGTGTTCCTAAAAAAATCATGTGGTACGGTTCTCAAGTAGCTGAAGCCATTCACCACTATGGACCTGAGTATGGTTTTACCAGCCAGGATGTAAAATTTGATTTTGCCACCTTGCGTAAAAATCGCGAAGCCTATATTGAGCGTTCACGCGCATCCTACGGTAATACTTTTAACAATAACGGAGTAGAAGTTATCCAGGGTTTCGCACGTTTTGTGGATAATCAAACAGTTGAAGTCAATGGTGAGCTGATTCGTGCAAAACACATTGTCATCGCAACTGGCGCCAAACCGGTAGTCCCTGCTATTCCTGGTAGTGAGCTAGGGATTGTATCTGACGATGTCTTTGCATGGGAAGAATTACCTTCTTCTGTGGCTGTGATTGGTGCTGGTTATATCGCTGTAGAAATGGCTGGTCTCCTACATGGACTCGGTGTCCAAACTGACCTCTTTGTTCGTGGAAATCGCCCTCTTCGTAGCTTTGATACCTACATTGTTGATGCCTTGATGGAAGAAATGCAACGTACCAACCTTCCACTCCATACTGGGAAAACTCCTGTCAGTCTTGAAAAAACTGATGATGGACAAATCCAGATTAACTTTGCTGACGGTAGTAACCATATTGCTCAGAAGGTCCTTTGGGCAATTGGACGTAAACCAAATATTGACAAACTCAACCTAGAAGCAACTAGTGTTCAACTTACTTCTTCAGGACATATTTCTGTCAATGAATACCAAGAAACAGCTGTACCAGGCATCTATGCCCTCGGTGATGTGACTGGTGAAAAAGAATTAACACCCGTTGCAATCAAGGCAGGTCGCCTTTTGGCAGAACGTTTATTTAACAATAAACCAACCGCAAAAATGGATTACACAACCATCCCAACTGTCGTCTTTTCTCACCCCGCTATCGGAACCGTTGGTCTAACTGAGGACGAAGCGATTGCCCAATACGGTCAGGACAATGTAAAAGTCTATACTTCAGCCTTTACCTCTATGTACACTGCCCTAGCAAACAATCGCCAAATGGCTAAGTTTAAATTAGTCACAGTTGGCGAGAATGAACAGGTTGTCGGTTTACACGGCATTGGCTATGGTGTCGATGAAATGATTCAAGGATTCTCAGTTGCTATCAAAATGGGAGCTACAAAAGAAGAATTTGATGCCGTTGTCGCCATCCATCCGACAGGTTCTGAAGAATTTGTTACTATGCGTTAACTCAATTGAAAAAGTCCAGACATGAAGGTCAGCACTGTCTGGACTTTTTCTTATGGTAATATAGCAATTGCTCGCACTGGTGAACCCGAAGCCTTCTCCCAATGAGGAAAAGCGATTGAAATCAATGCACCTGTCGGTGGTACCTGATCCAAGTTTGCCAATACTTCCAACTGATAAATATCTTTTGATAGGAGATAGTATTCTTCTGGTAAACTTCCTCCGTGTTTAGCTGCAGATACTCCTGAATCGGTATCCAACGTTTCATGACCAACTGCTTTCACCTGACGTTCTTCAATCAAATATTCTAGAGCTTCATGACTCCATCCTGGTGTACGTTGAACTCCATCTTCGTCTAGATTACGAATGGCATCTTGACTAGGCCAGCGCTTTGACCAATCCGAACGAAAGGCAACAAAAGATTCTGGCGCTATCGGACCATATTCAGCCTCAAAGTCTAAAATATCCTGCTTAGTTATCTCATAGTCATTATTTTCTATAACAGCAGCTGATTTATCAATAACGTAGAGTGGCAGGAGTAAATCTTTCAAATCAATCTCATCAAGATAACGAGCTCCTTCTACAAAATGAATCGGAGGATCAATATGGGTTCCATACTGCCCCACAACCGTAAATTGTTCGACAAAGAAGCCATCCTTATGAGTAAATAGGGCTTTCTTTTCGAGAGCTGGTAGCGCAGGGAAATGCGGGCTCTTTTCATTGATTTGGTGAGTCAAGTCTACCCAAGTTTTAGATTTAAGAGTACGGTAAATATCAAGTAATTCTGTCATAGAAATTCTCACTTTCTTTTTTTTATTATTCTAGCATAGGTATAGGTTGTTTTACATATAATTTGTTGTTTTTTTACTATATAAGTTTCTTATTAGCTGTTATAAAAATCACCTATAGAGTTGTTACATCCGATGAAAGAGCATTGACTTTCTTATCTAATCTCACTATAATTTTTGTTAACCATAAAATTTTAAGAGGATAACAAATGAAAACAACTTCTATCAAATCTCTTGTTTATATCGCTATTGGAACAGCCTTAATTTCCACCCTTTCACAAATCAGTCTGTCTATCGGACCTGTACCATTTACATTACAAACCCTAGCTATCGGCTTAGTAGCTTGTCTATACAAACCCAAGGAGGCAATTACAAGTGTCAGCTTATATCTAGTTCTTGGCGCTATCGGTTTACCTGTTTTTGCTGGTTTTTCTGGTGGCTTTGCTGCACTCACAGGACCGACCTCGGGCTTTCTATGGGGGTTTCTACTCTACACTATCATCACTTCTGCCCTCACTAAATCAGACTCCTCACCAGTCACAATTTTTCTAGCCTGCCTACTTGGAACAAGTATCTGTTTCCTTATCGGCTGTTTTGTATTTAAGCTAGTTTTAGGTGCCAGTTGGACTGACTCTATCGGATGGACTGTTATGCCTTTCATTCTTCCTGATTTAGCTAAAATTACACTAGTCATGATTTGTCATCGTTTATTGCAACCTGTTATCAAAAAAGAAGCCTATTTTGCTTAGGCTTCTTTCATTTATTTATTAGCAAACGCGTCGAGTAGAACTTGGAATTCCTCATTGCTGAGCGTGATCCCCTTGCCCATCTTGGTATGGTCAGGGCTCCAGGTTCGGATGTCATACTTGGCTGGTGCTCCATTAAAAGATACTCGATTAAGCTCCTTGGTCCATCCTTTATCATTTTCAGATAAGACCAATAATTTTTCTTCAATTTCAAATGTAAATTCTGCCATTTGTTACCTCCTCACTTATCTATTCGAAAAAGCTTGTCATTTTTATAAAAATTAGATAATATAATTATATCAAGTTTGAAAGGATTATGCTATGAAGAGGTTTTTAGAAGTTATTTTCGAGCAGATCACCGTCTTTTTAGAACATGGCAAAGCTCCTAAGTCTATTGAGCCAGATAGCAAGGAAGAAATCAAGAATAACTTGGAGCTGGCTTTATATAAAAAAGCTGCAGTCCATGTCATCTATGGTGATCGTAGTTTCACAGGTGACATTGTGAAATATGATACCGATCGCCAACGGATTATCATGAAAAATTTCAAACGTCAGGTTACCAGCATTATAAAAATCGAGGACATCAATAAAGTCACCTTGGTTCCAGATAGCATCAAGACTTCTCAACAACAAACAAAAGGCTGAAATTTCAGCCTTGCAGATTGAAGAAAAAGTCCATTTTGGACAATTTTCTTCAATCTTTTTTCTTTATATTGAAAATTAAAAACTCTCAGAAACACCGAAATATCAATGTTTCTAAGAGTTTAATGACTTGCTATCTTTCGCAAACTTCTTCAATTTTTATATTTTTAAGAGTTTATCTACGTTCTGAAGCTGAAATTTCAGCCTTTTTATGTTTATGCACGAATAGTTAGAGATTGCCCATCTTCTTGGTAGAGGTTGATGAGGCCTGATTTGCAGGCACGAATCATGTCACCAGGATAGATTTCACGGTCCAGCTTAATAGTTAAGAGTTCCATCGGCTTGTTGGCACGTTCAATTTTCTCACCTGTCGAATCACGAAGGTCTTGAATAGTAGTTTCAAAGTGGCGGAATCCTGGTCCATAGAATTCTACTTGGTCACCCTCGTTGATAACATTACGCTGACGAATGGTTGCGGTCATGGTTTCCTTGTCAAAAGCCACTACTTCGGCGATAAATTTGTATTCTGGAATCTTACGGCGGGCTCCAAAGAGCTGCTCATTTTCACTCGGCGGGCTATAGTAGAAACCTGTCGCCAATTCACGTTGGGCAACCTTCCACATCTCATCAATCAGGTCTTGCTTGATCGCTTCAAACTTTTCTGGGCTTTCAAGATAGGCATCTACCGCAGCCTTGTAGCAGTTGGTCACGGTTGATACGTAGTGAACAGATTTCATACGGCCTTCGATTTTCAGGCTATCGACCCCGTTTTCAATCATGTCTGGAATATGGTCAATCATACACATATCCACCGCAGACATGGAGAACTCCTCTGGTATTTCCCCCTTAATCGAACGGCGTTCTTCACCAAACGGGAGGTCGTAGAGGTTGTACTTCCAGCGGCAAGACTGAGAGCAACCGCCGCGGTTGGCATCGCGCTTGCTCATGTGGTTGGAGAGAACGCAACGACCTGAGTAGGAGATACACATGGCTCCGTGAACAAAGGCTTCAATCTCAACGTCTGTCCGTTTGCGGATTTCAGCCACTTCTTCCATGGTCACTTCACGGGCCAAGACGACACGAGTCAAGCCCAATTCTTTCCAGAATTCAAAGGTTTCATAGTTGGTGGAAGAAGCCTGGGTAGACAGGTGGATTTCAAGGCCTGGCGCTTCAGTAGCACAGATAACGATGAGGGCTGGGTCAGATACGATAACGGCATCCAAGCCCATGTCACGCAATTCGCGGAACCAGGCTCCTGCTCCTTCTTCATTGCCTTCGTGGGTGACCATGTTGGCAGCTACATAGACCTTGGCACCACGGGCATGGGCATATTCAATCCCTTCCCGCATCTCGTCCATGGTAAAGTTACCAGCTCGGCTACGCAGACCGTAGGCCTGACCGCCGACAAAGACAGCATCGGCACCATAATCAATGGCAACCTTCAATTTCTCCAAAGTCCCAGCAGGTGACAATACCTCGGGACGCTTTAATATTTTTGACGTCATGTAAAATCTCCTCTATTTGCGACGGTTTCCACATGAAACGATATTTTTCATGTGGAGACCTAGTGCAGAGTTTAGAATATCGCCCAAAGGCGTTCTCGTGCTCTGACCTTACATAGTAAGTGACAGAGCTAACTCTGCCAGGATAGAATACTGTAAACGATGTTGTTTCACTCGGAAACCTAGTGCAGAGTTTAGAAAATCGCCCAAAGGCGTTTTCGTGCTCTGACCTTACATAGTAAGTGACAGAGCTAACTCTGCCAGGTTAAAGTAAATAAATTGTGCTAAAAATATTGTTATTTAACCTTATTACGGTCAAATTCGTAGAAGCCTGTATCCAAGCCACGTTCAGCTGGATGGAGCTTGCGTACCTGTTCATCCAAAAGGAAGGCCTGATCATAAGTGAAGTCGCCTTTTTCAATCAAATCTCTTGCTTGAACAAAAAGCTTAACAATTTCAACAAAGTTCTGACCAGGGCAATAGATACCATCAAGTTTCCAATTATGATAACCATGTTCATCTAATTCTGATAGCTTGGTCATCATATCAATGTCATTGTTGATAAAGATATGGGTGCCATGCTTATCTTCAAAAATGGAATAGTGGCTATCTGGGTCGCTCGGCTCAGCTAAGAAAAGTCCACGTCCACGTGACAAATCTGTTTCATCAGCCTTTGTAAAATTGTAGTAATTCTGTAACAAGGTTCGTTTAGAATGGTGAATAACAGAGGCGCCGTAGACCAAGATTTCCGCTGGCATTTCCAAGTTCTTAGCAATATCAAAGAGTTCTTCTGATGGAATCTCTCTTGCCAAAACAGCCTCTACTGCTCCATGATCTTTCCAAAAGTTAATCTGACGGCTGGAAGTCACAAAGACAGATGTGTCATAGATTAGCTTAAAATTGTAGCCGTCACGTTTATTGATGTAGAAAATTCCAGTATCTCCGACAACCAGATAATCAACCTTTATTTCCCTCATTAGCTCCATAAACGGTTTGATATTGTCCATCATATCTTGGTGCATGAGGGCATTGGCAGCGACCGTCAATTCCTTCCCAGCGCTATGAACTAGCTCTCCTATTTCCCTGAGTTCATCATAGGTAAAATTTGTTGGGATGCGAAGGGCATGATCCTCTTCCCCAACATAAATACGGTCAACTCCTGCTGCAAGCAGTTCTTTGACCTGCTCAATACTTTCAGCTGTTGCTGTAATGATAATTTTTTCCATAAAGATAATTATATCAAAAAGAGAAATATCTGATAAGTGACTACCTGTATTTTAATATTCAGACTTTTCTAATTTTTCTCTTGTAACATTATTGTAATATAAATGACATAAAAATTCAGCAATGTTATGGTACTCTTTAAGGAGCAGAAAAGGAGACGATATGGCATTAAGACACTATCAGTCCCATGAGTACCAGTACGAAGAGTATATCCCGAAAGAGAAAAAGGCTAATTTTCAAACCTATCAGGCAAAAAATACCAATAAAGAACGTCTAAAGGAATTGTTGTTTTTTGTTAATATCGCATTTTTTAGTTTGATAACAGTCATCGCTAGTTATGTCTATCTATCCGTAGGCATTCCTGTTTTTGTTGCCATCATATTGGCAAGTGCGACGGGTTTTCTTGGACTACGTTTGGTTCAAATTGGGCTAAAGAAGAAATTTAAACCCAAACAAGTTATAAGAAAAAATGAATAATGAATTATAAAGGCAGAGAAGTTATCCTCTGCCTTTTTTGAATGAACTACCGCCGTCTGTGAACAATTGATTCTCTGCACCTCTTAATATAGTCTGGTAATTTTCTATTTTATAATCTAAACGATCTAGAGCTTGCTGAATTTCCGACAAGCGTGACCGCAGTTCTTCCTGTTCCTCTTTTAGTAAATCAATCCGGGCTTCCACTGTACTATCTCCTGCCTGCACCAAGCCCATATACTCAATCAAGCGCTCAATAGACATACCAGCACTCCTAAAACAGCGGATAAATTCCAAAATGGCTACATCACTTTCCGAAAAATTCCTTACTCCAGAAGATTTTCTTGCAATTTTGGGAGTAAGTCCTATCCGCTCATAGTAGCGAATGGTATCTGCTGATAGACCTGTTACATCACTAACTTCTTTGATATTCATTCCAGGCTCCTTTCTTTGTTTTCGCTTATTATACACCTTGAAGTCAACTCTAAGTCAAGTCATTATATAAAAAATCTGGGTTTCCCCAGATTTGCCATCCTATAAATACTCGCCCTTGACAACAAAGAAAGTCCCACGGATTTCGCCTGCCAGTTTGGAGCGTTGGCGGGCAAACTTGAATTTGCCTTCAAATTCTTTTGGAATGTCAATGCCGTCTGACAATTTGAAACCGACCGCTCGTTTGCCTCCTTCTTCTAGCGTATAGAGGACATTGACAGCCAGGCCATTGTCATATCGTCATTCAGTTTATCTTTTATTACTGCGTTAACTCGCTTTGCCGTACTCCAGTACTGCCTGCAGCTCGTTGCCTAGTACTAAAAGCAAACTGAAAGACTATAAAAGTTGGGCTGGGTTGAAGGAGTGTAGGGGAGTTTGATAGTCAGGGGAGTGACTATCAAAGCACAAAACGCTCTGCCAAGACCTTCTTGATGAAGGGCAGGATTTCAGGCTTCTCTTCTGGTGTATAGACCACGAACTCCTGCTTGTACTTGTTCCAGAAATAGCGAGCTTCGTTGGCACGCAGACCGGCCAAGACTTCTGCGACTGGACTAGTTTCCAAGCCTGTCGTTTCGACTTCTTTGAAATTTACTGTATAAGACATGATTTTCCTTTCAATAAAGAAAGCACCCGAAGGTGCTAGATAAGGCCTTCCTACCGACTCCAGGTTCGAGGTCGGTAGAAAAATTTATTAGGCGTTGAAAGCATCTGTCAATTGTGGCACCACTTGTTTCTTACGTGAAACGGCACCAGCAAGGAAGGCATGATTGTTTTCCAACTTGAAGTTAAAGGCCGCTTCCACCTTGTCCATGTTGCTACCAAGCGCAAGGATTTCAGAATTTGAGTTAACGATGTCTGTAATCATCAAAACAAAGTCAGAGTAGCCATTTGCTGCTGATGCTGCTGTCATAGCTGCTTCGATTTCTGCTTGGCGTTCCAAGACTTCCGCAATATCCACTGTGTTGACTTGGGCTACACGCACGTCATTGCCATTCAAGCCAAATGTTTTGGCATCAATGTCAATCAATTCTTCTGCTGACTTGCTGGCAAGGTTGGTACCAGCTTTCAAGAGTGCCAAGCCGTATTCCTCCAAGTTTACACCAGCAATTTCAGCCAATTCAGCCGCAACCTGTGGATCTGTTGCGTGAGTGGTTGGTGATTTGAGCAAGAGTGTGTCTGAAATCAAACCTGATAGGAGAAGTCCAGCTACTTCTTTTGGAGGTGTTACTCCGTTTTCTTTAAAGGCACGGTAAACGATTGATGATGCTGAACCTACTGGCTCCAAACGCATGTACAATGGATTTGCCGTTTCGAAGTTTGCGACACGGTGGTGGTCAATGACAGCTGCCACTTCCACATCCTTGATGTCTGCAATTGATTGTTGGAATTCGTTGTGGTCAGTCAAGATAACTTGGCTAACGCCTGCTGCCTTAGCAGACTCAACCACGCGCGGTGCAGTAACACCAAAATAGTCAAGCGCAAAGGCTGTTTCTTCATTTGGCGTTCCAAGTGCAACTGCTTCCGCATCACGACCAAACACTTCACGCTCCAAGTGAGCCCAACCGTATGATGATGCAATGGCATCTGTATCAGGATTTTGGTGACCAAAAACTAAAAATTTAGACATGTCTACAACCTCATTTTTTCTAATAATCTCCTACATTTTACCATAAATAGAAAGACTTGTGAACATGGATGGGTCCAGATTTGCCAAACGTTTTCAAAAAGAGTAAGATAGAAGGTAGTAATACAAAAGGAGAAAGATATGAAATTTTCAGACTATACCTATGTCCGTCCCGATTATGAAGCCATTAAGGCTCAATTTACTGACCTGACCGACCAGTTGGCTCAAGCAAGTGACTTGGAAACAACTCGTACACTTGTGGCAGCCGTTACCAAATTACTCAACCTGGTCGATACCCAGTACAACCTCTGGATGATCCGTCACACCATCGACATGAACGATGAGTTTTACAATGAAGAAACCAAGTTTTGGAATGAATATTCGCCACTTTTTGAAGAATTGACCACCAACTACTACCGTGTCATTGTTCAGACCCCTTACAAGGAAGAGTTGTCAGACATCTTGCCTAAAACCTTCTTCATGCAGGCAGAAAACAAGCTCAAGACCTTCTCATCTGATGTGATTCCCTTGTTCCAAAAGGAAAATGAATTGACAGATGAATACAGCAAGCTGATTGCCGGTGCTGCGATTGAATTCCAAGGTCAGACCTATAACCTGGCACAAATGGGGCCATTCGGTCAATCAACTGACCGCGAGGTCCGCAAGGCTGCTTCTGCTGCCACAACTGCCTTCTTTGAAAGCAAGGAAGCCGACTTTGACCGTGTTTACGATGAGTTGGTCAAGGTCCGCACGGAAATCGCCCACACACTCGGCTTCAAGGACTATGTGGAATACGGCTACCTCAAGATGAACCGTTTCGACTACAATCGTGACATGGTCAAGGTGTACCGTGAAGAAATCCTCAAGCATATCGTACCGATTGTGCAAAATCTTCGCCAACGTCAAGCCAAACGCTTGCAGGTCCCAAGCCTGAAACACTACGACCTCAATCTTGAGTTCTTAGACGGCAATGCGGTCCCACAAGGTGACCCAGACTTTATCGTCAGCCAAGCCCAAGACATGTACCGTGAATTGTCCGCAGAAACAGGCGAGTTCTTCGATTTCATGATTGAGCATGAACTCTTGGACTTGGTTGCAAAACCAGGCAAAAACAGCGGTGGCTACTGTACCTATATTCCTGACTTTAAGAGCCCTTTCATCTTCTCTAACTTCAACGGAACCAGCGGTGATATTGATGTCTTGACCCACGAAGCAGGTCACGCCTTCCAAGTCTATCGTTCGCGTTGGATTCAAAGTCCAGAAGTTGTCTGGCCAACCTATGAAACCTGTGAAATCCACTCCATGTCTATGGAATTTATGACCTGGCCTTGGATGGACCGTTTCTTCAAGGAACAGGTGGATAAGTATAAGTTTACCCACTTGGCAAGTGCCCTTCTCTTCTTACCTTACGGTGTCTTGGTGGATCACTTCCAGCACGAAGTCTATGAACGCCCAGAGATGACACCAGCAGAACGCAAGGCGACTTGGAAAAAACTCCAAGACCTCTACTTGCCAGACCGTGATTATTCTGAGTCAGAAGCCCTCAACCGTGGTATCTTCTGGTACCGTCAGGGGCATATTTTTGCCAGCCCATTCTACTACATCGACTATACCTTGGCTCAAGTCTGCGCCCTCCAATTCTGGAAACGTACGCAGGTAGATCACGATGAAACAGCTTGGGAAGATTACATCCGCATCTGTGATTTGGGCGGAACCAAGTCCTTCTTGCAAGTTGTTGCGGCTGCAAATCTCCAATCACCGTTCAAGGAAGGCGCCCTTGAAAGCACCGCCAAAGCTGCTGCCGATTGGTTAAATGCAGTTAAGGATGACGAACTATAAAAGACAAAAATCTGAATGAGATTCAAACTCATTCAGATTTTTTTGCTTTGACAAATTCGATGTACTTATCCCCAAAAACTTCAATTTGCTCCAAAACCAACTTGAATTCCCGACCAATCTCGCTCAGTTCATATTCCACTTTTGGTGGAACTTGTGCATAAACCTTCCGAGTGATTAAACCATCATCTTCTAGCTGACGCAACTGCTTGGTAAGGGTTGCTTGGGAAATCCCTGTCAATCGACGGTGCATTTCATTAAACCGAATGGGACCTTCTTCGATATGATGTAGTAATAAGATACTCCATTTCCCAGATAATACACTCTGAGTGGTCACAAAAGGACACTCCGGAACCGTATGTTGTGTGAAAGTTGCCATAATTTCTCCTTTATTTTCCCTTGATATTACACATTACTTCACAAAAAGATAGTGACTATTCAAAAAAATCGTACTTGTAATATTTTTAGTACCTGATACAATAATACCATAAACTGCGAAAGCAGGAAAGTATTTTCTCAAAGGAGTTATACAATGAACATCAATTGCACTATATAATACAAAGGAGTCCCTATGTCACTAATCTCAGTTTTCAAAAATATTTTTACAAAAAAGGAAGAAAAAAACATGAAAAACATTCTATTTATCGTCGGTTCACTACGTGAAGGTTCATTTAATCACCAAATGGCAAAGCAAGCTGAAAGCATCTTAGAAGGTCAAGCAACTGTATCTTATCTTAACTATAAAGAAATCCCGCTTATGAACCAAGATCTTGAAACACCAGTCTTGCCAGTTGTCCAAGCTGCTCGCGATGCGATTATGGCTGCAGATGCTATCTGGATTTTCTCACCAGTTTACAACTTTGCTATTCCAGGTACTGTGAAGAACTTGATTGACTGGCTCAGCCGTGCCCTAGACTTGTCAGAAACACGTGGCCCATCTGCACTACAAGACAAAATCGTTACTGTATCATCTGTTGCCAATGCTGGACATGACCAAATGTTCGCTAGCTACCATGCACTCCTACCGTTTGTTCGTACGCAAGTGGTTGGTGAATTTACAGGTACAACTGTCAATCCAGAAGCATGGGGAACTGGACAGTTGGTATTGTCAGAGGAAGCCATCGCTGGTCTGCAAGCTCAAGCTCAAGCTTTGTTAGAAGCTTAGATTCTACAGGTCAATATACATCCTTCTATATTCTTTATCGAGTTGAAGATGATAAAATTGCAGAACTCTGGGATGTTGTTGTACCAATCGAGGAAGATTCCAAAACTGCCAATAGCAATACTAAATTCTAATCAAAATCCAAGAAATCGAAATGAAAGAAATTTAATATGAAACTATATTACATCATCGATGCTTATTGTGGTTGGACCTACGGCTTTAACCACATTTTCACAAAATTCATGCAAGACCATCCTGACATAGAAATAGAGGTCATTAACGGAGGATTGTTTGTCGGAGATAACAAAAAGAAAATGGTTGATTTCCAGCAGGCACAGACCATCAACAAACAAATCGAAAGCTATTACCAAATGTCTTTTGGCGACAACTACAATCAATTGTTTAAGGATAAGGACTTTACCATGGACTCCCTCGGTCCTGCTAGAGCCTACTCAGTCTTGAAAAACTATGTTGAGACTCCTAACCACGCTCAGCTAACATTAGACATTCAAGCCTTATTTTTTGAAGATGGGTTAGATCTCAGTCAAGCAGACAGTTACACCAACCTAATCGGTAGCTATCAGTTACCTACAAAGGCTATGGAAGAACTATCAAGCATCTTAAATCAACCAGAAAATCTACACCCAGACTTTATCAAGGCTTATGAAATGGGGGTAACCTCTTTCCCAACCTTGTTACTTGAAAAAGACGGGAACTTCTTTAATCTTATTAACCAAGTACGCACAGTAGACGATTTGGAAAAAAATTTCCAAGCAGCTATTACGCAATAGAAAGGGCAACTATTTATGGAAAAACATTATAAGCTACAAAATGGAACAGAATTACACATCTTTACAAATGACGAATCAAGTTTTATGGTTACGGCGACCTTAATCATTAAAAATGGCAAGGCTCTCCTTGTAGGTTCAGGGTTTAAACAATCAGAAGGAGAGCGAATTGTTCGCTATCTACAAGACGCACAACTGACATTAGAAAAAATCTTTATCATTCAAGGGGATCCAGACTATTATTTTGCTCTTGAGCCTATCAAAAAATCATTCCCAGAAACCATTGTCTATGCAACGTCTTATGTTATCGACCATATTTTAAAAACAGTATCAAAAAAATTACAGGTATGGGGAGGCTCTTTAGGTGACCAAGCTCCTAAAAATATTATTTTACCAGCGCTCATTCAAGAGTCTACATTAGAATTTGAAGGTGATAAATGGGAATTTTTCGGTAGTGAACCAAGTCAAATCAATCTTTGGAATGCAGAAACCAAAACCATTATTGGCGGTATCAATACCTTTAATCAAATTCACCTCTTCTTAGCAGATTCACAAACTACCGAGCAATTGAAAGCCTGGCAAGATCGATTAAAAGATATGAAGGCACTGGATGCCTCTCTCATTATTCCAGGTCATGCAGATAGTGAAGGTTCATTTGATTCTCAAGCACTTGATTTTTCAATCGCCTATATTGAAGTAGCAATCAAATTAAAAAAAGAAGTCAAAGACTCAACTACTTTTGTCGCTAAAATGAAAGAAAAATTCCCTAATCTTCGTAACGAGGCAGTCTTAGAATTGAGTGCTAAAGTCTTAACCGGTGAAATACCATGGGGGTAATGTATGTCAAAAAATCAATTATATAAAAATATTTTAGAAGAAACTTATCTGGCTACTGCTCAAGGTCGAATAGAAGATTTCAAGAGCCATTTGGCTGCTGATGTCTCTTGGACAGAAGCTGCAGGCTTCCCCTATGCTGGTACTTATATCGGTCCAGATGCAGTGATTGAAAACGTCCATGCAAGACTAGGTTCTGAATGGACCAATTATAGTGCCACACCTGTTGATTACGCCTTTTCAGGAAACCGTGTCATGGTTTATGGCTACTACAAGGGAACCTACAACCTTACTCAGAAATCCTTCCAAGCAGACTTTGTCCATATCTATGATTTTAATGCAGACAATAAAATTGCTAACTTCATCCAAGTTGTAGATAGCGCACTTGTTGAGAAAGCTATGAGATAAAAATCAATTTTCAAAAGTCTATTCGTCACATATTAGTTCACCAAAAGATACTAAGTCTAAGTAACTCGAAAATTCCTATAAATTGTATCAGAAAGTCAGGTATTTCCATGTACAATTCCCAATTTGAGCTGGGCCATGTTGCCCTCAATGTCCGCAATCTGGAACTCCAAAGCCTGTTTTACCAGCAGGTATTGGGGCTCCAAGTTCTGACTGAAAACTCTAAACAGATTGATCTTGGTGTCGGGCAGACCACCCTTGTCCGCCTGATTCAAACAGAGCAGAAAGGCGAAGTCAGCCACAGCTACGGACTCTACCACTTGGCTATTGTCCTACCTAGCCGAGAGGACTTAGGAACCATTTTCCGCCACTTTATCGACAACAAAGTTCCCCTCCAAGGCGCCAGCGACCACGGTTACAGCGAAGCCATTTACCTAGCCGACACCGAAGGCAACGGCATTGAGATTTACCGCGACCTCCCGCAAGACTCTTGGGATGTCCGCCCGGACGGCCGTATCGTCGGCATTACTGAGCCTATGGATGCTGAGACGATCTATGCTTTAGGGAAAAAAGCTGACGCAGCCTATCAGATGCCGCTTGGCAGTCGCATGGGTCATGTCCATCTATCTGTCCGAGAAAGCTCCGCTTCTAGCCGATTTTACCAAGAAGTCCTAGCTGTCGAGGATAAATTCTCCGTCCCATCTGCAGCTTGGCTAGCCTCAGGCGACTACCATCACCACCTAGCAGTCAACGAATGGGGAGGCAAACATCTCCAAACACGAACAGAAGGTATGCCAGGACTTGCCTATTATACTGTTATCTACTCTAGCCCAGCAGACTTTGAAGCAACCTTGAATCGTGCCATTGCTGCAAACCTAAACCTTCAAAGACTAGACAATAGCGCAGCCTTTGTCGATGTGGATGGTATAAAAACTAAACTTGTTTTAGAATAATACGAAAAGAGGCTGGGCAAAAAGACCAACCTCGCTTCTCAGGGTTCGTGTCAACATCTCAGCGCAGTGGTTGATTGGTAGATTTGTTCGTGTTTTACACTCCAAATCTAACCTAATCAACTGTGCGGGGGGCGGGAAGACGAACTCTTTTTTCTACCATTTGTCAAGTTCATCAAGGTATTTGACGAAAAATATTTTGTGTCTCGTCATCCAAATAAGGAAATTATTTTATTTTGGACTAAAGTTTAGTGTAAAAAGTGTATACAAAAGCAACACCTTATGTTGAAAATTTTTGATAAGGTGTTACAATAATATGGCATAAACAATCTTACTGATTTTGGGTAGAACGATAATCGTAAAGTTTGTTATGCGTTATGAGGTAATACATTGTCCGAATGAGACGATGTATGGAGGCAATCGTGTGTGGCTTCGTAGAAGTCGTTTGCGATTGTCTTTTTCGTTTCTCATAAAAGTCGGCTATATGGCAAGGATTGGTGTGACTAGCTGAAGCGATATTGTGAATACATTTGAACAGAATTTTTCTAGCGTAGGGATTGCCACGCTTGGTAATGTGTTCCTTAGCGAGGAAGTTGCCAGATTCATAGTGTCTCAGATCAATACCGATAAAGGCATTGATTTGATTGGCAGACTGAAAACGGCGAATATCTCCCAGTTCACCAATAATACTTGTTGCAGTAGTCTCAGCTATTCCAGGAATAGAGAGCAGAATGTCGTATTCAGGTAATGGCTGAGCTAGTTCTACCATTTCGTCTAAGACTGCCTGTCTCTGTCCAGAAAGCCGAAGCAATTCTTTTGCATAGTAACGAACCTCTTCCATGATCGGAGAGGTTTTCTTAACGGCACAATAAGATTGATTAGCTAGTGCTGTCAGCTTCTCAACTAAGTACGCCACACGCTTATCCGAAATCCGTTTTGAAGTGGACTGACGGATGCTCTCTGAGAGTTCATCCTTGCTTAACTCAAGCACGAAGTCCTTGCAAGGAAAATCTATGACTAGGTTCCAGTATTGTTGGCCAGATGGTGTTGATAAGATAGTTTCCAATTCAGGAAAAGTGACTTGTAAGACCTTGTGCAGACGGTTTTTAGCTCGAACAATGTCCTCGGTCAGATTCTGATAGAAACGGCTGAGAGCCCGCAAGTTTTGGTAGACTTATAAGTGGGTTTACGATTCAGCACAAATTGAGATTGAGCCAGTTTTTCAGCGTCAATTTGATCTGTTTTCCTCACACGCAAGCTATCCAGTTGCTTCTTAGCTTCTAAGGGATTAAGCCGTGTATAAGCGTAGCCATGTTCATCCAGAAAAGCTTGAAGACGACGAGAATAGACACCTGTTGCTTCAAAGATGATTTCTGGCTTATGGACGGTTCTCAAATCGCCAAGTAGCCGAGCAAAGCCGAGGGCGTCATTGGACATGGTATAGCCATGAACTTTCTCACCATTGACTAGAATGGCCACTTCTGAACTTGCCTTACTCACATCAATCCCAAAAACTGCACGCATGATATTACCTCTTTGTCTTGAATGATTCCTTGTTTTAGTGATGTCATTTTCAATACTCGACGTCAGGCGTCCCACATACTTTGATAACATTCTTTCTAAAACAGGTGTCTTGCCAGTTTTTGATGCGACGTCTAGCGTCAAAAGAGTTCTCGACTTAACAAGACACCTCTACTTTAACATAAAGAAAAAGTAGTGACTACTCTCTCCCGTCGGAGATTTCCTCACTACTAATCTTAGTATGTTTTTGACCAGTCGAGTTCTTTCCCGCTCCCTTTCTTTGTTTATTTGATTAAGCCAAGATCATATTTCATTCCCAAAATCCGTTTGACGGATTGGTCAATCCGCTCCTCTGTTATAGTTCCAGCCTTTACTTGTTCGATAATATAAGGAATTTGACTGGCATAGCTTGAAGACAAAATCATATCTGTCCCAGCTTGAATGGTCTGCAAGGCACCTGTATCTTGATCTACAAATTGGACCAATCCCTGCATATCAAAATCATCCGTCATTATGACACCCTCAAAACCAAGCTCATTCCGAAGGATTTTATTGATTTCAGGTGAAATGGATGATGGGACATCATCAATGGCAGATACGATATTGTGACTGACCATAATGGAGTCAGCTCCTGCTTCAATACCAGCCTTAAACGGAAGAAAATCATTAGCCCGTAATTCTTCTAAACTGCGATTGTCATAGACCAAATCCGTATGCGAATCTGCATTGTCCCCATAGCCTGGGAAATGTTTCAAGGTCGAAGTAAACTGTTCTTGCTTTAACAATTTGACCAATTGACCAATATAGTCTGCGGTGGTTTTCGCATCCTGTCCAATGGTCCTATCGTAGATAAAAGATGATGGATCGGTGGATAAATCCGCAACTGGGAAGAAGCCTGCATAGATTCCCTCTTCCTTTAAAAGACTGGTCTTCTGCTTGGCGTCCGACAAAATCGCCTCAATGCCGCCAGATTGGTACAATTCCAAAGGTGATGCAAAAGGTGTTTCCAGAAGTTGACTAATCCGAGTTACCATCCCACCTTCCTCATCTGAAGCCATTAATAGCGGCACTTTTGAAAGTGATTGATAAGAAGCAATTTCTTCTTTAACCTGCTCCAGTGTCTTACCTTCAAAATCAGTTGCAAATAAGATATAGCCCCCAAAATGATAGGTTTCCAATGCCTCAGTTTGTCCTGCAGATGGCATTCGAGCAAAAATCATCTGTCCAACCTTTTCTTCTAAGGTCATCTGATTTAGATAATTTGCAATCACTTTGTCCCTTGCAGATATTTCTTGGCTAGACGATGTCGTTACAACTTTGGTTTGCTCCTTTTGTGTTCGATTTCCCAAAAAGAACAAGCCTAGCATAAGCCCAATAAACAAGAGACAAGCGATACTTGTCCCTAACACATTAAATCTTTTTCGCATCAATCTCCGACCTCTTCACTATTATCCCTTAATTCTATTCAAGTACTCCTGATAGGTCTCTGTCTCCATCAAGGCCTTTGCATTTTCCACTCGAGCCTTCGTTGGGGGCTTAGTCCCCTCTAGTGGATAAGGTCTGCCCAGCTCACGCCACTTAAATTCACCAAGATTGTGATAAGGTAGCACTTCAAAACGCTCCACATTATTCAAAGTTTTGACAAATTTTCCCAATTCAACCAAGTCTTCATCTCGGTCTGTCAATCCAGGGACCAAAACATGACGAATCCAAACTGGCTTACCAATATCCGACAAATAACGAGCACACTCCAAAATCGTCTTATTACTATGACCTGTAACAATTCGATGCTGATCAGAATTAATCTCCTTAATATCCAAAAGCACCAAGTCTGTTACTTCCATCAAGCGATTGTATTTTTCCAAATAACGCTCAGTCGAACGGAAAGTTAAAGCACAGGTATCCAAAGTGGTATGGATACCTTTTTCTTTGGCCAAGGTAAAGAGAGCAATCAAAAAGTCTATCTGAATGGTCGCCTCGCCACCAGAAACAGTAATACCACCTTCTTTTCCCCAAAACATACGAAAACGCAGGGCTTCATTGAGCACATCTTCTGCAGTCCTCTCAGTTGCAGCAGGATTGACCAAATCCCAAGTATCTGGGTTATGGCAATACTGACACCGCATGTGGCAGCCTTGCATAAAAATCACAAAACGCACACCAGGTCCATCAACCGAACCAAAACTCTCTGTTGAATGAACCAATCCAGTAACCTTACGATAATCAATTTCTGTCATCATCTCAACCTCATCACTTAATATGAATAGTATACCACAAAAATGAAAACGCTTCTATCATTTACTTTTTTTCTTTCATAACTATAGCGGTTTGAATTAGGAAAAGGACAGTTTTAAGTTATAGTGTTAATAACCCACTCCTAAAATAACTTTAGAGTTCTCAAATTAACAAACTTAGATATGTCCTGTTTCTAATTCACTCTACTATATCACCTTCCTTAAGAAAAAAGATAAAAGACTAGGTTGCCCTAGTCCTTATCGGTTTCTTCTTTCTCCAGTGGTGTAATCAAGAGTTTTAATTTTGTTACGCGACCATTTTTTACCTTATCGTTAATAAGAACCAGGTGGTGATCTTTACTATCCACTTCAAAGGAAACTTTCTCGTCTTGGCTCGGAATGGTACCGACTCCTGTCAGATAATAACCAGCAATCGTATCAACGTTATCACTTTCCAACTCCATCTCAAAATGCTCATTGAAGTCATTTAAGGTCATATTCCCTTGGACGATATAGGTGTTGTCAGCAATTTCTCGAACAAAAATTTCTGTCTTATCGGTCTCATCATCAATTTCACCGACAATTTCTTCCAGCAAATCTTCCAAGGTAACGAGACCTGCAACTCCACCATACTCATCTAACAAGATGGCCATTTGATTTTGGGTATTTCTCAACGATGTCAACAAATCATCCACGAAAATCGTTTCTGGAACAAAGAGAGGCTCCTGCATAATGCGGCGGATGTTGAGATTGTCAAAGCCATTACTGAAAGCTTCTGACAAGATTTTCTTGGTATGAATCAGACCAATGATATTGTCCTTATCGCCATCATAAACAGGTATACGTGAAAAATTCTGCTTGAGGATAGCTGCCATGATGGTTGCTGTATCATCCTCAATATCCACCATGAAAGCATCCGTACGGGGAACCATTACTTCACGTGCCATCAGCTCATCTAAAGAGAACACACCTTGAAGCATTTCGATTTCTTCGGCATCTAAGGTTTTCTCACTCTTTGTCAAAATATATTCAATTTCATCCCGTGTCATTTGCTCATCCGCATCATCAAAATTCATAGGAGTAATACGGCTGATAAGATTCGTTGCAGCTGATAATAACCACACGAACGGACTAACAATTTTTCCAAGGAAAATAATCACTGGTGCAGTGACTACCGCCAGATTTTCCTTCATATTCATGGCAATCCGCTTAGGATACAATTCGCCAAGAACGATTGAAACGAAGGTCAACATAGCCAGTGCAAGCCAGTATCCTGCGGTTTGCGCGGTTGTTGAATTCCCCATCCATTTGGCAAATACAGCTCCCAAATCATTAGCCAAGCTGGCACCTGAAAGGATGGAGATGAAGGTAATACCGACCTGAATGGTTGATAGAAAATTGTTAGGATTCTCTAAAACTTGAAGCAAGCGAATGTATTTCTTCTCACCGTCTGCGGCCTTTTGTTCCACTCGAGAACGATTGAGGGATACAAGGGCCATTTCTGAGGCTGAAAAGAAGGCATTGAACAGAGTCAATAAGAATAAAATTAACAGTTGTAAATAGATGGTCTGACTACCAGGGTCTTCCATGATGTTCTCCTATAATAAAATTTATAACATTTCCATTATACCACAAATTCTAAAAATTAACATATTTCTTGTTATAAATAGTCCCTCATGTCTGTTTATGTTACAATAATCAAAAGGAATAGGAGAACAACTATGATTATTTCGATGAAGAATGTCCACTATAAACGACAAGGTAAAACTATTTTAAAAGACATCAACTGGGAATTTAGAAAAGGCGAGCGTTGGGCTATTTTAGGGCTAAATGGGGCTGGAAAGTCAACCCTCCTTCGTATTTTAATGGCTGAGTTTTGGAAGACCTCTGGTGACCTGACTGTTCTTGGAGTAGAGTTTGGTAAGGGAGATATTCCTAGCCTACGCACTAAGATTGGGGTCGTCGGTTCTTTCCTTGCCGAACGCTTTCCCATTGATTTGACAGCTGAGCAGATTGTCCTGACTGGAAAGTACAAATCCTCCATCCTCTATCGTGAATACGGTCAAGCTGAATTGGATGAAGCCATAGACATGCTCAAAACCATTAAGGCCGAGCACTTGATTGGTCGTACCTATGCTAGTTTGTCACAAGGAGAACGTCAACTCCTGCTGATTGCCCGCAGTTTGATGGAAGAACCTCCTATTTTGATTTTAGACGAAGCAACAGTCGGCTTGGATTTACTAGCAAGAGAACGCCTGCTCCATCACATCGACCACATCTGCCAACTCCCTACGGCTCCTGCCATTATCTACGTCACCCATCACGCAGAGGAAATCACTGATAATTTCACCCATGTTCTCCTGCTCAAAGATGGAAAGGTCTTGGCACAGGGACCAAAACAAGACATCCTGACACCTGAACTCCTCAGCGATTTTTATGGCAATCAGGTGGAATTGATTGACTTGGGTGAGGGAAGATTGTTCATTAAGCCGATATTGTAAAAAACAAATCCAGCCCTAGTTTGAGCTGGATTTTAATCGTTCCACCATCACCAAAAACGGTGGGGTATTGATTTGATTGAGTGGTTTATAGAGCATGGCTGTAAAGACGGTCTGGTCTAGCTGGCTGACAAAGTCCAGGACAGCATCCTTCTCAAGAGCTCCACCCTCGTGACCATAGTAAATCATGATAGCCAAGCGACCTCCAACCACCAATCTATCCAGGACTTTCTCAATGGCCTGAAGGGTCGTTGCAGGCAGGGTGATGACTGACTTATCCGCCGAAGGTAGATAGCCCAGATTGAAAATCGCTGCCTTGCATTCCTCCACATACTTGTCTAGGTTTTCGTGCCCTGTCAAAACCAATTGGGCATTGGTCAAGCCAGCTTTTTCTAGTTTTTCAGCCGTTGTGGCCAGGGCTTGTTCCTGAATATCAAAGGCCACAACTTTTCCTGCTCGTTGGGCTAAAAATAGCGTGTCATGACCATTTCCCATCGTCGCATCGACCGCTAGGTCCTGGTCTGTTAAAATCTCATCTAAAAAGGCATGGGCCATGTGTAAAGGTCTAAGCATTTTCACTCCTTAAGCTAATAATCTTACATAATATTCGGTCAAGGTGGCTTCGTCCACCTTTTTGCGTTGCTGCAACCACCAGCTGACCGTCTCCACAAAAGTGGTCACAACAAAATGCACCAGCAAATCCTCTGGAAGATTCCCCTTGTCCTGCATGTAGTCTTCAACCACTTTTGGAAAAATGTCGTGTTTCAGCTCCGCTTCCAGTTCTCTTAGAAAATAGGCATTGCGGGACAATAAAAGGCTGGCAACACGATCTTGATTGGTTCGAAAGTGTTTGAAAATATGGGCCAACAAAGTCTTCACATCCGCATCTTCACGACCTGTAAATAAATGATGAAAGAGGTCGTGACAAAGTTCTTCCAAAAGAGCCTCTTTACTGGCATAGTGGGCATAGAAAGTGGAACGCCCCACATCTGCCAGGTCAATAACATCCTGCACGCGCATGTCATCATAACCTTTATCATTTAATAAGGTCAAAAAAGCCTGAAAAATAGCTCTTTTTGTTTTTGCAATTCGTCTATCCATTTTTCGTACATTTCAAACAATTTGTTCAGAAAAAGACAAACCGTTTCTCTTGTTTCTAGTTTTTCGGCTCATTACAGTACATAATAAACCTATAAACAGTATAACACAGAAAGGGAATCTCATGTCATCTTCTAAAAATACATTTATCGCTTTTCTCCTCAATCTCAGCTTTTCTATCATCGAGTTTATCTTTGGTTGGATCTTTGGTTCCAGTGCCATCTTAGCAGATGCTGTTCATGATTTGGGTGACGCTCTCGCCATCGGAAGCTCTGCCATCATGCAAACCTATGCCAACAAACCTGCTGACAAGAACTATCCTTTTGGCTACAAGAGATGGAATATTTTGGCCGCTCTCTTGACTTCTAGCATTCTGATTATCGGCTCCAGCTTGATCCTTGTAGAAAACATTCCCAATCTTTTCCATCCCAACCCTGTCAATCAGGATGGGATGCTGATACTTGGGATTATCGCTGTCATCATCAATTTCTTTGCTTCTCGTATTGTAAAAAATGGCCATAGCCATAATGAATCCATTCTCAGCTTGCACTTTTTAGAGGATATTTTGGGATGGCTGGCGGTCATCCTTGTTTCCATCATTCTTCAATTTACTGATTGGTACTTTCTAGACCCATTACTCTCACTGGGTATTGCTATCTTCATCCTCGCCAAAGCCCTGCCAAAAGCCTGGAACAATGTCAAGATTCTACTTGAAACAAGTCCGCAAGGAGTAAATCTTGAAGAAGTGAAAGGAGTCCTCCTGGCTCTTGAAAACGTTCACGAAATCACTCAGCTAAATGTCTGGACCATGGATGGATATGAACATTGCGCGACGGTGACGGTCAAACTGACAAATCCTGCTGTAGCAGACAAGACCAAAGCAAAAATACGAAATTCTCTCATTACCTTTGGTATTGTCCAGAGTACCATCGAAATTTTGTAAAAAAAAATAAAAAATATCACATTTTCCTCACCCATTTGCGAATAAATAGGTATGAAGACAATTATCCTATTTTTCCTTGGAGCTTCTATCGGCTCCTTCCTGGGATTGGTCATCGACCGTTTCCCTGAACAGTCCATTATCGCCCCAGCTAGTCACTGCAATGCTTGCAAACGACGGCTCAAGGCCTGGGACTTAATTCCAGTCCTATCCCAGCTTTCGACAAAATCCAAATGCCGTTACTGCAAGGCGAAGATACCTTATTGGTATCTGGGACTAGAATTCTTAGCTGGTCTAGTTGTCCTGCTCTGCCATTTTCAAGTCCTAAACCTAACCGAAACCATTCTCATCTTGGCAGGACTAGTTTTGACCATTTACGACATCAAACATCAGGAATATCCTTTTGCTGTCTGGCTCATTTTTACTTTTATAGCTCTGGTGCTCTCCCAGCTCAACTGGCTTTTCTGTGGCTTTTTACTCTTGGCCTATCTGACTGAAAAATGGCAAATCAATATTGGTTCTGGTGACTTTCTCTATCTGGCAAGTTTGGCCTTAATATGTGGATTTACAGAACTCCTCTGGATTATCCAGATTAGTTCCCTCCTAGGGCTTCTTGTCTTCGCCATTTTCAAACCCAAGTCTATTCCCTACGTACCACTCCTTTTTCTTTCAAGTATTCCTATCATTCTGTGCATCTAAATCGAGTTTTTCTCGATTTTTTTGTTATAATAGAAGGCATATTAGAGTTCAACTCCATCAAAATAATTGGAGTGCCTTCTTGATAGGAAGGCAAAAGGAGAAACGTTATGACACTATTTAAGGATGACAGTTTAACCCTGCATACCGACCTTTATCAAATCAACATGATGCAGGTCTATTTTAATCAAAACATCCACAATAAACATGCCGTGTTTGAAGTCTATTTCCGTTCTCAACCCTTTAAAAATGGCTATGCCGTCTTTGCAGGTTTGGAGCGTGTGGTAGAATATCTCAATAATCTCAGCTTTAGTCAGATAGATATTGACTATCTGACAGAACTAGGTTATCCGCAGGATTTCCTTGATTACTTGTCCCAATTGGAAATGACTCTCACTGTCCGTTCGGCTAAGGAGGGCGACCTGGTCTACGCTAACGAACCCATTCTTCAAATCGAAGGACCATTGGCACAATGCCAACTAATCGAAACTGCCCTCTTAAACATCGTCAACTACCAAACCCTAATTGCTACAAAAGCTCGCCGTATCAAGGCTGTCATTGAAGATGAGCCCTTGATGGAATTTGGCACTCGCCGTGCCCAAGAAATGGATGCTGCTATCTGGGGGACTCGAGCAGCCTTTATTGGTGGAGCATCTGCGACTTCCAATGTTCGAGCTGGCAAAATCTTCGGCATCCCTGTCGCTGGTACCCATGCCCACGCCTTGGTTCAAACATACGGAGATGATTACAAGGCTTTCAAAGCCTACGCTGAAACCCATCATGACTGTGTCTTCCTCGTTGATACCTATGATACGCTTCGTATTGGTGTTCCAGCAGCCATCAAGGTTGCCAAAGAAATGGGAGATAAGATTAACTTCAAAGGGGTTCGGATTGATTCAGGCGATATGGCCTATATTTCCAAGAAAGTTCGTCAACAATTAGATGATGCAGGTTTTACAGATGCGAAGATTTACGCATCTAATGACCTGGATGAAAATACCATCCTCAACCTCAAAATGCAAAAGGCAAAAATTGATGTCTGGGGAGTGGGCACTAAGCTAATTACAGCTTATGACCAACCTGCCTTGGGGGCTGTCTACAAAATTGTATCCATCGAAGATGAAGATGGAAATATGCGTGACACCATCAAGCTGTCTTCTAATGCGGAAAAAGTCTCCACTCCTGGTAAGAAACAGGTTTGGCGCATCACCTCCAAAGAAAAAGGGAAATCAGAAGGGGACTACATCACCTTTGCGGACACTGACGTCACACAGATGGATAATATCTATATGTTCCATCCAACCTACACCTACATCAATAAAACCATCGAGAACTTTGATGCCCGTCCTCTCCTAGTTCCTATTTTCGAAAAAGGAAAACAGGTCTATGAACTTCCAAGCCTAGCGGAAATTCAAACCTATGCCAATCAAGAATTTGATAAACTCTGGGATGAATACAAACGTGTGCTCAACCCTCAGCTCTATCCAGTCGACTTGGCACAAGATGTTTGGGATAATAAGATGAACCTCATCAATCGTATTCGCAAACAAACTCAGACCAAATCCATCTAAGAAAGGTATGTTATGACCCTACAAGAAACCATTATCAAGGAACTAGGTGTCAAGCCAAGCATTGACCCCAAAGAAGAAATCCGTCGCTCCATCGACTTTCTCAAAGACTATCTGAAAAAACACCCATTTTTGAAAACCTACGTTTTGGGAATTTCGGGTGGACAAGACTCGACCTTGGCTGGTCGTTTGGCCCAGCTGACTATGGAAGAAATGCGGACGGAAACGGGTGACGATTCTTATCAATTTATCGCTATCCGCCTACCTTACGGCGTGCAAGCTGACGAGTCCGACGCCCAAGCAGCCCTAGCCTTTATTCAACCAGATGTCAGCTTAACCATCAACATCAAGGAATCAACAGATGCCATGGTGGCTGCAGTCAATGCAAATGGACTTGCTATGTCTGATTTTAATAAGGGAAATGCTAAAGCCCGCATGCGCATGATTGCCCAGTATGCAGTTGCCGGTGAACGCAAAGGAGCTGTGATTGGAACCGATCATGCAGCTGAAAATATTACCGGCTTCTTTACCAAGCACGGTGATGGTGGTGCAGATATTCTCCCCCTCTTCCGCCTCAATAAACGCCAAGGAAAACAGCTTCTAGCCGAACTGGGGGCAGATGAAAAACTCTACCTAAAAGTCCCTACTGCGGACTTGGAAGAAGACAAGCCAGGTCTGGCTGATGAAGTCGCTCTCGGTGTTACCTATAACCAAATCGACGACTATCTCGAAGGCAAAACCATCGACCCTCAATCCCAAACCATTATCGAAGGATGGTGGAACAAAACTGCTCACAAACGCCACCTGCCAATCACGATTTTTGATGATTTTTGGAAATAACAAATAACCCCTGACGATATGCAACCGTCAGGGGATTTCTTTTATCTATTCTCCAAATAATCCGCAATAGCCGCCACATCCTTGTCTCCTCGACCGGAAACATTGATAATAATGATTTTATCTTTATCTAGTTGTGGTGCTAATCGAATAGCTTCTGCAATCGCATGAGAAGATTCAATGGCTGGAAGAATTCCTTCTGTACGACTTAAGGTCAAAAGGGCATTAACAGCCTCATCATCTGTTGCTGCGACATAATGAACACGACCAGTTTCCTTATAGTGGGCATGTTCTGGGCCAACACCTGGATAATCCAAGCCTGCTGAAATGGAATAAACAGGTGCTACTCCACCATTTTCATCAAAAAGGGAGATAGTCTTCATACCATCAACCACACCGACTGTTCCTTTCGTCATGGTCGCCGCATGCAGTTCTGTATCAACACCTTTACCAGCAGCTTCTACACCGATAAGCTTGACTGACTCATCTGGTAAATATTGAGAAAATGCACCGATGGCATTGGAACCGCCACCCACACAGGCAATAACGTAGTCTGGCAAGCGACCTTCTTTTTCCAGAATCTGACGCCGAGATTCCACACTAATAATCTTTTGAAACTCATGGACAATCGTCGGATAGGGATGTGGACCAACTGCTGATCCCAAAACATAGAAGGCATCTAAATCTGCCATCCAAGCACCGAATGCCGCATCAACTGCCTCTTTCAAGGTTTGAGTTCCATCCGTTACAGCATGAACACGCGCCCCCATCATCTCCATTCGGAAAACATTTAGCCGTTGACGTTTGACATCTTCTGCCCCCATATAAACATCACAGCCCAAACCAAATCGTGCCGCAACAGCAGCAGTCGCAACCCCATGTTGACCAGCACCAGTTTCTGCAATCACTCGAGTTTTCCCCATTCTTTTCGCCAACAAAATTTGCCCCAGCACATTGTTTAACTTATGAGAGCCTAAGTGATTCAAATCTTCCCGTTTGAGATAGATTTTCGCTCCACCAAGCTCCTTGCTCAATGATTCCGCAAAATACAATGGCGTTTCACGACCAGCATAATCTTTCAGATAAGCTTGGTATTCCGCCAAAAATTCTGGATCGTTGCGGTACTGTTCAAACGTCTCCTCCAACTGATTCAACAAAACCTGAATTTGCTCTGGTACAAAACTACCACCAAACTGTCCAAAATAACCTTTTTCTGTCATATAATTCCCTCTTTCAACATTCGCTACAAGAGACCAATAAGGTCAAAAGTTTAATCCTTCTTTACTTATCCTTAATTGCTACGCCATCGTTTCATATTGCTTACCTCGTAATATCTATCATCATCGAAATAGATTGCTTTTTTGATAAGAGACCAAGACCAGACATAAGTCAAGTTAGACAAGCTGAACGTGACAAAATATAAAAGCAATCTACAAAGACAATGAAAAAGCCCACGCAGGAAAAAACATCCTGCGAGGGCGTCAATGACACGGTGCCACCTCACTTATGGGAATTGTCTATAATCCTCCCATATCTCATCTCCTCTAACAAGGAGTTGCACTGTAAGGTGTGCGGACCGAACTATCATTGTTTTAAGTTCTTTTACGTGACTGTTTTGGCTGATTACTCAAAGTAAGTTACAGCAAACAATCATTGTGAATTTAGGGCATTTTAGGACTAGCAGTCGAGTGAAGGCAGTACTGGTGGTACGGCAAGACCGACTAACGACGTCATAAAATAGACATAAATGCACATCAGCCCATTTCATAAAACTCCGCCACCCGTTCTCAGCACCACAGGCTCCCTGAAGACTTCTGCTTTATTACTTCTTCTGATTTAAAGAGATTATACGGTATCTGCTCAAGATTGTCAATAGATTTTTTAAAATTTTCTAAAAAATCTGAAAACTACTGTTTCGTTCTTCCTTGACAGAATCTACACCACATTTTATAGGTTGTATAAGCCAACACACCGCCTAATGTATTAGTCCAGAGATCATCCACTTCAAAGACCCGACCAGCATCGATCAGGAGGTCCAACAGAAGCTGGGTGCACTCGATGAAGAGACTGATACAAAAACTATAACGAATCACCGCTCGAAGGCTCCGCCATTCTTCCCTAAGAAACAAAAGAAGAAAAATCAGAGGGAAAAGTAGAAAAATATTAGTGATGTTTTGCAAGAAAATCCATCCTAGGTCCGCCAAACTATCTACCTTGTCCCCGTTGACGATGCTGTTGAAAGGAGTTGGTAAAAGATAGAGCCGCCCAATTTGAATAATTCCCGGGGTCGAGAAATCCTTATACTGTGGGTACCAAGTCTGTGGTAGGAAACAAAGTAAAACAATAGCCAGAGCATAGGCTCCAGCTAAGGTCTTACAAATCTGTCTTCCTAGCTTGGTCAAGTTTCCATCTGCTTGGAAGAATTTTCTCATGCTCGAATACCTGCCTTTGCTTTTGCGGCTGCAATACGAGCACGGGCTTTTTCACGATCTTTCTTGAGCGTATTGGAACGCAATTGACCACAGGCCGCATCAATATCTGTACCATGTTCCTGACGAACGACACAGTTAACACCATTTTTCTTCAAAACATCAAAGAAAGCAAGAGTACGTTCCTTGGTTGAACGACTGTACTGGTCATGTTCACTAACTGGGTTATAAGGAATCAAGTTGATATAAGACAATTTACGGATATTCTTGGTCAAATCAGCCAATTCTTGCGCCTGTTCCACTCCATCGTTGACCTCATTAAGCATGATGTACTCAAAGGTAACACGGCGGTTGGTCACCTTGATATAGTCTTCGATTGCCTCGAACAAGACCTCGATTGGATAACGGCGGTTGATCCGCATAATGCTTGAACGAAGGTCGTTATTTGGCGCATGGAGTGAGACAGCCAAGTTAACTTGGACACCTTCACGTGCAAAGTCACGGATTTTTGGTGCCAAACCAGAAGTGGATACCGTGATGTGACGGGCACCAATTGCCAAGCCCTTGTCGTCATTAACCACTCGCAAGAAGGTCATAACATTATCGTAGTTATCAAGCGGTTCACCAATCCCCATCACAACGATATGGCTAACACGCTCATTCTGATTGCGCTCATCCAAGTACTTTTGTACCAACATAATCTGAGCCACAATCTCACCGCTAGTCAAGTCACGTTGCTTAGGAATCAATCCAGATGCACAGAATGTACAGCCGATATTACAGCCAACTTGTGTCGTTACACAGACTGAAAGGCCATAGTGCTGGTGCATGAGAACTGTCTCAATCAACATGCCATCTGGCAGTTCAAAAAGGTATTTGATAGTACCGTCCTTAGACTCCTGTACAATCCGTTGTTTGAGCGGATTAACTACAAAATGTTCTTCCAACTTTTCAATCAAAGATTTTGGCAAGTTGGTCATTTCCGCAAAAGATTGGACACGAGAACGGTAAAGCCATTCCCAAATTTGAGTGGCACGGAACTTCTTCTCTCCGTTTTCTAAAATCCAATCAACCAGATTGGCTTGACTAAATGCATAAATTGATGGTTTCATATTTCTCCCTATTTCTGGCGGATAACAAAGTTACGCTTCACTTCATTCATCTCACGCTTGCTCTGCTTACGCTCACGTTTTTGAGAACGCTCCGTTTGACTCGCCTTAACACCAGCATTCTTCATAGTAAAATGACGCTGTTCCGACTGTTTATTTTGCTGCTTCCCTTTTTTCTGACGGTCATTGCGATTACTTTTGTTTTCTTTTGGCGCAATAGGCTCCGTCCGCTGCTGATTTCTGTTCCGATTGCGAGAACGACTCCGCTTCCGACGCGGTCTATCCTCCTCCTCAGCAGGCAAGTCTTGTGGATTCGGATTGGCTAAGACGAAATAAGCACAACCAAAATTACAATACTCCGTCAAATAGTCGTCCAAGCGGCTGATTTTTAAGTCTGATTTAACATTTTTATCGTCTGTATAGAATCCCCTTAATCTCAGCTGCTCATTGCCCCAATCTCCCACAATATAATCAAACTTGAGCATGAGTTGTGAAAAACGTTGACCAAAAATCGTCTGGTCAAAAGCATTCTTGTAATCTTCCAAAAGGTCCAATTCAATATTTTCAGATACAACCTTATCTCCGACACGAGCAAAACTCGGGCCAGGGTATTTATTATAGTTATACATTTCAGGTGAAATTTCTTTTTTCATTTGTCCTCCTATCTTATAAAATCTTCATACGTAAAAATCATTTGATTAATAATCTATCTGGTCAGAATCTAAATTCTCACACTTAACCTTATCATTATAACACGATTTATCTGGAAATTCTCCTACTTTACCATTTAGGAGAAATTTCTGACAATTATAATATTATTCTCTAGCAAAAAAGGACGATTTACTCGCCCTTCGTTTTCTTCAAATAATCAATAGCCTCTTGAACAGTTTTCACAGGAACTACCTCAATATCCAACCCTGCTTTCTCCGCAGCTTCTTTAGCTTCCTCATAGTTGGTTTTAGCCTTTGGATCTTCCTTCAAAACTTCCACATCAACTGGATTATTTGGTACGAAAAAGATACTTGCACCTGACTTAGCTGCTGAAATAACCTTCTTATCAGCCCCACCAATGTCACCTACTTTTCCATCCTGCTCGATAGTCCCCGTACCAGCAATAATTCGACCATCACGTAAGTCAGGCTCTGCGAGTTGAGTATAGATGGCAAGTGTAAACATCAGACCAGCACTTGGACCACCAATATCTCCCGTTTGGAAATCAATCGGAATCGAACTTTGAACCTCTGTATGATCTACAAGAGTGATGCCTATTCCGTTTTTTCCATTAGACAATTTGATAATCTTACCGTCCGCAGATTTTTCCTGACCAGCGCTAATATAACCAACTGTCACATCACTTCCAAGTTCCAAGCCACTCACATATTTAATCAAATCAGGAGAAGACTCAAATGTTTTTCCATTGATACTCACAACAGTGTCAGCAATATTAAGAACTTTTTTAAAGGTCGAATCATCCGCCAAGGCAAGTACATAGACACCAAAGAAATCAAGATTGACTTCTTTTCCTGCCAAGGTCAAACCTTGGTACTTCGCCATATTTTGCGATGTCTCCATGTAAAACTGTGCTATACGGAAATACTCTTCATTGTCGGCCCCTCCTGTCATCTCTTCAGAGGAACGAACTGTCGTATAGGGATCAAACTGAGCAGCGAATAATTGTAAAGCTGTAGCTTGTTGGACTGATACATAGGTGAAGTTGTAAGAGCCATCCTCTTGGTCTATTTGATTGTTCACCGTTAGTACCTGACGAATATCGGCAGCTCCACCTGGACTTTCCAAATAATAAGGCAGACGAACAAAAACGGCAAACCAAATCAAAAGAGTTCCTAAAACAATAGATGCAATTAAGGTTAACTTCCTATTTTTCTTCATTCTTTCTAATCTCCTCACTAACAATTTCTGGAACATAAGGGCCTATATCCTGTTTGAAATACAGCAATTCTCGAACCTGGCTGGATGATACGAACTTAAGCTCTGGCTTGGCGATTAAATAAATAGTTTCCAAATCTGGCGCCAACTGACGATTGTAAAAATCAAAACTTGACTCGTATTCCAAATCGGTCGCATTACGCAATCCTCGGACCAAATGTGTCACTCCATAGCGCTTAGCTACATCGACTACCAATTCATTTTCAGACAGAACGACCTCGATATTCTCCATTCCTACAAAAAGCTTCTCCAAAATGGCTTTTCTCTCCAAGCCCGTCAAGAGTCCTGCCTTTTTAGGATTGGTAAAAACTCCCACATATAATTTATCAAATAGTCCACTCGCTCGTTCAATTAAGTCCAAGTGTCCATTGGTAATGGGGTCAAATGAGCCCGTAAACAATCCAATCTTATCTGACATATACTGTTACCTTACTAATTCCGTAGAGTTTCTCTTTCCATATCCCCAGCTCTGCTATTTCCTCCGGAAGAGAGACCGCCTTATCCGTTTCGCAGACTACCATAACATCATCTGCTAGTAAGTCACGGCGACAAAGTTCTGTTATCACATCTTCAATTTCCTGCTCTGCATAAGGAGGGTCCAAGAATACCAGGTCGAAAGGCCCTTCCACACTGTTCAAAGCCTGTCTAGCTTCCATTGCTAGAAGCTGAAATTTATCTGCTTCCTTAGTCATTGCAATATTTTCACGGATAATGGCTTGTGCTCGTCGATCTCGCTCAACCAGAACTGCTGACTCCATGCCACGAGATATAGCCTCGATAGATAACCCACCACTGCCGGCGTACAAGTCAAGAACTCTACCACCCTCAAAATAGGGACCAATCATATTAAACATGGCTCCACGGACCTTATCCGATGTCGGTCTGGTTGTTTTTCCATCTAACGTTTTCAGTGGCCTTCCACCATAGCTTCCCGATACAATTCTCATAAGGTATATTATAGCAAAAAATGAAGCTCGTTGCTGAAACCAAGTGCACTTTGTTCTGCTTTCCTTTTTGCACCAACTTTTTCATCCTCCTATCAAATATGCTCTCAACCGCTATAGCAAGAAATCATTCTCACATTATTCAATAAAATGATAAAAATAAAAAGCAAGGAAATTCTGTTTTACGCGAAATTCCTCACTCTTATCGTATGTATTAAACTAGATTGTTACAAGAAAAAATTGATGTTGAAATACAAATAGCTATTTTTCCAGTATGCTAATACACCCCGTAGCTAAAAAGCCTACGGATTATCTGGCGAACTCTCGTCAGCTGTTGGAACTGTTTCTACTGACTCAACCAGGCTAGTTGTTGAATCCGTCGTTTCCGCCGGTGTTTCAGAAACTGTTGGAGTTTCTACCACAGGTGCTCCTTCACTAGTCGGAGGCACTGAAGTACTTGTACTAGTTGACGCCACGCTGCTTGTATACTGGCTTGTTGAACTCACACTTTGATTTCCATATATATTTTGATTAGGCACTACATAGGATTCTTGTGAGGTCTCACTAGCTTCAGCAAGGTCCGTTGACTGACTAGTCCCTGTTTCAGATACTTTTTTCTCATCAGCTACTTTTTGGGCTGCTTCCGCCCTGACCAACTCCGCTTTTAGCTTAGCCTGTGTTTGAGCATCTATCTGCTGTCCCACTAGCTCTTTTACTTGGTCAATCCGTTTCTGTAATGCTGCTTTTTTAGTCGCATCCGTAACCTTGTTTACTGCAGATTGTGCCTCTGCAAGTTTCTCTTCAGTATGTGTTCCTTCTAATACAATGACAGCATTCTCAGCATCCTGAAATAATGTATCAACCGTTTTTTTCTGATTGGGCACTTGCTGTACTGTCTTTGTATCACTTGTTTCGCTTTGAGCATTTTTATACCAACTAGCGCCTAAGCTAATCAATAAAATAAGTCCCATAAAAGAAATAATGCCAATTTCTGCCAATGACAACTTTTCAAATTTCTTTTCCATATTTTTGCCCTTATCCGTCTTATTGCATAAGAAAATACTCTAGCCTACTGACAATGCTACTTAGTCGTTTTTACCTTACCATTCCATCCGTTTAGACCATAGCTTAAAATATAGATTTCGTTAAAGCCCTGTTTCTTCAGATGAAGAGCTGCAGGCGTTACCAACTGACCACGATCATTCTCATAGATTAAGACAGGTCTGTCCTTACGCAAAGCAGCTGTAGACTGGCGCAATTGCTGGTAAGGAATATTTCTCGCACCTAAGATATGCTTACGATTAAACTCACTCGGGTCTCGCAGGTCAATCAACTGACCTCCGTGTATCTTTTCTGCAAATTCTGCATTATCAATCACCGTCGCCGCACGGCGCAATCTCCAGTAATTAAAACCCATCCAGGCTCCCAATACTGCCAAAAATACTAAAAATACCCAAAATGTTGCCATCACTCATTCTCCCTTGATTTCTGATACTCTAATTCCAAACGATGTTCCCGTCGCAAAACCAATTCGGCCTCCATGTAGTCCATCCTATCCAGAAGACCAGCCTGATAAACGCGATTGAGCTCTATCTGCATCATCTCGATGTCATAGAGACGATTGCCCATATAGATGATAATACCAAAGCGTTTTAGCAACTGTTGCACATCATATAGTCGTTTCATATAGTAAATTTTAGCAGAATATCCGAAGATTTTCAATATAAAAACTCAAGTGCTGTTTCCCTGCATTCATCAAAAAAGATTGGGTTCTAGCCCAATCTCATTCGTTATGCTATCCAACCCTTTTCCTGTGCAATCTTAACAGCAGCCGTGCGGTTTTCTGCACCCAGCTTGGACAGGATAGAGGTCATATAATTGCGGACCGTCCCGTCAGACAGGTAGAGCTGACTAGCGATTTCCTTGTTGGACAAGCCATCAGCAACCAGCTTGAGCAGCTGGCTTTCCTGGTCCGTCAAGGGACTGCGTTGGGTTAGGAGGATATCCATCAACTCTGGCGAGTACTCCTTTCGCCCTGACAAGACCGTTTCAATAGTCCGCATAAGGTCCGAAATGGAGCGTTCTTTTAGCACGTAGGCATCCACATCTGCCTTGACCGCTCGCTCAAAATAACCTGGTCGCTTGAAGGTGGTCATGATGACAACCTTGACGGGCAAGGATTTCGCTCGCACCCATTCCAAGACATCCAGCCCCGTCTTCTCAGGCATTTCAATGTCTAGCAGTACCACATCTACTTGCTCTTTTTCCAAAAGAGCAAGGGCCTGACTGCCATTTTCTGCCTGTAAAACAGCCTCAACCGCATCTTGAAAGCCCAAGAGCTGACAGAGGGCGTCCCGCAGCATGGCCTGGTCTTCAGCGACTAAGATTCTCATTCTACCACCTCCTCAAACGGAATTCGGATGGACAGGCGGGTGGGCTTGGCTAGAGAGATAAATTCCAAACTTCCTTTCACCGTTACCAACCTGTCCTTTATGGTATGCAATTCCTGACCAGTCAACTGGGCAAAGCCCACACCGTTGTCTTCGTAGTATACAACCAATTCTTGCTGGTCTTTTTCAAAAACCAAACGACAATTGCTAGCCTGGCTGTGCTTGAGCAGGTTATTGGCCAACTCTCTCAGCACCATAGCCAGCTTGTTCTGGACGGGCAAGCTGAGCTGCTCTGCTATTTCCCCGCCCAAGACGACCAAATCCACTCCTGCCAAGTCCAACATCTGCTGCAAAATCTGGAGTTCCTCTGCCACGGTGTGCTGCTTGAGGGACTGGACAATCTGGCGGACATCCTGCATGGAGTCCTTGGCCAAGGTCTGAAGGTCTGCCACCTCCTTCTTGGCCTGGTCAATCTGGTCGTGGTCTAAAAGTGTCTGGACCAGCTCAGCCTTGACAGACAGCATGGCAAAGACATGACCAAGTGTGTCGTGCAAGTCCTGACCGATACGGTTGCGTTCATTCTCAGCCAGCAGGAGATTGATGGACGCATTTTGCTCCTGTAGGCGTTGCTGAAGGGCTTCCCGCTTGGTTTCAATCCAACTGAAAATCAGCAAGGCCAAGCCGAAAAAGTGAATGATGAGTGCAAAAGCTCTCATCTCAAAAGGAACAGGGCCAAAGAGAGCCCAGAGGATAATGGCCAGTAACAAGATCCCATAGGACACCGTCCGATAGGTCGGTCGATTCTCTTTATAATACCAGCCCAGCATAGTGGACAGATTAAAGATAAAGAGGGAGAATTGCAGATTGCCCCAAAAACTCATGACGGCGATATAGCCAATCAGGTAAAACCACCCCAGCAGGGAATAGAGCTTGTGGTCGGTGTAAAAGAGAGAACAATAGACCAAGGCAAAGAGAATGGTCGCTAGGACAACTGCCGTCGGATTGGGACTATACTGGGCATAGTAAAAGGGAAAATAGAGAAAGACCATGCCCACGAAGAACATGAGCGGTACCTTTCTTTTTTCAAATATCATCTGTCACCTCACTGTTGCTCCGATTTTCTATTCAGAACTAGAGCAATTCCTAAGAAAATTATCGCATAGCCTAGGACAATTAGCAAGGATTTCCAGAGAAAATCTCCCTCTTGGGCATAGATGGTCACCAGCTGGTTGGCATGGTAGCTGGGCATGAGTTTGCAGATTCGCTGTACCCAGTCTGGAAAGAGGGAAACAGGCATCCAAGAGCCGCCCATGATAGCCAGAACAAAGTAGAGCAAGTTTGCCACCACCGACATGGTTTGTTCCGACTGAATTTGCACCAAGAGCAAGCCAATAGCTAGAAATACGATAGAGGTTACTAAAAGTAAGAGAGCCGAAATTACCCATTCTTGAGCTGTCATCTCTACACCCTTAACTAAGCCACCCACCGCAAAGACAATGGCAATAGAAGACACAAAGCAGAGCAAGACCCGCACCAGTTTGGAAAGATAGTATTGCCAGATTGGCAGGGGCGAATGCTGGATAAAGGTCAACCAGCTATTTTTTCTGTCCTCTGCCAGCATCGTTGGAAAGGTGAAAAGGGCAAAGCCCGACATGGAAAAACCTGTCATGGTCAGCATATAGGACTGGATAAAGGCCTTTTGCATGGCCACATCGTCAAACTGGACCGTCGATGAGAAAATCAGGAAAAAGATGACGGGCATGCCGATAGACAGGAGAAATACTCCCAAACTTCTGGATAATTTTACCGCCTCTACTTGAACTAATGCTTTCATGATTCTTCCTCCCTCGTCTTGTCAAATAGGCTGTTGAGCAGGGTTTTGTTCTGAACCTCTAGATCCGAAATCCGACAACCTGCCTCCTGCAAGCTAGCCCAAACCTGCTCAATAGCTCGGGTCTTAAAGCTAACCGTATCTTGTTTGTAGCTGATTTCATTGATTTCAGCCAAGCTCTCCACCACCGCCGCAAAAGCAATCGGCAATGTCACTTCTTTTTCTTGCTCCTCACTCCGCATAGCAAATGGCGTGGTATCTCTTAGTAGCCGCCCCTGGTGCAAAACCAAAATCCGCTCCGCCGTATGCTCCACTTCCTCGATATAGTGGCTGGTATAAAAAATAGTCACACCCTGAGCCTTAAGTTCATGGACAATCTCCCAAAAACGCTGGCGGGTCGACGTATCCATGCCCGCCGTTGGCTCATCCAAGAAAAGCAACTTGGGCTTGCCAATCAGGCAGATGACGAAAGCCAAGAGCCGTTTCTGACCACCCGATAGCTTGCCGGCCAGTTGATTTTTTTGCTCTGGGGAAAAGCAGAGCAGGCTGTCGATTTCCACATCTGTCAGACTATCCTTGTAGATGGCTTGGAAAAAGCGGAGCAATTCCTTGACCTTCAGGTCTGTCGGAATGGCATTTTCTTGTGGTAAGACTGCTACCTTTTCCTTATTAGACTGAGCCTGTGGAGCCAGACCGTCCAACAAAACCTGGCCTTTCGTCGCCTTCCTATCTCCCAACAAACAGGACATGAGCGTTGTTTTCCCGGCCCCGTTTGGACCGATTAAAGCCACACATTCTCCTGACTTGATTTCAAAGGAAATATTGGACAAAATTGTCCGTCCTTTGATGATTTTTTCTAGTGCTTGTACTTCTATCATTTTTCTACCTCCTACTTCTTGAACATCTTACATACATAGTATATCTAGAAAAGGGAAGCCCTACTAGAAGACTTTGTCATTGACTCATGTGACAAATGTCATATCGTATCTGCATCAAAAAAAGAGTCCTACTGGACCCTTCAACTATTTACAATCCTGGAGCTTGACCTAATTCTGCCTGCAGCATCCAAATATGTTTTTCAATACTAGCCTTAGCCACATTGAAAATGTCGTTGGTTACGCTGTCACCTTCTTCATCACTGACATCAAATCCCTTTTGGAAAAGAGCAGCCAGATAGCGGAACACCTCTACCACACGCGCCAATTGCTCTTCAATCGTTTTATTGTAGTCACCAGGAACTTCCTTAAGCTGACTATTTTCACTAAACTCTTTAAGGGTAGAAAATGGTGCCCCACCTACGGTGATTAAACGCTCACTCATCTCATCCAAATAACCATCAATTTCTTCCATATATTCATCCATCTTTGGATGCCAAATCATAAAGCCACGACCACGCATATACCAATGAACTTGATGGAGGATTGAATGGGCTACTGATAAATCAGCCACCGCTTGATTCAAAACAGCCTTAGAATCAGCCAGTGATGGACGCGGGCTGAAAGACGCAATTTCTGCTGGAGATTGATAATATTTTTGTTTCATCATATATCATCCTTTCTTTTATTTATAATTATTATAAATAAAAGAAGAGAAAAATGCAAGAATTATCCCTCATCCTCTGACTTATTGGCAGACAAATCCCTTGCTATATTAACTTATATACGATAGACTAGTAAGTAAGAATAGTATGTGGGAGTGGGAAAGAACTCGACTAGTTCAAAAAGAGTTCGTCAACAAGTCTTTATTTCTAGTTATTGAGCTGAAACAGTCTATTCCCAGACTGTTTCACTCCCACCCCCGCACAGCTCCAACAGTCACTACTCTGACTGTTGGAGGTTGGAGATATAGCGAACAAAGTTCGCATCAGTCGTAGTGGCCAGATTTGGAGTGCAAAACACGAATTGCTGAGATTTGCTTCGCAAATCCTATCTCCAACCTTTAACAGTCCACTGGACTGTTAAACCCAATCAACCACTGCGCTGAGATGTTGACACGAGCTCTGAGAAGTGGTCCTGGGCTTGTTGCCCAGCCTCATCGCCCCCATATGTGTATATCAAGGAGGAATTTTATGTCAGAAGAAAAATTTGACGCAAAACTAGAACAGCTATCTGGCTCTGCAAAAGAGGTAATTGGTAAGCTGACCGGCGACAAGACAATCGAAGTTGAAGGACTTGTTGAGAAAAGAATTGGCAAGGCAAAAGAGCTAGTCGAAGATGCAAAAGACGGGCTTGAAGGTGCCATTAACGGCATCAAAAATGCTTTCGACAAAGAAGAGAAATAAACAAAGAGTTCAATATAGATAGGATTGGTCGTGCACTGTTTGATAATGAACATTACACTTAATTTGGTCTTTTACCTATAGCCCGAACAAAAATATACAAGAGAGGGGAACTCAGACATTTACCTGTCGAGTCTACCTTCTCTTTTCTTATGCCACGAAAGGAGAATCTATGAAAAAAATCGTTTTTGTCTGTCTTGGAAATATTTGTCGTAGTCCTATGGCTGAATTTGTCATGAAAGATTTAACAAATCAATTTCATATTGAAAGTCGTGCTACTTCAAACTGGGAGCATGGTAATCCTATCTACCCTGGAACACAGAAAATTTTCCAAAAGCACAAGATTCCCTATGATAAGACCAAAACTTCTCAACAAATCTCTCAAGCAGACTTTGAGGAATTTGATGTTATCATCGGTATGGACGGCAATAATGTCCGAGATTTACAGAAAATGGCACCAGCACATGCACAAAATAAGATTTTTCAATTCGCAGAAAAATCCGTACCAGACCCTTGGTATACTGGAGATTTTGACGAAACCTACGAAATGGTAAAGAAAGGTTGCCAAGACTGGTTGGACAGGTTACAGTCATTTGACCAAGAATAAGATTTTCTATGTAATATTTTTGTAATATTTGTAAAAAAATGGTAAACTATTTCTGACTGAACTGATAATTTCTTACTGTATCCTAGAAAGAACTGATTAGCATCGGTCAAATCCTATGAAAGAGTAAAACGATGAAAGAGTTTAAATTACCTAGTATAAAATGGCATGATATAACAAGTCATTTCACCCGTCCAAAACTTGAAATCCTCTCCCTTATTATCATCCTCATCTGTGCCCTCTCTGTATTTACAGGGCGAATTGCCAGCAAGCAAGCCATAACTTTCAATAATGGCGCCCTGCAGTACAACGGTTATGTGGTCGCAAATAAAATGAATGGTCAAGGAAAATTGACCTTTGATAATGGAGATGTCTACGAAGGACAATTTACAAATGGAATTTTCCACGGTCAAGGAACCTACACATCTGCAAGTGGGTGGGTTTATACCGGGCAATTTAAAAACGGCTACGCCGATGGAAAAGGAAAATTGACCACCGAAGGACAAGCTACCTACGAAGGAACTTTTAAACAGGGGATTTATCAATATGAAAATTAAATGGTTATCCGTTATACGTGTGATTGGATTAGTCTTTGTCCTACTCTATCATTTCTTTATCAAATATTTCCCAGGTGGCTTTGTGGGGGTTGACCTCTTCTTTACCCTGTCTGGATATTTGACAACCGCCCTTTTGATTGATGAGTTTGCAAAACATAAAAAAATAGATATTGTCAGCTTTTTCAGAAGAAGGTTCTATCGCATTCTCCCCCCTCTGGTTTTAACGATTCTTTTGGTTCTTCCACTTGCTCTGCTTGTCCGCAATGATTTCATTGCCAATATCGGCAATCAGATAGCCGCTGCGCTCGGATTCATGACAAACTTCTTTGAAATTCTATCAGGTGGTAGTTACGAGAATCAATTTTCACCTCATCTATTTATGCATACTTGGACACTAGCCATAGAAGTTCAGTATTACCTTGTCTGGGCTGGTTTAGTTTGGTATCTGACTCGCATCTCAAAAAGTGTGGGGCAACTACGTGGATCAATTTTTCTAACATCTATAAGCCTCTTCTCGCTAAGTTTTTTAGCAATGTCTATCTCAAGTTTCTTTGTAGATAATTTCTCAACCATTTACTACTCGAGCTTCACACATACCTTCCCATTCTTCCTCGGAAGCATTCTCGCAACCATCGCTGGTATCGGAAATACAACAACTGCCTTCCAGCAACAAGTGAATACATTGACTATCAAACAAGCTATAGGTCTGTTTCTTGGAGGACTAGGAGTAGAACTTCTTCTTCTCTTTACTCTTCAATTCAGTTCCATCTGGACCTATCTAATTGGTTTTCTTCTATCCAGTTTAGCTACAGCAACTATGATTTTTGCTGCTCGGGTACTTCACGAGAAAACCGAAGATGTCAAAGAACCTGCAATTATCCTCTTCTTTTCAAGTATTTCTTATGGTATCTACCTCTTCCATTGGCCCTTACTCATTATCTTTACACAACTGACAAATGCCACTATCGCTGCGGGATTATCCTTTGTTTTTTCTACTATCCTATCAACTATTTCCTTTTATATTCTAGAACCATATATTGCTGGAAAAGTAGGAAGCTTGTTTGGATTACCCATAGATTTGAAACCATATAAAAAATGGCTTCTTGGTAGCTTTGCTTGCTTGACCATAGTTGGCTTAGGTATCTGTCTGTTTGCACCAAAATTAGGAAGTTTTGAACAAGAGAGCATGGTTAGCAATCTTTACCAAGCTCAGACCCAACTAAATACAACACGATCTGCTGCTGAAAACGCTAAAGCTACTAGTTTTGAAATTCAAAAAGGAGTTATCATCTTTGGCGATTCTGTTACTGTTCGCGCAAGTGCTGCCATACAGACCACGCTACCAGATGCACAGATCGATGGAACTGTCAGTCGAAATCTCTCTGAAATTGCTAAATTGATAAATCTTTATAAGCAAAATAATAGCTTGAAAGAGACTGTAGTTGTAGCCCTAGGTACAAATACTACGGATAATTATCAGGAACTACTAGACCAGCTAGTCAAAGATTTTCCTAAAGGACGTCGCCTTATTTTTGTTACTCCTTACGATGGAAACTTCACTCCAAGCGAATCCATTTCCTATCAAACAGGTCAATACGAGAAAGAATTGGCTGAAAAATATGATTACATTTCCATTGCAGACTGGTATCAAGTTGCAAAGGATAATCCACCAATTTGGTACAATACCGACCTTGTTCATTTCAATCTTGAAAGTAATGGAGGCGAAGTCTTCGCCCAAACGATAAAAAATGCTGTCGAAGCCGTTGCTGATGGCCCAATCAAAAACTAGATTTATACATCATCATCCTCTGAGAATTTCTCGGAGGATTTTTGCACGATTTTCCGATAAGTCCAGCGCGAACTCTAAGAAATGGCGCTGTGCCTGAGCTCAGTCTCAATAAATCTTGTGAAATAAGCCACTTCTACAAAGGACGGAAAAGCGAAGTAACGATATAGTCAATATGTAAAGACCCCCAGTTGAGAATTCGTGGATTTACCTGTACACTAGAATAAAAAAAAACAATCAACTTCTAACAGGAATTACCACACTCAATTGGAGGTCTTTACATATTGTCTATAATAGAAAGATGACAAGTTAAAACTCCTACCTTTTACAGTAGGAGTTGGTGTCAAATTGACTATTTTTGCTTACTTTGGAAACGCCATTCAAAGCGTTTCTGATCGTAAAATGGATACATCATTTGTAAAAGAGTGACGGCAAGTAGCCAACCGCCGATAATATCTGTCGGGTAGTGAACCCCAATATAGATACGGGATACAGCTACTAGGACAGCAAGTAGAATCAACACGGCTTGTAGCACAAGTCTAGCTATGCCTTTCTTCATCCTCTGGTGAACAATAATAACAACTGCTCCTGCAATCATCATAGTTGATGCAGTATGCCAGCTAGGAAATGAATAACCGATGGTATCAATCAACCATTCAATACTTGGACGCGGACGTTGGTAGACATATTTCAGGGCTGTGGATGCCACACCCATCGCCGCAAAACTAGCAAGTAGGAAATAAGCTTCTATCTTCCATTTTTTATAGTAGTAAAAGATAGCAGCTAGAATCATGGTAATAGCTAAAATAATAACCGTATTTCCTAAAACAGTAATAGAGGTCCAAAATTGACTGGCTCCACTTGGCAAATTTCCACGAATGGCAGACTGGACAGTCGAGTCAAAACCTGCTAGGGTACTAGGATAAAATTTTACTACATAGCCCAATATCACAAAGGCTAGAGCAAAAAAAGATGCGTTTCGTAAATGGATTTGTTTATTCTTCATACAGTATAGTTTACCTTATAAAGGTTAAACTTTCTTTAAAATAGGTTGGGCTGCTTTGTAACAGATATAAAATATTGCTGAAAGCACAATCCCTTGTAAAAGATTAAAAGGAAGTACCATCATCAAAAGATAGTTAGTCAGACCCAAGATTTCTTTAATATCAAAATTTGCAAAGGCTGCATAGACAGGCACCGCATAAACGTAATTTAATACCAGCATCACTGCTGTCGAACCAAGCGTCGCAACAGCGGCTGCTTTTAAATAATTTTTTAACGTTTGTTCATTTTTCCAGAAATGAGCTACTGCTAAAATGAAAACTGACATAGCTGCAATATTCATCGGTAAGCCAATAATTGTCGATGGTCCCTGATTATTTAAAATCAGTTTGAGAAAAGTTCGTACCAAAAGGATAGCAAAACTAGACTTCATATCTAAAACAAGCAGACCAAATAAAATCGGTACGAGAGAAAAATCCACTTCCAGGAAACTGGCTGTTGGAATTAGCGGAAATTTCAAATACATGAGCAGAAAGGATACTGCTGAGAGAATGGCTATAATCGTCATTTTGCGTGTGTTTGTCATAAGGTTCCTCCAATTTTTGAAAATTGAAGAAGCGTGGAAGGGCAGGCAAAAAGCCGCCACTTCGTCTTCTCCCATCCAGACTTTACTGTCGGTTGTGGAATTGCACCACATCAGCTTTCGCTCGCAGACTGTACGTGTCTTTCTTTCTATTTTATGGCTTCGTTAAGTCGGCTTGACATACCCTTAGTATAGTCTGCACCTCCTTGCCTAGCCCTAAAATGAAACAAAAACACTTTTTTTGAGTGTTGCTTAAGATTTTTCTATCAGTCTAGGCGACAAGGCGAAGGCATAACTGGAGTTAGGCAAGCCTGGTCAACGACGAATGAGAGAAAAAGAAAAGCAAGAATCAAAAAAATCACTGCCGGTCGGGAATCTCACCCTGCCCTGAAGACTATTTCATCATACCAAAAAAGCCTTGCATTTGCAAGAGCTTGGTAAGTTTTCACTATTTTAACTTGTCCCCATCATAGGTGTGAACCAAATCTAGACCAACGAACTGTTGCTGCCGAAGAGCCTCATATACAATCATACACGCTGTATTAGAGACATTAAGACTACGCACATGTTCATCATTCATTGGAATACGGATAGCCTTCTCTGGATGTTCACGCATAAAATCTTCTGGCAAGCCCTTATCTTCACGACCAAATAAGAAATAATGAATGTTCCCATCATTATAGTCTTCATCCGAATAGGTTTTATCAGCAAATTTAGATACTAAGTGAACACGTCCTTGTTTGCTGGCATAATCCATAAATTCTGCTAAATTGTCATAGAAGCGAACATCTAACTTATCCCAATAATCTAGTCCTGCACGTTTCATCTTACGGTCATCAATTGGAAATCCCATAGGCTTAATGATATGGAGAGGACTATTGGTTGCAGCACAAGTTCGAGCAATATTGCCTGTATTCTGTGGAATCTGTGGTTCAAATAAGACAATGTGGTTTTTGGCTGTTTCTTCTATATACTCTAATGTTTCAATATTCATAAGGACCTCTCTGGTGACATTTCACTAAACACGAATACCCTCGAAAATCAAATCCAAACCATGTCAGCTTCATTTTGCCGTATACCAGTACAGTCTGCTGCTTGTTTTCTAGTTTCTTTTTTTGATTTTCATTGAGTAAAAAGACTCGACTGTCTCCTATGGCAAGAAAGACAAAAAAATAGCCACACTGCCCGGAGTCAAGCTCAGCAAACAGCATGGTGAATGATGATTCATTCACTTAACTCACAACAGGTTTGAGTTAAATCAATGAAATCGTGATACTATTGTAGCTTAAAGAAGGCTGAAAATCAAGAGTTTTGCCCCATTTTTTTCAAATTTTCATAGAAAATGAAAAAGGAGAGCAAATAAACTCCCCTTTCTTACATTTATTCTGCTGCAATCCCTTTTTCCGCAGTCAACTCAAGATTTTCATGGCCTGATTTACTATCCGAACCGATATAAACGTCGTAATATTTAACGCGTTTGTTAACGGCAGTAATACTTTCACGTTCAAAGGTTGGAATTGCAAAGGCTTGTTCGAATGCATATTCTTGCCAAGCTTTGTAGTTTTCAATATTTTTTTGTTCGTCAAATGACTCAGCAGAGGTAATTTTATTTAAAAGTGCTGTGTTTTCATCTGAAACGAAGCGAGTATAGTTGTACATCGCTTCAGGTCCCCACAATGATGTCGGGTCTGGATCTAGGCCGGCAATCCAAGCAGCAAGATAGACATCAATCCCCTCATCATTGGCAGCAATTGATTCATAGAAAGTATTGTACTCAATAGTTCTTCCTGTATAGAGTTCCACATTCAAACCAATTTCTTTCCACCATGTAAGGTATTGCTGTACCATGGTTTCTTGCGTTTCGGTTGATTTCTGTGCTGCAACACTGATGGTAAGCGATTTTCCTTCAGCATCTTCACGCATACCGTCTCCATCTACGTCTTTATATCCTGCCTCATCGAGAAGTTTTTTAGCCTTTTCAGGATTATAACTATAGCCAGCTAGTTCTGAATCGTGAACATCTCCAAAGAAAGAGATAATTAGTGAGTTTGTCGGGTGATACAAGCCGTTATATAATTTCTCTCCAATCACCGCATTGTCCAACGCATATCCCATTGCTTGACGCAATTTAACATTATTCATCTTAGCATTAGGATTGGTCACATTCTTACCACTAGCATCATCGTACTTACCAAGATTAAAGCCAATATAATTGTAAATACCATCCAAACTACCTAACAAAGTAATATTTGATAAGTCCTTGTAAGATTCGTACTGGTCTGTTGGCATATCAGCAATATCATAATTGCCTGCTCTCATTTCTGCAACAATCGTATCTGGTGAAACAATATCAATCCTGTAACTATCTAGCTTAACTTTCCCTTTAAAGTAGTACTCATTTGGTACATAGGTCACCGACTCGCCATTGACAATTTCCTTGACCTTATAAGGACCCATACCGACAACTTTTGCCGTACGAGAATACTCACTTGATTCCCAATCTTTGACTGCAATGTCTTTAAAAATGTGTTTCGGCATGACTAAATAAGGTACTCCACCACCAGCATACATCATGGATGGAGACATGTCTTTCACTGAGAGGACTACCGTATAGTCATCAACCTTCTTAACACCTGAAATTTCACTTGCTGTTCCAGCCTGAAATTCTTCAAAGCCAATGATATTTGTATAGGTAGTATCTGCACGAACCCCTGTATAGTCTGGACTAGCTAGTTGTTCGATTGTGAAAATATAATCATCGATGGTGAAGGCTTGCCCATCGGACCACTTATAGTCCTTGCCTGTCAAACTAACGGTAACTGTCTTTGCGTCTACATCAAACTCTGCCTTAGCAAGGCCTGAATCGTCTAACGTCCGAGCTGAATCATATCCAAACATAGAAATATCAACCATGCCTGCAAAGGTTGAGTCTACCGCCGTCTGCGATAATTCATCAATTAAGATACCGGTCGAAGGTGCCGAAGCTACCAAGGCATATTTGAGACTTCCGCCTTCAATAGTTTGTCCTTCGTGTGTCACTTCTGATTTAAATGTCAGAGCAACATCACTCGTCTTTTCTTTAGTTTGGCAAGCTGTTAACGTTGCAATAGAAAGCAGACCGATACCAGTTAAAGCGATGTTTTTCATTCTTTTCATATCCCTACCCCATTTATTTATTTTGAATAGTATAGCACGATTTAGCATAAATATGCAACTATCTTACCAACAATGTTCGCCTTTGAGTATTCTCACTTTTTTCCATTTTAACTAAAAATAGCAGCGAATAGAGGTAAAAAAGAGTACCTCTTCAGCCACTACTGCTTCTTCGTTTTTTATGATAGTCCACTAAGCCCAATACTCAATGAACTCGGATAAGTATAGTCTTGTCTGTAACAAAACGGAGAGTCATTTGGTTTATCTTTGATTCCTTCGACGAGCGGAGGCTGGGCAAAAAGACCAACCTCGCTTCTCAGCGTTCGTGTCAACATCTGAGCGCAGTGATTGATTGGCTATAACAGTCCAGTGGACTGTTAATATTGAGGCGAACTTGCTTCGCCCTATCTCCAGGCCTTAAAAGGTTCCCCAAACCTTTTGAGAGAGTACTAAAGGCAACCTAAAAACCTATATTTATACAAAACAAAAAGTAGGTTACCCTACTTCTGCTTATTTCTTTTCAAACTAAACCTGTCCGGCACAGGATCTTCCCCACCTTCCACAAAGGGATGACAGCGACCAATTCGAGCCAACCCCATCAAAAAGCCCTTGAGTCCATGTTTTTGCAAGGCCTCGATCATATAAGTGGAACAAGTTGGACGGTAGCGACAAGAGGGCGGAAAAAGGGGGGAAATAAATTTCTGATAGAATCGGACCAAGCCGATCAAGAGTCTTGTCATTATTTTTTAACTGGCTTAGTAACAGCCAGGGTATGTAGTTTGCTGATGTCTTTCTTGTTGAGTTTTCGGTATTCTCCTGGACGTAGGCCGGTCAAGTCAAGATTACCAAAGCGAGTACGAGACAGTTTATCTACCTGCAAGCCGACAGCCTCAAACATCTTCTTAACCTGGTGGTTTCGACCTTCATGGATTGTTAATTCTACAACTGAGCGGTTCTTAACAGGATCCACCTTGATAATCTCGTACACCGCAGGCTTGGTCTTTTTGCCATCAATGACAACACCACGGGTCAAAGGACGCAAAACTTCCTTGTTGGCAACCCCTTTGACACGCGCCAAGTAAACCTTATCAATCTCATTTCGTGGGTGAATCATCTCGTCTGTAAAATCACCGTCATTGGTCAAAATCAAGACCCCAGATGTATCCCAGTCCAGACGTCCTACAGGATAAATCCGCTCCTTAACTGTTGGCAACAAGTCCACAACCGTCTTTCTGCCCTTATCATCTGACACACTAGAAATGACACCACGTGGTTTATTGAGGAGGTAGTAAACCTTCTCTTCATTGTAGATTGGTTGTCCTTCGACTTCCACAATATCTCCAGACTTAATAGTAGTTGCCAACTCACGGACAACTTGACCATTTACAGTTACTAGGCCTTGTTTTATCAATTCTTCTGCCTTACGACGACTGGCAACTCCAGCATGGGCAATGTATTTATTAATTCTCATTTTCTAACTCATTTCTTTCTACGAATAGCTCTGTTTCTTCTTGAATCAAATCTATTTCAGACACATCAGGCAATTCTTCTAGACTATTAATTCCCATGTAATCCAGGAAATAATCTGTTGTCACATAGAGATTTGGTCTGCCAAGAACCTCTTTCTTACCGTTCTCACGAATGAGGTCAAAGGCCTGTAATTTACTGATGGCACCACTGGAATTGACTCCGCGAATATCATCAACTTCAATCCGAGTAATGGGTTGCTTATAGGCTACGATTGATAAGGTTTCCAAAAGAGCCCGTGACATAGTCTGATTGATTGGTGTTTTGGCATAGATTCGCAAAAGGTTTGCATATTCTTTTTTAGTAACCAACTTGTAGCGATTGGAAGACTCTAAGATGGCTAAGCCTGAGGCTTTGTCTGCCATATATTTCTCACTAAGTTTCTCTAACTGCTGGCTGACAGCTGTCGGCTGCATTTCCAACATCTCTGCCAAATTTCGTAACGTCAAGCCATCCTCACCTGCCACAAAGAGCAGGACTTCGATTTCAGCTAAGCGATTCATCTTCACTCCTTACTAGATAAATATCTCCAAAAGTCTCTGTCTGCTCCAAGACGATTTCATGAACCTTGACCAATTCCAAAGTCGCAAGGAAGATCGTAATCATTTCATTAACATCTTGACTTTCTTGAAAAAGCTGACGGAGTTCAAGGCGTGGACCAATCTCGAAACGACTGCGAACAAAGTCCATCATGTCTTCGATTTTATATTCATCACGGGCAATGGTCGCATGAGACTGACGGAGGCTTGCCTGTTTTTCAGCCATTACTTTAGAAAAAGCTAGGAAAATGTCAATGACGGTCTTATCCTTGGCTAACTGTACATCATCATAAATCAAATCTAATTTGGGTTTTGAAAAATAGTTGGCCCGTTCATCATGTTGCTCCCCTAATTTCTCACTGAGAAGTTTGAACTTGCGGTATTCTTCCAACTGGTCCAAGAGGTCCATTTCAGGATCATCTTCGGGATCAATTTGCTCAACAACCTTCGGCAATAATCGACGACTTTTGATGACCATCAATTGACTAGCCATGAGCATATATTCTCCCGCTACCTCTAAACGCATGGCTTGCAAGGTAGCAATGTAGGCCAAATATTGCTCAATAACCTCTGTAATCGGAACCTCGTAAATATCTACTTGATACTTGGACACCAGGTGTAGCAGGAGATCAAGTGGCCCTTCAAAATCTTTTAATTTTATATCCATTATCTAAATTTTTCCAAACTCATGCTTGTTTTTAGTCCCAACTGCTTGGCGATTTGGTCCAAGGATTTTCCTTCGTCTATCTGTTTTAGAATATACTGCTCCCGTAATTTTTGGGCTGTCCAATCAGGCTTGCCGATGGACTGGACAAATTCTGTCAGACGATTAAAAAACCACTGACGAGAATAGGTCTGCCCTTTTTTGTCAAAGACATACATTCCAGTCAAATGCCCTTCCAAATAAACAAGTAATTCCTTGGGCAAGTTGAGGACGCGTTTGGCTCCCCCTTTCTCAACTGTTAGGACTTGAAAATCCAGATTGACCTGCTGGCTAATCAGCTCTGCTATTTCACTAGGAGTCAGCCCTAGTAAGGCAATCAAAAGAGCAATCAGTTGCCCATCAAGCCAAGGACTTTCTTGAAAGAGGAGAGTTAAATCCTCACGCTCCAGTTTCTTTTTGACGCTGGCTGGACCTGACATCGTTTGTAATTTATAAAAACGATCCAGGAGATTATTTTCATAAAGAAAGTAGAGAAATTGATTGACCGCTGACATTTTTCTTTTCTGAGCAGCAGGCTTCAAGTCTAGAAGAGACTGCTGATAGACCCAAAGAGACTGTTGGCTAATCTCCCCCTTTGTTACTGTCACAAACTGCTGCAGGTCATAGGTATAGGACTTTTGGCTGTTGACACTGACCTTTTTGCTCTGGATAAAAGATTCAATCGCCTGCTTCATTTCTTGCCTTCTTTTGATGCTAGGGGAAAATTATGCAAGAGGGCATTAATGGCTTTGAGAATGGATTTGCGGGTAATAATGCCTAGAAATTCTCTGTTTTCCCCTAGAACAGGTAGGAAAGATTGATCTACTAGCTTGCGCATCACTTCTGTCAAATCATAATCCAGACCAACCGTCTCTTCATCTGTCTTAGCAATCAAGGAAATATCTCTGTTTAACTCATCATCCGATAGTTCATTTTCAGCTTGATATTTAATGATTTCCGTCAAGCCGATGGTTCCAAAAAAGCGGCCATCTTCTGTTACCACGGGTACGCGTGAATAGGTCATGTGACTGAGTAACAGTTTTGCATGGTCAATATTATGCGTATCAATAATTACTGCCAATTTATCCGCTGGTGTCAAGAAAGTTTCTTCCTGGTCCAATAAAAAGGCTTCAAATTCTCTTGCAATCATCTTGAAATATCCTTTGTCAATGCTGGGTAAAGTTGGTGCTGTCGATTATAGTAATCCACATGGAAGTGATCATCATAGATGGTCACAAGAGCATAGAGACATTCTCTGACCAAACCACGAGGTTGACTAACGGAGCCAGGATTGAGGAAGAGGGTCTTGCCACGCACTTCGGCATCAGGCACATGCAGATGCCCATACAAGCAAATATCCGCATCAACTTCCTGTGCCCAATAATCCAACCGTTGCCAGCCGTAATTAATGCCATAAAGATGACCATGAGTCTGAGCGATAGTCACACCATCCAATTGAGTAATGAGCTGGTCAGGGTAACCACCAAAATAGTCGCAGTTCCCATTGACCACTTGAATGCCGTCCCACAAACTATCTTGACTGTCCAGCTCCGAATCACCATTGTGAAAGATAGCATCGACCTTGCCAAGATAGTGGTTTTTAATCTCTTCTACAATCTGTCTATCCCCATGAGAGTCGCTCATGACTAGGATTGTTTTGCTTGCTCCTGCCATACTGGAAATGCCTCCACTAATTTTTCTAGTGCTTGTGCACGGTGGGAAATCTTATTTTTTTCTTCTAGAGTTAATTCTGCCGAGGTCTTACCTGTTTCGCCCACGAGGAAAAGTGGATCATATCCAAACCCATTTTCCCCACGAAGTTCCATACCGATAAAACCTTCCCAGTCCGCTTCGACAATCAAACTGTCACGATTTGGAGCAGCCATGACCAGAGTACAATGGAACTGAGCAGAACGATTTTTCAAGTCGAAGACCATAGCTAACTCATGCAAGAGTTTGGCATTATTGAGCTCGTCTGTGGCATCTGGGCCTGAAAAACGAGCAGACCAGACCCCTGGCAGGCCACCTAAAGCATCAACCTTCAAACCTGAATCATCTGCCAAGACCATTTTGCCTGTCAGCTCTGCTATGGTTTCAGCCTTGAGCCGTGCATTTTCCTCAAAAGTCATACCTGTCTCTGCTACATCTGGCAGGTCAGGATAATTGTTGAGGTTCTCGACCTGGTAGCCAAAACGCTCAAAAAACTTGCGAAATTCCTTGGTCTTACCTTCATTTTTAGTGGCAATCAAGACGGTATCTCCCACGCTTGCCAATCCCTTGTCTTGACCGAAGAAATCTGCCGTGCTAACCCCTGTTTGGGGCAGATGAACCAAGAGCAATTTGTCAGCTTCTGTGACCAGAATAGCTCCTTGGTGTTGGAGAACTTTGAACTGTCGATTGTTTAACTCATTCAAAATATCACAGGCAAATTGAAAGAGGGCAAATTCAGACTGAAGTTTGATCACTTCAATGTTGACACACTGGTTGAAATTCTCATCTTCAACATTACCCGCAATCAGTTTGTCAAACAACTGACCAATCTGGTAAATTTCCTGCTCTCTTCCATTTACTCCAAATGAACCAAATAGGTTGGCAAAGCTAGCCTTTCCAATAAACCAATTGTGTTCATCTCTGTATTCGTATATCTTGTCTGTCATAGTTCTACATGCTCCACATGAATATCAATGCCCATCCAGCTTTCAGCTATTTCTTTAAAAGCTGCCGGACTAGCTGTTGTGTAAAATCTGTGCTGAATATCCTTTTCGGTACGGCTGCGGTTGATTTGAAAATAATTTAATAAAACAGAAATATCTCGCGCGCACTCTGCCCCACTGTCAATCAACTTGACATCCTTGCCCATGGCATTCTGGATGATGGGGCGAAGTAGGGGATAATGGGTACATCCCAAGACCAAGGTGTCCACTTTCCCAACGAGTGGTCGAAGTGTCTCATAAACAACCTTTTTGGCAAGACTAGATTGGTGGCTATTGGACTCAACCAGAGGGGCAAATTTGGGACAGGCTAGGCTGTCTACCTGCGTTTCTGGAGAAAGGGCCTGAATTTTTTCACGATAGATATCGGATTGAATGGTCATAGCCGTTCCTAAGACACCAACCTTACCAGTTTGCGTTGCCTTGATAGCTGCCGAAGCACCTGGTAAAATAACACCCAAAACAGGAATATCCAACTTTTCCTTGACTTCTTCCCAGGCTACCGCTGTTGCCGTATTACAGGCAAAGACAATCATTTTTACATTTTTTGTCAAAAGGAAATTGACCAACTGCCACGTATATTCTCTGATTTGTTCCGCTGGACGGGGTCCATAAGGTGCCCGTGCCGAGTCCCCTATATAAACGATTTCTTCATGGGGAAGTTGGCGCATTAACTCACGCGCAACCGTTAATCCCCCCACACCTGAATCTAAAAAACCTATTGGTCGATTATCCATAATACTGAGATTAGCCAGAAAATCTGACTAGCCTTTCTTTTCTACTCAAAAAATGGGATCTAGGAATGAATATCCCAGTCCCAGTTTGATTATTTTTTCTTGCTTGCCACTTTTTGTTGGCTCTTGATTTGGCGAAGTACTTGTTGTACTTTTGCTTCGCTTGGCTTTTGACCCATTTGGCTCATCATCAAACGCAAAGCATTTTCATCCAAAACTGGCTTATCAGCAATGTAGTTTTCCACTTGTTTGCGTGACAAGTAAATACCCAAGGCTACACCACCTGCAAATGCCACAAGCACCAAAACAATTACTAAACCGATACCTAATTGCATATCAATCTCCTCAAATCTTTATTTCTACGTAACTACATCTATTATACCAAATTCAACAGTCTTTTCCAAGACTTACTTGTCAAATTCAAAACCGTAAATGGTCGCGAAATAATCCTCAGGAGTTTCAGCACGACGAATCATCCGCGCTGTGCCATCTTCCTGCAAAAGAATTTCAGAAGAACGCAGACGACCGTTGTAGTTGTAGCCCATGGAGAAGCCGTGTGCACCACTGTCATGAATGACCAAGGTGTCTCCTACTTCTGCCCGTGGTAAGTCACGATTAACCGCAAACTTGTCGTTGTTTTCACAGAGGGAACCTGCCACATCCACCACTTCGATTGGCGCATCAGGGCGCGTGATATTGGTGATATGGTGGTAGGCGCCATAGAAGGCAGGACGCATGAGGTTGGCTGCTGATGCATCGACACCAATATAAGTCCGATAGGTTTCCTTACGATGGAGCACCTTTGTAATCAAGTGACCGTGTGGCGCCAACATAAAGCGCCCCAATTCTGTAAAGATTTTTATATGTTCCATACCAGCTGGCGTGAGAATTTCCTCGTAAACCTTACGAACACCCTCACCAATGACAGCAATGTCGTTCGGTTCTTGCTCAGGACGATAGTTGACTCCAATCCCACCTGATAGGTTGATGAAGTCCAAGGTCACACCTGTTTCCTCACGAATTTCCAAGGCCAATTCAAACAACTGACGCGCCAGAACAGGATAATAGTCATTTGTTACTGTATTCGAAGCTAGAAAGGCATGAATACCAAATTCCTTGACACCTAGCTCTTTCAGTTCCTTATAGCCTTTCATCAACTGTTCCTTGGTCATCCCAAACTTAGACTCTTCTGGGTGGTCCATAATATCCGTTCCCAGCGAGAAGATTCCTCCAGGATTGTAACGGAGACAGACCGTTTCTGGAATCCCAGCAACATTTTTCAAAAACTCAATATGCTCATAGGCATCAAGGTTAATGGTCGCCCCAACTTTTCTGGCATAAACAAATTCTTGTGCCTGGGTGTCATTAGATGTGAACATGATGTCCTTAAAGCCCAATTTTTCACTCATCAGCACTTCCACATCGGTGGCACAATCCACTCCACAACCTTCTTCTTGAAGAATTTTTAAAATAGCTGGAGTTGGAGTCGCCTTGACCGCAAAATATTCCTTAAAGCCTTTGTTCCATGAAAAAGCTGCATTAAGGGCACGCGCCTTCTCACGAATGCCTTTTTCATCATACAAATGAAAAGGAGTCGGAAATTGCTCCGTAACGGTTTCTAAAACTTCTTTACTGACAAATGGTGTCTTGGTCATATCTCTACCTCATCAAATATTTTTCTTATTATATCACAAATATGTGAGGAACTGTAGCCTTCAACTCCACCAAATACTTGCAAAATAAATTTCTAGCGCTATAATGTGATTATCATTAAAAAAGGAGTAATATATGTCAACACTAGATTTTGATTTTACAGAACGCTTGTATGCCAACTATCTAGCTAATCCAAGCCTACAGGCAACCGAAAATGCCGTTAGCCATAACGGGCTTTTGAAATCCTTAGAAACACGCCAAAGCGCCATCGACAATGACTATGTCTTTTCAATCGACTTGACAAAGGACGCTGTTTCAAACCAAAAGGCTTCTGGACGTTGCTGGATGTTTGCTGCATTAAACACCTTCCGCCACAAACTCATCTCTGACTTCAAACTGGAGAATTTTGAGCTATCACAGGCCCATACCTTCTTTTGGGATAAATATGAAAAATCCAACTGGTTCCTCGAACAAATCATTGCCACAGCTGACCAAGAAATTGGTAGCCGTAAGGTAAAATTCTTATTGGATACCCCGCAACAAGATGGCGGTCAATGGGATATGGTTGTTGCCCTATTTGAAAAATATGGTGTGGTACCGAAATCCGTCTATCCAGAATCTATCTCATCCAGTGCCAGCCGTGAGCTCAATCAGTACCTTAACAAATTGCTCCGTCAAGATGCACAAATCTTGCGAGACCTCCTTGCCAAAGGAGCATCTCCGGAAGAGGTTCAAACACAAAAAGAAAACTTGCTTCAAGAAATCTTTAACTTCCTAGCTGTTAACCTTGGACTCCCTCCACGCAGCTTTGATTTTGCATATAGAGATAAAGACAATGTTTATCACCGCGATACAAATGTGACACCTCAGGCATTCTACGAGAAATACGTTGGTTTGAAACTATCTGACTATGTCTCCATTATCAACGCTCCAACTACTGATAAACCTTACAATAAATCTTATACAGTCGAATTGTTGGGGAACGTCATTGGTGCCCCTGCTGTCCGCTATCTCAATGTAGAAATGAACCGTTTTAAAGAACTAGCTATTGCCCAACTCAAAGCTGGTGAGTCCGTTTGGTTTGGTTCCGATGTCGGTCAAAGCAGCAACCGTCAAACTGGTATTATGGCAACCAACACCTACGACTTCTCTTCAGGTCTGGGTATCCGTTTCCATCAAGACAAGGCTGGAAGATTAGACTACTCCGAGAGCTTGATGACCCACGCTATGGTCTTAACTGGTGTTGATTTAGATGACAATGAGCAACCTCTCAAATGGAAAGTGGAAAACTCTTGGGGTGACAAGGTTGGTGACAAGGGATACTTCGTCGCATCAGATAGCTGGATGGATGAGTACACTTATCAGATTGTTGTCCGAAAAGAATTCCTCACACAAGAAGAACTAGCAGCTTATCAAGCTCAACCACAAGTCCTTGCCCCATGGGATCCAATGGGAGCTCTAGCATAAATCATGACCACCCGTCAAACGGGTGGTTTGAACAAGGGCTATAAGCCCACATCACCAGCCAGCGCCTAAAGACGCTGGCTTTCACTTTGTTCAAGCCTCACTGCTTTTGACTCGTCACTAGCCTCTTAAAGAGGCATTCGTACTACTTGCCATTATCCCTAAAGGGATCTTCATACTCTTTTACACTTAACTTATCAAGTGCTATATCATGTTTTTCCTGTTCTTGTATATATTTCTTAATTGTGGCTTCATTAAGTCCAACCGTACTTACATAATATCCCTCTGCCCAGAAATGACGATTGCCAAATTTATATTTGAGATTGGCGTGTTTATCAAACATCATAAGAGCACTCTTGCCTTTTAAATAGCCCATAAAACTTGATACACTTAGCCTTGGAGGAATACTGACTAACATGTGAACATGGTCTGGCATCAGATGACCTTCGATAATTTCAACACCTTTATAAGTACACAAACGTCGGAATATTTCTCCCAAACTACTTCGATATTGATTATAGATGATTTTTCGTCTATACTTAGGTGTGAAGACAATGTGGTATTTACACAGCCATTTTGTATGTGATAAACTATGTGCCTTTTGCGCCATATTTTTCTCCTTTCGCTTTACAATAGGCTTGAACACCTTTATTGTATCGCGTTTGGAGTTTTTTTGGTATAACCTTCATCGCGCACCCGCATAGCGGGTGGTTTATTTGTCACGCACCTTACGGAGCGTGACGGACTAAAAGTCACATAATAAACGACATATAAAAAAGAGGGTTACCCTCTTTTTTATATGTCATAATTAGTCTCGACTCAATCCACCAAAGATACGGAGTAAGTTGAGGAAAAGGTTTATAAAGTCAAGATAGAGCTGAAGCGCCATGGATACGACCCAACCTTGGCCAACATTACCACCAGTTTGTTCGAAAACATTGCGGATACGTTGGTTGTCATAAGCAATCAAACCTGAGAATACCAAAACAGAAATGATAGACATCATAAAGCTTAGACCTGAGCTACGAAGGAAGATATTAATAACACTTGCAATAATAATTCCCCATAGAGCTGCACGCAATGCCTGGGCCATACCAGAAAGATCTTTCTTCGTTGTCATCCCAATTACAGCCATGATAGCAAACATGAGAGCCGCTGACACGAAGGCGAGTACAACTGTTTCGCTAGTATAGAACATCAAAATCATGCTGATGGTAATCCCATTTGTTACTGAGTAGGCAAGAAACATTGGTAGAGCCATTGGGCTATTTTTAGCTGCCATTGCTGAAGCAGAAACAACCAAGGCAATCTGACCAATCATAATCAGCATCATGATGATGGAACCTGCACTCAGCAGACTAAGCAATAAAGATTGAAAGACGGTCACAGCCAAGAAAGAAACTAGAGCTGATAGACCAATTCCCATGGCAACCACACCATAAATTTTACCGAAGAAACGGTTGAGGGCGGTATTATCCACCTGATTAATAATAAATGAATCGTTATTCATACTATTCTCCTTTAAATCATTTTATTGAAACCGAAAGACCTTACGATTTTTCCACTTGTGTTGTAAGGGCAGACTCCACTCTCTCACAGCCCAATACTTATCCACACATGTCACAATCCAAGATTCCTTGTAGCGAGGAGGAGCGATTGTCGCACCAAACATATGCTTCACAATGATGTCTTCTTCTAGTTTATTGAGTTGAATGAGTTTCTGAGCATTGCGTTTAGCAATTCGTGGATGAACCCAAGCATGGCTCTTGTTGAATTTGGTATCTCTCCAATCATAGAAGAATAAATCATGCAATAGACCACCACGAGCTGTTGACTTGGCATCCCAACCAAATTTTTTCGCAATCTTATAGCTTGTATAAGAGACATTGATGGAATGTTCCAAGCGCGTGGAGTAATAATGATGAGGGATTTTCCCCAATTTTTGCACCTTGGGTGTGGCAATCAAGTGCCCCACGTAATGCATGTATTCTTTATCTTGTTTATATGCAACCATTCGTTAACCTCGTTGGAATATTATACCACACTATAGTACACTTGGCTTAAATAAAGCTAAACAATAAAATTCCTGCTGCAATCGCCACATTGAGGCTTTCCGCCTGCCCTGGCATGGTAATATGGACAAGTTGATCCGCCTCATCGGCTACAAAAGTTGAAATTCCTTGACCTTCATTTCCCATGACCAAGGCAAAACTCGGATTTGGCGTAACTTCCTTATAGTCAACCGACTGACTAGAGAGGGTTGTTGCCAAGATTTGTAGCTGATTGCTTTTTAAAGCAGAAAAAATAGCAGTCATCGGCATCCGATAAACTGGCAAGTGGAAATGACTCCCTTGCATGGAACGCAGAACTTTCATATTGTAAATATCTGCCGACTTATCCGATAGAAATACTCCATCAAAACCAGCTGCATCAGCTGTACGAATCATGGTACCAACATTTCCAGGGTCCTGCACATCCTCCAGAACCAAAAATTTTCCTGTTAAGACATCGGGTAAGGTCTGATTTGGTAAGGACAGTTGAGCTACTACCCCTTGCGGTGTCCGTGAGTCTGCTAAATCCTGCATAATATCTGAACTAACAACTGTTACATTGGATAAACCAGCAACCCGATGAACATGTTCTTCTGATACCAATATATGTTCAATAGGTACTTTGGCTGCCAAAGCCTCCTCCAACAAATGCCAACCTTCAATCAAATAAGAAGAAGTACGGTATTTTTTCTGTTGTAATTTCTTAACCTGCTTGACCAAATGATTGGCCTTTGAGCGAATGATCTCCATGAATGCCCCTTTTTCTTTTACTGCTCAGCAACTTCAATTTCCCAACGGCTAAATCAATTATCTTGATTTTTGAACAGTCTTACCCAACCATGATATAATAAAGTAAATGTCTTGTCAAAAGGAGAAACTTATGCGAAAGATAAAAATGATTGCATCTGGTCGTGTGCAAGGAGTCGGCTTTCGTTGGTCTGTTCAATTTTTAGCTGTGGAAATAGGCGACATCTACGGCAGAGTTTGGAATAATGATGATGGAACTGTCACCATTTTAGCTCAGTCAGATAATGCTGAGAAGCTCAGCCATTTTATCCATGAAATTCGGAAAGGGCCTTCTCGTATGGCCAAAGTCACCTATCTAGATGTCACCCTAGCCAACTTCGAAGACTATAAGGATTTTCAGGTGGCTTATAGATAAAACTTGTATATTTTGAACAAAAAAAGTAAAATAGAATGTATCTTGTAAAAAAAGGAATGTATCATTTTGAAAAAGAATAAACGAATTTTATTAACAGGTCTAGCCCTGTCTACGCTAGTATTTCTATCAGGATGTGTGCAGACAAAGAACGGTGTTCCTACTGGTGAAGGTTGGGTCTACAACTTCCTTGTTGCCCCAATGGGAAACCTGATTAAATTCTTCGCGGAAAACCAAGGACTCGGTTTCGGTGTTGCTATCATTATCGTGACATTGATTGTTCGTCTCTTCATCATGCCACTAGGTATTTACCAATCTTGGAAATCAACCTATCAGTCTGAGAAAATGAATTACCTCAAACCAATTTTAGGTCCAATCCAAGAACGCATGAAAAATGCAAGTTCCCAAGAAGAGCAATTAGCTGCCCAACAGGAATACTTTGCTGCTCAAAAACAATATGGTGTCAGCGTATTTGGTGGAATGGGCTGTCTTCCTATCTTGATTCAAATGCCATTCTTTACGGCACTCTTCTATGCAGCTCGTTACACAGAAGGAATCTCAGAAGCAACCTTCCTTGGCATTGATCTCGGTTCTGCAAGTCTCATTCTAACAGCTATTGCTGGTATCCTCTACTACGCTCAATCACTTCTGATGCAAGTCGGTATGGACGAAGAACAGAAGAAACAAATGAGAGCTGTGGCAATCATGAACCCATTGATGATTGTTATGTTCTCTTGGTCTTCACCTGCTGGTGTTACCCTCTACTGGGTAGTCGGTGGATTTATCGGTCTTATTCAACAAGCTCTTACAAACTTCATCTTGAAACCACGTATCCGTGCTAAGGTTGAAGAAGAATTTAAAAATAATCCTCCAAAACCATATAAATCAACTATCAAGGATGTAACTCCTAAAGCATCCGCTATCATCGAAGAAAAAACGTCTAAGAAATCAAACCGTAACGCCGGTAAACAACGTTCTAGATAAAAAATCGCAACCATCTGTTTCAGATGGTTGTTTTCTTATATAGTATGTTTAGTTTACTTTTTGTACGTGCTCCAACTATCTGGGAAATAGTTGGAGGTTGGAAATAGGGAGTGGGAAAGGAGCTCAACCATTCATAGAAGAGTTCGTCAACAATTTTTCGTTTTAAGTTGTTGAGCTGAATCGAACTCTGTTCGCCTCAGTACTCGTCGAAGAAATCAAAGCTATACTAAACGACTATACAAAAAGAGAGAATCTTTCGACTCTCTCCACACCTTATTTCGTTTTTTCAACCTTCAAGATTTTTACATCATAGCTACCAGCAGGTGTCTCAATTGTTGCAACATCTCCTGTTTTTTTACCAATCAAAGCATGGCCAATTGGGCTTTCATTTGAAATCTTGTTTGCAAAGGCATCTGCACCTGCAGCACCAACGATATGATAGACTTCTTCTTCGGTCTCACCAACTTCTTGAACAGTCACAGTCTTACCAATTGCCACTTCATCCGCAGCAACTGCATCACTGTTTACGATTTCAGCATAGCGAATTTTTGTTTCGATTGTTGAGATTTGACCTTCAACAAAAGCCTGTTCATCTTTAGCTGCTTCGTACTCAGAGTTTTCTGAAAGGTCTCCGTATGAACGAGCAATTTTAATACGTTCAACAATTTCTGGTCGACGAACTAGCTTTAGTTCCTCTAGTTCTTTTTCTAATTTTTCCTTTTCTTCCAAGGTCATTGGATATGTTTTTTCTGCCATTTGTCTTTCCTTTTCTTTTATTTTTCATGAAAACAAAATTATGTGGAAAACCACATAATTTTGTTATAAGAATTTACTCATTATTAAGATGTGCATTTACATACTTAGCAACGTTTTGGTTATGTTCATCAATATTATTTGTAAAGTAAACACTTCCAGTTGTAACATCTGCTACAAAGTAAAGATAGTCTGTCGTGTTGGCATTAATCACTGCCTCGATAGCCGAAAGGCTTGGACTATCCACTGGTCCAGGCATCAATCCTGGTGTCCAATAAATATTGTATGGTGACTCAATTGATGTATCAATCGCTGCATCTTCTGCCAGAGTTGTTTCTTGACCAAGTTTACCCTGAGCATACAAGATTGCAATATTGGATTGTAGAGGCATTGCTGCATTCAAGCGGTTAAAGAAGACACTTGCAATGTTTCGACGATCTTCATCAGTAGAACCTTCTTTTTCAACCAAAGATGCCAAGGTAAGAACTTCATTTACAGTCAAATTCTTAGCAGCAATCGTTTCATAATATGGTTGTAAACGATTATCCATCGCGGCAATCATTTGCTCAACGAGCTCTTCGATAGTTGTTTCATCGCTGTATTCATAAACCGCTGGGAAGAGGTAACCTTCCAACTGATAAATAACTCCACTATCAGCAGCTGGTAAGCTGGCAAACAATTTTGGATAAGTAGCAACCATTCGATTAATAAAATCTTGGTTGGTCACAGTAGCCATAAATTGTTCTGTGGTAAATGGTGTTTTATCATTTTTATCTTCTGTCTTGGTATTATCTGTAATAGCCTGAGCAATTTGTGTCAGTGTATACCCTTCAACAATCAAAATCTTACCTGCGGCTTCTTTTTGAGCTGTCGGAGTGCCACTTTCTTGAAGTGCTTTGGCGATGTCATCCACAGACATATTTTGTTTTAAATTATAAAAACCACTTTGGAAATTATTATAGCTCTTAATTTTAGAGTAGTAGTTAAAAATAGTAGCATTCTTAATCAACTTGTTATCAACTAAAATTTTACCAATTTCTAAAGTTGAAGAGCCTTCTGGAATCTCTACCTGAATAGCTTCTGTAGCTTTGGTATTGACTGGTTCCAGACTAGATTTTACCCACATATAGCCAGTAAGACCTGTCACTAGAACCGCCACTACAATAATCGACATGATAACAGAGACAATGCGTTTAGCGGCTTTATCCTGTTTTTTACGACGTTGCTTGTTTGCTCTGTGCGACGATGATCGTCTAGACTGTGTTGGTTGCATCTGCTCTTCTGTCGCTGCAACTGGAGCTACTGCCTTCGTTGCAACAATTGTTTCTTCCAGTGAGATAACCTCTGTATCACCCGTTACAGCTGATACATCTTCCGTTGGAAATTCCAAAAATGTATCTTCCAAAGAAGACTTCTCTGAAAGGACAGGCTCGACTGGTTCGGAAACCAACGAGCTTGATGGAGCCTCATCAAATTCTACAGTATTAGCAGCTACAAGGTTTCGTAGCTCTTCCAAGTTCCGCTCCACCGTATCTTGAGGAACCGGACTTGAAATGACTTCTTTTTCAATCACAAAAGTCTCTGGAGTAGCCAAAGTTTCTGATGTTGGCTCTTCAATACTTTCCGTCATCACTTCTGATTCTTGCTGTTCTTCTGGCAAGTATGAATCAGGGAAGGCAATACCTTCTACTTTTACAATTTCAGTCTCTCTATGGGGGGCTTTTTCTTCGGCAAGACTAGGCTGAAGCTCGTTGATAATTTCGTTACGCTTATCAACAAGAACATCCGCTGATTGTTCCGCCAAACGTTTCACCTTCAATTCTTCCAAATCTCGTAAAATTTGATCGCGGAAGCTTGAAGACTGCGTGTTTTTTTCATTCGTATCCTTTGTCACGCTGTTACTCCTTTCACACAGTTACTATACATTATATCTTAAAGGCTTATGAATTGCAAGAACTTCCCTTTCTACAAGGCTTTCCAGTACATATCACTCCACATTTGTCCTCCAAATTGTGACAAGGAGGGGCCAAAGTCTTCAAACTGATTCATTTCATAGTAGCCAATCAAATACTCTTTACAGGTCAGGGAAACTCCTTCAAATCCTCCTGCTAAAGTCACTTCTTTTATGGCTGCCAACAAAAGAGTCCCCACTCCCTGTCCCTTATAGGTATCCGCTACGGATAGACTGGCAATAGCTAGGTGACTGCCTGTCGGCATGTCACTCTCTGTCAAGTAAAAAATATCGTCTGTAACAGTCTGCGAAACAGAAGGACAGGATAATAAATATCCTGCTATTTCCCCATCGTGTTCCATTATTAAGCAGGTTTTACTCAAAGCATTCAGATAAATAGCAAGAACAGACTCAGCTATTTGTTCTTCTTTGGAAAAATTGGCATTTTCAATCAAAACAACTTGTTCTAAATCCGAAGGAGTAGCAAAACGAATTTCCATAATTTTCTCCCTTATATAGCGGAAAAACAGGGGCCATAGGCCTCCGTCTTTCTTTTTATTGGACGTTATTTGTAAGATTTGACAAGAGTCTTTCGAAGGAATATTCATAGGACTGAATATCACCAGCTCCCATAAATACATATACTGCATTGTCATGGTCTAAAAGTGGTGAAGTGTTTTCAACTGTAACAAGTCCACCTTTTTTGTTGATTTTAGCCGCCAAATCTTCTACCTTAACCTGACCATTGTCTGTTTCACGCGCTGATCCATAAATTTGAGCAAGGTAAACTGCATCTGCTTCATTCAAAGCATCTGCAAACTCATCGAGAAGCGCAATGGTACGAGTGAATGTATGTGGTTGGAAAATGGCTACCAACTCCTTGCTAGGATACTTCTGACGTGCCGCATCAATGGTTGCAATGATTTCCGTTGGATGGTGAGCAAAGTCATCAATGATAACAGTATCATTGACAATTTTCTCCGTAAAGCGACGTTTGACACCTCCAAATGTCTTCAAGTGTTCTGCAACCAGTTGCAAATCAAATCCAGCAATATAGAGATTAGCAATAACAGCTGTTGCATTCATCACATTATGCTTGCCAAAGGTTGGAATTTGGAATTCTCCCAACTCTTCTTCACCATGGCGAACTTTGAATTGTGAACCACTTGTAGAAGGCTTCAAGTCATAGGCAACAAAATCATTATTGTCTTCCAAGCCATAATAGTAGATTGGAGCATTTGCCGTGATACGACGAAGTTGCTCATCTTCACCAAAAACGAAGAGAGCTTTTTTTACTTGCTTCGCATAATCATTGAAAGCATTGAAAACATCCTCTAGACTAGTGAAATAATCTGGATGGTCAAAATCAATATTGGTAATGATGCTGTATTCAGGATGGTATGGGGCAAAGTGACGTTCGTATTCATCGGATTCGAACACAAAATACTGAGCATTTGCCGAACCGCGACCAGTACCATCACCAATCAAGAAGGAAGTATCTGTGATATTGCGCATAACATGTGCCAATAATCCCGTTGTAGAGGTCTTACCATGGGCACCAGCAACACCGAGGCTCGTAAAACCTTTCATAAATTCACCTAGAAATTCATGGTAACGTTTGTAGGTATAGCCCTGGGCATCAGCATAAGCGATTTCCACATTGTTATCTGGACGAAAAGCATTACCAGCAATCAATTCAACATCTGCTGTAATATTTTTCTCATCAAACGGTAAAATCTGAATCCCAGCTTGTTCAAGCCCACGTTGTGTAAAGTAGTATTTCTCTACATCACTCCCCTGAACCTTGTGCCCCATTTGATGCAACATAAGAGCAAGTGCGCTCATACCTGATCCCTTAATTCCGATAAAATGATAGGTTTTTGTCATGTTATCCCTCTTCTATATGTGTCAAATTTAATTCTTGTGCCACTTGGCGATCTCGTTGTTGTCTGCGCTCAGGATAATTGTAAACCTGACTCTTTCTTAAAAAGTCATACGAATTTTTCTTTATAACCTGCTCCTGTTCTCTATCTTCTTTCTTCAAAGAATAGACAGCTGGCATATCAGCGAGAATATAGTCTGTCTGACGTAGGTTGTCCGCCAAACGTGTCAACCGACCTGCCTTAGATTCAGTTGTTGAAACGACAGGAGGTTTCACCACAACTTTAGCTGGTGCTGGTTTTTCATCTCTTAAGTAGGTTGCTGATCGTTTTTTCTTCAAGTCTTCTCTAGCCTGTTCACGAGCCAACTGCCCCTGTGTTTTCACTGGAGAAGGCTTCGTTTTAGTCAGTTGCTGAAGGCGTTCCTTGCGAGAATAATGGCTTGGCTTAGCTTCAAACAGAGGAGGCAGGAGCTCATCTTCCGTTTGTGCTACTGGTTTTGCCGACGCAACTCGCTGTGAATCGGTAGACCAGCTAAATTCCTTTTCTTGATAAGGTCCCCTGATATTGCTAATCAGGTCGCTCTCATCATATAAACTCATAATTGGATTTTCTCCAACTAGTACCTCATCATCTGCGACTAGTGGAAATCTTTTTTCATGTCTAATCATAAGTCATCCTTTCGAACCCTTATTATACCATACTTAGGCCTTATTTCCTAATTCTACGCTGAGTCAACTGATTCCATATCACTCAATCCCTAAAATCTCACGAATATCCTCAACCGTCAAATTCGCTCGGCTTTCATTGCCATCAAGGACTGTTTTGACAAGGTTCTTTTTATTTTCTTGTAATTCTTGAATCTTCTCTTCGATTGTCCCTCTAGTAATCAGGCGATAGCATTCAACCTTCTCAGTCTGCCCCATGCGATGAGCCCGGCTGATAGCCTGTGCTTCCACGGCAGGATTCCACCAAAGGTCGACTAGGATGACTGTGTCTGCACCTGTCAAATTCAAGCCAACGCCACCTGCTTTCAAGGAAATGAGAAAGGCATCTCGACTTCCTGCATTGAAGGCCTGTGTCATTTCTTGGCGTTGGTTAGCAGGGGTTGAACCAGTCAGAGTATAGGATGTCATCCCAATTTCTACCAGCTGTTCTTCTATTTTTTCCAGCATATTTCTGAATTGGGAGAATATCAAGACCCTGTGTTCACCTTCTTTTAGTTGCAAGAGTAATTCTTTCAAACTATTGAGTTTGCCACTCTCACCACTAAACTCTTCCATGAAAAGGCTGGGGGTATCGCAGATTTGACGTAAGCGAGTAATTCCTGATAGGATTTCTATCTTACTACGATTGATTTGAGCATCATCTGCGCCAGCTATTTGAGTCCGCATTTGTTGAAGCTGGGCTAGGTAGATGGCTTTTTGTTCATCTGTCAGTTCATTAAGTACATTGACTTCTATCAAATCAGGCAATTCCTGAAGAACGTCTTCCTTATGACGTCTGAGAACGAAGGGTTGAATGGTCCGCGCAATGTCCTTGGCTGCTAATTTACCGAAGTCTTGTTTGCCTGGCAATAAACCTGGTAAGACAATTTGGAAAATGGACCAGAGTTCCGTCAAATGGTTTTCAATCGGCGTACCTGAGAGGGCAAAGCAATTCCCAACCTCAAACTCACGCAGTAGCTGTGCAATCTTAGACTGGGCATTCTTCATGACCTGCGCCTCATCTAAAATGAGGTAGTCAAAGCGTTCCTGTCTATAGAGTGCAACATCCTGTCTGAAGGATGGATAGGAGGTAACTAAGACTTGGTGACCATTGGCAATGATCTCTTCACGCTGTTCCTTGTTTCCATGAACAACTGCCACATCTAAACTTGGAGCAAACCGCTTACACTCATCTAACCAGTTATAAATCAAGCTAGACGGTGCCAATATTAAAACTTTGGAATCTTTTGTCATCCGACTGGACAGAAAGGCGATAGTTTGCAAGGTCTTTCCAAGCCCCATGTCGTCAGCTAAAATTCCACCAAAACCATACGTATCCAGCATAGTCAACCACTTAAGCCCTGTCTGCTGATAATCCCTAAGCGACGTTGTTACTTCCACAGCAGGAAGCGGGAACAAATCTGGCTGAGCTAGATAGCTTGCCATTTCCTCAAATTCCTTGGAGAAACTGACTTGGTTGAATTGTGACAAGGATTGAGCCAATTGGTAACCGGCAAGAGCATGGACTTGTACCTGCCCCTCCTTACCATGACGGGCCCGCAGATAGATTAGGGTTTGACTGATTTTCTTGGTTTCCTCATCAAAAACAAATACCTTACCGCTCGGGCTAGTATAGTGATCCTCTTGATTCAGCAAGGCTGTAATCGCCTGATCGATTTCAGATTGTTCAATACCTGATAAGTCAAACGAAATATCCAAAAGTGATCCGTTACGCACAATTTCTAATTGAGGTTTGGCTTCAATATATAAATCCTGGAGCTTTTCTACTAGATAAACCTGCCCCATTTTTTGTAATATAGGCAATTGTTGTTGGAAAAATGGATAGAGCTCCTGCTGACTAAGAGCCGCTCTCTGGGCATGATATGTCCCCCTAAAGCCAGCTAAACGAATAGCCTGATAGATCCTCTCCAAATGTTGGAAATGGCTAGCAAAAGGCAGGAGAGCCAAATCCTCTTCACTCCTTACCTGACGTCCATCAAAATCCAAAACCAATTGGAGTGATAAACTTTCATTTGCCTCCATCTGAATATGAAATTCTGGCTTGAAATCATGAATGATGAAGCGCTTAGGTGCCTTAACAGTCCCAATTGTCTGCAAATCCAGCAAGCTTAAAGCCAGACGATTTTGGTCAGGGAAATCCACCTGCACCTTTCTCAAACCTGATTCGGTTGGAACAAGTTCGGAAATTTGGTAAATCAGATGTTCTTGATGGCGATTGACACTATAAACCGTGCCATTTACTAAGAGATAGCGCCCATGAAAAAGTGGTCGGACTGGTTTTTCGTGAATAACCATTTCAATCATCTGCGTGTGAACGGTCACCTCAAAATGATAGAGCCCTTCCTCCCCTGTCAACGGAAGAACCATCAAGGAGGAATAGGACTGCTGTTGATAGGAAAAGTTAAAATGTTCTAGCTGATTTAACAGCTCCACCCCCTCCTCAAAATAGGCTTGTGGCAGACGAAAATGTCGTCCAAAATGAGTAAGAATATCCGAATCTATACCAACTTTCTCTGGTACCAAGGCCCAGAGAAAATCCAGGAGAGCCTGACTTGGTTCATCAAAATTTTCATAAGTAACTTGCTCATAATAATTTTTACCTATCTGATAGTGACCGTTGGCTTTCACAATGCGCAAAAAAGCTCCGATGTCCCGCACAATATACGAACGTGTATCTGGCAAGCGGGTCATTTTCAAGGTCCAATCTATCTGACGATCATAGGGCAATAAGCTCCCTTCAACTGATAACTGATACTTAATCCCCAATTCAGGTTCTGGCCGCAAAATTTCATCTAAAAAGAGACCGCCAAAATATGTCCGACGGACGGTTTCCTTATGTTGTTCACCATCTTCTTTCAAAGACTGCTTCATATCCTTGCCTGAGGCATCATTTTTTAAAAAATACTCCGTGGCAGCTAGGTGTTGACAGTAGCCCTTACTTTGAAATAACTGGCAACTACACTGTAAATCGCTATCTGCATCGCCGTAAGTAAAGCGCTCACCAGCAATATCCAGTACCATCTTTCCATTCTCACTATGAAGAACAGTCAGTTTTCCAGCCTCGTACAAATCAATTCCTTCTTGGCGAATCCGCCCTGGCATCATGCGACCCATTCTAACTCCTTTATCCTTCAACCAATCATCAGCTTTTCTGTAAAATATATCTAAAATATTATCTTTTCATTATAGCATATTTTCAATTTGAATTGTTTAAATAGGTATCAAAAAAACACCAGCAGTTAAACTGGTGTCTCTAATGAATAGCTAAATAATAAATCGTTGCTTGCCACATTTTCAAGATTGTTTTTCCGCTTTTCCAAAGCCAAAATAGGGCAAATAGCAGGAAAACAACTGCCACTACTACATTAATCAAGCCTTTTCCATCCAAGAAAAACTTGAAAAAGAAGACAGTCACACAAGTGAGCAAGGCTAGGAGTAAAACATGAATCAGAACTCCCAACCAGCCCAGCCAATAGCGAATTCCAAAGGGAGGGTGTTTCTTTTCATCGAAGTCTGCTAGACCAGTCAAAAACTCAACTAGCAACTCACCAAAAAATTCCATACTAGACTTCCTTTCTTAGCTGTCGGTAATATTTGGTTCGTCGAATCATTATCTTGATAGCCTTAAAGGAAAGTAAGGTTAGCATACTAGCCACGAATAGACAAAAAAGGAATATCACAACCAATGGCTGTTTATACTGATGATAGACCATAATTGAACCACCAGTAAAGGCGATAAAATAGGATGCCAAAGTCACAAAATTGAGCCAGATGCAAGCTACTAGTCCCAGCCAATAACGAAAGCCGAAAGGTTTATACTGACTGTCTTCATAAAATACAAGAAAAAATGATGAAAAAGACAGCAATATCAAAAAAGAACGCCAAATCGGAACCGCTACCATACCAACACCTCCAAGTCCATTCTAGCATATTTACGAATAATTGCAAAGAGGGAGTGGGACAGAACTCGCAAATTGTTAAAAGAGTTCGTCAACAAGTCCTTATTTCTGGTTGTTGAGCTGAAACAGTCTATCCCCAGACTGTTTCACTCCCACCCCCGCACAGCTCAAAAGGTTCAATGAACCTTTTGAGGTTGGAAATAGAGCGAACTTTGTTCGCAACAGTCGTAATGGTCAGATTTGGAGTGTAAAACACGAACAAATCTACCAATCAACCACTGCGCTGAGATGTTGACCCGAACTCTGAGAAGCGTGGCTGGACTTTTTGCCCAGCCTTACTTCCGTTTCCGTGCGATCAGATGAATCGGTGTCCCTTCAAATACAAAGGCCTTGCGGATTTGATTTTCCAAGAAACGCATATAGGAGAAGTGCATGAGCTCTTCTTCGTTGACAAAGACCACAAAGGTCGGTGGTTTGGTCGCAACCTGAGTCGCGTAGAAAATCTTGAGACGTTTGCCCTTGTCGGTCGGCGTCGGGTTAATAGCAATGGCGTCCATGATAACATCGTTGAGAACAGCCGATGGAATACGGGTATTCTGACTTTCACTGATAGCCTTGATCATCTCAGGCAACTTATGCAAGCGTTGTTTGGTCAAGGCTGACACAAAGATAATCGGTGCGTAAGACAAGTATTGGAACTGGTCACGAATATCGTCTTCCCACTGCTTCATGGTATGGTTGTCTTTTTCAAGCGTATCCCACTTGTTGACCACGATAATCATTCCCTTACCAGCTTCATGGGCAAAGCCTGCGATGCGTTTGTCGTACTCACGAATACCTTCTTCGGCATTGATAACCATCAATATGACATCTGAGCGTTCAATGGCACGCATGGCACGCATAACGGAGTATTTCTCCGTATTTTCATAGACCTTACCAGACTTGCGCATGCCTGCGGTGTCAATCATGGTAAATTCTTGCCCTTCTGGGTCTGTAAAGTGCGTATCAATGGCATCACGAGTCGTTCCAGCAACAGGCGACGCAATCACGCGCTCTTCACCCAAAATAGCGTTAATCAAACTTGATTTACCAACGTTTGGACGACCAATCAAGCTGAACTTGATAATATCTGGATTTTCTTCTGCTTCCTGAGCTGGTAGGTTTTCAATGATGGCGTCCAAGACATCCCCTGTTCCGATACCGTGTACAGAAGATACTGGGTAGGGATCCCCAAGACCGAGTGAATAAAAATCGTAGATGTCATTACGCATTTCAGGGTTATCGACTTTATTGACAACCAAAATAACTGGTTTGTTTGTCTTATAAAGGATACGCGATACATACTCGTCAGCATCCGTCACGCCTTCCTTGCCTGATACGACAAAGACGATAACGTCCGCTTCATCCATAGCAATCTCAGCCTGATGCTTGATTTGTTCCATGAAAGGTGCATCCACATCGTCGATACCACCTGTATCAATCAAGGAAAACTTACGGTTGAGCCACTCACCAGTAGCATAAATACGGTCGCGGGTCACACCTTCCACGTCTTCTACAATAGAAATGCGTTCCCCCGCAATACGGTTAAATAAGGTTGATTTACCAACGTTAGGACGTCCAACGATGGCGATAGTTGGTAGAGCCATAGCTCCTCCTCTTCTAATATAGTCGTTTTCGTTTATCTTTTATTACGTCGTTAACTCGCTTTGCCGTACTCCAGTACTGTCTGCAGCTTTTGATGTGAACTTGGTTCACTTTATCTCCAATCTCAAACTGTCTCCCAGACAGTTTGAGCGAGTACTAAAAGCAAATAAAAAGACTATAACTTACAATAGTTTATTTTTTTCTAATACAGCCCTCGTTTCAGGCTGCTCTGGCTGACCAAACTGGGCAACCATACGCTCAGACCAGGTTTCTGTCTGACGAACTCCTGCATAGTCTGACTGAACTTGGTCGTAGGCTTGGATTACTTCCACGCCTTGCTCCACATATTCTTCCTGAAAGACAATGGTTTCACTTGCCAAACGTGGTTTGACAGGATGGTTTTGGGCTGGTCGACCCAGGGCAATGCAGAAAATTGGATAGGTATAATCTGGCAAGTTGAACAGCTCTGCTATTGCCAAGGCCTTATGGCGAATCATACCGATAAATACGCCACCGTAACCTAAGCTTTCCGCTGCCAAGAGGGCGTTTTGCCCTGCTAGGCTCGCATCAACAGAAGAAATCAGGAGATTCTCTGTTCCTTTGGCATCAAAGTCTGAACCATGGAGTTGAGCCGCCTTGCTGGCACGATTATGGTCGCCCACAAAAACCAGAATGGCCTGAGCCTGTAAAATAGCTGGCTGGGGCACCAAATCATAGAGAGCCTGTTTTTTCTCCTCCGACTGCACCACAATGATGGAATAAGACTGGAAATTCTTCCAACTAGACGCAGCTCGCCCAGCTGATATAATAGCTTGCAAATGTTCCGCCTCAATGGGCTCTTCCGTAAAACGACGGACGGAAGTATGGTTCAGCATCAAATCAATGGTTTCATTCATCGGCGGTTATTTCCTTTCAAATGCAAATCGCGAGCCAGATAGCGAATCCGCTCCATTACCCGTTTGGCCTGCCAGGTCTCATCACCAGACTTACCAGAGGCGAAATGACGCTCCAAATCATCAAAGGAGAAATTGGAGGTAAAGAAGGTCGGCAGATTTTCCTGCATGCGGTATTGTAGAATGACCTGCAGCACATCGTCACGCACCCAAGGACTATGTTGCTCCGCTCCGATGTCATCTAGCACCAAGACCTGAGCCATCTTGATTTCATCAATTCGCTCCTTGACAGAACCATCTTTGATGGCATTTTTTATGTCTACCACAAAGGTTGGATAATGGAGCATGGTGGTTGATTGAAGATGGGTCTTGGACAAGAGATTGGCTAAATAAGCCATCAAATAACTTTTTCCAATACCGAAATTGCCATAGATGTAGAGGCCTTTTGGTTTTTCCTCAAATCGTTTGACAAAATCTGCAATAGCCAGCATGACTTCCACACGATTTTCATCACTCTTATCAATATCCGCCACTGTTACATTCTTCAAACTCGCCGGCATATTGATGAGCTGGATACGGTTCTTGATAGCTTCCAAACGACGGTATTCGACCAATTCCTCTGTTTCAAGATAGGAAACATCCGCATAGCCCTCGTTCATGACTAAAACAGGTTGATACCCCTTGGCAATATAGGATTCATCCTGCTTGACAAAGAGGTCACGCTGACTGATATATTCCAAAAACTTAGAAATGGAGAGTGTGATTTCCTGCTGGGTCAAACCTTCTTTTTTGATAAAAGCAGCGACTTCAGGATCACTCACTATCTCCTGATAGAGTTGCTGATAAGATTTTGGACTTGGATTGGTTGTTTGCGACAACCTGTCTTGAACTGATTTCATCAGCTACCTCCTTTGTTTTCCATTTCTTCTAATTCACGATAAAGAGCCGCCAGCTTAGCTTGACCTTCCTGCGTTTGTCCTTGCTGAACCTCTTCCTTACTCCACTCAGGCACATTGCTTTTCTGTGGCTGACTCGGCTTGGTGACAGCTTGACCTGTCTTCAACTCTCTTAGGTAAAGAACAGCTGCCTCTGCACTGCCAATTCCCTTGTAGGAAAAATCATTGCCCAGCTTCATAGCGTATTTTTCATTTAGATTGGCTGAGTCCACCTTGTTAAAGGTATAGAGGACCAAGACATTGATAACTTCGTCAAGCAGACCCAAATTGGCCAAATCCGTCAAGCATTTTCGTTCTGTTCCTGTCACGGCTGCCTTCCGTTGCTCCTTGATAAAGGACAGGAAGGTTAGGCTGGATTTTGCTTTTGCTTCACGAACAATGGCTTGTTCTTGGGCAGTGAGATTGGTGCTTTCTGTTGGCAATGACTGACGTGACTGCTGCAAGCGTTTGGTCGAGATCGTCTGTCCAATAGCTGTTGCTTTAGCCTGCCGATAGGTTTCCAACCAGGTCCACCCTGCCTGCTCTGCTATGTAACTAAGCGCAATAATATCCTCAGCTTCATCCTGAAAAAGAAGCTTATCTTTAGCCATTAATGCCTTGAAGGCAGACCAGTCAAAATCATGTTTCGGTTCAAAAACAACTGGAACCTGCCCATCCATAGTAAAGACCTGAGAAAAGGTTTTGGAAATATTTTGTTCCTGATTGGGTAGGTGAACAAGCAGATTCTCCATGCTTGACTCCCCAATCTTTCTTGCCAACAAGTTCTTATACAAGGGTTTCGCTAGAAAACATTTTACGGTCAGAGGGGCTTGTAGCGCCAAACCTGTTAATTCATCTGCACGATAGAGTTCTAGGAGCCCCATGGCAGTCAGAACATCCAGAGCCTTCTCCAAACGATTCATCCCAAAATCCATGTGATTGAGAATGACAGTCCATTTGTAACGGCCTTGCCCTTGATCGGCAAAACTATAAAAGTAATAATAAAGCGCTAATGCATCAAAACCGATAATCGGCTGGTAGCATTGGCTAAGACTGACAATATCAGGTGTAAACGGGTTGATTTTTATATAGGCAAATAAATCATTTGGTTTCATCTTTTTTTCCCGGTTTTACCTTACTTCCTTTGGAAATCATCTGCTTAAGCAAATTTTCTAGCTCTCCAACATCTTTGAAAGAACGATAAACCGATGCAAAACGCACATAGGTGATTTCATCCAATTCGACCAATTCTTCCATTACTAAATTCCCAATGACATCGGATTCTATTTCACTATCACCTTGTGCTCGAACTTTCTGTTCAATCCGATTCACCACTTCATCAATATCATCGGTTGATACAGGACGTTTTTGAGCAGATCGAATAATCCCATTGAAGATTTTCTCCCGTGAAAACTGCTCTCGCGTTCCGTCTTTTTTGACAACCACAAGGGTCTTCTCTTCAATCCGTTCATAGGTAGTAAAACGCTGACCACATTGATCACAGGAACGGCGACGACGAATGGTATTGCCATCTTCAGCCTGACGACTATCAATGACACTTGATTTCAAACTCTGACATTTTGGACAACGCATACTCTTTCTCCTACATTAACTTTATCACTTCAGTATAGCATAAAATTAACAAAAATAAAAGAAAGCGAGAATTACTCACTTTCCATCAACAATTCATCCTGTTTTTTCAATCGACTGGCAACCCATTCACGAACCAGGCGGTAGACAACTGCAAAAATTGGGGTAAAGAAGACCATACCAAGTAGGCCAAACAGATTTCCACCAATCAAGGCTGCCGCAAGGGTAAACAAGGTCGGAAGACCAACTGATTGACCAACCACGCGCGGATAAATCACATTCCCCTCAATCAACTGAAGAATCTGGAAAAGGACAATAGACCAGAGTGCCAGGAGTGGATTTTGAACCGCCACAAACAAGGCACTAATCAGACAGGCTGTAAAGGGGCCAATGTAAGGAACGAATGATAAGACACCCGCTAAAATCCCCGCCATGCTGGCATAAGGAATACCAGATAGGGAGTAACTGACAAAAACCAAGGTTCCAATGATACAGGCTTCCACAATCTGACTCATCAGGAATTTATCATAGGTATCGATAATCACTTCACCGATGTAGCTGATAACCCTTACCACTTTCGCAGGCAAGGTAGCTTGAAGGAATTGCCTTGTCATAGACTGCAAATGTTCCTTGCTTCCTAGAATTGCTAAGGTGAAGAAGAAGGCCATAACAAGCGTCATAGTATTTGAAAAAATTCCAGTGACATTTGACACCAAACCAGACAAGATTGGAGTTACCAGATTGGAAATAAAGGTAAGATTTTTTAATTGGTCTAACATTCCTGCAATTTGATCCCCAACCTGACCGGTCAAGAGACCATTTTCTTCTAGGAAACTTGTCAAGGCATTGACTGATTTAGGAATAGCCGTACTGCTGACCGTTACCAATTGTGAAACAGTTGTCATCAAAGTCGGCAATACAATTAATACAAGTCCTGTTACAATAAGCAAGAAACCAATCAATACCCCAACAATTGCCAATGAGCGTTTTGATTTTTTTAGAAAGGATACCTTTTCCAACTGGTCCTCAATTTTTTTCATCGGCACATTTAATATAAAGGCAATTATTGCTCCAATAAACAAGGAATTCATACTACCAAGTAAGACACCTATAGCCCCATAGATACTCGACCAATTGAGAACCGCTAAAAGCGTTGCTCCCGCCAGTAAAATCAAAAGAACTTTTTCTTTAAATGCTTTGTTCATTTTATCTCCGAAAAATTTTATGATTGGTTTCCAGTTTATCACAGGAATACAAAAAGGAGACTGGGCAAAAGCCCAGGACCACTACTCAGAGTTCGTGTCAACATCTCAGCGCAGTGGTTGATTGGCAGATTTGTTCGTGTTTTTCACTCCAAATCTGACCATTACGACTGTTGCGAACAAAGTTCGCTTTATCTCCAACCTCAAACTGTCTCCCAGACAGTTTGAGCTGTGCGGAGTGGGAGTAAAATAGTCCAGTGGACTATTTTAGCCCGAACCTGCATATTTGGAAGTGAGGGGAACTCTTTTTGACCTAGTCGAGTTCTTTCCCACTCCCTTTTAATCTCTCATCGCGTATCCAACACCGCGAACGGTTTTAATATAGGAAGACTTCCCTGGTAAATCCAATTTCCCACGTAGATAGCGTATATATACGTCAACAACATTTGTTTCAGAAGCCGCCTCATATTTCCAAACGCGTTCAAGTAATTGCTCACGACTAACAGGTTCTGGGCTGTTCATCAATGTTGCCAGAAGGTCATATTCTCTCCTGGTCAAATTAATCAACTCATCTCCACGAGTGACTGTTCGATTCTGAAAATCAATCGTTAAATCTCGGTAGGCTGCATGAAGTCGGACTTGTTTGCAATTATTGTCAATAAAGTCTCTACCACGAAAAATAGAGGAAATCTGCTCAACCAATTCACTAATGACAAAAGGTTTTACAACATAAGAAACTGCATAGGAGAGTACTTCTTCACCATACCGAGTGACATCCTCAGAATCAATCGCAACGATGATAACACTGGCCGGCTTAATAGACAATAACTCTCTAGATAAGTCTTTGCTGGACATATCAGAAAGCTGAAAACTCATCAAAATCAAATCAAAATCAGTTTCATGAGCTAGCTGAATAGCCTCCTCACCTGTTGAGGCATAATCTACCAAATAGTCGTGTTTCTGTAACTCCATAGAAACAAAATGCGAAAGATTTCGTTCTCTTCCTGCGATTAAAATTTTCTTAGCCATTATCTCTTTCATTATTCTCTCTATCAATCGGAATGGCAAGCAACAAATTAGAAAGAAGGGCGCTCACACGCCCATCCTTTTTATTTTGATTCGCTATACCAATCGTAGTGGAAGACACCTTCTTTGTCTTTACGGTTATAAGTGTGAGCACCGAAGTAGTCACGTTGTGCTTGGATTAAGTTAGCTGGCAAGTTTTCTGCACGGTAGCTATCGAAGTAGGTAATAGCCGCAGAGAAGGTTGGAACAGGCACACCAGCCTGAACAGCCAAGCTTACGACATCACGAACAGCTTGTTGGTATTTAGCTGTGATATCAAGGAAATATTCATCCAAGAGCAAGTTTGCCAAGTCTTCATCACGTCCATAAGCATCTGTAATCTTTTGCAAGAAACGAGCACGGATGATACAACCTGCACGCCAGATTTTAGCGATTTCGCCAAATGGCAAGTTCCAGTTGTTTTCTTTAGATGCTACGCGCAATTGTGCAAAACCTTGTGCGTAAGACATGATTTTTGAGAAGTAAAGGGCCTGACGAATTTTTTCCACCAATTCAGCCTTGTCGCCTTGGTAGGCAAACGGAGCTGGTTTTGGAAGGACCTTGCTTGCTGCCACACGCTCATCTTTGTAAGTAGAGATGTAACGAGCAAATACAGATTCTGTAATTAGTGACAATGGCACACCCAAATCAAGTGATGATTGGCTTGTCCATTTACCAGTACCCTTGTTACCAGCAGCGTCCATGATGTAGTCAACAATTGGACCATCTTGACCTTGGTCATCCTTGCGTTTCAAGATGTCCGCTGTGATTTCAATCAAGTAGCTATCCAATTCGCCTTGGTTCCACTCAGTAAAGATGTCAGCCATTTCATCTACTGACAAGCCAAGCAAGTGTTGCATGAGGTCATAAGACTCCGCAATCAACTGCATATCGCCATACTCGATACCGTTGTGAACCATTTTTACATAGTGACCAGCTCCATCTGGACCGATATAAGTCACACATGGTGCTCCATCTTCTGGTGCTTTTGCTGAAATCTCTTCCAAGACATCTGCCACCAATTCGTAGGCTTCTTTTTGACCACCAGGCATGATAGATGGGCCTTCAAGGGCTCCTTTTTCACCACCAGATACACCTGTACCGATGAAGTTGATACCTGAGTTTGCCAATTCTTTTGAACGACGGATAGTGTCTTCGTAGAAGGTATTTCCACCGTCAATCAAGATGTCCCCTTCATCCAAGTGTGGCAAAAGAGCTTGAATGGTTGCATCTGTACCAGGACCAGCTTGAACCATAAGCATGATACGGCGTGGTTTTTCAATAGAAGCTACAAAGCTTTCTACATCGTAACTTGGGACCAAGTTTTTACCTGGGTTGCTTGCTACAACGTCTTCTGTCTTATCAGCAGAACGGTTGTAAATGGCTACTGTGTAACCACGTGATTCTACGTTAAGTGCCAAGTTGCGACCCATTACGGCCATCCCTACAACACCAAAATTTGCTTTCGTCATTTGTTCGTACTCCTCTAATTTGTATCTCTTTCATTATACACTGAATGGCGAATATTGACAAGAATTTTCAGATAATTCAACCATTCAAACTATTCTTCGCTATCAAACAAGCCCTGCAATTGTGCAAATGGACTATTGGCTTCTTTTTTCTCTTGCGCTTTTTGTTGGAAATCTTCCTCTGTCATCAAAGCCCAAGCTTGACCCGAAGGCAGGTCAGTGCCAGCTTCTTCTTCAGGTGTCAAAACCTTGATTGGAATGGCTAAAAGAATATTGTCCGCCACACTTTCCTCAAGGACAATGTGATCATCTTCTACCACCAAGACCATATCTTCATCGATTAAATCCTGTTCCTTGAGAACTGCCTCATTGGCTACAAAAAGTTCATTGACTTCTTGAACCTCATGCATGAGGACTGGTTGCAAGGAACGGCTGGAAGCCAAGGTAATATCGTAGCTCATCTGGTAGTCCAAGAAAAAGAAACCAGATTCAAAACGGACATTTCCAGCTACATGGACTGGTGATAGTCCTAAAACTTCACCATTTCGAGCCTGCAATTCTTCCTGTAAATCCAAGGTTTTCTCAAAAGAAATTCCATCTGGATTTTTCTGAATATCGTAAATATGAAACATTGAATTCCCCTATTCAGCTAGTTCTGTGATGTAGTTGTAGACTTCTTGTCCAGCAACTGCTCCATTTCCCACAGCAGTCGCAATCTGACGGAGTTGATTTTGACGGATGTCGCCGATGGCATAAATACCAGGCTTGCTGGTTTCCATCTTTTCATCCGTGATAATCCAGCCAGCCTCATCCGTAATACCCAAATCGGCAACCGAATCCGTCATCGGATCCAAACCAACATAGATAAAGACACCACCGAAGTCCACTTCGCTGACTTCCTCTGTTTTCACATTTTTGATAACCACGCTTTGAACCCGTAGGTCATCGCCCTTGATTTCGTCCACTACGCTATCCCAGATGAAGTTAATTTTTTCATTGGCAAATGCACGGTCTTGGATAACTTTTTGAGCACGGAGCTGGTCACGGCGATGAACAATTGTCACGGTTTCAGCAAACTGTGTCAAGAAAAGGGCTTCTTCGACCGCAGAATCACCTCCGCCAACTACCAAGAGCTTCTGACCACGGAAGAAGGCACCGTCACAGACTGCACAGTAGGAAACACCTCGGCTATTGTAGGTATCCTCACCCGGAACACCTAATAAGCGGTGTTTAGCCCCCATAGCTAGAATGACAGTTTTGGTTTCCAAAACACCGTCTTCTGTAATAACTTTCTTGATTGGTCCATCTTCTTCGATACGCACCAAGGTGCCAAAAATGTGATCTACTCCGAATTTTTCCAGAGGTTCAAACATTTTCTCTGCCAAGGCTGGACCAGAAATATGGTCATAGCCTGGATAGTTTTCGATTTCAGCAGTATTGTTCATCTGGCCGCCGTAAATACCACGTTCCAGAAGAGCTACTTTTAGATTGCTTCGTCCTGCGTAGAGGGCAGCAGTCATCCCTGCAGGACCTGCTCCAACAACAATTGTATCGTACATATCTTTTCCTTCTATGCTTTAAACATTAACAAAATCCCCATGACCCCAAAAGCAAGAATTGGGATGGTCATGACGTTGATCATCAACAAATCAAATATAAAATCCTGGCGCTCTTGCGGCGTTCGATCAACTTTTTTACCTGCTCTTACAGCAAAATAAATCAAGCTAGATAGAATAGCCAGCAGGGCTGCAACCAAAAGCCCCTGCAAATAAAAACTGAGAATATTTTGTAACATGGTCTTTTCCAATCCTCCTAGAAGGTTTGGCGTTTGGCCTTGCGCTCTGCACGCCCCTTGGCACGCGCTTCCACACGTTTGGTCTTGCGGCGCTTCTCATCAACAGCCCATTGGATTTTCTTCTTGTAGCCTGGCTTGACTTTTTTCTTTTTCTTCTTCACCAAGCCAATCATTTCCAAGTCCAGTTTTTCACGAGATTTTTCTCGGTTGACACGGCGGTCACGGTCGTAGGTATCAACAAACTCCCCATTCTTCATTTCTTTTGGCAAGAATTTGATGTTGAGTTTTTCTAACTCGCGAATGTCCGCATCATCACTCGGCTGATAGAGGGTAATGGCAATACCTGACAAGCCATTTCGACCTGTACGACCCACACGGTGGACAAAGAAGGAAAGGTCCTGAGGAATGGCATCGTTGATGACATGGCTAACACCTTCGATATCAATCCCACGCGCTGCCAAGTCTGTTGCTACGATGTACTGATAATCCAAATTTTTCACCTGGTTCATGATCCGCTTGCGTTCACGCGGTGGAATGTCCCCATGAATTTTTGCAACCCGCAAACCATTAGCAGTTAAGTAACTGTGCAATTCATCTGCACGGGTCTTTGTATTAACAAAAATCATAGCCAAATATGGCTGCATGAGCTTGGTCGCTTCCAAAATCTGCGCATTGCGATCACGGCCCTTGGTTGAAATCAGCCAATTTTCAATGGTATCTGAAATGACCGTCTGGGTCTTGATTTGTTCCATGACTGGATTTGACAAATACTTTTTCAAAAACGGTTGCAGTTTCTGCGGAATGGTGGCTGAAAAGACCATAAATTGTAAATCTTTTGGCAGACTTCCGGCAATCTTATCAACCGTTTCCAAAAAGCCCATGTCCAAGGTCATATCCGCCTCATCCACCACAAAGGTTTTAGCCTTGTGAATGGCCAGGTCACCTGATTTAACCAAGTCATAAATACGACCTGGTGTCCCAACAACAATATGTGGCTGACCAGTTTGAAGTTTGTCAATCTGACGGTTTTTATCTGTACCACCAACATAATTGGTCACACGAACTTCGATGTCCGAATGACTAGCCAACTGGCGTGCTGCTTGATAAATCTGGGTCGCCAATTCACGTGATGGAGCTGTAATAACTGCTTGAACCTGGTCTAATTCCTCATTTAGCTTTTGGAAGATGGGAATTAAGAAGGTATGGGTCTTTCCTGAGCCTGTTTTTGACTCTCCAATCAAGTCACGACCAGACAAGACGATTGGGATTAGTTTTTCCTGAACCTCTGTCGGCTGAACAAAGTTAATTTCTTTCAAAGCCTCCTGAATGTAAGGCTTGAGTTTCATATCTGTAAATTTCATAGTTTCCTCTTTAGAACCCGTATTCACAAGGCAAGTATAGTCTTTTAGCTTACTTTTAGTACTAGTCAACGAACCGCAGGCATAACTGGAGTTAGGCAAGGCGAGTTAAAAAGAAAAACTAAATGACGATACCAACAATGGATACTGGTTCTTCATTATACTGCCTTCTATTATAGCACGATTTAGGTTGACAAGCAAAAAGGACGGATGCCCGCCCTCATTAGCTCTCACTTACTTCCGTAAATTCTGCCTCGATAATCCCTAGTTCTTTTTCCTCTGCCAAACTAGCCTTGAAGGCTTCGCTGAGTTCTAGTTCGCTATCGAAATCACCCTTTAATTTTTTTACAAAGGTATCAGCTAGCAAACCACCCATTGGTTGGAAAGTAAAATAGGTCAAACCACCTGAAATCAGTCCACCCAAAATAGGGACCGCATTGGCAATGGTTTTCTCCACAGTCTTTTTGGTAATCTTAACACCAATCACTGCAGCAACCTTTCTCACCAAGGGATACCAAGTCGTTTTGGTCAGAGCCTGCATGGCTACTTTCTTACCAACATTTGCCCCAACTGTTTTGGATACTTTATTTAGAAGCACTGCTGAACCACCTGCTCCAAACATGACACCGATGTAGGCAATAATACGGATTTGAACCTCTTCTGGAATTTCCTTTCCTTGACCAACAAACAACTCATCTTCTCCAAAAAGATAAGCAATTTGCTGCGATAAATTCAAGGCAAAGCCAAAATACTGAGCAATATCTGCTGTCCCAGCTGCTATGGCAGTAAAAGGATTGCCCGGCAAGCCTGCTGCAAAGGATAAAAGCGAGGTCTTGGTTGTCATATCATTGATGATTTTATCGGCCTCTTTGCGTAGGGCTTCGAGGCTATAAACCGCTGTTGGCCCATCCGCTAAAATCTTGTCCAAATAGGGACTATCCTTAAACCGAGTTTTCAAAAATTCTTCCCTGTTGACTTTAACCATCGGAAGCTGACTAGCTGCCGTCATGGTCTGGAGCACGACCCCATAAAGCTGTTCTTGATTTAACTGTTCCATAATTATCCTCCGCCTATTCCACTTCTCTTTATTCTACATCTCATCGACCATTTTTGTCAAGGTAAAAATAAAACAGCATTTCTGCTGTTTCTGAAATTCTATAGATAAAGAATGACCAAGGTAATCAGGCTCATGACAAGACCAACTGACCAAAGGAAGAAGTCAACCTGCCACTCGCTCCATTTTTCAGACTTACCTGTCAAACCACCTAATTCCAAATGATGATGGAAAGGTGTCATACGGAAGATACGACGACCTTCTCCAAAACGTTTTTTAGTGTATTTGAAATATGAAACTTGTAACATAACGGATGATGTTTCGATAACATAGACCAAACCGATTAGGAGGAGGGTCCATTCTTGACGAAGCGCAATGGAAATGGTTGCCAACATCCCACCGAGTGCCAGACTTCCCACATCTCCCATGAAGATCTTGGCTGGTTTACGGTTGTAGACAAAGAAACCAAGCAAGCCACCGATCATGGTCACACAGACCAAGAGAATATCAAACTTCTGCTCCTGGTAAGCAATAACAGAATAGGCCAGCAAACTGATTGTCACAGAAATAGAAGCCAATCCATCAATCCCATCTGTCAGATTGACCGCGTTTGAAAAACCAACCAACCAGAATAGAACAAATGGTAAATAGAGTACCCCAAGATTGATAATGTGGCCAAAGACATTGAGCTCACCACCACCAGCACCTTTGACATGGACAAAATAGAAAACAAGACCACCCAGGATTTGTAGGGCTAGCTTTTGCTTAGGATTAAGTCCTTCATTGATTTTGCGGAAGATTTTCAAGAAATCATCCAAAAATCCGACCAAGCCATAGAGAGCCAAAATGAAAAGAATAGCCAAGACACCACCTGTCAGCATTTTCAGGCTAGCTGCAAAAATAAAACTAACAAGGACAGCAACAACTAGGAAGACTGTACCCCCCATGGTAGGAGTTCCGGCCTTGAACTGGTGTTGCTTGACATCTTCGTGCATCTGTTGCCCTTCGATGCGCTTGGCTTGATAAAAGGTAATAAATCGTGGTATCAGGATTACCGTTGCTAAAAATGCAACCAATCCCGACATAAGTGCAAACTGCATATTATTCTCCTAACGTAACTGTTAATTTCTTGGTTTTATTCAACTTGGTCCCCACTTCTACGCTCTGCTTCACAACCTTGGAACCAGACCCCTCATAGGTCACTTCAATACCTGTCCATTCAGCTAGTAGATCCATATTCTCCTTGGTCACCGCATACAAGTCTGGCATTTCTTCCAATTTATTCGTCAATAAGAGAACCTGTTGATTAGGGGCTACTAAGCTACCTTTTTCCAAAGAAACCTTCTTAATCTCAGCACCTTTGCCTAAAATAACTGGTTGAACCAGATAGCGACGAAGCTCCTCAGCCGACTCACCAGGTGCCTTACCAATTAGATCTGGCAATGTGTAGTCCGTTTCTTTTCCAACAGAAGCTAGGGACGGAGCTGGAGCATCTATGTTCAAGCTATCCTTCAATAACATCGCTTCTTTTAAGGTCGGACTAATAATACTATCCCAAGAGAGAACACTCAATACTTCTGGTTGTCGAATCGTAACATACATGATAAATTCTGGATCTTCTGCGGGAATCATTGCTACAACTGAGTTAATGTATGCACCCTTAATATAACCTTGACCATCCTCACCTGCGATTTCGGCTGAACCTGATTTCATCGCAATATCATAGCCTTCAACCTGAATAGCCGGTCCTTGTAAATCGTGAGAATATAAGGTACCAAAGACTGGGTCCGTTCCAACATTTATCATATACCCTAAGGTAGCATCTGCCGCCTGTTCAGAAACTGGATTTCCAACTTCTTCTTTTGAAGAAAGTCTAGCTGAATCTGTATTCGGATTATAAAGGGCTGAAATAAATTTTGGCTCTAACATGATACCATTATTAGCAATTGCCGAAAAACTACGAAGCATTTGAGCTTGGTTAGCCGAAATACCATGACCAAAAGTTGACATTGCGATTGTGACAATATTGTCTTCAGGTACCAAACCAGGTTCCTCATCCCCCATACCAAATCGTGTTGGGTAACCATAGCGAAATTTAGCAAGATAATTTAGCCATTTTTCATCCCCCATTTCTTGTAGTAACAAAGTCATTCCGACGTTACTTGAGAGTGAAAAACCCTGAGCAAAATTTAACGTAACAGCTGATTGGCCAGCGTTTAAAGTCCAGTCATTGATTTTTGCGTCTGCAATCACATACTCGTTATTGGTATAGTAGGCATTTGGGTCAAAGGTTCCATTGTCAATAGCTGATGCGACAGTCAAAACCTTCATGGTAGAACCTGGTTCAAAGGCCTCTTGGTAGAGGAGGGAACGCTCTAGAACCCCCTCTTGTCCCAAGCCTTCCTTGGTATCTGAGTCATAACTTGGACGTTGTGTCGTTGCTAAAATCTCCCCAGTCCTAGCTGAGATCAGAGTAGCATTGGCGTAGCGCCCCTTGGCAGTATTAAAGAAGGTATCCATGTTGGTTTCTAAGGACCGCTGCAGGTCTGCAGAAATCGTCGTATAGACATCCTGACCATTGATAGTTTCTTCTTTAACTGTTTCTGTTCCTGGCAGCACACGTCCCTGACTGTCCTTTTCATAAACAACCTTGCCATCTTGACCAGCGAGGATGCTGTTCAAATAATACTCCATCCCACTTACACCCTGTAAACTATAACTGCCATCTTTGTTTTCAACTGGGTTCGCTAACCCGACAAAAATTGAGGCAAAATTTCCATTTGGATACATTCGTCCTGGACTGGCATTAAAGGCAATCCCCTTTATACCCGCGGTCTTCATCTCCTCTTGGATACTAGACATTGTACTGTAAGAAATATTCTTCCCTAGTGTACCAAAATAGACTTGTTTTAATTCTGGTTGATTTAATTGCTGATTGACATAGTCTGTCTCCATACCAAGGTACTTATTTAGTATTTCTGCAACCTTGCTAAATTGTGTTGCTTCAACATACAAGACTTCTTTAAATTCTGAAACATAATCTGTGTCTATAATTGCATAGATTGTGTAGGTGGTAGAATCTTCTGCAATTGGAATTCCGGTTCGATCATAAATTGTACCACGTCTCGCTTGTACAGTCACTTCTTGTTGATGAACAGCATCTGCCCTCTCAGAAAGCGACACACCTGCTTTACTATCCGTTCCAATAATGAGCGCAAAATTACTCAAAAAAAGAAAAAAGATGAAAACCGTCAAGAGTAGTAGATTCTGCCCTACTTTCTGACGATTTTTTGTTGGAACATATCTTCTTCGTAAAACATACCTCAAAAGTCGATTGTTTCTTCTAGACATTACTCTGCTACTCCAATATTGTCATTATTAAATGTTAATCCTACTTTTTCAGCTATTTCCATTAATCGAGCAGATCTTGTTAGCTCATTTTTTGCCTGCTTTGAGTCATTCAGTTCTACTTGTTTTTGGTTAATGTCTTGATTCACTTTCGCCAAGTCTGATTGAACTTGCAAAAGTCTCGCCTGCATAAAAATAATACCAACAGCCAATGCCAGACCTGAAATTACAATACTAGAATAGAAGGCTCTTTCAACACGAGTAAATGTCTTGATTTTGTCACCAATTACTCGCATGGTTGCTTCTCTACGTTTCTCTTGTACCATAAATCCTTCTCCTATTTATGTACCTTCTTAGCTACACGCAATTTAGCTGAATGTGCTCTGTTATTAGTCTCCAACTCCTCCTGACTCGGCAAAATTGGTTTACGATTGACCAATTCAAGAGGTGCCTTCAAGTCTTCTGGGATAAAAGGCAAACCTTTTGGAACATCAATCGTACTGGCTTCCTTAAAGAGCTGTTTGGTCAAACGATCTTCTAAAGAATGGAAGGTAATGACGGAAATGCGCCCCCCCACTGCCAGTAAGTCAATAGCCTGTTGGATAGACTCATCCGCCGCGCCCAATTCATCATTGACTTCAATCCGAATGGCCTGGAAAATCTGCTTAGCAGGGTGCCCCTTCTTCTTAAGTTCCTTGGCTGGCTTGGCAGATTTGATCAGTTCTGCCAACTCAGTCGTTGTTTCAATAGGTTTGATAGCACGCGCCTGTTCAATCTTACGAGCAATCTGCTTGGAAAATTTATCCTCACCGTATTTAAAGAAAATCCGCACCAAGTCTTGATAGTCATAGGTATTGACCACATCATAAGCCGTCAAATGTCCATCACGGTTCATCCGCATATCAAGCGGAGCATCTTGTTTGTAAGAAAAGCCACGCTCCCGCTCATCCAACTGTGGACTAGATACTCCTAAATCATAACAAATCCCATCAATCTCTGTTACACCCAGCTCTGCCAAGCGAGTCTTGAGATTGCGAAAATTGTCCTTGATGAAGGTCACTTGTCCCTTTTCAATGTAGGATGCCAAGCGAATATGGGCATGATCAATAGCAGTCTGATCCTGATCAAAGGCATAAAGATGCCCCCCATCCGTCAACTGACTAAGCAGATACTCACTATGCCCTGCTCCACCCAGCGTTGCATCTACATAAATTCCATTTGGTTTGATGTCTAACATATCGACTGTCTCATGCAAGAGAACAGTTGTGTGATTAAATTCCTTGGTCATATCTTTTCTATTGTACCACAAATTAAAATAAAAAGTTGTTGCAAACTTTTTACAAAAAAACTGTCAAATATAGTTGACAACTTATATGAACAGGTATATACTAACAGTAAAGAAACATGTCACATATAGTTGACATCAACAGGGAGGGTTCCCACATTTTTTTACACTAGTATGTCAGATATAATTGACAATCATTTAAAAGGATAGCCAACCTATCCTCTCATTTTTAACCAAATATGTCATATATAATTGACATGGAAAGGAGGGCACATGAACCGTGTCAAAGACTACCGCCTACTGCTCGGTATTTCCCAACTAGATTTGGCCAAGGCCATCGGCGTATCCAGGCAGACAATCAACATGATTGAAAACAACAAATACAACCCCTCGCTAGACCTCTGTATCAACCTAGCCAAAGCTTTACAGACCGATCTCAACAGCCTCTTTTGGAATGAATAGAAAGGAAAATATCATGAAAAAGAATACACGCAAAAACCTGATTTCTACCCTTATTTTTATCCCGCTCTTTGTCCTCTTTCAGCTTTGGGGCAATAGCAGAGCGGACATCTTGCAGATCATCAGCCATGTGAAGTTCTGGGTGCAACTGCTGATTGCTGGAACAGTCTACTTTCTTGGACTAGCTTACCTGCCACTCATTTTCCGTCGTAAGTAAATAGGAGTATCGTATGAAAAAGGAAACCTTTCAAGATAAATTGATTAAACGCTTTTACGGTATAGCTGGTCCCCTTGATGAATACCGCAAACAAGAAGCCTTCCGACTAGGCAATACCTGCTTTATCCTGCTCTTTTGGGGCACCATGGCTCTTACCCTGCTGGCACTCACTCTATCCAAACGCTACCCAGAAGTCGTTGCCTATGGCTACCCCGTTGCTCTGCTCCTATCCTACCTATCTGCTAGTACCTACATCATGTTTAAACTCCGGCACAGTCAAGTGGACAGTTTAGATGTAGAAGAACTGACTAGTAAGGAACAAAAGCAACTCAAGGGAGCAAGTATCAAATTCGCCCTCTATTTTACTACCGTTATGTACATTTGGGCTGTTGTTTTCGGTGCCTGGATGGAGGGGCTCAATCCTCTCGACCACCTATTTGACCTCCGAAAAGTCCTGTCTGCCTGTCTAGGTGGTGTTTTCACGGGCATTGCTCTTGAAATCATGTTACGCAAACGCATGAAAAAGGCAGAAAAACTAACTGTCAGCTCTGCTATTTCCAAAGAAGAACCTAAGTGGCTCCAAAATATGATACGGCACTTCTATGGTATCCGTGGTCCTTTAGACGAGTACCGACGGACCAAGGCTGATGAGATTGGGGGGATTGCCTTTATCTACCACTTCTACTTCCTTGCTCTTGGAAATGCTGTTGCCTACTTCCTAGCTATCCGCTATCCTGTGGAGGTTGCCACCTATTATCCAATGACAATTGCTCTCTTTAGCTTTATCTTGCTAGGTGTCGTTAATATGCGCACCCTCCATGCTGACCTGCCTCAATATGACATGGAAGAACTTAGCCCTGAGGAAAGACAAGGTCGGTCCCTTAACCCAATTCTTTGGGGACTGGGAGTTGCACTGCTTTCGACAATTTTTGCTGGAGTAGCAGACCTCTTTAGCCTCAATCTTCCCCTAACGGCCTCAATCTTGCATACAAAATCCCTCCTATTCGGTGGCACGATGGGTATCTTTGCTAGCATTGCCCTGTCTGCCTTTGCCTATCTGCATAAACTGGAAGCAGAAACTACTAAGAAAAAATAAGGAGCTGCCCATGAATAAACCTTTCACTCCCAAACAAACCTGTAAATTTTTTGTTCTATTTTATGGTTTATTTTCTGCCCTCTTCATCTACTCTTACATGGTCAATGAGCCGATTAGCGGTTCATTCTTGCTCATGCTACCGACCATTCAAATCATCAAATCCTATAAAACAGCCGAAGAAAAACACTACTTTATCATCCAAGCCGTCTTTGCCCTGTTTGCCATGACCTTGACCTATTCCGTAGGCATTTGGCTAGGGCATGTCAAACCACTTGCCCTCATCCTTCCTGCTGGATTTGCTCTTGCTATTCTTTATCGACTGTATTTCAAAAAGGAGGAATATAGATGAACAACTTCAACACAAAATTAGTCCTTTCCTTGTTTGTTCTCGCCTATGCGACCATTTGTGGCTTGTTTATCCACAGTTTTCTGACTGGGGACAATCCACCACTCTTTATCTTACTGTTCACTATACTTCCAATCTTGAATAGTGACTGGCAGACTAGCAGCCCAGAATCAAATGCTTTCCAAGAAGCTATCTATCTTTATCGTAAACCACTGCTCTGGTTTCTCATTGCAGGTCTTGTCCTAACCTTCTCCATTGGATTTTTCACTGGACAAATCAAACCACTCTTAGCTGGATTTTGGGGAATATTTACTCTCCTGCTCTTTAATGGACAATTGAAAAAGTAGTCTGCATCCAACATTTTACAAAGTAGGATTTTTTCTATAAAATAGATTGTATATGACATTCAAATCCATTATCAAACAACTCAAACTATTTGATTATATCTTAATCGGATTCACCCTTATTTTATCCTTTCTTCCAGCAATTTTTACCTACACACATCTGACAACAGATACAAATGAGGCAAAAACAATTGCCTATGTCCGCATCAATGGTGAGGTGGTCGACCAATTTGAATTATCAAAGGACACACCCCATCAAGAAAAGACCTACTATCCCAATGAAGGGCAATACAATATCATTGAAGTTGATGGCGAACGCATTCGAGTCAAGGAAGACAATAGCCCAGACCAAATTGCCGTTATGACCAGCTGGATTAGCCAGCCGGGTCAACTCTCCGTCTGTCTACCTCATAATCTCTTGATTGAAATCAAATCCGTCGGTGGAGAGGATACTGACGAAGAAGAACTTATTTTGCCACTATAAGAAAGAAGACACAGCCTGATAAACGACTGTGTCTTTCCTTTTTAGAAAATAAGGGCTAAAGCAAGTATCACCACATATAGCAGCGCAAAGAGTACAAAACTCTTTACTGCCTCGATAAAGGTTTCCCGTTTGACTTGCTTTTTCAAAAATATTTCTAGACTCTTATAAGCAGGCAAGGCTCCGAATAAACCAAGCAATGCCCAGATAGGTAAGAATCCAGTCAGACAGTAAATTATCCACAGCAACCATGGTAAACTTGCCAAGACAAAATACAATTTAAGAGCATTTTTCTTGCCAATATAGTAAACCAGAGTATAACGATGGTTGCGAATGTCTTCTTCTAAATCACAGGTATTGTTGGCCAACATGATATTGGCAATCAAGGTTACCAAAGGAAGGGACATGAAAATAATGTCTATTATTTTTGTCCAAGAGAACTGCAAGGTCATCCATTGACTACTTACTTGACTGGTCAATAGCCCAGCTGGGTCTTGGATAAAGACTGCTAAGAAGAAAATCCCAAATCCCATGGTTACTCCAGAGAAAACTTCACCCAGCGGCATTCTCGAAAGTGGAATAGGGCCAAAGGTGTAAAAGATACCAATGAGAAAACAGAGAGCCCCCATTGGTAATAGGAGCCAGCTGGTCCGCCAAACAAGCACTAATGAAATAATCACTGAAAAAATGAGTAAGGCAAAGACGATTCCAATCATCTGCCGAAAATCAAGGGAGAATTTCCCAATCACATTACTTTCCTGGCGATAGATTTCATCCTTGGCCTTGTAGTAGTCCATGCTATTGTTGATGGCAGTTGTACACATGTCAAAGCTGAGTACGGCAAGAACGAACAAAAGTGTATTGAGCCAATTGAAAGCTTGATAGCGATACAGGCTCCATAAAATCCCCAGGGTCATTGGAAATACACTGGCTACCTTGGTCTTCATTTCAACAAATTCTAGAAATACAGGCAAACTGAGTCCTTTAGTTGATTTATTCATTGACAAGATGATACTCCTCATTTGTTAATTCAAAGCTTTCTTTCAAACCATCACTCAGATGAACGCCCTGCTCCTTATCGATGAAAACAGCTTCTACACCATCAATCTGATTGATAAAGTTAAGACCTTTTTCCACACCTAGTAAGAAGAGAGTTGTGGATAAGGCATCTCCTTGGATAGATGTTTTGGAAAAGACTGTCACACCTGAGATATCATTTTCCACAGGATAGCCAGTTTTGGGATCAAGAATATGGTGATATTTGACACCGTCCACCTCTAAGTAGCGCTCATAAATACCTGAGGTAACAACGGAATTATGTGTCCCTGGCACAGAACCAACCGTTGCTCCACGCACTTGGTCTGGGTCCTGAACTCCCACATTCCAACCATTTTGCGTCGTAGGCGAATCCCCCATAACCACTACATTCCCGCCTAGATTGATGATGGCTGTCGTTATCCCTTTGCTGACAAACAATTCTCTAACCTTATCTGCAATATAACCTTTGGAAATGGCTCCTAATTCTAGCGTCATTCCTTCTTTGATAAAGACGGTCTTCTTCTCCTTATCTAAAGTAATGTCTTTATAATTGATAAATGGCAGAGCAGCTTTGATTTCTTCATCACTCGGCTTACGTGCATCCTCATCTCCAATTTTCCACAGATTGCTCACAGCTCCAATGGAAATGTCAAATAGCCCCTGACTTTCTTTACTCATGTCAATAGCTGTTTCAATCACTTCAAAGGTACGTTCATCCACCTCAACAGCTTCTTTTCCTGCTGCCTGATTGATACGGTAGACATCTGCCCCTTCCAAGTTTGTGGACAACAGACTTTCCATCTCCTTGATATAGGAGACAGCTTCATCCATCGCTTCTTCCTGATTTTCATGATAAATGCTCAATTGCACTACTGTGTGAAGTAAGCTTTCACTACGAGTCAACGGAGTTTTCACAACAGATAAACTTTCGTTTTGTTTACCACCACAGGCAACAAGCAAAACCATCAGTAGGCCCACGAACAATAGACTTGCAATTTTTTTCACTGATTTTACCTTCCCTAAAAAATAAGAAGACACAGTAGCCAAACAAGTGCGACTGTGTCTTTCTGAACTGACTAAATTAGTCAAGTTTTACAGTTTCTGTTTTTCCTTCAGCAGCTGCTGCAAGAAGGGCTTCTGTACTCTTCTTGAAGTCTTCTGAAGTCTGTGTTGCACCTGAGACAACTTCAACAGCTGAAAGGTCTTGTTCTTTCACTAAAGCTGCATTAAGTTGTTCGATTGCTTCACCAGCAGAAACTCCAGCTTTATCTTTCATGTTTTTGTTGTACTCTTCATTTGCTGATTTAAGACTTCCATCTTCAGCTTCGTAGTCAAATTTTGACTCACTGATTTTTCCGTCTTTAACAGTCAATGTGTGAACAATTTTGTAGCCATAATCGTCTTTGCCTGACTCAGCTTTGTAAGTACCATCTTTCAATACTACTGTTTCTGTAGTTGAAGATGAAGTTGAAGTAGATTCTTGTTTAGAACCGCAAGCAGCAAGTGCAAATACCGCACCAAGAACTACCAAACTTTTCAACACAACTTTAGTTGTTTTCATAACAATACTCCTTTTGTAAAGTAAATAGTTTTATATTTATAATGATATACCTAATAAACTAAATTGTCTAGTATTTTTTTAAAAATAATGACTAAAAACTATTGCCACCAAATTTTGCATAGACGCAGTCGATAACTGTGGTATTCTATCTACAAAATTCATCATTTTTTCCAAATAGCTAACAATCAGTTTCTCTGTTTTGGCAATAGCATGCGTTGCAAAAATCCTATCTGTAAGGATTTCCAACCCTTCTGCCGTAGGGGATTGAATATAAGCCCGCAATTGTTGCTGGATAGACTTGTCTTCTCGCATAGCAAATAGTAGCGGTGCAGTATAGATACCGTTTTGAATATCTTGCAATCTAGGTTTTCCTGATTCTGCTACATCCAGCTGATAGTCAATTAAGTCATCTCGTAGCTGAAAGGCCATGCCAAGTGCTTGCCCAGACCGAAAAGCCATGCTACTGTCTTTCCTAGATTGACCTGGTACAAAACTCCCAAGTTGACAGGCAAGTCCAAATAGAAAAGCTGTTTTTCCTTGAATTTGCTTGAGATAGGCTTTCATAGTCATATTGGCATCAAATTGATTGAGTAGCTGAGATAATTCTCCTCGAAGAATTGTTTCCATCAGCTTATCATTGCCCAAATCCAAATCATCACATGATACTTCTAGCAAACGAAGCCCTTTTCCAAATAGTCGACTTGAATAGGCCAGAAGATAATCACCCGTGTAGATAGCGATTCGATTCGAAAATTGTTGATGAGCCGCCGTGACTCCCCTCCGTTTATCCGCGCCATCAATCACATCGTCATGAATAAGAGTCGCCAGATGCAGAACTTCTAAATGGGCAGCAAAATATAGCTTTGAACGGCTAATCTTTCCTTCCGTCATTTGTGCAAAGAGTAGACAGAGGCCAGCACGCAGGTATTTCCCTGGTGCCTCTACATATTCAACAATCTTCGATGTAACTGCTGGATGCAGGACCATCATCTCAGATAAGATGATGGATTTTACCTCTTCAAGTCCCCTCTCAATCTCAGGATAGGTATTCCAAATTTGATGTACCACTAACTTTCTATATTTCCTTTATTTTTTATCCTTGATACGGTAAATATGCTTGGGCTTTCCATAAATCTTCTTGTCTAGGAAACGACCCAACCACGGCATAATCCAGTAGTCTAGACCGAAGGCTCTACCCGCACCATTCATAAGAGAAATAGCTGCTGGGATGAACCAAATATTTACCCAGTAGAACATGCCTGACAGGCTGAACATAACTACCAAAGCAACCGTTGCAGCAGATACAATCCATACAAAGGCACCAGCAATCAAAGCCAGACCAATACCGATTTCTGCTACTGTCATGAATTTTTGCATAAAGAGAGCAACTTCTTGGTTTGGCATCATAAATTCCATGATAGAAGCAAACCAATCAGGCATTTTGTCCAAAACAGCCATCGGTGCTTCACCATAGGCATAGCTCAAACCAAAAATTGGTTCAGCTGCTTCTGCCGCAGCAGTTGCCGCTTGTGAGGCACTTGAAACCGCCTCAGCAGCAGATGCACCAGATACTGGATCAGCTAACCAAGGGAATGGGAAGACAACTTGATCCCCAAACCATGATGTTGTTCCAAATAGACCAAAGGCTTTCTTGATACCTTCGTAGAGCCATACTGAACCATAAAGGACACGCATTGGCACAGACCAGAGAAGATTTCCTTTGCCTGAAGTATGACCGCCAAAAATGTTTCGCTTATTCTGAATGTCAAAGAATTCATGACGAACATAAGAACCCATGTAGAAGAAACTACGGATGGTAAAGAAGTAGAGTAGGTTTACCATGTGTTTGACAGCCATTGCCATAAAGCCTGACATGTGGTATTTGTCCATCAAGAAGGCTACACCGTAGCGTGCTCCAATAGACACCATAAACCCATCATATTTACCTTTGTAGCTATGCTTTTCGCCACCCTTGATTGCTGCAATAATATTGCTTGCTGCCGTATGACCTGTCTGTTCAGCTGCTTGTACAATCTGTGGAGTTGGTTTTCCTTCTGATTCTTCAAAGTAAACCAAGTCGCCAGCTACATAGACATTTTCCTTGCCTTTCGCTTCCATGAACTCATTGGCTACCAAACGACCTGCACGTGCTTTTTCAATACCAAATTCACTTGCGTCTGTATTGGCTTGAACACCAGCTGTCCAAATAGAGGTATAGGTAGGAATTTGACGACCTGATGAAAGTGTCAAGCTATCTTCTTGTACACTTGCTACACCATCGCCAAGTACCAATTCAACACCTTTTTTCTCAAGGTATTTACGTGCCTTGACTTGCTCTTTTTCAGTAACCATAGCCAAGATATTTGGCGTTGCTTCGACAACCTTGAGAGAGAATTCTTTTGGATCCAACTTGAACTCACGCGCCAAAATTGGTACCCAGTCAATCAACTCACCGATCATCTCAATACCTGTGAAGCCAGCACCGATAACGGTAAAGGTTAAAAGAGCGCGACGTTTGGCTTCATCATGCTCACGCATGGCACGATAGCAAGCATCAATCATGTGGTCATGCAAACGTTCTGCTGCCTCGATAGACCAAAGTGTAAAACCGTGTTCCTTAACACCTTTCACACCAAAGTCATTAGCTTCACCTCCCATTGCAAGAAGCAGATAATCAAAATCCAGGGTTTGGTGCTCTGCTACGACTTGTTTCTTATCATAGTCAATCTCCACAACCTTGTCTGTTACTAATTGAACCTTTGGATATTTTTTGAAGATACGTTGAAGGTCATACTTGATTGCACTTGCTTCCACACGCCCAGCCGCAACTTCATGCAACTCTGTCATATAGGTATGGAAAGAGTTCTTATCAATCAAGGTAACTGTTACATCTTGATCCTTTTTAAAGGTTTTTCCTAGCAATCGAGCTGCTGCAATCCCTGCATAACCAGCACCGACAATCACAATATTTTTCGTCACAATTTTACCTCCTTGTGAAATTCACAACAAATGACATGTTCCCATTATATCGTATTCCAAGATAGTTGACAAGCGAATTTCAATAATTAGTAATATACACAAACAAAACTTGCCATAGTGAACAAAAACAAGTATGATAGTAAAATAGATAATCGACTAGAAAGAGTTTTTTCTCTACACCCATGAATTCTAAACGTCAAACACTTAACTTTATTACGATGCTGGCAGCTCAGGCAGTTGTCATTTCTTTGATTGAACGACTCATCACCCCCCCATTTGCCTTTGCTCCAGGTGCCAAGCTAGGACTGGGAAATTTAATTAGCTTGATCGCTATCTTTACCCTCCCTACAAAGGATAGCCTAAAGGTTGTCGCACTACGCTTGCTCATCTCAACCTTTCTGGGAGGCACCTTTTCCACATTCCTCTATGGCTTTGCCGGAACTACTTTGAGTTATGTAGGAATGCTCTCTGCCAAGCAGCTCGGTCCAAACCGTGTCAGTCCTATTGGAATTTCTATTCTGGGTGGGATGTTGCACAATCTTGGTCAGCTTCTTGTTTTTGCTACCATCGCCCGTTCTTTCTATGTACTGAACTACCTGCCAATCCTCGCTTTTACTGGAATTCTATCAGGCTTATTGGTCGGACTGGCTGCTACCTACCTCCTCCAAAAGGTCGGACCTTTACGTCACTATCATCAACAAGTCTTAGCAGAATGGAAATAAATCTCCCTAGGTCAACTAAGGAGATTCTTTTTATGGTCCGCACCACTTTTTCATTATCCATAATAATTTCCCCATAATCCTGGTGTCACAAGTAAAATGAGCCACCTCATATAAACACCACTTATAAAATCCATGGTAATAAAAAACAAGGAAGCTTTCAAGAAGAGAAAAAATCAGGTTCTTTGCGTGTTTTAGTCGTACATTTTCTTTCTTTTGTGCTACAATATCTTCATCTTTTATTTTTTTGAGAAAAGGTAGAATTATGTCACCATTTAGGATCAAACTTTCTCCCAGTCAGCGAATCATTATCAGTTTCTTATTCGTGATTCTGACTGGATCAATTTTACTAAGTCTTCCCATCTCACAAATTAGCACCTCTACAGCAAGTTATTGGGATCATCTCTTCACATCTGTCTCCATGGTTTGTGTGACAGGGCTATTTACCAAAGCCGTTGCTGAAACCTATTCTACTTTTGGACAGATTATCTGTATGATGCTAATCCAAATTGGTGGTTTGAGCTTGATAGGATTCATCGGTCTCTTCGCTCTACGCGGTGGTCGTAAAATGAATTTCATCAATATGGCGACCTTACAAGAGGCTCTAAACCGATCTGACACAAAATATTTTCGTAACTTCCTCAAATCGGCTTTTGGTTTTACCTTGGCGGTCGAAGCCTTTGGAGCCCTCTTACTGTCCTTTCATTTTGTACCTGAATTTGGATGGGCGAGAGGTTTATTTACCTCGATTTTCGTAGCTATATCAGCCTTTTGTAATGCTGGTTTTGATAATTTTGGCTCAACTAGCATCATGCGCTATGTGGATAATCCTCTGATCAACATAACATTAGCCAGTCTCATTATTATGGGAGGTCTTGGATTCTCGGTTTGGTTTGACCTTCAGACACAAATCGGGCAAAAACGTAGCCTACGAAAACTAGGGTTCCATACAAAGATTGTTCTAGGTCTAACAGCTACTATACTAACCCTCGGAACTCTGACAACCTTACTCACCGAATGGAACAACCCTTCTACTATCGGGCAACTATCATTTGGTCATAAATTATTAGCCAGCTTTTTCCAGACGGTTACCATGCGAACCGCTGGTTTTGCCAGTATCGACTACACGAAAGCTGAACCAATCACCCTCTTGCTCTATATCTTTCAGATGATGCTTGGCGGGGCCCCAGGTGGAACAGCCGGCGGTATTAAAATAACCGCCTTCCTAACCTTAGTACTCTATGCTCGTAGTGAAATTCTCGGCCTCCCTCATACCAACTTTATGGGACGAACCATTGATAACCTCAGCATCCGCAAAGCTTTTGCGACATTCTCCGTCTTCCTGCTTATGTTTATCATAGGACTCTTCGCACTTGCCTTAACAGATGACCGACAACCACTTCTATTTTTAATGTTCGAGGTCATGTCAGCACTAGCCACTGTAGGTGTTACTGCCAATCAGACACCAAGTCTAACCATGGCCGGTCAAGCAGTCATTATGGCGCTCATGTTCTTCGGCCGTATCGGTCCACTTTCTATTCTCGCAAGCCTTTCTGTTCGAAAATTATCTAAAACCGAAAGTCTTCAATACGCAAAATCATCTATGCTTGTTTAAAAGGAGAAATCATGCCAAACTATACTATCGGAATTCTCGGTCTGGGAGTTTTTGGTACTACCATTGCAAAAACATTACACAATTACGATTGCAATATCATTGCTATTGATAATCATGAGCAACGTATCAATCATCTAGAACCTATTCTCACGCGCGGTATTGTCGGAGACATCACCGATCGCTCGCTCCTACGTGCAGCAGGAATCGGTAACTGCGATGCTGTTGTTGTAGCTACTGGCGAAAACTTGGAATCCAGTGTTCTTGCTGTTATGCATAGCAAGGTCCTAGGCGTTCCTATGGTCATTGCTAAAGTCAAAGGAACAACTGCGAAAGAAGTCCTTCTCAGAGTTGGTGCTGACAAGGTTATTTCCCCCGAACGCGAAACAGGTATTTCCCTAGCAAAACAATTACTCCACCGAGACACAACCAGCCTTTTTGAGCTTGACGGTAATGTTTCCATTGTTGAGTTTCACCCGCCAGTAAAATGGATTGGCAAAACACTCGGCGAATTAAAACTCCGCCAACACTATAAACTCAATATTATCGGTTACCGAAGTGGCAAAAATCAGGAATTAAACATCCAACTAACTCCTGACTATGTCTTCAAATCTGACGAACTCATCTTAGCAGTAACAGACCATAATACTGTCGATCATTTTGAAGAGCTGACAAATTAATACTCAATGAAAATCAAAAACAGACTAGCTCCAAAGTTTTGGGGAACCTTTGGAGGTTGGAGATAGGGCGAACGTAGTTCGTTACTACTTACGCAGATAGAACCCTGTTACTATTTTGTTTCAAGGTAACAGGCTGAAAGGCTCCACTGGAGCCTTTCACTCATCAAATCAAGTCAACAACGTCTTATTTTGATTTTCGAAGAGTATAAATAACAAATTTACGCCCTATACTCCGTTTTCAGGAGAAATATTTTATCCCTAGAAAGCCTACTAGACTATCATTTTTCTAGTGGGCTTATCATCTGTCAAAAGGAGAGATTATGAATGATTTAACCAAAGGAAAGCCGATTGCGGTCATCTTACAATTCGCTATTCCCTTGTTGATTGGATCTTTTTTTCAACTGGCCTATAATTTTGCTGATTCCATGATTGTGGGGCATACTTTGGGAAAGGATGCCTTTGCCAGTGTCGGCTCAACTGCCAGCCTGATTTTTTTAATCATCGGTTTTGCCCAAGGTGTTACCAATGGATTAACCATTATTTCTGCCCAACGCTTTGGAGCTGGCGACTTAGAGGGGCTTAAAAAATCTTTTGTCCACGGACTCTTCTACGCTTCCCTCATCAGCCTTTTACTAACAGTCTCAGCCTTAGCTTTTTTGAAACCTATCTTGGTCTTAATGCAAACGCCTGTGAGTATCATCGACCACTCCCATGCCTTTCTAACGGCCATGTTTGGAGGATTGACCTTTACTATTTTTTATAATTTCCTGTCTTCAACCCTACGCAGTCTCGGAAACTCTAAAACACCTCTACTGGCTCTAGTTATCGCTTGTTTTATCAATATCGGTCTGGATTTTTTCTTTATCTTAGTTATGAACTGGGGCGTTTTCGGAGCTGGCTTTGCAACTATCCTTGCCCAAGCCTGTTCGGTCCTCTTTCTTATTTTTTACATTATCCACAAGGTACCTCACTATCATATCGGACTAGCTGATTTAAAATTGGATAGAGGTAATCTCAAGAAACATGCCCAGCTTGCTTTTCCAATGGGATTTCAAGCCAGTATTATCGCCATCGGAGCCATGACCTTGCAGTTTATGGTCAACCAACTAGGGACAGACGCAATCGCCGCCCAGGCCATTGCCCTTCGTACTGACCAGCTGGCTATGCTGCCCATGGTCAATCTGGGCTTGGCTATCGCAACCTTTACTGCTCAGAACTACGGTGCCAAACTCTATGACCGTATTCGAGAAGGAGTGCGCCACTCATTACTCCTCAGCATTGCTTGGGCCATTGTATTTGCGGTCATTCTCATCTTGGGCAATCGCTTCTTCTCTGGTCTCTTTCTGCCAAATGCCAGTCAAACAGTGCTGGACTTGGCTCTTGTTTACTACATCATTAACGGCTCTTGTTACTGGATTGTTGCTTCCCTCTTTATTCTTCGTAGCTTTATTCAGGGACTTGGCAAGGGCTTTATCCCAACACTAGCAGGCTTTGGAGAATTGATTTTCCGAGCAGCAGTCGCCATCATCGGTATGCAGTATTTCGGTTTTTATGGGACCGCCGCCGCTAACCCTGCCGCCTGGATCGGAAGCATCATCGTCCTGATTCCAAGTTCCATCATCTTTATGAAAAAATTAAAAGCTGGACAAAGTATATAAAGAAAACGCATGAAACTCTCATGCGTTTTTAAAATAGTATTTTCGTAGGAATTGGATAAGCATAGCTTGCCAAAGGAGTACATAGCTGATACCTAAGAGGATTGCCAGGCCTCTATGCCAATTCACATCTGGAATGAAACTGACCAAAATGGAGAAAAGTAGAATGGTTACTACCATAATCTTGTCCCTCTTAGATCCCCACGGTAAATACTCTGACAATTGTTTTTCAGGATACTTTTTGACTTCTTGATGTAGGGAATAGCTTAGGCCCAGACCAACTCCTGTTGCCTCAACAATTCCAGAAAAGTACATAAAAGGCAGTAAGAAACAAGAGAAAATAGAGTAGTTTTTTCATGACAAAGCCCTCCTGAGCCTATTTATCTATATACATTTTATCATTTATGAATCGAATGAACAAGTAAATATATGTTCTCAAAAGCACAAAAAAAGACTAGGAAACCTAGTCTTTGCTTATTTTTACTCTTAGGAATTTGGATCATCCAAACTACGGCCATGCAAGCCTTTTTCACGTTGGACTTGACGGAGTTTCTCTGGCGTCACATCATTGCCGTCCTCATCAACCAGCTTAATCCCCTCAATATGATGACGGATTGCTCGACGATACCCCTCGATGTATTCTTCCCTGAGCTGAGCCTGTTCAACTTTTTCCTCTGGTGTCAAGGTACCAGCTTTTTTCTTTTTAGCCAATTCATTGATGCGATCGATTTTTGCTTGTTCCATGAATACCTCCTACTTGCTATTCAAGAGATTGAAGACCGCCACAGCACTTGCCTTATCCGCCAAGGCTTTCAAGAGAGCCAAGCGGTTGGCTTTGACTGCTGCGTCATCTACCATAACCATGGTATTGTCGAAGAAGGCCGCGATGACTGGGCTGAGAGCAAAGAGCTTGTCCAAGTTGCCCGCCATGTCTTCTGTCAACTCCAAACCTGTCACTGCAGCAGCAAGGGCTTTCTCCTGGTCGTTTTCAAAGAGAGCCTCGTCAATCGCAGTCGCCTCCGCCTTTTCAGCCAAGTTGAAGACCCGTGACAAGTTTTCCACGGCTTCCTTGTAGTCAGCCTCTTTTGATTTTTGGAAAATAGCAGAGCTAGCTGCTAGTTGCAGTCTGACCACAAAGGTTGAGCTAGCCAGTACAGCCTCGCGGATGTCTTTCGGAATGGCCTTATCCATCATCTTCTCTACACGGGCACGGATAAAGTCCATCACAGCTGGCTGGTTGTCATAGGTCAAGCTAGAAAAGTTCAAGCTGTAGAGCTCCGCAATCAACTGATCCAATGGAATTTCCCAACCAAATGCTTCCAAGATCCGTACGATACCCTGTGTTGCACGACGAAGAGCGTAAGGGTCGTTTGAGCCAGAAGGAATCAAGCCTACTGAGAAGAAGGATAGGAGGGTGTCAAACTTGTCAGCCAGTGCCAAGACCGCACCGACCTTGCTCTCAGGCAATTCGCCTTCTGCTGAGTTAGGAAGATAGTGCTCACGGATTGCCGCTGCCACCGCAGGTTTTTCCCCTGCAAGAAGGGCATACTTCTCACCCATAATCCCTTGTAATTCATCAAACTCGCCGACCATGCCTGTCAAGAGGTCAAACTTGTAGATGTCCGCCGCACGTGCCACATCTGCTTTTTCATCCGCAGACAAGCCTGCCAAGTCAGCCAGTTTTTCTGCGATGACTTTTGTGCGTGCCATGTGCTCGTAAAGCGAGCCGATTTTCTCATGGAAGGTCACGACTTTTAGGCGTTCTACCAAGTCAGCAATCTTAAGTTTTTGGTCTTCACGCCAGAAGAACTCACCATCTTCCAGACGAGCCACCAAAACTTTTTCATTTCCTTTGATGACATTATCAATGTACTGGTCATTACCATTGCGGACGGAGATGAAGTTTGGCAAGAGTTTGCCAGCCTTATCACGCACCACGAAGTAACGTTGGTGGTTTTTCATTGAAGTCACCAATACTTCTTCTGGTACTTCCAAATACTTGGTATCAAAAGAGCCCATAAAGGCGGTTGGGTACTCGACCAAGTTGAGAACTTCATTGAGCAGGTCTTGGTCAATCTCAACAGTCACATTGTGTTTGTCCTCGATCGCCTTGATTTGCTCAACAATCATATTTTGACGCTCTGCGGGGTCTGTAATGACAAACTGTGCACGCAAGTCAGCCTCGTAAGAATCTGCACTTGCAATCTCGGTTTCATTTCCAAGGAAACGATGACCACGGCTGATGCGAGCTGACGAAATGTCCAAGAAATCCATATCCAATGCTTCGTCGTCCAAGAGAACGGTCAGGGTGTGGACAGGGCGGATGTAGGCGAATTTGTTGGAAGCCCAGTTCATGCTGACAGGGAAGGTCATAGCCTTCAAGACCTCTGGAATGGCCGCCAGAACGGTCTTAGCTGGCTGACCCGCTTCATGCTTGGTCACATAGACATACTCTTCGCCCTTGATTTCGCGGAATTCGATGTCCGCTGTCGTCAAGCCTTTGCCACGGACAAAGCCTTCTGCAGCTTTAGTGAAGTTCCCGTCTGCATCCAAGGCAATCTTCTTAGCAGGACCCTTGAAATCTTCTGTAAGATCAGTCTGCTGGTCTGCCAAACCACGGACACGAACAGCCAAACGGCGTGGCGTTGAAAAGACATCAATGCTGTCAAAAGCCAAGCGATTGTCTGTCAAAAAGGTTGCCATGCGATCACGCAACTGGTGCATGGCTGGGGTTACGATGTAGGCAGGAATTTCTTCCAAACCAAGTTCAACAAGTAAATTCTTTGTCATTATTCTGCGTCCTCCTTCAACAATTCTGCTCGTGTTGCTTCATCCAAAAGTGGGAAACCGAGTTTCTTCCGCTCTGCCACAAAGGTCTTGGCAACGACACGGGCAAGATTACGGATACGGGCAATGTAGCCTGCACGCTCGGTTACAGACACAGCTCCACGGGCATCCAACAAGTTAAAGGTATGAGAGCATTTGAGTACATAGTCAAAGGCTGGGTGAACCAAACCTTCTTCCAAAGCCCGCTCTGCTTCTTTCTCAAACTTAGTAAAGTTTTCAAGGAGCATGTCCTGGTCTGATACCTCAAAGGAATATTTGGAATGCTCGTACTCTGGCTGGATAAAGATTTCACCGTATTTAACACCGTCAGCCCATTCGATATCGTAAACGGAGTCAACCTCTTGGATATAGGAAGCCAAACGCTCCAAACCATAGGTTACTTCGGCTGTGACTGGACCTGTTGCCAAACCACCAACTTGTTGGAAATAGGTAAACTGTGTGATTTCCATACCGTCCAACCAAACTTCCCAGCCTAGACCAGCTGATCCTGTTGACGGGTTTTCCCAGTTGTCCTCAACGAAACGAATGTCATGTTCCAAAGGATTGATGCCCAAACGCTCCAAAGACTCCAAGTAGAGTTCTTGGATATTAGATGGAGATGGTTTCATAACCACTTGGAATTGGTGGTGCTGATAAAGGCGGTTTGGATTTTCCCCGTAACGACCGTCCGCAGGACGACGACTTGGCTCTACATAAGCCGCATTCCAAGGCTCAGGACCGATGGCACGCAAGAAAGTGTATGGACTCATAGTCCCCGCCCCTTTTTCCGTATCATAAGCCTGCATGAGCAAGCACCCCTGCTCATTCCAAAATTGTTGTAAGGTCAGGATAATCTCTTGAAATGTAAGTTTTTTTGACATATATTTCCTTCTTTCTTTAATTATAAGTCTTTTAGTTTACTTTTAGTACTAGGCAACGAGGCGTAGGCATAACTGGAGTTAGGCAAGGCGAGTTAACGACGTAATAAAAGATAAACCAAATGACGATGTTCTTGCGACGTGAGCCTTCCTAGCCGATATTGCTAGGAAAGGCGAACTAGTACAGCGTCTAGCTCAGTCGCCCTAGCGATGAGCGTGTGGCAAAGGAGATTATGCCACTGACGCTGTGAAAGGTAAGTTTTTTAGACATAAGTTACTCCTGTTTCTTTTTAAATTTCTTTTTCTAATAATTCTTCCTGCACAAACCAGTTGAGTAGCGAAATGCTTTGGTCTGACTGCGCCCATTTATGATAGGTTTCAAAAAGTGCTTGGACCGAACCTACTTTCTCTACTAACTGGTCAATGGTGAGAAAACTTCGCCAGTACTCGTAAAAAATACTCGCGTAATCTCCTTCGTAAGTGGATTTTCCAAAAGCATCCAAGGAATGCCAGCCGTATTTTTCTTGAAAGAGGTCAACCAAGAGCTGATTACAGAACCGCTCTTGAGCAAACTCTTCTTCTGTCAAAAAATACTGTCTGCTGATGTACTCGACCATGCCCTCTTCAAACCAGATGTTTGCATCATAGTCCGCAAAGTCATCCAGAAAAAGGTCTGACCAATGCGCCAGCTCATGACCGATAATTTGCAACAGATGATTTTCCGACAAACCTTTGTAGTGAGCACTCAATGTCTGCAAGTCTGGGCTGTTCTCGTAGCTATCTAGTTGATGCTGGTAAATCTTTTTCCAAACTGCTAAGTCTGGTGTCATGACCATGCGGATATCATTAGTGTAGGCTGGTACGGGACTTTGGCCAAGTAATTTTCTTGCGGCTTCTTCATTTACCCAGATAAGGGCTTGGGGCAAATCACGAACTTGATATTCCTTCCTTAGAAAATGGATATAGTCATGCCATTTTGCCTCGTATTTTGAGACAAATTGCTGATAGTTAAACAGCTGTTCTTGGCTATCCACTAGATAAAAATTCTTCATATTCTCTCTTTCATCTCTGGTAAAACAGAAAAAGAACCACATTCTCTTCCCCTGTCAACAGACATAGGGGCGTTAAGAACGCGGTTCCACCCTAATTTATTACTTCATTTGTATGATTCTGATTGAGTCGGACAGAGTCACGACTGGGAAAGCGCCAATTATTTCAAGACTGGCTTGGCTTTCACTCTCCCAAGCTCGCTAAACAGGCTTTTGAAATAACCTTCTTTCATGCTTAGTATTGTAGCAGAAAAATCAGCATTTGTCTAGAAAGACCACTATTTATCCGAACACAATCTCACTGACAAATCCTACAAGGCTATTGCAGGCCTATCGCAATCTAATAGATATTTTTCTGGTACTACTCCCAAGAATTTTTCTGCCTGTTGACTGATAAAATCTAGGGCATTTTCCAAATCTTCTACTCTATCAGAATTGACCAGCTCCATGACCAAGAAAGCATTCTTCGTGCTATCTGTAATCATGGTCCGCTCACCATCTCGCCAGTTGAAACAACGACAGACCGCGCCTTTATCATCCTTATAGCAAACTTCACCTGGTAGAGTTGGGTTATTGGTTTCATCACCAATGAGATAGAATTCATCCCCTCCCTCAGTGACCGTTAGTTGAAGATTGCCTACAAATGTATCTAAATCTTCAGCACCACATGGAAGACCGAAACGCAAACTTGCCGCATTATAGATATCCACTAGCGGTGAAATGGTTGAAACTGGACGGTCACTAGCAGAACGCTTCAAAAGCGCTTCGATACTCGAACGAGCGCCTTTTTTTGTTTTAAATTTTTGATAGGCTTGACGATATGTACGAATGACCTCGTTCTCACTAAAGGTATCTTCCGTAAGAAATTTCTGGGCAATTCCGTTGCTTTCTTCCAGTAATTTCACTAATTCATCAGGTGATTGCGTCGGCGTTTTATAATCTTTCAATAAAAGAACTCCGATTTTTGCATCTGGAAATAGACTCCAAAAAGTTGAATCAATAACAAATTGTGACATATTCTCACTCCTTTTATAGAAAAATCAGCACCCTATGAACATCTTCTAAGACCTAACGACGTTCATAAAATGCTGTTGCATGACTACCCGGTGGCAGTGTTTATTTAATTAACATTATTGTATAAAATCACAGTGAGAATGTCAAACATTATCTCAGAATATGGGGAAACATACTCTGAGGTTAGCCACAAGAAAATTAAAATTTATCTACAAAATTATCTCTATTGATGCGAACGTTTAAGAACATATAAAATGCCGATAGGAGCGTACACAAAATCAAAACGATTCCAACTGGTTTCAATTCTGGAACATCATAATTTGCCAATGCTAATACAGGAACACTTAAAATAATGTAGGGAAGTAACATGGTTGACCCTGCAGCAACATCTACTAAATCTTTGTCAGGGTCCTCAACAAACCAAACAAATGGTAAAAATAAACGAAGCCATTTTGCTCTCTCTGTAGATCCTAAAATTGGTCGAATAAATAGTGTCAGCAACTTGTATCCAACAAAAGCAAGTAAGCGATACCACCATAGAAAAACAAAGGCAAGAAGGACACCAATTAGCCAGGTCCAAATATCAAAACTATCCTCCTTACGACTTTTTGGCGCAAACAAATTCGCCAAGATAACTCCCACTCCTATTTGCGGAACAAGACTGACCCATGTATCTAAATTAGGATTATCATATCCAATTTTTATATACTCTAAGCCATCGTAATGATAGACATTATTATTCAAATCAATATAGGTTCCTTCTTTATAGGGGTGAAGTTCACCCACATTTTTCTTAACATATTCATTTGCTGTTTTACGAAATACCATATTTGCCTACCTCAATTTCTATTTTTTTAATACATTGTAAATTGTATTAAATGTAGCCATCTGTTGGATTTGTTCCGCTCGCTGTAGTGTGGCAGCTTGTTGGCGCAACAGTTGGTCATATTGACTTTCTTGATGATACAGATTTAGAGCTTCCTGTAAGGTATTGACACGCCCCTCATTGACATAACCAAGCATTGTTTCAAAAAAGAATGATGAACTATGTTGCCCCTGTTGCATAATCAATGGATGCTCCTGAGCTTTATGATAGTGCCAACTTTTACACTCTTTTACTTCCTCAAGCCTTTGTTTAATCACTGCAATATCTTCTTGCTTTTTCTGATGTTTTCTCTTTGCAAAAATACCGATAATAGCTGATAAGAAAAAGAATGTCAAACTCCTTTGAAAATAGCCAGCCCTATCATTACCGAAGAGCAATTCTCCAATAGCCAAGAAGAGGGTCAAACCAAGAAGCCACCAAATCCAATTCCCCTTTTTTTCCCTGTTAGACCAGGCAATAAGCACCTCATTTTCCCAATGCAGAGTTGATTCCCATCTACTCATCAAAATCACTGCATCATAAAGATACCACCTCAATTCATTCACATTGAATTTTTCAAAGAAACCTATTCCATATACCGAACGGTACCATTCCTCAGAGGTCATTACTTGACTAGTCAGATGCCGAACCCTTTCAAGAGTTCCTGCGCTCTCGCCTAATTTATCAACAGCTTTCTCATCTTCCGGCGAGAATACTATTTTATTCATTAAGTAATGCTCATAAGTTGGGGCATCTTTAGCTGCTTCACTCTTGTAACCATCGGGAATATCGTAATAACGATACTCTTCAATAATCCTGTTTTTCTTTTGCAAATTCTCTGCCTTAAATTGTTCGATTAGTTGCAAATCCTCTTGATCTAAAAACTTTGCCATTTTTACCTCCAAAATCTATCTCTAATCTATCTCTTTTCAATCCATTTTATGAGAGTATTTTTGCTTTTATAAATATGTCTCAATCTATATACTACTTTAAAATGGCAAACCTAAATGATTATCACCAATTTTAATAACCTGATGACTTCCACATTTCGGACACATATATTCCCCCTAATTTGCTTTTTAGAAAGGCTTGGCTGTAAAGTCAAGCCTTGTTATACTAGTATAACAAGAAATTTGTCAAGTATTTTGCATCAAAAAAGAGGACCAACTGTCCTCTCAAAACATAACTTATCTATGACTAATCTTCCTCGTCAAGAAATCTCCAATAAACTGGATTACGAAGATGATAACTAAAATCAAAAGAGTTGCTAAAAAGGTCACATCATTATTATACCGTAGGTAGCCGTATGATAGCGCAACCTGTCCCAAACCACCTGCTCCGATAGCTCCTGCCATGGCTGTATAGCCAACCAATGAAACCAAAGCAAAAGTCGTCACACGAATCAAGTCAGGCAGACCCTCACGCAGATAGACAAGGACAATATCCCAGAAAGTCGCACCTGATGCCTGAGCCGCCTCAATGACACCACGGTCCAATTCTGACAAGACCACTTCAACCTGACGTGCAAAAAACGGAAAGACTGAAAGAGCGAGCGGCACCAAAGCCGCCTCTGTACCAATTGTTTTTCCAACAATAATTTTCGTCAAAGGAGCAATGGCCGCCAACAAAATAATGAAAGGAATGGCACGGAAGATAGAAGCTACCTTATCCAAAATCCAATAAACCGTCTTATTGGCAATAACCCCACGTGGACCTGTCAAAACCAAGAATAAACCAGACACCAAGCCCATAAATCCACCGAAAGCAAAGGAAACAAAGGTCATATAGAGGGTCAAATTAAAATGTGTTAACCAACCTGTCTGACCATCCCAGCCCAATTTATAAATATCTGGAAAATTCGTTTGAATCCATTCTAACATCTAATTTGCTCCTTTCAAAATCGTCACTTCCACACGCGCCTCCGTCACCGCCTCAATCGCACGGTGCAACTGACCAGGTTCTCCTGATAAGATCACTACCATCTCACCGACTGGTGTATGGTCCAATATTTCAATATTGCCATAAAGAATATTGGCAGATACTTGATAGAATTTATACAAATCATTGACAATCGCCGTATCCGTATTGGAACCAGCATATTTCAATTGAACTAAGAGGCTATTCTCAGGCAAATTCTGAACAATATCCTGCTGATAAATTTTCACCAAGGCCTCATCAATTCCTGTTGCTGTTTTGATGAAATCCTGGGTCAATTCTTCTTTTGGATGAGAGAAAATTTCCAATACTGAACCCTCTTCAATCAAGCGACCATCCTGCATAACAGCCACACGGTTACAAATGTCTTTTACAATCTGCATCTCGTGGGTAATCATAACAATGGTCAAGCCCAATTTTTTATTCAATTCCTGCAAGAGTGCCAAAATCTGCTTAGTTGTTTTCGGATCCAAGGCAGAAGTAGACTCATCTGAGATCAAGATTTTAGGGTCATTTGCTAAGGCACGGGCAATGGCAACACGTTGTTTTTGACCACCAGACAACTGAGCTGGATAGTTTTCAGCACGGTCAGAAAGCCCAACCAAGTCCAACAACTTAGCAACTTTTTCTTTCTTCTCTTCCTTGCTCAAACCCGAATGCTTAAGGGCAAAGGCTACGTTTTCTTCTGCCGTCATTTGAGCCATCAGATTGAAATGCTGGAAAATCATGCCGATTTCACGGCGTTTGCTTCGCAATTGAGCTGGGGTAAGTGTGACCTTTTCTCCCTCGTAAATTACATCCTCATCGATAGTAATTTTACCCGCAGACGGAACCTGCAACAAATTGATGACGCGGACAAGGGTAGATTTACCAGCTCCAGAATAACCTACGATACCGTAAATATCCCCTTGATTGATATGGATAGTCACATCCTTTACCGCTTCAATCGTACGTTTTTTCTGCTGGAAAGTTACATCAATATTATCTAGCTTAATCATTTCCTTACTCATAACTTGCTATTAACTCCTCTACTAATTCAACATGGCTATAGTAGTCAGCGATGCTGACATTTTCATCACCGGCATGGTCGCGACTGTTGGCATTTCCTAGACCAAAGCCCGCAATCGGTACACCTAGAGCATGAAAGACTGTGTGCATAGGGCCTGTCCCCGGGGACGTTGGCAAGACAGCAACTCCTTCTGGTGTCAATTTTTGGGCCAATTCAATCACATTGACAATGGCAGGGTGGGACATATCACTTCGGTAACTCATCTCTCCTAGAGTGAAGACAACCTCAACTTTGTCAAAACCATGTTTGTCCAAATGCTGGCGAATCTTATCTAATACATCATGCGGCTCCAACCCAGGTACCAGACGAACTTCCATCTTAGCAGAAGCCTGAGCTGGTATGATGGTCTTGACACCTTGACCAAGATAGCCAGTTGACAAGCCTTCAATGGTAATCGATGGCTCAAAATACAAACGCTTGAGAAACTCACGACGATCTTCTACCAAGGTTGGAAGGGTTAGTCCATAAATATCCGTCATAGACTGACTGGTAGCCAGTGCAAATTCTTCCACTAAGGCCAATTCACGCTCATTTGGCTCTTGCACTTGTTCGTAAATACCATCTACCAGAATTTGCCCATCAGCCGCTCTCATGGATTGAAGAGCTGATAATAAATACCAGCTTGCCGAATCAATGACACCACCATAGGAAGAATGAATATCCAAATCAGCTGATTTAACCTGAAGATCGAAGGTCACAATTCCCTTATTTCCCCCAGCAATTTCTAGCTGATGTAGGCTATTGCGATGCCCCTGCTCCCAGACAAGCAAATCAGCACCAATCAAATGTTCTTTATATTTTGAAAGGTACTTATCCAAGTCGACAGAAGCTGACTCTTCTGCCCCTTCCATAATAAAAATCACATTGACTGGTAAATGGCCATTCTGTCTAGCCTGATATTTTTTCAAGGCCGACAGACGAGCTGTGATATGGCCCTTGTCATCGTCCACCCCGCGACCATAGATATAACCTTCAGAAATAGTCAATTCGAAGGGGTTGCCCTTCTCCCAGACCTGATCGGCATCAGCAGGAACCGTGTCATAGTGATTGTAAAAAATCAAGGTCTTAGCATTTGGCACCGAAGCCTTAAACGTAGCCATGACAAATGGTGCTGCATAGCTGTCGTCTAAAACAACAGCTGCACCAGCTTCTTCAAACATATCTTTCAAATAAGTCGCCACATCCAACAAACCAATCTGCTGAGCAAAAATAGATTTCTTTGAAATCAAGACCTTCAACTTTTCAAAATAATTTTGAATAATCGCATCATTTTCAAATAATTGAACTTTACTATCTGCCATACTTCCTCCTCATACTCAATGAAAACCAATTAAATCTACTAACCAAAATCAAATATTCTCCCGCATTTCTGACTTTGGTTAAGAGATTTTTTCTTATCTCTATAAAAACAGATAGAGGGCTGAACAATTCTGCCCAGTCCTCAACCTATTTACATTTTACCAAACTGGCTCATCCATACCGTCTGAAGTCTCTTCAATAACTTTTTTCACTTCATCCGTGTGGTAGGCTTCGATAATTTTCTTAATCGCTGCTGCTTGCTCTGATTTTTCCCAATCGCTACGAGCTGCAATCAAGTTGTACCACTGTTTTGAATTTTCATCTTTTTGTTCTTTATAAAGAGCGTTCTTGTAATCCAAACCAGCTTCCAACACAAATGTGTTGTTTACAACTGCTGCATCAACTGAGCTAAGTGAGCTTGCTGTTTGGCTTGCATCCAACTCAGTGATCTTCAAGTTTTTCTTGTTTTCAGTAATGTCAGCAATAGTTGCCAATTCTGTACCAGATACACCAACCTTGATCAAACCAGCTGCTTGAAGAAGGTAGAGAGCACGACTTTCGTTTGTTGGGTCGTTTGGAACCGCAATTTCTGCACCATCTGGAATTTCTTCCACTTTAGTGTACTTGTTTTTTCCATCAGCTGTACCTGAGTAAAGACGGATTGGTGCGATATAAGTATCCGCAATAGCAACCAAGTCTTCACCATTTTCTTCATTCCAGTTATTCAAGAAGTTATAGTGCTGGAAGGCGTTGATGTCTACCTCATTTTCAGCTACTGCCTTGTTTGGCTGTGAGTAATCTGTAAATTGAGTGAACTCCAATTTCACTTCGTCCCCGAGAATTTCTTGAACTTTATCCCAACGGGCTTGCTCAGAATCGCTCAAGCTCATCACACCCACACGAACAGTTGTTGCTGAAGAATCGGATGAAGAGCTAGAAGACGAGCTACCACATGCAGCAAGTACACCTACTGATAAAGCAGCTGTTGCCAAACTAAACAATTTTTTTAATTTCATAAAATGATCTCCTTAAATTAAAACTGTATCTATCTTAACACAGAATTTTCTTTCTGACTAATTGACTTTTTTTATAGAAAGTTATAACTTTTCGTTATAACAAATACCCTTGCAATTATAAGCGTTGATAATAAAAAGAGGGATACCATTCCCTCTTTCGTAATAATTTCCCAGTTTGCTAGCCTAAGAAATCTTTTTTCCTTTTAGCTACAGTTAAGCTAAGAAGTGCGAGTCCCACCAAAATTGGTAGCTTTGACTGATGTCCATTTGTTCTAGGTAAGATAGAGGCCGATGATTTTTCAGATTCTACTTTCTGTCTCGAAACGGTAGTTGCTGAATATAAAGCCTCTTTATTAGTATTTCCCATTGTCAATTGGGTCGATACTTCGATAACTGGATATACTAGATTAGTTAGGGTACTTGAAGATTCAGTAACTGCTGATACTCCTTTGATTAGTGCAACAGGTGTTTCTATGACTGGCGGATCGACTTCTGTTCGAGATGGCGACATTTCTTCGACTGGTGAGTCTACTTCTATATTTTCTACTTTCGAGCTTGATTTCAAATTGACAACAATTTCATAAAAGGGACCATTATAATTCAAATCGCTACTAAAAATTGTAGTGAAACCTTGACTTACCTCAACAGATTCAAAATAATATGCCCTTTCATCAATACCATTACTTTCATCACGAATGACATTATCAATTGTGGAGTTTGCAACTCGACGACTCTCTTTAACTACTGATTCACCATCTTTAAATTGAATAGTATATAAGGCTTGCCTGATAGTTGAATTATCATAGATCACACCTTCTGGTAGAAGTTTTTTCTCAATTTCAGGCAGAGGGTTATCCGATGTATTTACAACTAGTTGCTGGTATGAACGTATTACCTCTGTTTGAGTCCGATTTCCAACAGTAACTGACCTTGAAGAGATTTGACTCTCACCAGTACCAAGTAAATCAAATGTTACACCATGTTCATTTTCATATGCTGAAATTGCCTCACGAATCACTTGTTTCATTGCTTCAAGGTCTTCACCATGGAAATTTGTGCGAATCAGTACTCGCCCACTTGATTTTTCAACAACCTCAATATTGGTTACTATTGTCGTTTCAACAACCGGATTTAAATTTTCTACATCATTAGCCTGATTGACAACAATGGTTTTCGCAGGCAAACTATCAACAGTGGATAAGTAACTCGTATTGCCATAAATATCTGTCAGATATAAATATCTCAGATCATATTGTCCTGGTAAATAAGAATAGTGAATTGTTTCAGATAAAGTCAGTCTTTTTCGATTTCCCTCCAATTGCTCAATATTCGTAATATTTTCGCCAAATCGGAGCGTTCCTGACTCACTTTCAAATCCAAGAATAACAGATGCGATATTCGAATCGTCTTCCACTAAAAGTACCACTTCAACTGTCTCGCCTTGTTTAGCTTCATTTCGACTAGTTTCTAACTCAATAAACTTAGGTGCTGAAAAATCAGTAACGATATTAGGTGAGTTGATGATAGCCTGGGTAGCAATATTTTGAATAATTTCAGGTTCTGAAAGGCTATTTGATGAACTTTCGTTTTTAGCATTCAAATAAATAAAGTCCAAAGATAGGTCTGACTTAGGATAATCACTTGCTATTGGTACAGTAACATCAAAGCGATATAGTCTATCCGCTAGCTTGATTGGGCTGCTACTCTCTCCTATAAGCACATACTGACTTGTCAAATTTTGATCAGATAATCCAAAGAAAATACTCTCCATTTCCTCTTCTGACGAAACCACAAAACTAGCAGTTAGTTTGTCTCCAGGCTGGTAAGACTCTTTATCAAATGTCAGGGATTCCAATTTAGGAACAGGAATATACTGTAGAGTCAATACCGTATCACCTTCTACAAGTTCACCGTAAAGAGAAGGTTGGTTCTCATATGATAATCTATAAATTTTTCCATCTTGCTCAATTGTCCGCACTTGATAATCATAGACATTGAAATCTGGATAGCTTTGAATTGGTTCAGATAAGCTCTCTGATCCATCAGCATAAATTGTTTTTTCCCGATAACTAATTAATGTTTCTGGAACGGCTTCAACTGATTCTTTAAGAGTTTGCCCTGACCTTGTTTGATACTGAACAATCACCTTGCCTATTTTCTTTTCGACCTGCTCTGTGGATACCAAATAAGGTGTGTAGGTATAGGTTACTTCCGTCAAACCTGCTTTCAAAAGCCCCTGCTCTACACCGTCTACTTTAACCTTATAATACTGCCTACCATCCATACCATTCAGAAACAATGGAGCTTCACTACTAGTATCGTATGTAATCCCTGTCGCAACTGGTGCCTCCGAACCAAATGCTAACGTCGACACCACGCCTGAAATTCTCTTGTCTTCAGCTATGGTAGTCCCATCTTCAAGTTGATAATGAATCAAGACTGAACCCGAAGTAATACTATTAACCGTTATCGAGAGTGGAATAAGGCCTTTCTCTCCTTGTTCAAAAAGAAAATATGAACTGCTATTACCAATCGAGTCACCTAAACCGATATAGTCTAATCTATACTCATCGCTGGGGCGGTTAGAAGGGATAACTCCTGTAAGATTAATACGAAAGTGACCATTGGAAAGAAACTCCAAACTAGAGGAATCTGCACTTAAACTGAGAGAACGAACACCTGATTCAGAATAAGTGCCTAAGCTTGCACTAGCATCGAGTAAATCACTGTCATCTGAAACTTCAACTGTCAAAGTAATAGTTTCTCCAGCCTGATACTCGGCTTTATCAAAATGATAAGAAATTAATTTAGGAGCTATACGATCTGTAACCGTCCCACTTACTTTGACTGTTAGTGGAACTAGCCCTTTCTCTCCTTGTTCAAAAAGAAAATATGAACTGCTATTACCAATCGAGTCACCTAAACCGATATAGTCTAATCTATACTCATCGCTGGGGCGGTTAGAAGGGATAACTCCTGTAAGATTAATACGAAAGTGACCATTGGAAAGAAACTCCAAACTAGAGGAATCTGCACTTAAACTGAGAGAACGAACACCTGATTCAGAATAAGTGCCTAAGCTTGCACTAGCATCGAGTAAATCACTGTCATCTGAAACTTCAACTGTCAAAGTAATAGTTTCTCCAGCCTGATACTCGGCTTTATCAAAATGATAAGAAATTAATTTAGGAGCTATACGATCTGTAACCGTCCCACTTACTTTGACTGTTAGTGGAACTAGCCCTTTCTCTCCTTGTTCAAAAAGAAAATATGAACTGCTATTACCAATCGAGTCACCTAAACCGATATAGTCTAATCTATACTCATCGCTGGGGCGGTTAGAAGGGATAACTCCTGTAAGATTAATACGAAAGTGACCATTGGAAAGAAACTCCAAACTAGAGGAATCTGCACTTAAACTGAGAGAACGAACACCTGATTCAGAATAAGTGCCTAAGCTTGCACTAGCATCGAGTAAATCACTGTCATCTGAAACTTCAACTGTCAAAGTAATAGTTTCTCCAGCCTGATACTCTGTTTTATCTAATGTATAAGAGACAAGTTTTGGTGCTGTACGGTCTTCCAACACCACTGATGCTCTATCTGTTGCTGGAGAGCTGGTCGATGAAACATTAGCCTCTAAATTCGTATTTGATTCTGGTGTAGTTGAAATTGACTCTCCGCTTATATTACTTACTTCTACATCAGTTGAAGGAACAGCTTCTACTATCGAAGAATTTGTACCTGTCGTGGTTTCAACATCTGAAGTCCCCTCGTTTCCTACAATTTCGGTTGATATTGCGACATCATTTTCTGCAGTTAATTTAAGAGTTTCTGAAGTATTTATGACTTGTTCAGAACTTGCTATAGTGGGAGTATTCTCACTCACTTCATCAGCAAAGACAACATCCGTAGTAGAAAACAGCAAACCTAGAGTCAACACTCCTACTGCCCCATGGATTCCTTTTCTAATACTTCCATAACCTTTGGATTCTTGGCATTTCTTTGACATATAATCCTCCTTTAACTACTGTTAGTATATACAATTTTATCTGATTTATAAAGTATTTACTGGCAAATTATTACAAAAAACACTCAATTACTTGAGTGCAAAGAATATGACTAAAACACATCCACCAAATACTGAAACAGGTCTCGATGTTGTTTACAATCATTGTATAAAAATTCTGGATGCCATTGGATACCAAATAAAGCTTGGTTCCCTTTGCCTTCGTAGGCCTCAATGGTTCCATCTCGTGGATCTAGTCCAGTTGCCACCAAACCTGGTGCCAAATCTTTAATACGCTGATGATGGAAGGAATTAATGGAGCTACCTTGAGAGAACAACTGACTGACACGACTCTTTGGTTTAACCTGTAAACGATGAGATGTTCCCTCGATACCCTCTTGCCAATGATCAGCCACTTCCTGCTCTAAACTACCACCTAGAGCAACATTCAGCAACTGCATCCCTCGGCAGACCGCAAAAATGGGCTTCCCTTGACGAAGGGCTTCCTCAATCAAAGCCAGTTCAAATTCATCCCGTTCCAAGAGGTAGTCATCACTATCTATCAAACGTTTTTGACCATACAAACTTGGATCCACATGCTGACCACCTGACAAGATCAACTTGTCAATCATATCGATATAATCCTTGGCTAAGTCAGGAGTTCCCATAAGAATAACCATTGGCACACCACCTGCCTGACGAACGCTGTCTGCCAATTCACGCGCTACCGTTACATATACGCGACCAGATTTAGTTGGAAATTCTTGCTCATTTCCTGAAATTCCAATAATCACCTTTCCCATAAGAAACTCCTTTCTGCGATTTTATATATTGTAACACGATGGACTAGCCCTGTCTAATATAGAAGTTTTATGGGCTGATAAAAATTATTTATCAGTTGCCTTTAGTACAAAATGTTCCTTATCCACCTGAGTCCACACACCATCTGTTACAAAATCCTTTATAAGCCCAGTTTGAGATAGCTCTTGCAACTGAGCACGTGCCTCCAGCGGATCAAGGCTCAGATTGGATTGCAAGAGGTAGCTGGTATAGGGATGTTGGGGATTTTGAAAAATATCCTGTGCTGGACCAATTTCAACCAAGCTTCCCTTGTACATGACCGCAATACGATCTGCGAATTGGTGCACCAAGTTTAGATCATGAGAAATGAAGAGATAGGTCAGTCCTAAATCCTCTTGCAACTGGTTCAACAAATCCAGTATGGTCGCCTGTATCGACACATCAAGAGCCGAGGTCGGTTCATCACAAACAATAAATTGGGGATGAGAAACGACTGCACGAGCGATGCCAATTCGCTGGCGTTGACCACCACTAAAAGATTTAGGGCGTTTGTGTACAGCATCCCCCTCTATACCCACCCGTTTCAACATAGCTAGAGCCTTCTCTTCCGCCTCCTTCTTAGGAAGTGAGTAGAGAGGTTCTTTGACCAGTTCTAAGGCCGACAGGTAGGGATTGAGAGAAGAATAGGGGTCTTGATAAATCACTTGCAGGGCTTGATTATTTAATTCTTCTGATGTCAAACCTGGAAAATCAACCCGGCCTTGACTAGCCTTTTCCAATCCTAAGACAATTTTAGAAAGTGTCGATTTGCCACTGCCAGATTCACCAACCAGACCAAGTGTCTCACCTTTATAAATAGACACATTTACACCGGTCAAAGCATCGACACGTTGCTCTTGCCCAAACCAATTCTTCTTAGAGTAAGTTTTGCTCACATCCGAAACCTGTACTAGAACTTCCTTATCCATTCTTCTCCTCCTTTCTAACCCAATGTCCTGGACTAACTTGAATTAACTGACTATCTTCGGAGTCGGCTAAAACCGCTCCAAGACTGGCTTCCAAACGAGCTGCTCTTAATAGTGACTGGGTATATGCGTGTAAGGGTTGTGAAAAGATAGAATCAACCGTTCCGTGTTCCACAATCAATCCATTCCTCATGACATAAACCAAGTCACAGATTCCAGCAATAACACTGAAATCATGACTCACTATCACAACTGTCAACCCCAACTGTTCCTGTAATTCTTTGAGCAAGGCCAAGATTTGGGCCTGAATAGTTACATCTAATGCAGTTGTTGGCTCGTCTGCAATGAGCATATCTGGCTTGGTCAATAAGGCCATGGCAATCATGATCCTTTGACGCATACCACCTGAAAATTCAAAAGGAAACTGTTTGAGACGCAGTTCTGGATGTTCAATTCCCACCTTTTCCAACATTTCATGGATAGTTCTGTCCCGTTCTTCCTTAGTCAACTTGGGTTGAAAACGTCTTAGAACTTCCTGTAAATGATAACCTACTGTCCGCAAGGGATTAAGAGAGGTCATTGGATCTTGAAAAATCATGGACAAAGGCAAAACCTTTGGATTATGTACTTGCTTTCCATTCATTTCAAATCGATCATAGCTTGCTTCCAAACTTTTTGGTAAAATGCCCATCAGAGACTTCATCGACAAACTCTTACCCGAACCAGATTCTCCAACAATACCTACAATTTTTCCTTTGGGAATAGACAGGTCAATCCCCTTCACCAGTATCGATTGTCCATTTCTCTTTTTGTTGATAATGGTGAGGTTACTTATTTCGACTAGCTGTTTTGACATTAGTAGACCTCTCTTTCAAGGCAATCCCGTATCAGATCACCGATATTGTTAAATGAATAAATGGTCAATAGGATAAAAAGTCCAGGCAATATTGCCATATGAGGAGCACTCTGCAAGGTAGACTGGGCATTTTGCAAGAGACTTCCCCAGGATGCTAGAGGTTGTTGAATCCCCATTCCTAAGAAGCTGAGGGCTGATTCCGTCATAATAGCTGAGGAAATACTAGTTGAAGCGGTCACAATCAAAGTCGGAAGGATTGCTGGAAAGATATGCCGCCAGACAATCACTGGTTTCTTTAAACCAATAAAGGCAGCATACCCAACATAATCCGCCACTTTAGCTTTCAATGTTTCAGCACGCAACATCCGAGCAATACTCATCCAAGAAAAACCACCTATTACAATGATAATCGTAGTCAAACCTGGTTTCAGAAAGACGCTGAGGACGATAACTAAAACCAACCAAGGTATGGATGATAGGACATCGACAAACCGCATAATAGCATTATCCCATTTTCCTCCAAGATAGCCTGCTGTAATACCAACAAGACTTCCAATCGTAACTGATGCAGTCATTGCCAATAAACCAACTAAGAGTGAGATGCGACCACCATAAATCACTCGAATGAAGTAATCACGTCCCACCTGATCTGTACCAAACCAATGCGCTGCACTAGGACCCTGGTTCATCTGACTTACGTTGGTCACATTTGGATCTATCGGGATCAGTGGTGCAATCAAGGATAAAAATAGTAGAAAAAGAATGAACAAAATCGAGAATAAATAGAGTGGCGAACTCTTTACAGTCTCCTTAAATTGCTTCAAAATCATTGACCTTCTCCTCCTTTCCAAATACGCGGATCCACCACAGCATAGAGAATATCTGATAAGAGATTCCCAAGAATTACCAAGGTAGCTGACAAGAGCATGACTGCCATTATAACCGGATAATCTAAGCTCTTTGTAGCTGCTGTCAAATAAGGACCAACTCCCGGCCATGCAAAAATGGTTTCTGTAATGATAGCACCTGTTACTAGCATCGGCAAGGCCATCCCAATTTGAGTCACAATAGGAATCAAAACATTGCGGGCCACATGTTTCCCAAATATCTCAAATCGGCTGGCTTTGAAAGCCTCTTGAACGGTCACATAATCTTTCTCAACTTCGACAATTGCTGAGGCTCGAATAAACCGAATCAATTCTGGTAAGAATGCCATTGTCAAGGTCACATAGGGTAAGGTAAAATGTGCCAGAAAATCAAGAAGGTTTCCTTCTTTTCCCAAGGTATACATCCCAATAAATGGGAAGACCTGCCATTTATATCCAAAAAAGTAAATTAAAATCATGGCAAACCAGAAAGTCGGGACTGCAATTCCTACAGAAGCAAAGGCATCAATAATCTTGTCTACCCATTTACCCTTTTGGGATGCAGCAAGCAAACCCAATGTAATCGCTAAGACTAGGGCCGTCACATATGCAGGCAAGACCAATGAAATGGTATTGGGTATTTTTTCAGCCAAATCAACCCCAATCGAGTGTTGAGTCATCAGTGAAAAACCTAAATCTCCAGTCAGTAACCCCTTCAGCCAGACAGCGTATTGAACGAGAAACGGTTGATCCAAACCATATTTTACCTTTAATAAATCAATTTGTTCTTGACTCATATTTGGCGTTGTCATCGAATCTATGACATCAAACGGTGCCAATTGAATCAAAGAAAAGACAATAAAAGAAATCAGCAGCAAGAGAGGAATTGCCTGCAAGATTCTTTTGACAATATATCGAAACATATATCCTCCAAAAACACGAAAAAGAGGGGAGGAGTTTCCACTTTTTACCACTCCTTCTCCTCTTTGCTGGTCATACCAGCATACAAAGACTATTCAATTGTTAACTTCGACGGATCTTCAAATGTATAAATTGGAATCAAACCCGCTTCTTCTACATTTTTCACACGGTTGTTCACCGCCAACACTTTCTTGTTATCTACGATTGGATAAATAGCAGCTTGGTCAGCCAGTGTCGCTTGCAAATCATCATAGATTTGTTCGCGTTTCGTTTGATCCAATTCAACAGCTCCTTGCTCAAAGAGGCTATCCACTTCGTTTGAAGACAATTTGAAGTAGTTTGAAGCTCCACCTGTTTTAAATAGGCGAGCATATTGATCAGGGTCATTTCCCATAATATAGCCACCCAAGAAAAGGTCATAAGCTGTTGAACCTTCTTTTTTCAACTCTGTAAAGAGTGCTGTAGAGTCCCCACCTGCCAATTCAACTGTCACACCAATAGCTGACAATTGTTGTTGAATTAAGGTAGCCTGTAAAGTTTGAGCTGCATCAGAACCTGCATAACCAAGATTTAAAGTCAGATTGCTGACACCTGCTTCAGTTAAGAGTTGTTTTGCTTTTTCCAAATTCTGCTCATATTTCTCAACATCTTCCGTCACATATGGATTGGCAACAGGCAAGAATGAATATGGATTTTCATAGTATTTTTTATCCAAGTAAGCAGCTTGGTTGAACTCTTCTTTGTTCAAGGCATATAGCAAGGCTTGACGAACTTTTACATCCTTCAATTCTTCAGTCGAAGTATTGAGCCCAAGATAACCGACACGATTCTCACTATAGGCATAGGTCGTGATGGTATCCGTACTCAAATCTTGAATATCAGAAGGAAGGACAAATGCCGCGTCCACTTCACCTGTTTGTAAGGCTACTTTAGTCGTATCAGCACTTTCAATAATCCTCAAAACGAGGTTATCAATTTCAGCCTCTCCCTTGTAGTAGTACTCATTAGCAGCAAGTTTGATATATTCACCATGCTTGTATTCTACAAACTTGTACGGACCAGTTCCCACTGGTGTCGCTGTCAATTGGCTTGCTGAGAAGTCTGCCTCATCCTTGAAAATGTGTTGCGGAATAATGTATGTTTCCGTAACAATATTGTCCAAGGCTGGTGCAGAAACAGCTGGAAGAACGAATTTAACCGTGTAATCATCCAACTTTTCAAGCTTAACTGGTTGGTCATTTATATAAAGACCATCTGAACCACCATTTTCCTTTTTAAGCTTTTGTTCATAAGTAAAGATGACATCATCAGCATTGAAACTTTCCCCATCAGACCACTTGACATCTTGACGAAGTTTAACGGTGATACTTAGACCATCTTCGGCAACTTCATAAGAATCAGCCAATTCATTTACATAGGTACCATCTGCTTCAACACGAATAAGTGGAGAGTAAATAAAATTAGTTAAGGTCAAGCCCCAACGATCACTAGTATTGATTGGGTTTGTCGAACTAGGATCTCCATTAATTGCATAAGTAAAAGTTTCCGAATCGGCAACTGAGTTTGAGCTTGATGATGCAGTTGATGAACCGCTACTAGCACAAGCTGCCAAGGTTAGTACTGCTACTGTAGATAATAAGCCTGTTAGCCACTTCTTTTTCATAGAACTTCCTCCAATTTCAAAAAGTAGTACTAGTCTACCAAGGATATAAAATTTTGACAAATATATAATATTTATCAACTCATTAAGAAAAACTATAGCGATACTATCTACTCTGTATTATGAAGTGTTGAAAAATAAAATAGTTGTATTATATAGTAGACATTCTAAACACAAAATCCATACCAAGGTTGTTATAACTAAAAACTATAACAACATCTAATTTTTTACAATTATACAAGTGGTATTTTTTCTGTTAGGATAAGAGCATAGAAATATTTTGGAGGAACAACCATGACTACTACTATTATCGGCTTCCCACGTATCGGCGAACACCGTGAGTTAAAATTTATTACTGAAAAATACTTTAGAAATGAAATTCCACAAGAAGAACTTTTGACGGCAGCTAAAGACTTGCGTGCCAAGCACTGGACTATTGTCAAAGAAGCTGGCATTACTGAAATCCCAAGCAACGACTTCTCCCACTATGACAATGTTTTGGATGCAGCTGTTCTCTTCAACATCGTACCAAAAGCTGTTCAGGAGCTTGAATTGACAGACCTTGAAAAATACTTTGCCCTTGCGCGTGGCTATCAAGGTGAAAAAGGTGATGTTCGTGCTAGACCCATGAAAAAATGGTTCAACACCAACTACCACTATATCGTTCCTGCCATCGAAAAAGATACAGAGATTAAACTAGCTGGTCATAAGATTTTCGATGAATTCCAAGAAGCAAAGAACTTGGGCATCACAACTCGTCCAGTTTTGATTGGTCCATTCACACTCTTACAATTAACTGATTTTGAAGAAGGTTTAACTGCTACTGATTTCGCTGATAGCTTAGTCGCTGCCTACGGACAAGTCTTTGAGAAATTGGCAGAGCTTGGTGCTGAAAAAATCCAGCTGGACGAACCGAGCTTGGTCAAGGACTTGACTGCAGAAGAAAAAGCCCTTTTCCTACGTATCTACCAAACACTCTTGGCAGATAAGAAAGGTTTGCAAGTCCTCATCCAAACCTACTTCGGTGATGTTCGTGATATTTACACAGAATTGACCAGCCTACCAGTTGATGCCATCGGTCTTGACTTTGTAGAAGGTAAAGAAACTGCTGCACTTGTTGCGACAGGCTTCCCAGCTGATAAAACGCTCTACGCTGGTATCGTCAACGGTAAAAATATCTGGCGCAACAACTACGAGAAGAGCCTAGCTGTTTTGAATGCTATTCCAGCTGAAAATGTCGTCCTAACAACTTCTTGCTCCCTTCTTCACGTGCCTTTCACAACAGCAAATGAAGAGTTTGAACCCGCAATTCTCAACCACTTTGCCTTTGCAGTTGAAAAATTGAACGAATTACGTGATTTGGATGCCATCCGTAACGGTCAAGGCGAAGTTGCTCTCAAAGCTAACAAAGACCTCTTTGCCCTTGAACGTGTAGGGCGTGACACAGCGCTTGCCGATCGTCTTGCAAGTTTGACAGACGCTGACTATACACGTCTACCAGTCTTTGCAGAGCGTGAAGTCATTCAACGCGAGAAGCTAAACTTACCACTTCTTCCGACAACAACGATTGGATCTTTCCCTCAAACAAAAGAAATTCGCAGCACACGCTTGGCCTTCCGCCGTGGAGATATTACCGAAGCTGAGTATGATGCCTTTGTAGAAGCTCGTACGGATGAGTGGATCAAGTGGCAGGAAGAAGTTGACTTCGATGTCTTAGTTCACGGTGAGTTTGAACGAAACGACATGGTAGAGTACTTCGGCGAAAACCTGTCTGGCTACCTCTTCAGTAAAAACGGTTGGGTACAATCATACGGTATGCGTGGGGTAAAACCACCAATCATCTGGGGTGATGTAACACGCTTGAACCCAATTACTGTCAAATGGTCTAGCTACGCTCAAAGCCGTACCAACAAACCAGTTAAAGGTATGTTGACAGGTCCTGTAACCATCCTCAACTGGTCATTCCCACGTGAAGATATTTCTATCAAAGAATCAACTCTTCAAATTGCCCTTGCTATCAAGGAAGAAGTTCTCAACCTTGAAGCAGCGGGTATCAAGATCATCCAAATCGACGAAGCAGCCCTTCGTGAAAAACTACCACTCCGTCGTAGCGACTGGTACAGCGAGTATCTTGATTGGGCAATCCCTGCCTTCCGTTTAGTACACTCAACTGTTGCACCAGATACACAAATTCACACTCACATGTGCTATAGCGAATTTACTGACATCATTCCTGCCATCGACAATATGGATGCGGACGTTATCTCCTTTGAAGCCAGTCGTTCAAATCTCGTTATCCTAGATGAACTCAAGGCTAAGAATTTCCAAACTCAGGTAGGTCCTGGTGTCTATGACATCCACTCTCCACGTGTCCCTGCCGTTGATGAAATTGCACACACGATCCAAGCCATCCTTGCAAAAGTACCGAAAGAAAAAGTTTGGATTAACCCAGACTGCGGACTCAAGACTCGTGGCGAATCAGAAACAAAAGCTAGCCTTATCCACTTGACCCAAGCAGCTAAGGCAGCCAGAAAGGAACTCTAATTTATGATTGGTCAAACCCCAAGTCTCTCATTTGAAATTTTTCCTCCAAAACCAGAAGTAGGCAATGAAAAAATTATCCAAACTCTCGATGAGATGCAAGGTTTGGCCCCTCATTTTATCAGTGTTACATGCAGCAATAACAATTTGAACGTAGAAGAGACGACTGTCAAGTTGGCTAACCATGTTCGCAATGAATTGCATATTCCAACTATCGCACATTTGCCAGCTGCTTACTTGACAAAAGAAAAGGTCCGATCCGTTCTTCATTCTCTCGATGAAATTGGTGTGCATCAGATTTTAGCACTTCGTGGCGATATTATTGAAGGTCTTCCCCCTAAAGAGGACTTCCAATATGCAACTGACTTGATTTCCTTTATCAAGGAAGAAGCCCCACATTTTGACATTATTGGAGCCTGTTATCCAGAAGTACATCCAGAATCACCAAATTCTGTCTCAGACATCAAAAATTTGAAAAAGAAAGTTGATGCCGGTTGCTCAACCTTGGTAACTCAACTCTTCTTCGATAACGAAGCATTTTATAACTTTCAGGAGAAATGTTCTCTAGCAGACATCGAAGTGCCTATTATCGCAGGTATTATGCCTATCATCAACAGGAATCAGGCACTTCGACTCTTGAAAACCTGTGAGAATATCCGCCTCCCTCGTAAATTCAAGGCCATCTTGGAAAAATACGAGCACAATCCTGAATCTCTTCGCGCAGCAGGTCTGGCCTATGCTGTAGATCAGATTGTTGACTTAGTGACCAATGATGTCGCAGGTGTTCATCTTTATACCATGAACAATGCCGAAACGGCCCGCACCATCCATCAAGCAACTCATTCGCTATTCAAACATTATAGTTAGAAAACTCCCCTGAGCCCAAGCTCAGGGGTTATTCTATGCCCTGTGACTCCCAAAGACTACATGATAATTTTTTCACCCCATCATGACATTAATCCAGCAGATGTCTAGGTATGTGACATCTTGCTTACAATAACGAACAGCCATTTAAAATACAGTCACAAGGAGTAAAAATGGCACTAAAAGGAGACAGAGAAGCGATGAAATGGAAAAATAAACTCCATCCGTTTACAATTTACAATATTCAATACAGCATTCTGCTGAATAAATCACATTGATTCCCATATATTTTAATCGTAAATAAAAAAACTGACCTTCAAATGAAGATCAGTTCAAGGATAATAAACAGATTACAAGATAGCTAGAATGATGAAATTCAGAATAAATAGAGCTGTAGCACCCCAAAGGATTGGATGAATTTCTTTAGCCTTACCAGTTGAAACTTTTACTAGGCAATAGAAGATAAATGCTGCTGCAATACCGTAAGAGATAGAGAAGCAAAGCGCCATGAAGAAGGCTGCAAAGAAGGCTGGAAGAGCGTCTTCAAACTGGCTCCAATCAACATCAAGGAAGGATGAAACCATCATGACACCGACGATAATCAAGGCTGGAGCTGTTGCAGCATTTGGCACAATTCCAATGAATGGTAAAATCAAAATTGATAGCAAGAAGAGAACGGCAGTTGTAACAGCTGTCAGACCAGTACGACCTCCCGCTGAGATACCCGCTGCCGACTCCACATAGGTTGTCGTGTTTGAAGTACCAAATAGTGCACCGATAGAGGTACCAATCGCATCTGCAAATAGCGCCTTGTCCATCTTAGAGTTAAATCCTGTACCATTTTCGAGAGCTTTCTCATCTTCTTCTGAGAAAATACCAGTCTTACGACCTGTACCGATAAAGGTACCAAGTGTATCAAAGGTGTCTGACAAGCTGAAGGCAAAGATAGTCATTAATACGAGCGGGAGACGGCTAGTGTCGCTAAAGAGTGATGCCATACCATCAAAGGCTGCGAGGAAGGTTGTTCCCAACTCACCAAAGGCTGACCCAATGTTGTTTGAAGCAAGATTGATAGATGATACATCTACAACACCGGCAGGAATACCTGCGAGAGTAGTCACCACGATACCAATTAGGATACCGCCACGAACATTTTTAATCACAAGTACTGCTGTTAGTAGCAATCCGAAAACCGTCAGAAGGACGCTTGGATCTGTAAATGTTGAGATAGATGGGACTACACCACCTCCCGCCAAAACAGAGAAGACACCATTTGAAAAAGTTTCTGCTGTCGCTTCAGCAGGTGCAACACCATTGACAGTGATAATGTCTGAGCCAGAAGTCAGGAAAGTAATCAGGTTTGAATTTTTAAAACCAAGATAGGCAACGAAAACCCCGATACCTCCACCGATGGCATGTTGCAAGCTAATCGGAATCGCCTTGATAATGCTCTTACGAACCTTTGTAACGGTGATAAAAACGTTAAACAAACCGCAGAGGAAAACCATTGCCAAGGCTTCCTGCCAAGTAAAACCAAGACCAATAACCACTGTATAGGTAAAGAAGGCATTTAACCCCATACCTGGTGCCAAGGCGTAAGGTACGTTAGCAAATAATCCCATAACAAGCGTTGATACAGCACTCGCAATAATAGTCGCTAAAAATACTGCTTGAGTTGGCATACCTGCCACACTCAATACGCTCGGGTTAACGAACAAAATATAGGACATGGCAAAGAAAGTTGTAAGTCCTGCCATAATTTCCGTAGAAACAGTCGTTCCTTGTTCTTTCAATTTAAAAAATTGATCCATTTTTTCATTTCTCCTTTAATTTACGAACGATAAAAACATTATAATCAAAAAACATTCTAATTTCAAGTTTTTTAATCTCGAAAACATTATTTTATTGATTTTCAACTTAAAACATCCGTAAATCCCGAACGTTGCAGGCTTGCAAAAATCTATACAAAATTTATCGCTTCTTTGCTTTTATTATCTCCTTTTGTTATACTGGAAATTATTAGTTCAAGATGTGGCTACCTACAAGTACTATTCTTTGACGCATAAAATAATTTCTCAGCAGTCTAGCTACTACCTAAATACTATTCACTATTAAAAACTAGTATAACGAATCTAGAAAGGAATGCTATTAAATATGAAGAAAAAAATTATAGCTATCGATTTGGACGGCACATTGCTCAATAATGATAGCCAATTATCTGATTATACCATCTCAACTATAAAGAAGGTCCGCCAAGCAGGACACACCGTTCTTATCGCCACAGGTCGCCCCTATCGAATGGCTGAAAAATTTTACCAACAACTAGAACTGGATACTCCCATGATTAATTTCAACGGTTCTTTAGTTCACATCCCTGGAAAGAAATGGCAATGGGAACAAAATATTTTAATCGACAAAAAATACCTACTCGAATTTCTAAAAGAAGAAGAAACATTCGAGGCAGATTTTATTGCTGGTGAATACAAGAATAAATTCTACATCACTCAAAAGAACTTAGACAAGATTGATCCTGCTCTGATGGGAGTTAAACAGATTACTCCAGATACACTCATCAAACCTGAATTAATCACTAGTGATCCTCATTCCATCCTTATGCAGACTCGTGCAACTGATAAGTATGAACTTGCAAAAGAAATGAATGCCTATTTCAAAGATGAGTTAGAAATCAATACGTGGGGAGGACCATTAAATATCCTCGAAACTTGTGCAAAAGGTGTCAATAAGGCAACCGCTCTGAGCTATGTTCTTAACCTCTACCAAGCCACTCCTAGCGACTTAATTGCCTTCGGCGATGAGCACAACGATGTTGAGATGCTAGACCTAGCAGGAACAGCCTATGCCATGAAAAATTGTAGCGATACACTTCGTCCACATGCCGACAGATTGACAGCATTTGCTAATTTTGAAGATGGTGTCGCACGTGAACTAGAAAACCTATTTTTATAGACATCAAAAAACCTGATAAACTGTCAGGTTTTTGTCATATTCGTTGCATATTTTTATCACTTTTCTGAAATACGATTATGAAAAGTTTCGGAAACATTTTGCACTTTTAACATAATTCCTCTTGACAAATGCACTGAAAACGTTTTATAATAGACAAGTTCAAAAAATGTAAGCCTATTCATAGTTTTACATTTCAAAGGAACTAGAAAAAATTTAGGAGGAACAATAATGAGTATTGGAATCATTATTGCAAGTCATGGCGAATTTGCTGCTGGTATTCATCAATCAGGTTCAATGATCTTTGGCGAACAAGAAAAAGTACAAGTTGTTACTTTTATGCCAAGTGAAGGTCCAGATGATTTATACGCTAAGCTAAATGCTGCCGTGGACGCATTCGATGCCGATGATGAAGTTTTGGTTTTGGCTGACCTTTGGAGTGGTTCACCATTCAACCAAGCAAGCCGTGTAGCTGGTGAAAATCCAGATCGTAAGTTTGCTATCATCACCGGTCTAAACTTGCCAATGCTGATCCAAGCTTACACAGAGCGTATGATTAACGCTGCTGCTGGCGTGGAAGAAGTTGCGGCAAACATTATCAAGGAAGCCAAGGATGGTGTGAAGGTTCTTCCAGAAGAACTTCAACCCGCAGAAGCTGCTCCAGTAGCTGATGCAGTACCAGCCGCTCCACAAGGTGCAATCCCTCCAGGGACTGTTATCGGAGATGGCAAGTTGAAAATCAACTTGGCTCGTATCGATACTCGTCTCTTGCACGGTCAAGTGGCGACTGGTTGGACTCCTGCTTCTAAGGCAGATCGTATCATCGTTGCTTCAGATACAGTTGCGAAAGATGAATTGCGCAAACAACTCATCAAACAGGCTGCTCCTGGTAACGTGAAAGCGAACGTTGTCCCAATCAAGAAATTGATTGAGGTTTCTAAAGACCCTCGCTTTGGTAACACACATGCCTTGATTCTCTTTGAAACACCACAAGAAGCTCTTGAAGCAATCGAAGGTGGCGTAGAAATCAAAGAATTGAACGTTGGTTCTATGGCTCACTCAACTGGTAAAACAATGGTTAACAATGTATTGTCAATGGACAAAGATGACGTTGCAACCTTTGAAAAATTGCGTGACCTTGGCGTTGAATTTGATGTGCGTAAAGTACCAAACGATTCGAAGAAAGACTTGTTTGAACTTATCAACAAGGCAAACGTTCAATAAATCGGTTTGTTAGTATAGAAAGGATTACAACATGTCAGATATTACACTTATTTCTGCAATTCTCGTTGTCATCGTTGCCTTCTTCGCAGGTCTTGAAGGTATCCTTGACGAATTCCAATTCCATCAACCATTGGTAGCTTGTACCCTTATCGGTCTTGTGACTGGTAACTTGGCTGCAGGTGTTATGCTTGGTGGTTCTCTACAAATGATTGCACTTGGTTGGGCAAACATTGGTGCAGCTGTTGCTCCTGACGCTGCTCTTGCTTCTGTAGCTGCTGCAATCATCATGATCAAAGGTGGCGACTTCTCAGCAGAAGGTATTGCCGTTGCAACAACAACTGCTATCCCTCTTGCCGTAGCTGGTCTTTTCCTTACAATGATCGTTCGTACTATCTCAGTTGGTTTGGTCCACGGTGCAGACAAGGCTGCTAAAGATGCTAACTTCGCTGCGGTAGAACGTTACCACTTGTTCGCTCTTCTCCTTCAAGGTTTGCGTATTGCCATTCCTGCAGCTCTTCTACTTGCAATGCCAGCTGAAGCTGTTCAAGGTGTCCTTGAAGCAATGCCTGAATGGCTCAAAGGCGGTATGGCAGTCGGTGGTGGTATGGTTGTTGCCGTAGGTTATGCTATGGTTATCAACATGATGGCGACTCGTGAAGTATGGCCATTCTTCGCAATCGGTTTTGCCCTTGCAGCTATCAGCCAATTGACACTGATTGCACTTGGAACCATCGGTGTTGCTATTGCTTTCATTTACCTCAACCTCTCTAAACAAGGCGGATCAGGTAACGGTGGTAACGCTGGTTCAAATGACCCAATCGGCGACATTCTTGAAGACTACTAAGAGAAGGGAGATTCATCATGTCAGAAAAAATTCAACTTTCCGTAAGCGATCGTAAAAAAGTTTGGTGGCGTTCAACCTTCCTTCAAGGTTCTTGGAACTACGAGCGTATGCAAAACTTAGGTTGGGCTTATGCAATGATCCCAGCTATCAAAAAACTTTACACGAAAAAAGAAGATCAAGCTGCTGCTCTTGAGCGCCACTTGGAATTCTTCAACACTCACCCATACGTTGCTTCACCAATCCTTGGTGTAACTCTTGCCCTTGAAGAAGAGCGCGCAAACGGTGCTGCTATCGATGACACAGCTATCCAAGGTGTGAAAATCGGTATGATGGGACCTCTTGCTGGTATCGGTGACCCAGTTTTCTGGTTTACTGTTCGTCCAATCCTTGGTGCTCTGGGTGCTTCACTTGCACTATCTGGAAATATCATGGGACCAATCATCTTCTTCTTTGGTTGGAACGCAATCCGTATGGCCTTCCTATGGTATACTCAAGAATTTGGTTACAAGGCTGGTAGCGAAATCACTAAAGACATGTCTGGTGGTATCCTTCAAGACATCACTAAAGGTGCATCCATCCTTGGTATGTTCATCCTCGCTGTTCTAGTTCAACGTTGGGTATCAATTACTTTCGCTGTAAATCTTCCTGCTAAACAATTGTCAGAAGGTGCTTACATCGTCTTCCCAGAAGGTACTGTTACTGGTGCTGAGTTGAAAGGTATTCTTGGTCAAGCTCTTAGCGGACTTAGCCTTGAACCAACTCAAGCTCAAACATTACAAGGTCAGTTGGACAGCTTGATTCCTGGTTTGATGGGACTTCTCCTTACTTTCCTCTGCATGCACTTGCTTAAGAAGAAAGTAACACCAATCACAATGATTATCGGTCTCTTCATCGTAGGTATTCTTGCTCGTTTCTTCAACATTATGTAATCAAGGACCCCGCTCTTGCGGGGTTTTATGATATAATGAACATCTAGGAAAGGAGCACTATGGCACAATCACAAAATACAAGCGTTGAACTACAAACCACAGGAGTTTCCTACATGGGCTTTGGTGGTAAGGTTGGTAAATTTCTCATTGGGGACAAAGCACTTGAATTCTACCCAGACAATAATGTCGAGCGCTATATCCAGATTCCTTGGGATTCGATTCAATCCATCGGAGCCAATGTACATCACAATAAAATCAGTCGGCATTTTGAAATCTATACAGAAAAAAGTCGCTTCTTATTTGCCTCCAAAGATTCTGGTAAAATCCTAAAAATTGCCCGTGAGCATATCGGCAATGAAAAAGTTGTGAAATTACCGACTCTTATGCAAACAATCGGCAGAAAAATTTCGAATCTATTTGCCAAAAAATAAAAAATCAAGTATAATAGTAGAAACGGATAAGTAGCATCTGGCTCCTTCCAGAAAGTCTGCGGTCGCTGTGAGCAGATAGGAAAAAGTTGTGAAATTCTACCGTTGGCTAAAAATGACATACTTAAAGTGCACAGAATGTGAAGCTGGATGGAACCGCGGTAAATATCGCTCCAGCATCTCTCATTCTGTGTTTTTTTATTCTAAAGGAGACATCTATGCTAGATATCAAACGTATTCGTACAGATTTTGACGGAGTGGCTGCTAAACTTGCTACTCGTGGTGTGGCTGCCGAAACCTTGGCAGACATCAAGGAATTGGATGCAAAACGCCGTGAAATCTTGATTACTGTAGAAGAATTCAAAGCAGAGCGCAACACCGTTTCTGCGGAGATTGCCCAAGCAAAACGCAACAAGGAAAATGCTGATGACAAGATTGCTGCCATGCAGAAACTGTCTGCAGACGTAAAAAATTTGGACGCTCAGCTTTTGGAAATCGATGAAGAATTGAACGCTATTCTCACCGTTCTTCCAAATACGCCGCACGATTCTGTCCCTGTTGGTGCAGACGAAGAAGAAAACGTAGAAGTTCGCCGCTGGGGTACGCCTCGTGAATTTACCTTCGAGCCAAAAGCACACTGGGACTTGGGCGAAGACCTGGATATTTTGGACTGGGAACGTGGGGCAAAAGTAACCGGTGCCCGTTTCCTCTTCTACAAAAACTTGGGTGCTCGTTTGGAGCGTGCCCTCTACAACTTCATGTTGGACGAGCATATCGCAGAAGGCTACCAAGAAATCATCACACCTTACATGGTCAACCACGACTCTATGTTCGGTACTGGTCAATATCCTAAGTTCAAGGAAGATACTTTTGAGTTGGCAGATACCAACTTCGTCCTCATCCCAACTGCTGAAGTGCCATTGACCAACTACTACCGCAACGAGATTTTGGAAGAAAAAGACCTGCCAATCTACTTCACAGCCATGAGCCCATCTTTCCGTTCTGAAGCTGGTTCTGCTGGTCGTGACACCCGTGGTCTTATCCGCCTTCACCAATTCCACAAGGTTGAAATGGTCAAATTTGCCACACCAGAGCAGTCTTATGATGAATTGGAAAAAATGACAGCAAACGCAGAAAATATCCTTCAAAAATTAGGCTTGCCATACCGCGTTTTAGCCCTCTGTACAGGCGATATGGGCTTCTCAGCTGCTAAGACCTACGACTTGGAAGTCTGGATTCCAGCCCAAAATGCCTACCGTGAAATCTCAAGCTGTTCAAATACCGAGGATTTCCAAGCTCGCCGTGCCCAAATCCGCTACCGCGATGCTGCTGACGGTAAGGTCAAATTGCTCCACACCCTCAACGGTTCTGGTCTGGCAGTTGGCCGTACCGTTGCGGCAATCCTTGAAAACTACCAAAACGAAGATGGCTCTGTCACCATTCCAGAAGTTCTCCGTCCATACATGGGTGGGGTTGATGTGATTAAACCTTAAGATATACAAAGAAAGAGCGAGGAAAATTCTACTCGCTCTTTTCATTTATCTAAAAATCTACTCCCAAAGTCTTTAATTGTTGACGAATCTTATCTTCTAGTGCCCGAATCTCTAGTCTATCTTGTTCTAGTTGCTGCGTTACTTGCCCGAGATCAATCTCTTCCTCTTCCTCAAAAGTATCGACGTAACGAGGAATATTTAGATTGTAGTCGTTTTCTACAATTTCTTCTATTGATGCCAAATGAGCATATTTGTCAAGAGACTGACGATTATGATAGGTCTCTACAATTTTTTCTACCATGTCATCGGAAAGGTGATTCTGGTTCTTCCCTTTTTCAAACTCCTTGCTCGCATCGATAAAGAATACATCCTTGGTCTGACGATTTTTTTTGAAGACTAGAATAGTGGTTGGAATGCCTGTGCCATAAAACAGGTTAGCTGGCAAGCCAATAACTGCATCCAGGTAATTTTTCTCAATAATCAGTTTGCGAATATGACCTTCTGCTGCTCCCCTAAAGAGCACTCCGTGTGGTAAAACAATGGCCATGGTCCCTGTATTATTCAGATGATAAAGACTGTGTAAGATAAAGGCAAAGTCCGCTTTAGAAGCTGGTGCTAACTTACCGTATTCCATAAACCGTGGATCCTTCAATTTGGACTCACGATTGTCCCATTTAGCAGAGTAGGGTGGGTTTGCGACGACCGCATCAAAACTACGTGGCTGATCGATTCCAAGTTCATCGACCCCGTCCGGCCAGTCACTTTCTAAGGTATCAGCATTATTCAAAATCATATTGCTGTAGCCGACCTGATGCATCATCAGGTTCATCCGCGCCAAGTTATAAGTAGTTGTGTTCATTTCTTGGCCATAGAATTTGATATGCTGGCCCTGAGGTAGTTCATTACGCACTGTTAGTAGCAAAGACCCTGAACCCATGGTTGGATCGTAAACAGAGAAGCTAGTATCTGATTTTTCCAAACCTAAAGTAACAATCTTGGCTAAAATCTTACTCACTTGATGCGGGGTATAAAATTCTCCACCTTTTTTACCTGCCGAAGCGGCAAACTGTCCAATAAGATACTCATAGATTTCTCCCAGAATATCCTTTCCTTCATCATTTTTATACTCAATGCTGTCAATCAGCTTCACAATACTGTTCAAGGATTTTGCACGCGCAACCGTTGAATTGCCCAAACGAGAGTCACCTAGATTGATGTCATTAAAGACGCCTCTGAAATCTTCCATAGCATCCTGATTGAGTTCTACATTGGCGTTAAAATGATCGAAAATCGTCTGGTAGTCACTCGCTACAATCTCACTGTTATCAATTTTGGCTACCAGTCTTGCCCAGGTATCTTCTGGTGCAATCGCGTATCCAAGGTGAGAAGCTGTATTTTCCAAATACTCCACCAAGTCATTCCCAACTGCTTCTCGCGCATAGGCATCCTGAACAGTTTCCCCTGGAGCAGGACTGATAATTTCATCTTCCACCAAGAAACGCTCTTGATGCTCAGATAGGTAGCGATAGAACATGAAGGCCAGGATATAGTTCTTATATTCCGAAGCATCCATGTTTCCTCGCAATTCATTGGCCATGGACCAAATCTGATTGGTAATGGCTTGAATAGTTTTTGACATGTTTTTGTAATCCTTTCATGTTGTTTCATTTTTTACTCGAAATCTCATTTTCGCTGATGAAGAGTAATAAGCTGATCTAGGTCGGAGAAGAAGCTGCCGATGGCTTCTTGTTCGGGGAGGGTGGGGAAATCCAAGTCCACCTTTTTCAGATCTGAATTATGAAGATGTACTACAGATTTTCCCTGAGCACGTTTACTCAAGCCTTTTTGTTGTTTTCCATTAGATATAGTAAGTGCTAAAAATACAGGAAAAATCTCCGAATGTAATCGAATTATATTTATATCTCCACCTAAGATTATGCCTTTTTTTGCAACAACGGAAGCCCTAGCAATATCTAGTGAACTTTCACCCGAAGCAGGTACTAACACCTCACCACCTTCACTATACACTACACTATTTTTATTATCTTCAACAGATACAAAAGTATCAACTTCTGAGATAACCGTTTCATACTTCGTATATAGACGACCATATAAAATAATCGGGGAACCTTCAATAACTAAATCTTTCTTCGAATAACCGTTTCCTTTGGCAAAAGTAGCCACCTCCCCCAACTTACGCTGTTTCCAAGTAGTTGTGAAAGTAAGGTTTTCATTGTATTTTCAGGCAAAAATAATAGTTCCGATTGAAAGCCGCTTTCTGAAAACTCGACTTAAAACTGTTTTTTTCGTTCTTGTTCAAACTCCAAGGAGCGTTTGAGTAATTGGGATAATCCAGTCACATCTTGTTCCGCTAACAACTCCATATAAAGAGCTCGATCTTCCTTACTAATCAGTACGGGCGCTCCCAACTTGAGCATACTTTGAAACATCAAAATCAGCCGTCCTGTCCGACCGTTCCCATCACTAAATGGGTGAATACGCTCGAACTGAATATGCACATCTGCCAACACCTCTAACAGCTCAGCTATTTCCAAAGGCAACCCCAAGCGATAGTTGGCATTGTCCACCCACTGTTGCATAAGAAAAGGCGTTTCCTCTGGCGATGCAGTCTTGAAGGTCGCACCAATAATAGCGTTTTGCACCGACTTAAACTGCCCCCGATCATGCTGGAGGCGGTCCATCAACAAGGCATGAATATCCTTAACCAGTCCCAAACTCAGCTCTTCCCCATTATCTAAGGCAAATAGCAGAGCTTGGAAGGCTTGTTTGTGATTTTCAATCTCGTAAAATTCACGGATACTCTTGTGCTTGCCAGGTAGCGTGCTTTCCAAAATAATCGAAACCGTCTCAGGCAGAGAAATGGTATTCCCCTCAATCCCGCTGGAATGATAGGCCATTCGTACCAGAAGGTCATCTAAATAATCCTGCGAATATGTCATACTGACCTCTTTCTATATAAACATCTGCTGTAACAGCGCCTTTTTCAACAGTTTCAGATGATCCAACTGACGCTGATGAAGAGTAATAAGCTGATCTAGGTCGGAGAAGAAGCTGCCGATGGCTTCTTGTTCGGGGAGGGTGGGGAGGGGAATCAATGAACTTTTAATATCACCAGAATTTATTGATTCAAAAGTGGAACCAGTACTCAACTTCATCCAATAACCAAACTGCTTCATTCTTATTAAAGTCTGATAGATAAAATCATTTCCCTTAATACCTGCAACTCCACGCCCAAGAACAACCTTATATCTAGTTTTGGCAACATCTCCAACAGGGGCTCTGACCGATACAATGATGTCTCCTTTTTCTGCAATCTTTGTAATTTGCGTTGTCCAAACTCTTGGTTCAACATTCCCATTTTTTAAATCGGCATTTCCTTGAACTAAAATATTGTCTAAAGGATTATTAGTATAGTTTTTTGAATCTGGAGATTGTCCCATCACTACCACCGCCACCTCCCCCAACTTACGCTGTTTCCAAGCGTCCGTAAATTCTGGGAATCTTAGCTCAGGAAAATCGTTTCCATTCCCTTTCGGAAACATTTTCTGTAACAAAGCCTTCTTCAATTCTTTAACATCATCTAATTTTCGCTGATGAAGAGTAATAAGCTGATCTAGGTCGGAGAAGAAGTTGCCGATGACTTCTTGTTCGGGGAGGGTGGGGAGGGGAATCAATGAACTTTTAATATCACCAGAATTTATTGATTCAAAAGTGGAACCAGTACTCAACTTCATCCAATAACCAAACTGCTTCATTCTTATTAAAGTCTGATAGATAAAATCATTTCCCTTAATACCTGCAACTCCACGCCCAAGAACAACCTTATATCTAGTTTTGGCAACATCTCCAACAGGGGCTCTGACCGATACAATGATGTCTCCTTTTTCTGCAATCTTTGTAATTTGCGTTGTCCAAACTCTTGGTTCAACATTCCCATTTTTTAAATCGGCATTTCCTTGAACTAAAATATTGTCTAAAGGATTATTAGTATAGTTTTTTGAATCTGGAGATTGTCCCATCACTACCACCGCCACCTCCCCCAACTTACGCTGTTTCCAAGCGTCCGTGAATCCGGGGAAGCGCAATCGTGGTACTGTTGATTTTTCTTTTGTCATAGTCCCTCCTTTTCTACTTTCTTTTTGTTTCATTTTTGAAAGTTATTTTTGCAATTTTTCGGACGATTTCCATTCTATTATACGCTATCATCCAACAAAATCGCAACCTATTGACCAACCAAGTCATCAGCCAAATCATATAGTGCTTGTCTCAACTGATTACGGTACTGAATCTTACTCAAGCCTTTAACAGCATCACCTTCTGCCCAGGTCTGGTAATCGCGACTAGCTTCTTTTATCAAGGTACGTAAGTGTCCGGTATCATCCAAGTCATTCTGACCATATCGATGTCTCGCCAACAACTCTCGTAGTTCTTGGTTGCGGATATGCTCCGTCAAGCCCCATTGGATTCGGAAAGCAAAGAGCTTCTTGTCAATGTAAACATGCGAGGCTTCTTGGATAATCTTCTGACTATCAATCCCCTTGACTGGATAAGCAAAGTTCATATCTTGTGTCGGAAAATCACCTCGATAGATTGCATCCCCTGTTTGACGGATCTGGTCAGCATAGTTGAGGTCTTCCAAACCGCTTGCAAATCTATCCAATTCATCCCTGGTAGCTGCGGCTTCTACCATCTTCTCTTCGTGAACCTGATTCAGCAAGAGCTCAACCAGTTCGGTCAATTTATCGTAGTCAATTGTCACTTCCTTGATGTGAGTCATCTTGAGTTCAATTTGGTGAATGCTAACTTTTTGTTCTTTCGCCAAGGTTCGTTTCAATTCGTTGGCTAAGACTGTCGTCAAAAGTTTTTCTTCCTCTACAGACATTCCCAAACTTTCAATAAAGCGGTCCGGCTGATTGTAATCAAATCCTTCAATCACCCCATCAACCTCCTCTGGCTGATACTGTTTCAGCTTAGACAATCCTTGATTGTAAGCACGGAGCAATTCTAACATAGCCTCACGCTTTTTCTCAGACTTCGGAATATCATTGAAATCACCCGTCAACTCTCTCAATTGGTCGACCGTTTGTTTGACTTCAGCAAATACATCCTTGAAAGGCTTAGCCACCAGTCCATTTTTTTCATTGTTATTTTTTTGTTCCGCATCTGATAAATCGGCAGCACTATCATCTGCATAGATGGCCAAGGCCTGATTCATCAATTTCTCATTATGGGCTGGCCAGCGGTAATTGACCACCCGTCCAAAAGGTTTTTTATCCATATCCTCCACACGATTGGTGCGAGAATAGGCCTGGATAAGACTAGCTCCTTTTAAGGTTCGGTCAACATAAAGAGTATTGAGCTCAGGAGCATTGAAACCTGTCAACAACTGATCCACTACAATCACCAAATCTAAGTAGTTCTTGTCCTTGGCTGTTCTATTGAGGCGACTAACCAAGTCCTCTGTATAAGAAGCAACATCTGACAAGCCAAAGGACGTCCCAAATTCTGTGTTATAGATCGTAATAGCTTCAAGCAAACCAGTATTTGACTCGACCATGCTATCATTATTTTGAGTATTCAAGGCAAAGGTCACTCCCACCTTCAAGACCAGACCTCCTTGCTCTCGATGCAGTTGGTTGATTCGTTGAAACTCTCGGAAATACATCATAGCCATGGGTGTGGAGGCCCTGCCTCCACCTACGTGGGTGGTGAACAAGGCATTGTAACGGCCACTGCCAGAGCGATTTGCCCAGTGTTTGAAGACATCTTCGACTACCAATCGAACATGCTCTGGATTTTCGTCATAGATGCTAGAAGTCACCGCATCATCCATATCATCTGGACTTAGATTGGCAATCTTTTCTTCAATCTGTGCACTTGTCCACTTCGGATATTTTTGCCGATAAAAATCTGGTAAGTAAGTTGTTTTTAGTTTTTCCTGATCGATGGTTGTCTCAAAATCCACCTTAAACCCTAGCACATTGCGGTCACTAATGGCATTTTTAATAGTGTAGGCATGAAGAAGAGGGCCAAAAATATCTTGCGTCCGCAGACTAGCACCTGTATCATCTAAGTTGGGAGTTCCTGTATAGCCAATCCAAGCCGCTTTCTTAAAAGCCTTTTGAATCCCTGCAAAACTATCTCCACCAGTTGAGCGATGAGCTTCGTCAACGATAAACACGATATGCTTATCTGGTGATTTGAAAGATTTTCTCTTCACCAGTGTATCCAATTTTTGCACAGAAGTAACGATAATCCCACTATCCTTACTAGTCAACTGCCGTGCCAAGGCTGTGGTATTTTGAGTTTCTCGAATACTACCAAAACTGTTCTCCCCAGCTTCTGGATCATAAGCCAGATAATCATCCTTAGTCTGATTGGTCAAAGCAATACGATCCACTAGAAAGACAACCTTGTCTACCTTGGGCATTCGACTTGCCAGCCAAGCTGTTTTAAAACTAGTGATCGTCTTCCCTGAGCCTGTCGTATGCCAGATGTAGCCAACCTTGTTACAGCCTAATTCAAAATCGACTTTTTTTATCCCCTCAATGACCGCCTGAGTGGCGTAAACTTGATAGGGACGCATGACTTTCAGCATTTGTTTCTGCGGTGTCCCGTCTAAGATCATGTAGTTGGTCGCCATCTGATGGGCCATAGGAATGCTGAGCATGGAATCCGCAAATTCTTTCCAATTCCGAACTTTACTACCGTCAGATTTACGCTGCCAGTGGAAAGCAAAGTCCTTATTAAATTTCTCCGCAGTGGTATTGGCCATATAGCGAACATTGTTGGGGGCGATAGCGACTAGAATCTGCAAGGTAGAAAAAATATCCGTATATTGCCGTTCCTGGATATATTGATGCATTTGGTTCAATGCCTTGTCCACATCTATCGTATCCTTTTTCTCTTCAATCTGAATAATAGGTAAGCCATTAATCAACAAGGTTGTATCGAATATACATTCTCGTCGTCCAGGGATTTTAGGAGCCCTACGAATTTGGTTCACCACTTGGTAGACAGTGTCCCCACCGCCTATCTTACGTTGGTCGAATACTGTCAAAAATGTATGCCGTCCATCATCAAGTGTAATTTCCAATTCGGAAACACCGCTAATTCCATATAAAAACTGACCAGCCTCATAAGGTGTTTTCAGATCTGAAATAATCTGCTTGACCTGAGCAAACTCGGTATCGCTCAAGGGTTTGTCCAATCGATGTTGGTTGTGTTGCCAGAGAATATTACGAAAATTTTCCCATAATTGCTCCGTTGTCTTGATACTCGGCTCATAAGTCCACAGTTTAGATTTGACTGCATACAGGGTCGAAGAATCACTAACAGACCATTCTAGACCTTCTAGGTGCTCCGGCTGTGTAATAGTCCCTGTCGTAATATATTGAATCAATTCTGTTTCAAATGCTAATTCATTCATGTGCGTAAACCTCCTTTAACAAATATGTTAGCCGTAAAAAATCTCCTTGCGCATAAGCTTGCCGCTTCTGCCGTAAGACTAATCCATCTAAATAAATCTTTCCTAGTTTCTGCTGACTATCTAAAGGAGGCAAGGCGCCTAGCTGTAAACTTTTCAGTTGCTTGACTGTATATTTCATTACCTCACTCCCCTGTAAGCTTTGGTAAAACTGCCGTCTAATAGCCGAGGATTCATTGATCAGATACAGCAAGAAGACCTTATCCAGCTTTGCAATGGGCTCAATTTTGATATAGTTCTGGGTATAGAGTAAGCCTGCGTGCTCCGCTCTCACTAAAACAGCCTTCCCCGATAGTAAACTAAAGAGTAAGTCTCCCTCCTCGAGCAAGGTCACTTCTCTATCTGTCGTCACGGTCCGACTATCTATCACTTCTTCTATCACCTCATAACCATCCAATTGATGATGTTGCTGATTGTAGAGGATATAGTCTCTAGCATCTTCCCAGCTGGTAGTATCCAAGCGAACCTGTAAACTACCTCCCGTAAAGTGAGCCAATTCTTCTAGTTTCATAATTTTCCTTTCTTTGAAATTTTTCATAATTACATTTTTTCGCTAAAATAAGTATAGCATCTCCTCGGAAATCTGTCAATAAATTATGTAATTTTTAAAAATTAAAAAGGAGGTTCTGCCATGAACTTATCAAAAGAAAAACAGCTTTTCCATCACTATTATGCAAATTGGCTACGGATTTACAAGGAAGGAGCCATTCGAGAAGTCACTCTCAAGAAATATAGAATGACATTGCAGTGGCTTATCAGACTAGCTCCTAGTCTGTTGTTGGAAGATTTGAATCGGGTTCGTTACCAAGAATTGATTAACAGCTATGCTAAAACACATGAACGACAGACAACCATGGATTTTCATCACCAGTTGAAAGGAGCTATTTTAGATGCTGTAGATGAAGGAATTATTGAACGAGACCCGACACGTAAGGTGATTATCAAAGGAAGACTTCCTCGAAAGAAAAAGACAAAATACCTCAACCAATTTGAGCTTCATCAGTTGATACAAGAATTACGTCTCGGAGAGGAGCTGAATTGGGATTGGCTCATCTTATTAATTGCTAAAACAGGTATTCGATTCTCAGAAGCCCTTGCTCTCACTACTCAAGATTTTGATTTTCATAGACAGCTATTGACCATTGATAAAACATGGAATTATAAAGGAGACGGCGGATTTTTACCTACAAAAAATAAATCTTCAATTCGAAAAATCCAACTCGACTGGCAAACCAGCACCCAATTCGCCAACTTATTGCAGCACACCCAACCCGATGACCTACTTTTCGTGAAGAAAGAGCGGATTTACAACTCTACCATCAATGCCATTCTTGAAAAGCGTTGCCTAAGTGCAAATCTTCCTGTCATCACCATTCACGCCCTGCGACACACCCATGCATCTATTTTATTATTTGCCGGGGTTTCTATCGCAAGTGTTGCTAGACGACTTGGTCATGCAAGCATAACAACGACCCAAAAAACCTATCTTCATATCATTCGTGAGTTGGAAAACCAAGATGTTGATTTAATTATGCGGTCACTATCAGGACTTTGTTGACATTCCTATCTCTATCGTGACAAGGCTTGTACTGACAATAGCAAAAGACGACTCCACTTGGAATCGTCTTTTCTGTTGCTTATTGAAAATAGTAGAGTGCCACTACCGACCAGGCATTATTGATAAAATGAACAGCAATAGGATAAATCAAGTAGCCCGTCTTATGATAGAGAACACAAAAGATAAGACCGCTACCTCCATAAATCAGCCAAGAGGCAAGATCGGTCGGTCCATGAAGGGCTCCGAAAAGCAGGCTTGAAACAATGATTCCAACAACTGCTTGCGACCCAAACAATTTCTTAAAGAAATAACCCCGCAATATAATCTCTTCTGCAATTGCTGGCAAAAATGCTGTTGTCAAGAGTGCCAGCCCAAAAGGAACTCCCTTCAAAGATTCGATGATGGAGGCGTCGTTAGCTGTCGTTGTAGCCCCCTGCAATTCCAACAAATAGAAACCAAGCATATCTGTCAGTTGCATGGTAGCAAAGGCTAGTATGACTATTGCCAGACCGTCCCAAGAAAGAACGTTTTTGTCCCAGACTGGTAGATTATTTTTCTCAGCCCGCCACCAGAAAAAGACCAGAAGACCCAGTGTCACCAGTCCAGCCATTACCAAGGCAGTTTGTGACTTGGACTCTTCCAAAATCAGATTTGGAAGGACAGCAAGCACTAAGAGACCAAAAATCCTTAATAATAACCAAATCTTCCGACCAATCCATTCCAAACCTTGACTTAGTTTCTCCATACTCTTCTCCTCTTCCGCTCCATCATATAGAGTGCCTTCAATCTATTATAGGATTTCACGTAATGTCAATCAAGCTGTTCTGTTGTTGTGATACAATTTTACAAAAGTTCAATGAATTTGTCAATATACACTAAAAAACAAACACCCTTACGATGTTTGTTGCCATCACCCCACTGATTATTCAGCGGGGTGTGTTATCTTCAAGTAGGGTTCTAGTAGAGAAAAGCCCTGAATCAAGCGTTCCAGCAGTTCCTCTTCGGACTCAACCGTTTCAAATGGTACGTCATATTTGACCAGTACTTTTCGAACCCGCTCTGCTTCAACAGCTTCTAGTAAAATCTGCCTATTCTCCTCCGTTCCATCCAGGCGATAAAATACCTGTCCCTCCTGTACCCAGTAATAAAGCGGTGCCTGAATCGGACAGTTCAGCACACGGTTTTGCTGAAGCAGAGAGGTCTCTACCTTCTTTCGCTCAATGAAGCTAACTTCTACTGAAATCCCCGCTTCAACTCCCTTACCATACAGACGAATGGCGAAAGCTGGGGCCGATGGACTAGCAGAGGGAAGGCGGTAATAGGTCCAAAAATGCGGTCTGCAAATCTGGGCTTGGTTCATCCATTGACTGACTCTCTCTGGCACCAAGGGACCGACTTGCTCAGCTAAGGCTAAACTTAATGTCTGAAACTCCTTACGTGCTGCCTGTGCTAAGCTTCTTAAGGCTGTCATGTCGCTTGCCGAAGCTCCTGCTTTTTCAGGCTTGCAATAATGAACTCCTTGATAATCCAGGTATCTGCGACACTGTTCAAGCATCTGAATCTCCTATCCACTTCTCCATATAGACCATATCCATATCCTCCTGCTCAGGCTCGGTTTTAATGACCTTGTAGCCTAGACTCTCATAGAAAGTAACTAACTTTGCTTCCTGTAAGACCGTGCAGAGCACCCACCTCTTAACCGTTGGATAAAGTTGTTCTAACTCTAACATAGCCTTATGACCATGGCCTTTTCCCCTATGGTCTGGATCAATGCCAATCAAGCCTAGCCAGCCCTAGCCCTGGTCAGCATCTTCAGCGACCGTTGTTCGTACTAGTCCGACTGTGTGCCCTTCCTCGACAATCTTGTAGTAGCTGCAATTTGGTCGTGCAAAGCGTGACTGGAAATAGTCCATGGTTTCAATGGCTGGGTTGTACTGGTCCTGATAGGTTTCATATAAAGCCGCAAATGCTCGGTGCTGAATAGGTAGCAATTCTTCTGCGTTTGATAGATCTGCTTTTACTAACATGGAAAACCTCCTGAAATTATTTTATCCATTGTATCAAATCTATCAAAAAAATACTAGGTCTTCCTAGTATTTTCTAAAGCGTTGATAGCGGTTTTCGAGTAGTTGATCAAGTGGCAAGGCTTGTAACTGATCCAACTGGCTGACCAGGTTTTCCTTGATGTCAGACAAGACTTCCTTGGTCGCTCTGCCATTTTCCAAAACAACCCGATCGACCACTTGGAGTTTCTCCAACTCGTATGACGTGATCTTCATGAGTTCTGCTGCTTCCATGGCCCGACTACCGTCTTTCCAGAGGATAGAGGCGAAACCTTCGGGGCTAAGGACGGCGTACATGGAGTTTTCCAGCATCCAGACCTGGTCTGCGACTGCTAGAGCCAGAGCTCCACCAGAGCCGCCCTCGCCGATGATAATAGCGATTATAGGCACCTTGAGGTCGCTCATCTCCATGAGGTTGCGGGCAATGGCCTCGCCCTGTCCACGCTCCTCGGCACCGACACCTGGATAGGCTCCAGCAGTATTGATAAAGGTGACAACGGGACGGCCGAACTTCTCCGCCTGCTTCATAAGGCGAAGGGCCTTGCGGTAGCCTTCTGGGTGGGGCTGACCGAAGTTACGCTTGAGATTATCCTGGAGGTTCTTACCCTTTTGGATACCGATAACTGTCACAGGCTGACCTGCTAAAAAGCCAATCCCACCCACTACAGCTTCGTCATCACGGAAATTGCGATCGCCGTGCAATTCGATAAAGTCATCAAAGAGCTGTGTGGCATAGTCCAAGGTGGTCAGGCGAGCCTGGTCACGTGCCAAACGGATCATACGTGCTACATCACTGGTCATCTGACACCTCCATGCATTCTCAACAAGCGACTGATGGTCGCTGGCAAGTCCTGGCGTTTGACAATGGCATCGACAAAGCCGTGTTCTTGTAAAAATTCAGCCTTCTGGAAATCATCTGGCAGATTTTCACGCACAGTTGACTCAATAACCCGTCGTCCTGCAAAACCAACCAAGGTATGCGGTTCAGCTAGGATAATATCGCCTTCCATGGCAAAACTAGCTGTCACACCTCCTGTTGTCGGGTCTGTCAAGACTGTTAGGTAAAAGAGACCAGCATTGGAATGGCGTTTCACAGCTGCCGAAATCTTAGCCATTTGCATCAGACTCATAATGCCTTCCTGCATGCGAGCACCTCCAGATGCGGTAAAGAGGACAACTGGCAAACGCTCTTCAATCGCCAACTCAAAGAGGCGGGTAATTTTCTCACCAACTACCGTTCCCATAGAGGCCATGATAAAATGCGAATCCATGATTCCAAGGGCAACTGGCTGACCACCGACGGTCGCCTTGCCTGTCAAAACAGCCTCGTCCAAGCCTGTCTTTTGACGGGTGGCTGCCAATTTTTCCAAATAATTTGGGAAATCTAAGGGATTTTTTGTTTCAATCCCTGTAAACAATTCCTCGAACGAGCCTTCATCCACTGTCAAAGCCAAGCGTTCCTGGGCTGTAATCCGGAAATTATAGGAACAGTGTTGACAGGTTTTCTCTGGTCCCAAGTCCTTCTTGTAGAGGATTTCCTTACAAGCTGGACATTTGGAAAAGAGTTCATCTGGCACCTCTGGCTTTGCTTGAGGTGCTGACTCTATCCGCGAACGATTGGGGTTAATGCGGATATATTTGTCCTTTTTGCGAAACAAAGCCATAGCATTCTCCTAGTTTACTTTTTTATCGTCATTTAGTTTTTCTTTTATTACTTCGACGTAAGAGGAAACTTCGTTTCCTTATTTCCAACTTCAAACACTCCACTGGATTGTTTGAAATCGCTTTGCCGTACTCCAGTACAGCCTGCAGCTGTTGACACAAACTTCGTTTGTTTCATCTCCAACCTTCAAAGGTTCCCCGAACCTTTGAAGCTAGTACTAAAAGTAAACTAAAAGACTATAATTCTGCTTGATAGCGGGGTAAAAATTCTTCCATAAGATAGGCAGTGTCGTAATCACCAGCCACCACTCGCTTGTCGGAAATCAAGTCCAGCTGGAAGTCGGTATTGGTCACCACTCCGTCAATTTCCAATTCGTAGAGAGCTCGTTGCATCTTCATCAGGGCTTCAAAACGATTTTCCCCATGCACGATAACCTTGGCAATCATGGAATCGTAATAAGGCGGAATGGTGTAGCCTGGATAAACTGCAGAATCTACACGCAAACCAACGCCACCACTTGGCAGGTAGAGATTGGAAATCTTACCTGGACTTGGGGCGAAGTTGAAGGCTGGATTTTCAGCATTGATACGGCATTCAATAGCATGGCCTGTAATCCGCACATCTTCTTGGCGGACGCTGAGTTCCTGACCAGCCGCGATCTTGATTTGCTCCTTGACAATATCCACACCGGTGACAAATTCGGTAACTGGATGTTCCACCTGCACCCGTGTGTTCATTTCCATGAAGTAAAATTCGCCCTTGGCTTCGTCCAAAAGGAACTCAATGGTCCCTGCATTTTCATAGCCAACTGACTGGGCAGCCCGCACCGCTGCTTGACCGATACGGTCCCGCATGGTCTGGCCGATAGCAATAGACGGAGCTTCTTCCAAGACCTTCTGGTTGTTGCGTTGAAGGGAACAGTCCCGTTCTCCCAGATGAATGACATGACCCTGTTGGTCTGCTAAAATCTGTACTTCGATGTGGCGGGCTGGATAGACGACACGCTCCATATACATGGCACCGTTGCCAAAAGCTGCCTTGGCTTCGCTGGAAGCCGATTCAAAGGCTGACACTAGGTCTTCAGCTTTTTCCACCTTACGAATCCCCTTCCCGCCTCCACCTGCCGATGCCTTAAGCATGACAGGGTAGCCAATCTTTTCAGCGATTTCAAGGGCTTCTTGGCTGGTCAAAACCTCACCGTCTGAGCCTGGAATGACAGGCACTTGAGCCTTAATCATCTCCGTCCGAGCATTGATTTTATCGCCCATGGTATCCATGACCGTCCCAGAAGGTCCGATAAACTTGATACCAACTTCTTCACAGAGGGTGGCGAATTTGGAGTTTTCACTCAAAAATCCAAAACCGGGATGAATGGCCTGGGCACCCGTCACAACAGCCGCCGAGATGACCGCCTGCATATTGAGATAGGAGTCTGTCGAACGGGCAGGTCCGATACAGATAGCCTCATCTGCCAACATGGTGTGGAGGGCTTCCTTGTCAGCCTCTGAATAGACAGCCACCGTCGCAATCCCCAGCTCCCTGGCCGCACGAATAATCCGCACCGCAATCTCACCACGATTGGCAATCAAAATCTTCTCAAACATGATGAATCCTATCTCCTTTTTAACATAGAATAATTGTTTATCACAAGCTCAGCCCTTAACTAGTTTGCAAAATAACGGACCGATTCATACTCAATGAAAATCAAAATCAGGCTAGCTCCAAAGGTTTGGGAAACCTTTGGAGGTTGGAGATAGAGCGAACGAAGTTCGTTTCTCCAAAAGCAGATATACTCCTGCTACTTTCTTATCTTATGGTAGCAGGCTGTCAAGCTCCACTGGAGCTTGACACTCATCAAATCAAGTCAACAACGGCTGAGTTTGATTTTCGAAGAGTATTATTTTCCAATAGCAAAAGTCAACACCCCCGACGCAGCCAGTTTTCCGTCCACCTCTGCCTTTGCCTCAACGACCGCAATGGTTCCACGGCGTTTGACAAATTTAGCTGTCATGATCAACTGGTCACCAGGTACAACTTGCTTCTTAAATTTGACCTTGTCCATGCCGGCATAAAAGACCAGCTTGCCCTTGTTTTCTTCCTTGGACAACTCCAAGACACCTGCGGTTTGTGCCAAAGCCTCCATGATGAGAACACCTGGCATGACAGGATAGTCTGGGAAATGCCCGTTGAAGAAGGGCTCGTTAATGGTCACATTTTTAAGGGCGACAATCTCATCTTCTGATACTTCAAGGACACGATCGACCAAGAGCATAGGATAGCGATGAGGAAGAGCCTCTTTAATTTTCAAAATATCAATCATTTGATGCGTACCAATCCTTGTCCAAATTCTACAACATCTTGGTTGGCCACCAAAATTTCTGTAACTACGCCGTCACGGTCTGCTGGTACTTCGTTCATGACCTTCATGGCCTCGATAATCATGAGGGTCTGGCCTTTTTTGACCGTATCCCCAACCGTCACAAATGCTGGCTTGTCTGGAGCTGGTGACAAATAGGCCACACCAACAAGTGGACTTTCCACTACCGCACCCTCTGCTACAGAGCTTGAGCTAACTTCTACTGGAGCTTGCTCACTCGTTTCAACTACCTGTACAGGGGCTGGACTTGCTGCAACTACTGGAGCAAGCGGAGCTTCTACGATTGGACTCGGAGCCGCTGTCGCCTGCTGGTTTTTACTGAAATGCAAGGTTTCCCCAGCATTGCTATATGAAAATTCTCGCAAACTTGACTGGTCAAACTGACTCATCAAGTCCTTCATTTCTGTAATATTCACTTAAGCCTCCCAACGCTTGAAGGCAATCACCGAGTTGTGACCACCAAAGCCAAATGTATTTGAAATGGCATGACGGATTTCCATGTCACGACCTTGACCGAAGATAACATCCGCCTCAATGTAGTCAGACAATTCTGTCGTACCAGCTGTCTTTGGTGCGTAAGAATGACGCATAGCCTCAATAACAGCCGCTGCTTCAACGGCACCCGCCGCCCCCAACAAGTGACCCGTGAAGGACTTGGTGGAAGAAACTGGCGTGTTCTTGCCAAAGACAGATACGATAGCTTGACTTTCCCCTTTTTCATTAGCCGGTGTCGAAGTTCCGTGTGCATTGATGTAGTCAATGTCAGCTGGCTCCAAACCTGCTTCTGAAATGGCCAACTTCATAGCTTTAATGGCACCCAAACCTTCTGGGTGTGGAGAGGTCATGTGGTGGGCATCGCAGGTATTTCCATAACCAACGATTTCAGCCAAGATGGTTGCCCCACGTGCTTCTGCGTGCTCCAAATTTTCCAAGACCAAGACCGCAGCACCTTCTCCCATGACAAAACCATTGCGGTCTTTGTCAAATGGAATAGACGCACGTTCTGGATCCTCAGTAGTTGACATAGCTGTCAAAGCTTGGAAACCACCGATTGCAAACGGAGTAATGGCTGCCTCTGCTCCACCTGCCAACATGACATCTTGGAAGCCAAACTTGATTTCACGGAAGGCTTCTCCTAAGGCATCATTTGACGAAGCACAGGCTGTGATGACACACTTGCAGACACCATTGGCACCGACCTGCATGGCAATATTTCCAGCCGCCATGTTTGGCAAAGCCTTCGGAAGTGCCATAGGACGAATCCGTTTTGGTCCTTTTTCGTTCATGCGAGCAACCTGCTCTTCAATTTCCAAAATCCCACCGATACCAGTTGACAAGATAACACCAAAACGATCACTATCAACCGCTTCTGTATCCAGGCCAGCATTAGTTACTGCCTCACGAGCCGCATAGAGAGCATAGAGGGAATAGTTATCATAGCGATTGCTATCTTTTTTAATGAAGTATTTGGCAAAAGGAAAATCTTTGATTTCCGCAGCATTATGGACCGAGTATTCACTGGTATCAAACTTGGTAATCTTTCCGATCCCAATCTTACCATTGACCAGGCTATCCCAGAATTCCTCTGGCGTATTGCCAATTGGCGATGTCAGACCGTAGCCTGTCACTACTACACGATTTAATTTTGTCATTTTCAAACCTCTCTTAAAATAACACACAAAACAAGATTGAATTTACAGTGCGTTATTGCAGTCTTTCAGTTTGCTTTTAGTACTACGAACAAAGTTCATTTCAACAAGCTGCAGACAGCTTCAATAGTCCAGTGGACTATTGAAGATTGGAAATCGTACTTACGATAGTAAGTAACGCTCCGTTAGTACGGCAAAGCGAGTTCAAACAATCCAATAGATTGTTTGAAGCTGGAAATCTGGAAACGTAGTTTCAAACTACCACTCTTTAACTCAAAGGTGGTAGGCTGAAAACCTCCACTGGAGCTTTTCACTCATCGAAGTAATAAAAGATAAACTGGAAGACTGGATTATTGCATGGTCAAGCCGCCGTCAACCGCAATGACCTGACCTGTCAGATATTCTTGCTTGGCTAAGAATACAGCTACATCTGCTACTTCTTCCGTCAGTCCAAAGCGTTTCATAGGAATTTGCCCCAACATGGCATCCTTGATTTTGTCAGACAGAACATCTGTCATGTCGGACTGAATAAAGCCTGGTGCGATAGCATTGATACGAACATTGCGACTAGCGACTTCACGGGCAATAGATTTTGTAAAGCCGATCACACCTGCCTTAGAAGCGGCATAGTTGGCCTGCCCAGCATTCCCTGTCAAACCGACCACACTGGAAAGGTTGATAATAGCCCCTTCACGTGCCTTGGTCATCGGTTTCAAAACAGCCTGGGTCATGTTAAAGGTCCCTGTTAGATTGATACTCAAAACGCTCTCGAAATCTTCTTCCGTCATTCGCAAGGCCATACCGTCTTTGGTAATCCCTGCATTATTGACCAAGATATCGACGCTACCAAGAGCCTCAACTGCCTCAGCTACCATTCGTTTGGCATCTGCCGAGCTGGAAATATCGCCTGAAATCGCCACCACTTTGACACCGTAGCTTGAAAAGCTATCCAGCAAGTCCTGCCCCAGCTGACCACGACCATTCAGCACCACATTGGCACCAAGGCTTGCAAACTTATGGGCAATGGCCAAGCCGATTCCACGACTTGAACCTGTCACAAACACATTTTTTTTGGTAAGTTCCATGATTTCTCCTTATTGGCTAGTCAACAAGCCTTCTAGACTTGCCACATCTTCTACTGTCACCACCTCAGCTGTCTTATCAATTTTCTTGATAAAGCCTGCCAAGACCTTTCCTGGACCGATTTCGATAAATTTGGTCACACCAGCTTCCTGCATGGTTGCGATTGACTCATAAAAACGGACTGGTTCCATCACTTGACGGGTCAAGAGGGACTTGATGTCCTCTTTTTTCATGACCTTGGCTTCCGTATTACCGACCAACTCTACTTGGAAGTCCGAAAATTCCACCTGCTCCAAGGCCTGAGCCAATTGCTCCGAAGCTGGACGCAAGAGAGCCGTGTGGAAAGGCCCCGACACATTGAGGGGAATCATGCGTTTGACTCCCGTCACCTTCAAGGCTTCAACCGCCTCATCCACTGCAGCCACCTCGCCACCGATAACGATTTGGGCTGGTGTGTTGTAGTTGGCTGGAGAAACAATCCCAGAGGTAACAGATGAACAGACCTCTTCGATCAAGCTGACATCTGCATTAAGGACAGCGACCATCTTACCAGTCCCTGCTGGCGCAGCCGTTTCCATAAACTCACCCCGTTTGGCAATCAAGGCAATGGCATCTTCAAAGGCCAAGGCACCGGAGGCAACCAAGGCTGCATATTCTCCCAAGGACAAACCAGCCACCATGTCGGGTTTTATCCCTTTTTCTGCCAACAAACGATAAATGGCAAGTGAGGTTGTCAAAATCGCAGGCTGGGTATAGCGGGTCTGGTTGAGCTCGTCTTCCCGATGGTCAATCAAGTCCCGCACATCATAACCCAGAATCTGACTAGCCTGGTCGTAAGTTTCCTTGACAATGGGATAAGTCTCATAGAGGTCACGGGCCATACCAAGTGTCTGGGCCCCCTGACCTACAAATAAAAAGGCTGTTTTTGTCATCTTATTCTCCAACGGAAGCCCAACGACTTGCCTCATCTCTAATCACTTTGGCTGCTCCATAATAGATGTCTTTCAAAATATCTTCACAAGATTCTTCTTTAGAAACTAGACCAGCAATTTGACCAGCCATCACGGAACCATTTATTACATCACCATCAACAACTGCATTGCGGAGTGCTCCCGCACCAAGTTCTTCAATAGCATCTGCCGAAATTTTACCTGCCAAGAAATCTTTCTCTGCAGCTGCATAAGCAGATAACAACTTATTCTTGATAGCTCTCACAGGATGTCCAACAATAGAAGCAGATACAGTTGTATCAATATCCTTAGCTTTTAAAACTTTTTCCTTATAAGCCTGATGGGCATTGGACTCTGTAGCTACTACAAAACGAGTTCCAACTTGCACCGCTTCTGCTCCCAACATAAAGGCTGCCGCTGCACCTGCACCATCTGCAATACCACCTGCTGCGATAACAGGAATGGATACAGCTTCAACAACCTGACGAACCAAGGTCATGGTGGTCAATTTACCAACATGGCCTCCGGCTTCCATACCTTCAGCAATAACAGCATCTACCCCTAATTTTTCCATGCGTTTCGCAAGAGCCACACTTGGTACAACAGGAATAACTGTAATCCCTGCAGCATGGAGACGCTCCATATACTTCCCTGGATTTCCTGCTCCTGTGGTAACAACTTTCACACCTTCTTCGATGACCAAGTCAACAATGTCATCCGCAAAAGGAGACAAAAGCATGATATTGACACCGAAAGGCTTGTCTGTGATAGACTTCACCTTGTCAATATTCGCCTTAACGACTTCTTTTGGAGCATTACCTCCGCCGATAATCCCTAGACCACCAGCATTTGAAACCGCACCAGCCAAGTCACCGTCAGCAACCCAAGCCATACCACCTTGAAAAATTGGATACTTAATATCGAGCAATTCTGTTATTTTCGTCTTCATAATTCCCTCATCTTTTTTTCTTGCTTACCTAATCATTTGAATATCAAATCATTAGGTAAACAAGTGAAGGGTTGCCCCCTCACTCAAAAATAGTTTGATATTTCAATGTTTTGATTATCAAAGTATTTAATTTAAGAAAAATGCTAAATAGCACTTTCCTTAACAGTCATTATTTTGTTTTTTCTTCAACGTAGGCAACCAAATCGCCTACAGTAGTCAAACCTTCTTCAGTGTCGATTTGGATGTCGAATGCATCTTCGATTTCAGAGATAACTTGGAAAAGATCCAATGAATCTGCGTCCAAATCTTCAAAGGTTGTTGTAAGAGTTACTTCTTCAGCATCCTTACCCAATTCTTCAACGATGATTTCCTGTACTTTTTCAAATACTGCCATGATATGTGTCTCCTTTTGGAAAATAAAATATTTTAATCTTGCCTAGGGCAAGGAATTAACTAAAGTTGTAAGAGTAGAGTTCCCCATGTGAGGCCTCCACCGAAACCAGCCATGAGAATAGTCTGGCTTCCATCCAATCGCAACATTCCGCTCTCTACACATTCTGATAAGAGAATAGGAAGACTTGCTGCGCTGGTATTACCATATTTATCCATATTTGCTGGAAATTTTTCACGCGCCACTCCCAATTTACGAGCCATCTTATCCAGGATACGTATATTGGCTTGGTGGAGCAAGAAATAATCAACGCAATCCACAGTCATATCAGCTTGTTCTAGCAGCTCTGCCATGGTTGCCGTAACATCTCTCGTCGCAAATTCAAATATAGCTCTACCCTCCATTTGGATAAAGGGTTGTTGACGGCTTTGTGTCGAGAATGGCGTCTCTTTCTGGTCTATCCCTGCTGTCAGACTAGCACCTCGACCGCCATCCGTTCGCAAGATTTCTGCTAAAAAGGTCGGTTGTTCACACGCTTCCAGCAAAACTCCTCCAGCACCATCTCCAAATAAAACAGCCGTTGATCGATCCGACCAGTCGACAGACCTAGATAGGGTCTCTGCACCAATGACAAGTCCTCTCTTATAGACTCCTGAAGCAAGTAATTTTTCCGCTGTTGATAGCGCAAAAACAAATCCTGAACAAGCTGCAACGAGATCATAGGCGAAAGCCTTTTTTGCGCCAATTGCTGCTTGAACCATAGCTGCCGTAGATGGCATTGAAGCATCTGGAGTAATCGTTGCTACGATGATGAAATCAATTTCACTAGCATCTAGCTGAGACTTTTCCAGTAATTTTCTAGCCACTTGACTAGCCAAATCACTCGTCGTCTCTCCAGTAACAATGTGTCGTTGACCGATACCTGTACGGCTACGAATCCACTCATCACTGGTATCCATTTGCTGGGCCAAATCATCATTGGTCACAATCTTCTTCGGAAGATAGTGGGCCACCTGACTGATTTTAGCATGGTTTCTCATTTCAAATCCTCCAAGAAGTGATAGAGTTTCATGAGTCCTTTCTTCATTACCTGATACTCTGCATCATCCATACCATCTGTAATCTGTTTCACCATTTCATTGTGAAATCGTTGATGCAAACGATAGACCAGTCGACCTTTTTTGGTCAGATAGAGATGAACAACTCGCCGATCTTTGGTCGAACGAATACGCTCAACATATCCTTTTCTTTCCAAATTGTTCAAGCTAGTTGTAACAGTACCTAAGGTTACCATCAAAGTCCGAGCAACATCACTCGGAGTAGCTCCATCAATACTTCCTATCACATCAATCGTGTGCATTTCCTTAATCGAAATATCATTGAATCGGCTACCACGCAGACTTGTTTCTTCAATCACCAACACATTGTTAAAAATGGCCGTTAGATATTCATTTACTTTTGGATCTTCCAAAACAGGCCTCCTTTACTTTGATAGTCAAAGTATAAACCATAAAACTTTGATTGTCAAACATTTTTTTACTAATTTAAAAATTAATCTCCCGTAAACACTGGTCTACGTCGTTCTGCGTGCGCTCTAACTCCCTCTTTAAAATCCTCTTTATAGGCCAATGTTTCTTGTAAATCCAGCTCCAATCGGCGATAAGACTCCCAGTCTTTAAATTGACTTTCCCATGTCAGTCGTTTGATTGCTGCATAAGAGTTTACTGAGCCTCGCAAGAGTTTTTTTATGACCTGGGCAACTGTCTTTTCTAGTTTTTCTGGCTCTGCCAATTTATAAACAATCCCATATTCTAAAGCCTTATCCGCTGATAAGCCCTCTCCTGTCATCGCCAAGTGACTAGCACGATTAGCCCCAATAGCACGACTCAGTAGAAAGAGTCCCCCCGCATCCGGCGCAAGTCCAACGCCTACAAAGGCTTGGATGAATTTTGTCTTGCTGGAGGCAATAACAAAATCAGCTGCCACTGCCATATTAGCCGCGGCTCCAGCCACTGCCCCATCTGTCACCATAATGACTACTTTAGACAATTTCTTCATCGCAAACGAAATATCATTCACCAGCTCTGCTATTTTTACCAAAGAAGCAATATCATCATCATCAACTGCACGCTTCATCTCAACTAAATCTCCACCCACGGAGAAAATGGAACCCTGTGCTTGAATTTGTAAAATTTTGACGGAGGCATCCCCTTCTGCAAGGCGGATTGCTTCTAAGATTTCTTCACACATAGGAATATTAAAACCATTTGCCACTTCCGGTCTGTTTAAAGTTAGAATCGCTACGGAATCAATTACTTCATAACGAATTGTTTGGCAGGCCATTCTCTTGCTCCTTTCAAAATAGTTTGATAATTAAAAGATTTGAATATCAAACTTCAAATTCTTGTTTTCCATTGTAACACAGTTTTTATAATTGTCACTTTTTTTCTAGCAAGTAAAGTGTGACGTCCGAAAAAGATGGGGACTATCATCGCAATATAAAATTTAGATATGCTAGAAAATAACGTGTCTAAGAACCTATATTCACACGCAAAGCGCCTTGGCTTTTTCACTCATCAAGGTAGGTTTTGCGGGAAATACTGACTGTATGAAATACTGACTGTATTTTGAAAAAAACAACCTCAATATGCAAGTCTGAACTGTAAATATAGGATCTAAGATTAATTTACAACTTTCATTTTTTCACGTTAATACTTTTGGAAGATTTAACTGGATTCTGAGCTAGAAATACCATTTTTCACGAGAACTGATGCTTGGACTACAATATCATATTTCTTAAAATCGCAATAAGTCAAAGGCATCTTCAAGATTGTCTATCAATTTGTCTGCTTTCGACTGATCAATTCCATAATGCTGGTCTCGAATAGCCCAAACTGTCAAACCTGCTTTTTTAGCCGCTTCAATCCCCTTCGCACTATCTTCAAATACTAAAATGTCCGATTTAGCTACTCCTGTTGCACTAGCTGCTTTCACATAAACCGCGGGATCTGGTTTTGGAGTCTCACAATCCATCGCTGAGAAAATATGACTAAAATGAGAGCGTATACCAGCATCTAGTAGAGCACGTTCGATTTCTGAACGGTCGGTATTTGAAGCCAAAACTACAGGAATACCTTGGATAGTTAGTCTCTCCAATACCGCTTTAACTTCAGGAAAAATCCTCTCTGCATAAGGGGTTGGTCGCTTTTCTTTATATACACGATATTCTTCTTCCAAGGCAGGGACATCCTAGTTATCATAATCATCCCCTAAAATCCGTTGCCAAATTTGACTAGCCCTTCCACCTACAAATATAGATGGATCCAAATGATCAACCGATAAACCTTTTGTCGCTAAAAAATCCGCTCGACGCTGAAAATAGAATGTTTCTGTGTCAAAAAGTACACCATCCATGTCGAAAATAATTGCTTTTACCATACTCGCCTCCTATTCCTTTAATTGTAACACAGTTGAAAGAAAAAATATTTTTCTGAAATTTTCATACTTGTCTCTTGTTCGTTTTTCGATAAAATTCTTGGCAAGATTTGTCTGAACATACTGACAATTTCATATCATTCTGCTATAATAGAAAAAAATATCCAAGGAGATGAGAATGAAAGTTATTAAATTTGGGGGAAGCTCACTTGCTTCAGCTGGACAGTTAGAAAAAGTTTTCAATATTGTTCAATCTGATTCAGAACGTCGCTTTGTTGTGGTGTCTGCACCTGGAAAACGCAATGCCGAGGATACTAAAGTTACTGATGCGTTGATTAAATATTATAAAGAATATGTTAACGGAAAAGATGTGACTGCCAGTCAAGAATGGATCATCAACCGTTATCAGGCAATGGTTGACGAACTTGGTTTCACAGCTAACAGCATGAAGAAAATCGCAGACAGCATCATCTCTTTGGCCAGCCTACCAATTGATGATAACGAATTCCTTTACGACGCATTCTTAGCAGCTGGTGAAGATAATAATGCCAAATTGATTGCCGAATATTTTACCCACAGAGGATTGCCTGCACGCTATGTCCATCCTAAAAAAGCTGGTATTGTTGTCAGCTCCGAGCCAGGAAATGCTCGCATTTTGCCTTCAAGTTATGACAAAATCGAAGAGCTTCGTGATACAGATGAAGTACTCATTATCCCAGGATTCTTCGGTGTAACTGTTGATAACCAGATTTGTACCTTCTCACGAGGTGGATCGGATATTACAGGTTCCATCATTGCTGCCGGGGTCAAGGCTGACCTCTATGAAAACTTTACAGATGTCGATGGTATTTTTGCAGCCCATCCTGGCATCATTAAAGATCCACATTCAATCAAAGAATTGACCTATCGTGAAATGCGAGAATTAGCTTATGCAGGTTTCTCCGTCCTCCACGATGAAGCCCTCCTTCCTGCCTATCGCGGACGGATTCCATTGGTTATTAAAAACACCAATAACCCAACTCACCCTGGTACCCGAATTGTACACAAACATACCGAGCAAACAGTTCCTGTTGTCGGTATTGCTGCAGACGATGGTTTTGTCAGCATTAACTTGTCTAAATATTTGATGAACCGTGAAGTTGGTTTTGGTCGCAAGGTTTTGCAAATTCTCGAAGATCTCAATATTCGCTGGGAGCACATGCCGACCGGTATTGACGATTTATCCATCGTAGTCCGTGAGCGTGAATTGACTCCTATCAAGGAAGAAGAGATCCTTCGTCAACTCAATACGAAAATGGAAGTTGACAAGGCCGAAATCGAACATGGTTTATCTATTATCATGATTGTTGGTGAAAATATGAAGAGCCATGTCGGTGTAACAGCTACCGCTACCACTGCCCTCTCTAAACAAAATGTCAACTTGGCAATGATTTCACAGGGAGCCAGTGAAGTTTCTGTTATGTTCGTTGTCAAAACCGAAGAAAAGAAACGCGCTCTGCACGCACTCTATGAAGCTTTTTTTAACGAGCAATAATCACAACGAGGTCGGTCAGTTCCCTCTTCATACTCTTCGAAAATCAAAACCAGACGTTGTTGACTTGATTTGATGAGTGTCAATCTCCATTGGAGCTAGTCTGATTTTAATTTTCATTGAGTACCAATTAAAATTTGAATAAA